>JAQWRT010000027.1 GCA_029243605.1 Myxococcota bacterium
GGACGAGGAAAAATCTGCCGCGACGTTCAAGGCCATCGACGGCGTCCGGTATTCGTTTCCCGGTGACTGGGCCCTGGTCGAAGCCGACGGCTCCCTGACCCTCCTGGGCAGGGGCTCGAATTGCATCAACACCGCCGGCGAAAAGGTCTACCCCGAGGAAGTCGAGGAAGCGGTCAAGTCGCATCCCGACGTGATCGACTGCCTGGTCATCGGTATCGAAGATGAAAAATTCGGTCAACGGGTCACCGGGGTGGCCTCGCTGCTCCCGGGAAGCGAAGTCGATGCCAACACAATCCGCCGATTCACCAAGGGAAATTTGGCCGCCTACAAGGTGCCCAAGGATCTCTTCATCGTCGAACGCGTCGAGCGCGCTCCCAATGGCAAGGCCGATTACGGCTGGGCGCGAAAGACCGTCGAGGAGGCTCTGAACCCATGAGTACAGCACAAAGCGACAGCAGCCTCGATCGCGAGGCTATGCGTCTGGCTCGGGAGTCCACCGGGGGCGTGGCCTGGGGCACGATCAGCCTATGCCTGGGCGTGGTCATCGCCTACGCCGCGGTCTTCGTCGCCGTGGCGACCGGCCACCTCGGCATGGCGGCGGGCTTCGTCATCAACGGACTGCTCGTCTACGCGAGCTATACCGTTCTCCACGAAGCCGTCCACGGCAACATTTCGGGTTTCGGGCAGCCGACCCGATGGTACAACGAAGCCCTGGGCATCCTGGCGGGCTTCATGATGTCGATTCCGCTGACGATCCACCGAACCGAGCACCTCGCCCACCATCGCAAGACCAATGATCCCGAAGCTGACCCCGACATGTGGACGGCGGCCAACACCCCGGTCACCTTCTTCTCGCTCATCCGGGTGAGCTTTATCAGCATCTCCCGGCAATACACCCTCTACGCCGAACACTGGTCGAAAGCCACGGACCGGGAGAAGCGGCTGGTGGCGATCGAGATCCTCGGCATCGTGGGGATCCGGGGCGGCCTCGCTCTGGCGGGCTTCGGCCAGGAGGTTCTCTGGCTCACCATCCTCGCCAACCTGTTGGGCAACTTCATCATCGTCACCTTCTTTGCCGTCGCCGTACATCATCCGAACGCTGCCATGGGCCGCTACGTGGATACGTCCACCATCGTGTTTCGGAGCTGGGTGAATACGCCCATCACCTGGGTCTGGCTCTGGCAGAACTACCACTCGATCCACCACCTCTTCCCCCGCGTGCCCTTCTACCGCTACGCGAAGGTCTTCGATCGGATCCGGGGCATCATGGTGAAACGCGGGGCCACGATCCACGAATTCGGCTAGCGCCAGACCTCGTCGAGGCGGTCGTAGGCGCCGGTGCGAAGATCATCGGCGGCGTCCACGAGCTTGCTCTTGGCGACCTTGTTCGAGGGCGTACGCGGGAACTCGTCCACGTAGGCGATGAAACGCGGAATCTTGAAGCGCGCGAGCCGGCTCTCGCAATGGATCGCCACCTGGTCGGGAGAGAGATCGGCCGCCGTCTTGCCGGGCTGTAGGATGAGATAGGCCTTCACCTCCTCCTTGCGGAGCTTGTCGGGCACCGGGATCACGGCGGCTTCAAGGATGTCGGGGTGCTCTGCCAGCGCCCCTTCGACCTCCACCGCCGCGATATTCTCGCCGCTGCGCTTGATCATGTCCTTCATGCGCCCGACGATCCAGACGTAGCCGTCCGCATCCATCTGGGCCAGGTCGCCGGTGCGAAACCAGCGCCCGCGAAAAGAGTTGGCATTGGCCTCGGGGCGCCTGTAATAGCCCCAGAGGATTCCGTCCCCGGCGATGCAGAGTTCGCCGGTTTCGCCCCAGGGCATTTCCTTGCCCTCTTCATCGCAGACCCGGACCTCGCGAAAGGGCGCCGCCAGGCCGCATGTCCCGCTGCCCACCATATGGGTCGCCGATGTGGGCGTAAACGTGGCCACGCCGACTTCGGTCATCCCGAATGCATCCCGGGCCACCGCCCCGAAGCGCTCCTCGAGGGCCTGGTGGGTGTCCTCCTTGTGATAGAAGGCGGCGATGAAACGCAGATCGTTCTCCGCATCGTCGGGCCGGGCCGGGATCGCGTGATAGACCGGGGGCGTGATGGTGGCCAGGTGGATCTTGAACTCCTTGATCCAGCCGACGAATGCCTTGAGGCTGTGTTGGCGCGCGATGAATGCCGTGCCGCCCCCGTGAAGCGCGGTGAGAACCTGGAGTTGGGGATCGAGATAGAAAAGGGGGAACGTGACCAGGATATTCGTCACCTCCATGCCGTGCCCCCGGCTGGCCACCAGGCTCGCGATCAGCCAGAAACGATGGCTCTGCATGCAGCCCTTGGGAAGCCCGGTGGTCCCCGACGTGTACTGGATGCTGAGCAGGTCGGCCTGCTCCACCGCGCTCGGGGCCCGGAAGGGAGCCGAGCCCGCATCGACCAGGACGCGGTAGCCGTGTCGCGGGGCGACGGCGGCGCCCACCACCACAACGTTTTCATCCGCCACCGTGCGTGTCTCTGCCGGGATGCCGTCGAAGATCGCCGCGAGGCTCTCGTCGATCACCAGGAACTCGCTGTCCGAATTCGAGAGGATGTAGGCGAGTTCACTCGACGTGTAGCTGAAATTGACGGGCACCATGACCGCGCCGATCTTGGCGAGGGCAAACCACGAGACGATGAAGGCGGGACCGTTGGGAATCATCAGGGCCACATGGGCCCCCTTGCGAACCCCGAGGCCGCAGAGGCTGCTGGCCAGCCGATCGGACTGCTCGGAGATCTCGCGATAGGTGTACTTTTCATCCTGCTGGAAGAAATGAAGGAAAACCTTGTCGGGCTCCCGGGCGGCCGCTTCGTCGAGGAATTGCCCCAGGCTACGCGCCAGGGGCTGGGACTCGACCTCTTCGCGGAGACGCGCCCAATCCTCCAAGTCGGATCTCTTCGATGGGCTCATGGTTTTCCGCCTTCTCTGAAGCCGGCACCCGCCGGGTGGCCAATCACTTCTCGTCTTCGAGCGGCGGCTTCTCGGGGAACGTGCTGCGGATCATGCGAAACATGAAGCCCGAAAGCGCCAGGGCCTGGTCCCGGGGCAGATCCCGCCCCCGATAATACGACTCCATTTCCACCTTGATGGCCAGGGGGTCGTGAGCAGCGATCATCTCGGCGATCTCGAAGGCGCGGCTCATCAGATCTCCGGGCTCCACCACCTCATTGACCAGGCGCATCTCGCACGCCCGGTCCGCGTCGATCACGCTCCCGGTCAGCAGGAGGTACATGGCATCGACATGGGAAATCGCGTTGCCGAGTTGCAGGGCGCCCCCGGCCCCCGCCATGCCGTACTTGATTTCGGGCAGGCCCAGCTGCGCTCCCCGAGCGGCGATGCGGATATCCGTCAGCAATTGCAGGTAGAGAAAGCCGCCCCCCAGCGCCGTCCCGTTGATGGCGCCAATAATGGGCTTGTAGCGGGTCAGGGTCAGGACCTTGTGCTCCCAGCCCGGGAAATCGAGGTCGGTCTCTTCCTTCATGCCCGCGAGGTAACGACGATTGAGTTCGGCATGGGTTCGGGACGGGCGCGGAGTCTTGATATCGTCGCCCGCTGAAAAGCAGCGATCACCCGCTCCGGTCAGGATGCCCACGTGAACGGAGTCGTCGTCGACAAATTCCACCAGGCGATGGTAGAAAGCCTTGTGCATCGCTGGGGTCCACGCATTCACCGGAGGATTGTCGATGGTGAACACCGCAACCCCTGATTTCTTTTCGTAACGAAGTTCGCTCGACATAACCCCTCCAGAGCGGATTGGTAAAGGCTTGACCTCTGCGCTTCGAACGAACTCAGCCCAGCGAACAGGTGGTCTCTCGGCTAGGGTAGCGTTTCCAAGACAGGAAGGAGTCCCCGGTGACGGAATCTAAAGCGACAGACGAATTCCTGAACAGGGACGCTCTTGGTCTGGCGGAACTCGTGAAAGGGAGAGAGCTCTCGGCCTTGGAGCTCACCGAAATCGTTATCCGTCGAATCGAGGCCAGTAATCCCGAACTCAATTTCATGGCCGCCCCCGATTTCGATCGCGCGCGTCTGCGTGCCCCCGAGATGTCCCTGGATACCCCCTTTGCCGGAGTGCCCATACTCATCAAGGACATGATTGATGTCGGTGGATTGCTGCGAACCGACGGCTCCCGACTCAACTTCCAAAATATCCCCAAAGTCAACGTCCCCTATATCGACGGGCTCGAGGCCTCGGGGCTCAACATCCTGGGCATGACGAACGTCCCCGAATTCGCCAGCCTGGTGCTCACCGCCAATGAGATTTTTGGGGCCACCCGCAACCCCTGGAATCTTGAGTACTCGACTTTCACCTCCAGCGGGGGAGCCGCGGCGGCCGTTGCCAGCGGCGCGACCCCCTTGGCTCACGGAACCGACGGTGCCGGATCCTGCCGCCTACCCGCCTCGGCCACTGGACTTTTAGGTATGAAGGCGAGCCGCTTCCGCATGCGCTCGGGAGAGGCCGACGGCAGCCACGATCGCGTAAAAACCAACCAGACCCTCAGCCGCTCGGTGCGTGATAGCGCCGCGCTTCTCGACTGCACCGAGGACAAAAGCGGACAGATATACCCCCCCCTCGGTCGACTCAAGGGTCCCGACAAGCGCCGGCTCAAAATCGGCTACGCCGCCGATATTCCGGGGCCGGTGCCGGTGGAGAGCGATGTGCGTGCCGCCCAGGAAGACGCCGCAATGCTCCTCCAGGACCTGGGCCACGAAGTGATCGAAGTGGCCCACCCGATCCGCGACATCCAGTCGTTTTTTCAGGGCTACCGCGCCTTCTTCGCTGAGAAGACCCGTGAAATCGGACCTGGCATCCGGAGCATGACTGGAAAAGGCGTGTTGGAATCCGGCCTCCTCACTCCCTGGATGGCTTCCTTCGTCGAAGCCGCTGCAGATTTCGATTCCGGAGAAATGGCCGAGCGGAGCGCCGCCCTCGACAGCCTCCCCGAGGATTTCGACCGCGCCTTCGAAGGCATCGACGTGTTGCTGACCCCGGTGAGCCCCGTCGCCTGCCCGAAACTCGACCAGGCCAGCCCGAGCGACCTTTATAGCCATGAGGCTTTCATCGCCCTGATGGCACACTTGAAATTTACGGGTCCCATCAATTTCGGTGGCCATCCGGCGATGTCCGTGCCCCTGGGCTGGGACTCATCGCTTCCCATCGGCAGCCATTTCGTCGCCGGGCGCGGAGAGGATGCAGTCCTCTACGCCCTAGCCTACGAACTCGAGGAAGCGCGCCCCTGGGCCGACCGTTGGGCCCCCCATTCCCTGATCTTCGGCAATCGCTAAGGGAAAATTTCGACCGGCGAGATCAATGCCTCGCCTGGATTGGGCGGGGAATCCAATGCCCAGGGATCGAGGAGAGCCGAGTCCCTGGAGCGCGAAATTCATCTCGCTCCAGGGCCCGGAAGAGAATCGCCGCCGCGCTCTGCCAGGGCCGGACCGCTGGCGATTAGCCCATCTGATAGAAGACGGCTTTGTTGCCGTCGAGATCCCGGATATAGCCGCCGTAGAAACCCGGCATTCGCTCACCCGGGGCACCCTCGTCGCTGGCGCCCAGAGCCAGCGCCCGGGCGTGGAACTCATCGACCTTTTCCCGGGAACCGGCGGGAAAGGCGAGCATATTGCCATTGCCCCGATGGGGCTCCTCCCCATCGAAGGGGGTGCAGAGCGCCAGAATCGGCTTCTCCATGGATTCCCCCACGAAGGCGATGCGGCCGATATCCATCAGCACTTTGGCGCCCAAGGGTTCGAGAAGCTCGGTCCAAAACCCTTTGGCCTTTTCCATATCGGTGGTTCCGATGGTCACGTAACCAATCATTTTCGCTTCCTCCTCTATCGGCCTTCTCCCGCTTGGGAGAACCACCGATATCAATGCAAACAGGGTGTCGATCCCGGGACCGAGCCTCCAGCCCCGACCTACGCTTTGCGGGGCGCCCGGGCGGTCAGCGCCGAGATGCCATCGACGATCTCGCCCCAAAGGGCCGGCGGGAGGTTATGCCCCATGCCTTCGATCAACATGAGTTCGGAACCCCGAATGGATTCGTGGGTATGAATGCCCCCCTCCACGGGGACCAGGGTGTCCGCCTTGCCATGAATCACCAGGGTCGGAATGTCGACTTCGCGCAGAGCCGGGCTGCGATCGCCGTGGGCCACGATGGCGGCCATCTGCCGGGCGGTGCCCTCGGGATGGAAAGCCCGATCGAAAAGCATGCCGGCTCGCTCGCGCAAATAGGCCGGGTCTGCCGGATAGGCCGGAGATCCGATCACCGCATCGCTCTTGAGCGAACGCTCAATGACTTCGTCGCGATCCTCGGGGACGGGTTCGGTCAATACGGCCATGGCCTCGGGACTGGCCGGAGGAAGTTCGGGATTTCCCGTGGTGGACATAATCGAAGTCAGGCTGCGAACCCGGCCGGGATGACGAATCGCCACGGTCTGGGCGATCATACCCCCCATGGAGGCACCGCAGATATGCGCCTGATCGAGCCCGAGAGCATCGACCACCCCCATGGCGTCGTCGGCCATATCGTCCAGGGTGTAGGGAATATCCAAAGGCTTTCCCTGGCCCATGGCCGCGACCATCTCCATCACGTCGGGAACACCCAGGTGATCGAGCCAGCTCGAGAGCCCCACGTCGCGATTATCAAAACGAATGACCCGGTGTCCGCGCTCCGCCAGACTCTCGCAGAAGCCGTCGTCCCAGAGCACCATCTGGGCGCCCAGGCCCATAATGAGGAGCAGCGGCTCGCCGGCCGAGTCTCCAAATTCATCAAATTCGAGTTCGATCGATTCCCGCGTAGCCTTCGGCATCCGGAGCCCTTTCCTCGGCCGGGCCTCCGCGAGGCCTCGCGGTCGAACCGGCAGAACAAGAAGTGAGGGAAGCTAAATAATTGCCCCGGCCTCGGCAACGCACGAACCCGCCGCCCCCTAGAGCACGACTTCGATCAAATAGGGGCCGCGCTGGTCCCGGCGAGCCTCCAGGGCGGCCTGGAGTTCTTGGTTTTGGCTGACCTGGCAGGAAGCGACCCCCATCCCCTCGGCCAATCGGGTCCACTCGATCACGGGACCCGAGAGATCCGTCATGGCCTGAGCGACGGGGCCGGGCTCAGCCGGCCCCACCCGGCCCAACTCGGCCTGGAGGATTCGGTAGGCACGGTTGGCACAGACGATCACCGTCACGTCGAGTTCTTCTCGAGCCAGGGTCCACAGACCCTGGAGGGTGTACAGCCCCGAGCCGTCGGCCTGGAGAGCGACCACCCGGCGATGGGGTGCGGCCACTGCGGCTCCCACGGCGTTGGGAATCCCCTGACCGATGGCGCCGCCGGTCAGGTTGAGCACGTCGTGGGGCGCGGCGGACCGGCCGTAGAGCCCCCACCCGAGCCCCGAGGTCGCCGCCTCGTTGACCAGGATCGCCTCTTCGGGAAGCCAGTGAGCGAGGATCAACCCCAGGCTCACCACGTCGATGGCTCCCTCGGCCACGGGCGTCAGGGGCGTGTCGACGACTTCGGGCGCTGGCCCGGCCTCCAGAGCCTCGGCTAGGGCGAGCAGATCCGGGCCCGGCCTTTGGCCGGGGCCCGCGAGTCCGAGGGTCTCGCAGCCTTCGGGGAGCAGACTGCTCCGGCCCACGCTGCGATAACCGAAGAAAGCCACCGGCGATCGGGTCCCCACGGAGATCAGGCTCTCCACCCCGGCGAGGGATTCCATCGCCTGCTCGGGGAAATAGGGCACGGCGTCAAAATGGGTGACCCCACGCCCCTCGCGAAGCCGGGGGAGAAAGGTATCGAGCCAGACCCGACATCCCGTACTCGACCGAATCCGCGCCGCGGCCTCGAGGGCTTCGGCGTCGAGCATGCCTCCGAGCAGGAGCCCCGCCTGGGCCCCCTTACCCCGGAGGCGCGAAGCCGCTTCGGCCACCCCTGCGGGCTCGGGGGCCACCGGCTCCACCCGCTCGAGCTCGGGAAGCTTTCCGTCGGCTTCCTCCCACGCCGCTTCCTGGGCGACGATCAGGCTGGCGACGCCCGAGGGCGAACCCGTGGCGGCGGCGATGCCGTCCACCAGATCCCGGGCAAACTCCAGCGGGGTCGCCGAGCGGCGAACGAACTGGGAAACCGGTGCGGCCAGGGATTCGATATCCGAGGTCAGGGGCGCGTCCGCCTCCAGGTGCCAGGTCGCGTGGTCCCCGATCAGGTTGAGCACCGGGCTTCCGGCGCGGCGTGCGTTGTGCAGATTGGCGATGCCGTTGGCGAAGCCTGGTCCCAGATGCAGCAGGGTCAGGGCCGGCTTGCCCAAGATTCGGCCATAACCATCCGCCGCCCCGGTCGCGACCCCCTCGAAGAGGCAGAGCACGCTGCGGATCGCGGGCACCTTGTCGAGGGCCACGACCAGATCCATCTCGGTGGTCCCGGGATTGGCAAAGCAAACCTCGACCCCCGCGGCCCGAGCGGCCTCCAGGGCAAATTCAGCTCCGTTACGGCCCACTCTCTTCGACTCCTTCTTGGCGATTCTATCGACCACTCACCGGGCCCGGGCGAGGGCACCGACACCCTGCCCCCAGCGTCTCGCTCAACAAAGCGAAAGCAAAAAGCCCCAGGGGTTCCGAATGGATACGCATCCGTGCCCTTCCGGGCGACCGAGGACCTATCCCACGACCGGGGTACGAACCAGGCGACCGGGGCGAGCGCCGGTATCGACATCGTTCTCCCGGGTTCGCACACCGTGGACAAAGGTGGCGATATAGCCCCGGGCGCTCTGGAGGATGCGGCTCCCGCCCGCCGGAAGGTCTCGATGGGCCGCCAGGGCGCCCAAGCCGAGATTATCAAAATCGATGAGATTCAGGTCGGCGCGCTTGCCCACCTCAAGGCTCCCGCGATCGTGCATCCCGTAGAGTTGAGCGTTGTTATTCGTCTGCTTGAAGACCACGTGCTCCACCGGCAGGCGGGGGCCCCGGCTCCGATCGCGAACCCAGTGCATCAACTGGTAGGTGGGCGCCACCGCGTCGAAAATCAAATTCACGTGGGCCCCGGCATCCGAGAGACCCGTCACGGTGTGGGGATCCGAGAGCATCGTATGAATCACGTCGTGATTGCCCGAGATATAATTCGCCCCCATCAGAATCGCGTAGGAACGGCCCCCATCGGAAACCAGGAAATCGTACATGACGTCGGCCACATCGCGTTTTTCGGCGATCGCGCGCGCACCCAGGACCTGACTCAGTTCGGGTTCGTAATCCACCGGGTCGCCGATGGGAATCACGAAAGCCGCGGTCTCCCGCATCAGGTTGTGGATGTTCGCCATCGCCCCATCCTGGTCGACGGGAACGTCGGCATCCTTCAGAATAGCCGCCTTCACCTCGGGCTTCAGCATCTCTCGCGCCCTTTCGGCCAGGGGCAAATCCGCGAGTTTCAGATAGGTCTCCCGGCGCTGAAACATGTGATAGGTGTCCAGGCTCGTCACGAAGCCAATCGGCCTGGACGCCACCTGGGGGCGCAGATTGGCACCGGCTGCATTCTCTTGGGCGGCGCCCGCCAGGATATCCTGCCACTCGGTGGGGTTGTCGGGGACCTGCACCGTGGTGAAGGTTACGGGACGGGTACACGAACGACCCAGGCGCTTGATCAATTCGAATTCCTCGTTCAGGGAATAGCGCTCACCCCCGAGAGCCTCGAGTTTTCCGATGGTGCTCGCGGGAATCAACTCGAAGACGCCCGAGCCCGCCCGATCCATCGCTTGAGCGAGAGCGATCAACTCCTCGGCCTCGGCGAAGGTTCCGGGAACCGGGTTTCCATCGATGGATCGGTGCCCGGTGGTCCGACTCGTAGAAAAGCCCACCGCCCCGGCGCGCATGGCTTCCTCGACGAGATCGGCCATGCGCACGAGATCCTCGGCCGTGGCGTCCTCGTGATTCCTACCCCGCTCTCCCATCACATAATTGCGTAGGGCACCGTGCGCGAGTTGGGCCCCGACGTCCAGGGCGTATTCTCGACCCGCGAGCAGGTCCAGGTATTCGGGAAACGTTTCCCATTCGCCCCAGGGCATTCCCTCGTAGAGCGCGGTCCCCGGAATATCTTCGACGCCTTCCATCAATGCGATCAGTTCCTGCTCACCGCCCCGGGGAACCGGCGCGAAGCCCACGCCGCAATTTCCCATGACCACGGTGGTCACGCCGTGGGAGGCCGAAGGGTCCAACTGGGCATCCCAGGTGACTTGGCCGTCATAATGCGTGTGAATATCAATCCAGCCAGGAGTCGCCAGGGCTCCGTCTGCGTGAATGACCTCCCGGGCGGCCTCATCCACCCGACCCCGGGCCACGATTTTTCCGTCGCGTATTCCAAGATCGCCGTTCTCCGTCGGCCCCCCGGTTCCATCGACGATGTGGGCGTCCTTGATGAGGTAGTCGAGCATGGCGAGATCCTCCGCTGCGAGTTGGAGTCCCAGTATCGCACAATCACTGCCTCCGTCGGGGGCAACACGCGCGCTGACGAAAAAAATCTGCGGCTCCAAGGCCCTTGGGGATCGGCCAGAGAACGCCGAAACCCCTCGCTCCCATTGAACTTCAACGGCATTCTCCAAGTCTGTCGCGGGCCTGACCCCGGTGCGCTTTGCCTCGCTCGTGGCTCCCGGTATGGTTTAGGGTTCAGCGATCGCAATTCCCTTATCGCCGGAGGTTCACAGTGCGCCCTACCCTCACCCATTCCTGGCTTCGGTCTCTTCTGTCCGTTGGCCTGGCTCTGGCCATGCTCGCCGCACCGGCGCTGGGCCAATCAACTTCGGACTCAACCACCGGAACCGCACCGGCGGCCGCTTCGTCCACACCCTCACCCGAGAAACTCGAATCGCTGGTGGCCCCCATCGCGCTCTATCCAGACGCCCTGCTCGCCCAGATCCTCATGGCCTCCACCTATCCCCTCGAGATCGTCGAGGCCGCCCGCTGGCTCAAAGACAACCCGGGCCTCGACAGCAAAGCCCTTGAGGCCGCCATGCAGAAGCAGAGCTGGGATGCCAGTGTCAAATCTCTCACAGCCTTCCCCCAGCCCCTTGAAATGATGAGCGAGAAACTGACGTGGACCAACCAACTCGGAGATGCCTTCCTGGCCGATCAGAAAAGCGTAATGAACGCCGTCCAAGTACTGCGCGAGAAGGCACGAAACGCAGGCAACCTTGAGACCAATGATCAACAAAAAGTCACCGTCGAAGACACGGCCAGCGGAAATCAGACTCAAACCATCATCATCGCCCCGGCCAACCCCCAAGTCGTGTACGTCCCAACCTACAACCCCACGGTGGTCTACGGCGCCTGGGCCTACCCTGCTTATCCCCCCTATTACTACTACCCGCCCGGCTACGTGGCTACGCGATCGGCTGTTTCTTTCGGCGTCGGCCTCGCTGTGGGCTCCGCCATGTGGGGTGGCTGCAATTGGGGGCACTCGAACGTCAACATCAACGTGAATCGCTACAACAATTTCAATCAAACGAATATCAAGAATGCCAACTGGAACCACAACGCCCAGCACCGGCGCGGTGTGTCCTACGGAAACAGCAACCTCCAGCAACGTTATGGCGGGAACCAGGCGCGCAATTCCCAGGCCCGAGACTCCTTTCGCGGCCGGGCTGACCAGGGCCGCCAGCAACTCTCCAAGGGCCAGTTCGATGGTTTCAAGGGCACCGGCTCGGCGAGCAACCTCGCGGGCAAGAGCAACCGACTTGGCGGCGCCGAGGGCGGCCTTGGCCAGGGCAAGGGTCGGCAGAACGCCGGCCGGGGGGACTTCGGAGGCGGAAACGGTTTCGACGGAGGCAATGCCGGAAATCGCAGCTCCGCTTTCGGCGGAAGTAGAAACGGCCAACAGGCCATGCGGAACTCCCAGCGCGGCTTCGAGAGTCGTGGGGGCTCCAGCCGCTTTGGAAGCGGCAGCGGGAGAAGTTTCGGCGGAGGGCGCCAGGGAGGCTTCGGCGGCATGCGCGGTGGGGGAAGACGACGATGAACCCGGTCACGAACGAGGAAAGTAAAATGACCCTGCTCCAGCGAAACGTAATTCCGTTCCTCCTGATCGCCGGGGCAGCGTTTCTTTTCGCTTGCCGCACTCCGATTCAGGACGAGGGGCGAGTCTTCTCTGATCCAGAAGCGGCCAGCACTGCACTGGTCTCCGCCCTAAAGCTCTCCGACGAGGACACGCTCCTCAAGATCCTCGGCCCCGATGCCCAACCCGTGCTCACCTCGGGCGACCCCGTCATGGACCAACATCAGCGCACGTGGTTCATCAACGCCTACGAGGCCAAAAACACCTGGATTCCCTGGAATACCGGCGTGATGGTACTCGAGGTAGGACCGCGCGATTGGCCTTTCCCGATTCCCCTGGTGAAGCAAAAGGGAACCTGGTGGGGCCGGAAGGCGGGGTGGACATTCGATACGGCCGAAGGCGCCGGGGAACTTCTCAATCGTAGAATCGGGCGCAACGAACTCGACACCATCCAATCGTGCCTGGCCTTCGTCGACGCCGAGCGGGAGTATTTTCAGCGAAATCCCGAACAGAGCGCCCAGCCCGAGTACGCCAGTTTCATCCTCAGCAGCCCAGGGAAGAGGAACGGGCTCTACTGGGAGACCACCGCCGACGAACCCTCTAGTCCCCTGGGCTCCATCTACGCAGAAGCCCAAAGCGCGGGCTACACACCGACCCAGGCCGGGGGCAAGCCCTATCACGGCTATCTCTTCAGGATCCTCGATGCCCAAGGATCCAACGCCCCGGGTGGCGCCTATAGCTATCTCGACGATGGCCGGATGACCCAGGGCTTCGCCCTCCTCGCCTTCCCGGCAAAATACGGCGCTTCGGGTGTCATGAGCTTCCTGGTAAACCAAGTGGGCCTGGTCTACGAGAAGGACCTCGGTCCGGAGACTCCGGAGCAGGCGGCGAAAATCAAGAGCTTCGACCCCGATCTGAGCTGGCAACTGGTTCCGTCGGCGGCGCTGATTCCGCCCAACAACTGAAACCCGGAGGGGCCACCCCCCGCTGACCTCGGCCCGAACGCCCATCGGGCCGATCTCAGCGCGTGGGAATCGGATTCAATTTCAAACGCACGCGCACACCCTCGAGGGGCTCCTCGAGGAGCGACTTCCAATCCTGAACCAGCAAACACTCGACACGCCGGGCCCGTCGCCAACCCGCCCAAAAGACCTTCAGGCGCTCGGGGTCGCCTCGCATCCCCGCTGCCCAGGCCTGAACGAAGGCCGCAAGATAATGCGCTCGATATCCGTTCTGCCGCCCGGTACACGCAAGGATGCCGAGTTCACCCTCCTCATCGGTGTCGTAGCCCAGGGCCACATGCCAAACGTCGTGGAGGTGCCGGTACCGGTCATGGACGAAATGCCCCATGGACGATCCGTGATCGGTCTCCGCCGAAGACCGTCCCAGGGCTTCGGTCAACAGGGCCTCGAACTGTTCGGGGTAGATTTCCTTCTCATCCGCAAAGCGAATGTACTCCCGGCCGAGGGTTTCGTCGGGGAGCCCTCGAAGCCAATCCCGGTCGGTCACAACACCGAAGAGGCTGCGCCGCTCCCGCAGGGTTTCGCGCCCGTGCGGCGTGCTCTCCATCAGCCGAATCATGGTCTTCTCGCCGCGTCCGACAATCTCCGACAGCGCATCGAAAAAGCGGATCCCGGCAAGGACATCCTGATCGGAACTCCGGACTTCACGAAAGGTCGTGATTAATCGGCGAAATTTGTGCCCCAAGAGTATTCCTCTTATGCTTGCCCGGCCCAACCATGGAGAAGATAGATGTCCGCACATCACCCCCACAAGGCTCCTCGGAAAGTTTTCGACATCGTCATTGTCGGAGCGGGCTTCGCCGGCCTCTACATGCTCCACAAGGCACGAAAAATGGGGCTTCGCGCCCGGGTCTTTGAGGTAGGTGAAGGCGTTGGGGGGACCTGGTACTGGAATCGCTATCCCGGCGCGCGCTGCGACGTCGAGAGCATGCAGTACTCGTACCAGTTCGATGAAGATCTACAACAGGAATGGGAATGGTCCGAACGCTACTCCGGCCAGCCCGAAATCCTGCGCTACGCAAATCATGTAGCCGACCGCTTCAGCCTGCGCGATGACATCCAATTCGAAACCCGGGTCAACTCCGCCTGCTTCGACGAAGCAGAGGAAACTTGGACGATCTCCACGAGTCGAGATGAGACCGTATCGGCCCAATTCGTGGTCATGGCAACCGGCTGCCTCTCATCGACAAATGCCCCTGATTTTCCTGGACAGGACGAATTCCAAGGAGACATCCACCACACCGGCCGTTGGCCCCGGGAGGGTGTCGACTTTTCGGGCAAGCGAGTGGCCGTCATTGGCACCGGCTCCTCGGGCATCCAGGCCATCCCCATCATCGCTGCCCAAGCGGACCACCTGACGGTCTTCCAGCGTACGGCCCAATACGCGATTCCCGCCCAAAATCGCCCCCTAGACAGGGAAGAACAGGCTGCGATCAAGGCCAGATATCCGGATTTTCGTCAGGAGAACAGCCTGCAACCCAATGGCTTTTCGCTCCGACTGCCCCTGAACGAGCAGCCCGCCCTCGAGGCCTCGGAGGACGAGCGAGCGACGGAGTACGAAGCGCGCTGGGCCGAGGGGGGCTTCACCTTCAGCTGGAGTTTCGCCGACCTAGGAACCGATCTAGAGGCCAACGCGACCGCTGCCTCCTTTGTGCGCAATAAAATTCACGAGATCGTCGAGGATCCCGAAACCGCGAAGAGATTGTCTCCTGACTCGGTCCTCGGCTGCAAGCGACTCTGCCTCGATACTGGCTATTTCCAAACCTTCAATCGGCCCAACGTCGACCTTGTCGATATCAGCCAACAAGGGATCGACCGGATCACGCCCACAGGCATTCAATGCGGGGCCGAGGAACACGAGGTCAACATTCTTATCTTGGCCACCGGCTTCGACGCCATGACGGGAACACTCCTTGCCATGGATATTCGCGGCCGCAACGGGCTGAGCCTGACCGAACAATGGGAGGCCGGCCCGCGGACGTACCTGGGCCTGGGCGTTCCCGCCTTCCCGAATCTGTTCACGATCTCGGGCCCCGGCAGCCCATCGGTTCTGACAAATATGATTGTCTCTATCGAACAGCACGTGAACTGGATCTCTGACTGCCTCGAGGCGATGAGGGCGGCTGGGCACCAAACCATCGAGGCCAGCGAAGAAGCCGCCGATGCCTGGGTCGCCCACGTCAACGAGGTGGCCGAGCAAACGGTCTATCCGAGTTGCAACTCCTGGTACCTCGGCGCCAACGTCCCCGGGAAGCCGCGAGTCTTCATGCCCCTCCTCGGTTTTCCTCCTTACGTCGAAAAATGCGATGAAGTCGCGGCCAGTAATTACGAAGGTTTTGTCCTCGGTTAGGAATTCGGGGATTTCCTCAGCGTCGCCCCCCCATCGCCCCACGAATCCAGCGGAAAGAAGGCATGCCTGTGGCGAACGCCACCCTACGAAGCGCGCTTGAACATGCGGATCTGCGCGTCCTGCTCATGGCCCTCTTTCACCGAACCGGGGATCGGCGCTGGCTCGAGGCGCCCTACCTCCCCAAGCGCGATGTTCGGCTCATCGCCGAAGAGTACGCGGGCTTTCCCGAATCCATCCGAGTTGAGATCCTGACCGCAGCCGAAGAGGCGTTCGCCGATCTCGACGCTCCCCCATCGATCACCGACCCCGGGGACGAACTCATGATCCGCATGATGAGCTCCTGCCTGGGTGAACAGGTTCCCGACGAATATGCACCTTTGATCCGCGAGGAACTCGGGTTTGCCTCCCGGGACATGCGCTGGAGCCAAGGGGCATCTCCGAAGACTTCGAAATCACGAAAAGTCCTCATCGTCGGCGCCGGAGTGAGCGGAATCGCTCTGGGTGCGCGTCTCGAAAGGCTCGGCGTCCCCTACTCCATCGTCGAGCGCCACCCGCAACTCGGGGGGACTTGGTACGAGAACCGCTATCCCGGCTGCGGAGTTGATACGCCCAACCACGCATACTCGTTCTCCATCGGCACTCGCTATCGCTGGCGCCGTTTTTTTTCGGCCCGAGATCAACTCTTTGACTACCTCGTTCGCTGCGCCGATGAGTTCGGAGTCAGGCCTCATATTCGCCTCGAAACGTCCTTGACCCGGGCCACCTGGAACGAAGAGGAGGGACGCTGGTTCTACACCTTAGAGACGCCCGAGGGTACCGAGGAGGGGGTCGCGGACTTCCTGGTCAGCGCCATCGGGCAGTTTGGACTGCCTTCCATCCCGGAGATCGAAGGAGCGAGCGAATTCGAAGGGGAGATTTTTCACTCCGCCCACTGGCCCGACGACCTGGACCTGGCGGGCAAAAGAGTCGCCCTAGTCGGAACCGGTGCCACCTCCATGCAGATCGCACCCACCATCGCAGATCGGGTCGCCTCCCTAGAAATCTACCAGCGGAGCCCTCAATGGGCGCGGCCGATCCCGCGCTATCACGACGATATTCCCGACGAAGCCCAGTGGTTGCTCGAAAACTTGCCCTTCTACGCCGAGTGGTTCCGCTTCACGCTCTTCTGGCGCTATGGCGACGGGCTCCTGCGTTTCCTGCGCAAGGATCCGACTTGGAAGGATCCCGCACGTTCGCTCAACAAGGTCAATGACCGCCATCGCCAGGAGATGACCGAGCATATCGAGCGTGAACTCGCCGGGCGTGACGATCTCATCGAAGCCTGCGTCCCGGACTACCCGCCCTATGGCAAGCGTATCCTGCTGGACAATGGCTGGTTCCAGACCCTCCGGAAGCCGAATGTCGAGCTCATCAACGACGCCGTGGGGCGAATCGACGCAAACGGCATCCAAACCTCGGACGGTAGACATCGGCCAGCAGATGTCGTGGTCTACGCGACTGGGTTCCAAATGACCCAGATGACTTCAAGGCTCAATATCAAGGGGCGTGCCGGGCTCGACCTGGGGGAGGCTTGGGACGAGGACAATCCCACGGCTCATCTCGGGATGACGGTACCCGGGTTTCCGAATCTCTTCCTGATGCTCGGCCCCAATACCGGACTCGGCCATGGAGGAAGTGCCATTTTTCTTTCGGAATGCCAGGCGCGCTACATCACGAGTCTCATCGTTCAGATGATCGAGGGTGAAGACCAGTCCGCTGAGGTCAAATCCTTGGTTCACGACGAGTACAACGCCCGTGTCGATGCTGAGCACGAGGAATTGATCTGGACCCACCCCGGCATGGAAACCTATTACCGAAACGGTCGTGGCCGAGTCTTCTCCGTCATGCCTTGGCGACTTGTCGATTATTGGGGCATGACTCGCGACGCGACCCTCGATGAATTCGAGCGCCAGGCACTCCCCGGACCCCGGGAAGAAGGCTCCTAAATTCTTACTCGGTAGATATCCCCGACATCTCCCTCTTTCTCGTTTTTCGTCCCGTCAGTCGACCTCATCTTCCTCTCCGACGGGAGGCCAACTTGAGCAGCGCTGCGTGCCATACCCCGAGATAGCGGTCCGGCGGCGGGTCCATGCGAGGGCTCACCTTCTCAGGCCAGCTCGTCAACTCCTCGACGCTCACCCCGGCCTTGTAGCGAGCGAGCATTTCCTCGGGGTCGAAATCGATCCCGATAGGATTGATGGCGAAGCGTCCGTCTCCCAGAAACTTCTGAGTTTCTTCAAGAGAGGAAAAGTTATCGACCTGCAACTCGACGAAATTTGAATCGGGATCCTCGTAATAGAGGGAGGTCGTGGCGCCATGATTGATCGCCCAAACGGGTTTGATCCCCTTGGCCGAGAGACGCTCAAAGGTCGCCAGGAGATCATCGAGGTCCGCATACGTAAAGGCGACATGGTCTACCGCTGCCATCGCCCGGGTCTTGGGCAGAAGACCTGGCATCTTGACCACAGCGACCCGGTGGTGCTCGTCGTCGTAGGTCATAAAGGTCGCGTTTTCATCTCCGGCAGCGATCTTCGCGTTGAGCAGATCTACGTACCAGTCCACCATCTCTCGGTAACGACTCGTCCGAACTACGAAATGAGCGAGCTTGATCGGCCGAATCTTTCGTTGGGCCATTATTGAGTCCTCTCCCTGGTTGCGCCGATTGAACCAAAGTCGATTCCGAGCCCGGCTCCAGGACCATGGGGCGTTCCGGCCCTCGTGAGAGTCGCCGTCCGAAAGATCTTTTTCAAGCCTCGGCGGTCATCTTCTGGATCCCTCGCGCCACGAGATCGGGAGTGGAGCGGGGTTGGGGATTTTGCGCGCGACTCCCTACCCTGTCCACTCGAGGTCGGCCGACACCCGGGCCTCTCCGCTCGCGTTCGCCGAAAATCGTGAACGACGCTCGGGTCCCCTGGGTTCGGCGAGCCGGTCGGGAGGAATAAGGCCCTGTCAAGCCAGTCACAACCAGGCAACGGAACGCCCCCTCGCCGTGCGCTCCTGCTCCTTCTCGTGGTTGCCGGCCTGGCCGGGTGCGCGGTTATCTCCCCGTTCTCATCCCCATCGGCCGACTCGATCCGGGCCCAACTCGCCAGCGGTCGGCAGGCCCTGGCCCAGGGGCAACTCGCCGACGCCACTCGTCTTTTCTCTGAAGCGCGGAAGAATGCACACAGGACCCACCGCCCGGCGCTCGAGATCGACGCCCGAATCGCCTCGGCAGAAACCGAGCGCGCCATGGGAAACCTCGCCGGGGCTCGCCTCGAGCTCCGGGCCGCGCTGGAGTTGTCGGAAGCCGCTCGATCGGGCTCTCACCGACTCGCCGGCATCGAGGTGGGCCTGGGGGGAATCGAACTGGCTGAGGGAAGAGCCCAAGAGGCCACAGCCCTTCTCCAGTCGGGTGCCGAGAGGGCCCGGGAGGAGAGGGACCTTGCCCTGGAAGCGACGGCCCGAATGGATCTCGGCACGCTCTTCGCCCTCCAAGATCAGCCCGAAGAGGCCCTCCGCAATTACCAACTCAGCGCGAAGATTGCCGAAGCAGCGGGCGAACCGCTGGGAGCCGCCCAAGCCCTCGCCAATGCCGCTCGGGTCGCGGGGGACGAACCCGGCAAAGCCCGGGCCTTGCTGCTTCGGGGGACGGCATTGGCCCGACAACTTCCCGCAACCCCCGATCAGGCCAACCTCTTGCTCAATCTCGCCGAGACCGAGATGCGACTCGGCGCCCTTCCCCTCCAGGCCGAGGCCAGACCGAGTTCGAACGCCCGCGACTTATTGCACGCGAGCTTGGACGTCGCTCAGGCAGTCGGCGACTTCCGGGCCGCCTCGTATGCCCTGGGCCTGCTCGGTCAACTTGACGAAAAGGATGGGCAAAGCGAGCGAGCTCTGGCGAACACCCGCCTCGCCATTCAACGAGCGACCCTGGCCAATGCCCCCGAAGCCGTATTTCGCTGGCAAGCTCAGGCCGGCCGAATCCTCTCGGCCCAAGGCGAAGCGAAAAAGGCCAGCGCGGCCTACCAGCAGGCCGTCCATATCCTTGAGAGCCTCCGGCACCGCATACCCTGGAGCGGCGCCCTGGGCGGCTCTTCGTTTCGCACGGAAATCCTTCCCGTCTACTACAGCCTGATTGATCTTCTTCTTGAACGCGCAGCGGACGCATCACCCGGTCAGACAAATGACCCCGACTCCGAGCAGGCGCTCCTTCGCCGCGCCCGAGACATTGTCGAGGCGCTGCGGGCCGCCGAGCTTCGCGACTACTTCCAAGACGACTGTGTCGACGCTCTGCGCGACAAGCTGGCTTCCCTGGAATCGATTTCCCCTTCGGCTTTGATCCTCTACCCGATTCTGCTTCCCGATCGACTCGTGGTCTTGGTCGGACTCCCCTCGGGCCGATGGGAACAATACAGCGCGCCCGTGCCACGGAGCCGGGTGGAGAACGAGGCCCACGCTCTTCGCCGACGCCTTCAGGAGCGCACCAATCGTCGCTATCTCGCCCATGCGCGCACCCTCTACGATTGGCTGCTTCGCCCCCTCTCCCAGCACCTCGAATCCGGTCAATTCGACACTCTCGTCTTCGTCCCGGATGGCGCCCTGCTCACGATCCCCATGGCCACCCTCCACGACGGCGACAATTTCCTCATCGAGCGCTTCGCTCTCGCGCTCACGCCCGGAATGGAATTAACCGATCCCCAGCCCATGGATCCCCAAAACCTGCGTGCCCTGCTCGCCGGGGTCAGCCAGGGGAGCGACGGCTTCAGTCCTCTCCCCAACGTGGTCGCTGAAATCGAGGCTATTCGCGCACTGACCCCAAGCGAGGTCCTGCTGAATGCTGATTTTCAACGAGCAGCCCTCCGACGCGAACTCTCCAGCGAGCCCTTCGGCCTGGTTCACCTGGCCACCCATGCCAAATTCTCGGGCAGCGCCGAGGGCGCCTTTTTGCTCGCTTGGGACGGACCCATCGGAATCGACGAGCTCGCCTCGGATATCGAACTCTTTCGCTTTCGGGATGCCCCCCTCGAACTCCTCACCCTGAGTGCCTGCGAAACTGCCCAGGGAGATGATCGAGCCGCCCTGGGCCTCTCGGGCATCGCTGTCCAGTCGGGAGCCCGCAGTGCGCTCGGAACCCTCTGGAGCGTGAACGACCCCGCCGCCGCTTCCTTGATCGACGAGTTCTACCGCGCCATGCTGATTCGGGGCGAGTCACGAGCCCAGGCGCTTCGCGGAGCCCAGCGAGAGCTACTCGCCCAGCGCCGCTATCGACATCCCGTGTATTGGGCACCCTTCATTCTGATCGGAAGCTGGCTCTAGGCCAGCGAGGGGAGGACACAGCCATGTGGGCGCTTCTCACTCTGATCAAGATCGCCACCCTCGGGGTCGTCTTCTCGGGCTTCTATCCGGCCATCGCCGAGGCCAACCAGGGGCTCATCGTTCGCGACGAAAGCCTTGGAAGCGGGCGGGGCCAGCCGGTGGGCGGCGGCGAGTCCACCTATTTGATTCCCGCAGAAATGGGACTCACCCGGGGAGAAAACCTCTTTCACAGCTTCAGTGAGTTCGGCATCGGGGTGGATGAAACGGCCAGTTTTACCGGCCCGCCGAGCGGTCTCGCTCGAATCCTCGCCCGGGTCACTGGATCGAATATTTCCCGGCTTGACGGAACGTTGTCCTCCACCTTGAGCGGCGTCGATTTCTTTCTGCTCAACCCCAACGGCGTCGTATTTTCCGCGTCGGGCGCCCTCGACTTGAAAGGGTCGTTCGCGGTGAGCAGTCCCAACTCCCTTGAATTTTCCGACGGGACCTTCAGTACGACTGACGTCGCAACACCGCTATCGAGCGCCACTTGCTGCACAGGCGCGCCCACCGCCTATCTCTTCGAGGCTCCGCTGACGAATTCCGCTGGCGAGCCGAGTTCGATCCTCATCAACAGAGCTGCGTTACAGCTCATACCCGGCGAAAGGGTCAGCGCGGTGGGTGGCGCTATCCGCATCGACCATGCGGCCCGAATCGTCGCCCTGGACGGCGCCATCGACTTGATCGCTGTGGGCAATTCGTCGACTCGGGTGCCGATTGGCCCGGGCGCAGACAACGGATGGGTCGCGGGACTCGGCCCCGAGGCCTCGATTTTTCTCGGCGGCGGAAGTTATATCCAGACCACGGATGCAACTCTAGAGCCCTTTGGAGATGGCCGAGTGATCCTCCGCGGCGGGCGACTCGAACTCGATAGGGGGGGCATCTTTACCGGGGGATACGCCGGAGGCGGAATCGACGCGGTCCTTAGCCACGAGGCCAGCCTGATGCGAGGCTCTATTATCCATGATCTCAGCCAGGGACCCGAGGCCGATGGCATCTCCCTGCAAGCGCAATCACTTTCCCTCGTGCAAAGCTCGGAGATCTCTGCCACCGCTGGCGATATTGGCATCACAACGGATCAGGGTATTGGAGTCGAGAGCGGTAGCTCCATCGCGACCAAAACCCAATCCGATTTCAATCCTGATCCTCCAGTCCCAGCGGGAAATATTCGAATCAGAGCCGGATCCCTGACGCTTCTTGAAGGCGGACAAATCGCTTCGCTCACCGGCGGCGGCGCGACAAGCGACCCAGAGCCCGCGGGAGACATCGACATCGGCGTATCCGGCGAACTCCGCATCGAGGGGTTCAACGAAAACTCGGGTAGCTTTCAGCGTTCGGGGATCCTAGCCCGGGCGCTCCCCGGGGCTGCCGCCCAAGCGGCCGGGGGCGATATCCGCATCACGGCCGAACGCGTCGAGATGGCGTCCGATGGACTGATTTCGGCCAGTTCTCAGAGCGACGCAGCCGCTGGCGGGATCGATATCCGAGCCAGACGATCCGTTCGCCTCGTCGGAGGATTCCAATCCCTGGGGCGCGAGCTCACAGCAATCGTGGCGCGAGGCGAAGCCGGCGGCGCGGGAGACGTTCTCTTGCGGGCTCCCCGCATAGAAGTACTTGAGGGTGCGGCGATCAGTGTCTCGAGCAGCGGCAGCGGCGACGCCGGAGACGTGATCGTCCACGCTGACTTCCTTCGCGTCTCGGGGCAGTCGAGTTCGGAAGAGGTCAGCATCCAGTCCTCGGCCATCTTCGCAGAAACCCTCGCCGACGCGCCCGGCTCTGGCGGCTCTGCGGGAAACCTTGAACTCAATCTACGCCACGGACTCGAGGTGGCCGAGGGGGGACAGCTCTCGGTCAAAACCCGGGGGTCGGGGAATGCAGGCGCAATCCAAATCGACGTTCGCGAGGGCTCCGTCGAGCTTTCGAACGGCGCCATCCTGAGCTCTGAATCCCTTTCGGATCTCGAGGGATCGGGCGCCGCTGGGAGCATCATCGTCTGGGCCTCCGACAACCTCAGCATCGGGGGGGGAAGCTTACTGCAGGCCACGGGCTTGGCTGTCGATGCTGGAGACGTCCAGCTGGCCGCGGGCCAAACACTCAATCTCGTGGACAGTACGGTAACGACTGAATCCGCATCGGCTCTAGGCGGCAATATCCAGCTCGATGCCGGATCGAAGGTTCAACTCGTCAACAGCCAACTCGAAACCGATGTCGGAGGACCGGGGAACGGCGGCAATATCGGGCTCGGCCAGGGCAGCGAGCGAATTCCAACGCCACCCACTTGGACAATTTTGAACGCCAGCCGACTCACCGCCACGGCTGAAGAAGGTGTCGGCGGGTTCATACGGATCGCTGGCGGGCAACTTTTAAAATCCGCGGACACCGAGGTGAACGCCTCTTCGGATTCCGGGCCCGACGGCACGATCGAGGTGACCGCCCCCGAGGTCGAAGTCTCCGGCACTCTCGAGAACGTCCCTGTCGCGTACCTCGACGTGACCGCCCTACTCCGCCAGCACTGCGCCCAGCGGACCGATGAGACGACGAGTTCTCTCACTCTTCAAGATCGACCGAATATTCGCCCCGAACCCCTGGGCTATCTCGCGGGATCTCTGCCACTCAGGCCCGCCGTGGCAGGCGCCCCCTCGTCGCCTCAGGACGCCCTTCATCCCTTGCTCCAAGATCAAATAGCCGGCTTCGATGCCGCCTGTGGCGCGCAATGGGTGCACTCCCAAAGCCCCTGAAGGCAACGGGAGGCTGCCCCCCGGGCCTGAAAGCCAGCCAGGAGCGGCTCGAACACCCACCTGTGAACTGGCCCAGAGCGCCTCCAATCGGCGCCCGGCATGGTTTTCGTTGCGCCCGGCGTTCACAGCGGCGAGCGTCGCAAAAACACTCCAAAGGGGCCCAGTCGAATACCTTTCTATTTCGTGCCGCAGGACTCATAATGACTCTCATCCTCTTCGTAGCCCATCCAGAAAGAACTCGGCCATGCTCCTCTCGTCAATGATCGGCGCCGCCCTCATGGTTCTGGTAGGGCTCTGGACCCCCGCCGACAGCCTGGCCGATGCAACCCCCACGCCCTATCTCTGCCCGACGCAGAATTCCAGCCCCTGTCTATGCGCCCAGGGTGGGCAAAGCCTGGCAGATCTAAACAAGGCGATGGATGCCGAGCTCTGCGTCTTCACCGCCTTTTCAGGAGTCCTGAGCCGCCCGATCCTGTCCACGAACATGAATGCGGGCGCGCAGCACTGTCTTGACGCCAATGGGTCAGAGCTTTGCGGCCTTCAAGTCGTCCTCTCAGTTGGGCCCAACTCCGATTTCGAGACCTTCCTGCCCGAATCCAATGTGCTCCTGCATGTTTCGGCCAACAAAAAAACACTCAGGGTAAACTGGATTGCAGAGAACAGCGTACCCCCCTCGCCTATCTCCCCGATTTATCTCGGAAGAATAATTCTCGGGTCGGGCCAGTCGTTCGAAAGCGCGGCCACCACAATCGGACCGGCCAGTGCCGCCGTCACATCAGATCTCAAAGTCGTCTCGGCGCACAGCGGACCGATCCAGGTACCGGAACCCGCCCCGGCGCATCTTTGGAGCGCAGGCCTTATCGCTCTCGGATTGTTGGCCATGGCCCGGGCTCGCCGTGCCCAAGCCCTTCTCATCGCCGGGCTAGCCATGGGTGGCGGAGCCTCCCCCAGCAGTGCAGACCTCGTCCAAGCGTGGAAGCCGCTCTACGGCGTGGATCTCGGACTTTCGGGCCCGTCGGAACTGGGCACAGTTCTCGCTGGAGTCGGTGACTTGAACGGTGATGGCGTAGAGGATGTCGCTATCGGATTCCCGAGCGAATTTGGCGGCCTGGGTGGGGTGGTGATTGCATTTCTCCGCCCTGACGGGACCGTAAACGCCACCCAGCTCATCACCGATGGAAAAGGGGGATTTCCGTCGGGTTCACTTGGTGCCAACTCCGCTTTCGGGAGTTCCATGGCAGTCCTGACCGATATCGATGGATCCGGGTCGGGCGCTGTCGCTCTTGCGGTTGCCGCCCCAGGGACCACGCCCACCGGCGCTGTCTGGCTCCTGATTCTCACCCCGGGGTCGACTGGGCAATCCTGGGCTCAGATCGTGGGGACCATCGAGATTCCCACCCCGGCGGCCGCGGATTCACTCGCCGCCATTGGCGACATCAACGCGGACAGCTTGCCGGATCTCGCCGTCGGCTACGCAAGCTACGCGGGCCCGACTTGTCCCGGTACGAAATGTGGCGCCATTTCGGTTCTACACATCGATGCTCCGGCAGGCAGCTACGCTTTCCAGGGAATGCTCGAAGATCCCAACGGCGCTCTCGATGGAGCCCTCTTTGGATCAGCGCTCGCGGCCCTGGGAAATGCGAACACCTATGGCACCCCGGCCATTGCGGTGGGTGCCCCGGGTCAAAGCGGGTCCATGGGGGCGGTCTCACTCCTCACCTTCGAAGATGCCGGGAATTTCGCTTGGGGGATCTCTCTCTCCTACGGGTCCGACTACCTACCCAGTCCCCTCGTCACTGGAGACCGCTTCGGAGCCGCCCTGGCGGCAACCAGCGATCTCGACAACAACGGCCAGATCGACCTGGTCGTCGGGATACCGGGCAGGTCGGGGTTGGCCCCGAGCTCGAATAATTCGGGTTCCATCGCTTTTTACAATATCAGCTCTTCCATGCTAATCGAAACCTCCGCACAAGAACTCGACGCCCAAAGTGGCGAAATCTCCAATGCCTTTGGCCCCACCAGCGACGGGGTCCCTACCGAATTCGGGCTCGCTGTGGCCAGCGTCGACCAGGATGGCGACGGCGATCTCGAGATTTGGGTGGGCGCAGCAACAGACAAAGATTCCACCTCCCAAGGAGTTGCTTGGCGCGTCACCCTCTCCGACCCCGACCGGGACCTCCTACCCGACGCGATAGGCGACAACTGCCCCGGAGTATATAACCCCGGACAAGTCGATAGTGACCTCGACGGGTTCGGCGATAAATGCGACAACTGCCCCAATGCGGCGAATGGGGCCGATTTCGGTATCTGCACAGGGGGCGACGACCTGGATGCTCGAGGCCAAACCTGCACCGCCCACGCCGACTGCGGATCCGACGTGGAATCTTTCTGCTCTCTCGACCAAAGCGATCTGGATGATGATGGCATTGGGGACGCATGCGAACAAGTTGTCGTCCGACTCGAAGAGAGTATCACCCACGAATGGTCACTCCGGCTCGATTGCGGCGCCTACAATATCGAAGACCTCTCGGTCTCGGTCTATGCACCCGACTCATCTGAGGCTCTCAACCTCGAGATGGGCATAGATAATACGACTAGCCTCAAGCTTGGCTGTTCGGATCCAGGAAATCACTTTTTTGGGAATGCAATCCCCTCTGGAAACGGCTGCGCCAATCCTCTTTCGGGAATTGCAATTTCCGGAATCGGCTCGACCATCGGCCTGGACTCAGGCACCATGCCGTCGGATGCCAGCGGCTACTATACAGCTCCAAGTGGCGCCACCGTGGGGGGTCTTCGAGCGAATACGCTCTACCTGTGGCTAGAAGGCGTGGTCGTCGGGGCTAGTGGAAATCGGCGCATTTGCAGCGCTGGAGACGAGGATGTTTTTCTAGCTGATTTCCAGACTCCTGCTGGCCTGACCCCCCCCACTAACCTTTCTCTTACGGCATCCAATATGGGGGCCTTCAGTTTTGCGAGTACATCCGAAGGTCCTGTACCCGACACGGCCAGCTGCTTGGTGAGCAGCCCCTACCCTGCACAGGCCCCAGCGAAATCGGCGAGCCGTGCTCTCTCCTTCTTTGGCCCCCAGATTCTCGTCGACGTCAGTCCTCTGCCCCCAGAGTCAGGCTATCAGGACTGGGAAGTCTGCTTTAAGGCCGACACCTTCATGCACCAGATCAAGCTCGCCGTCGAACCTCCGGCGGGGACCTATGACACAAGTGGAGGAACAGCCCCATTCACGCGCGCGGACATCAGTTGGGTAGGCTGCAATCATCTCACAGGCCTGTGCGCCCCGGGGAACTACCCGGTTACGAACAACTCCTCGATAATTTCACCCGATAATGGGGACCCCAACTCGAGTAGCAAGCGCTACATCCGCTTGATCGGAAGCCGACCGGGATATTCCAGCCGCCTCAATTCGACAAGAACTACACAGTTTCCTAACCGCTTTCATTGCGTGGGAAAAGTTCGGGTCACTCACGGCACACAGGCCATCGCCCATGCTCCGAACATTACCTTGCATGGAGATCCCTACCTGGACACTTATATCCAACACAACCAAAGCGACTACCACAAGTCTCCCTTCTTCAAAGACGAGGCTGGCTACGCAGCGGCGGACAAGAATACGGGCTGTACCGTCCCCGAAGACAACGATAACGACGGGGTCCGCAAGGAGGCCGACAACTGCCCCAATTTTCCGAATGCCCTCCAGCAGGACACGGGGGGGCTCGACCCCCTAGATAACCAGGGAACACTGGCCCAAGACGGTATCGGCGACGGCTGCCAATGTGGCGAGGGTGATGGCGATGGGATTATTAAGTCCGACGGGGCTGTGGGAGGAGACCTCTCTTATTTGCGAAAGCATCTTCTCGGGCAAGACCTCCCGGGCTTCGATCCCAAACGTTGCAACATAAAGGATGATCCTCAAGTCAACACAGCCGACTGCAATATTCTCGACGCCGTGTTGCTTCAAAGAGTTCTTGAAGGTGCTGCGCCCTTACCCTCACCGGGGATCTGTGAGGCTGCGAAGCCCATCGTCCCTTAGATCATTCCTGGGCTCAAGAGATTCAGGACCCGGCCCCTGAGAGGCATACCGCTCTCCCCCAGGTCTGGGTCGTGCCCTCCGCAATCGAAGAGTCGAATCGCAGCTTTCCCGGGAGAGATCTCAGCGATGGCGAAGCCATTGGACTCGGTCATGGGTGCCAGAGTCTCAACTTCGAGCCAGTGAGGCGTGGCGGCGCTTACGCCCCGGGCGGCCGAGGGCCAGCTGCCCGTCGACGTACTCACCGGTCCGACCAGGACGGAGACCAGAGGATCGGAAGAGAAATCGTTTTCACCACTTCGCTCGATGGCCACCGCACCCTGGGCATGGATGTCTCCGGAAAGAACGAAGCGCAGACCTGAGCGCTGAGCGAGGCTCGCGAGGAGTCTCTGGTGCTGTAGCCACCACCCCCGTTGCCAGAGAAATTTCTCGGCCTCCACGCTCAACTGCCCCTCCAATTCACCCAGGAGTGGATTGGTGACGACACCCGTATTTCCCGCTCTGGCCACCACGTCCGGGTACCACTCACGCCACTTTCCCGCCGTATAACCCGGGGGGTGTGACGGAACCAACGCGAACACCTTGGCCTGAGAAACGGCCATTCGCTCCCGCGCCCAACCCTCTATTTCCGGGGGAATCAGACCTGCTTGATCACCACCCAGGGTCATCTGTCCAGCGCAATCCAGGAGAGGGGCTTCGAAGAGATCCCCGTAGCGAATCGAGCCGAAGGACCGGTCCGGCTTCCCCGACGGGGTATCGAGCAAGGGCGGATAATAGAGATCGGCCATCGCCCGATGAGCCGCACGACTGAACGCGTCCGCCGGAAAAGTCACCAAGTCTGGCTCGGCATCGTCGTTTTCGAAATAATCGTGATCGTCGGCCACAAAGAACATGGGGACCGAGCGAAACCGGGTTCCGTAGAGGTCGGCGATTTGTTCGTTCCCGATTCTACGCAGCACCTCTTCATTGGGCGTCCCAATCAGGTCTTGATCCCGATCGAAGGCGCCGTAGCGAATCCGCAGATAGCCCCCAACCATGAACTTGACTAGGCGATTCCTGCGCCCAACTTGAGGGATGTCCTCTCCCCTCAAATCCCAGTAGACGTGGTCACCGATCGCCACAGCCGCGTCGGGCTGTTGGGCGAGAGCCGCCTCAAAGAGCGTCTGGCGAAAGGCATGGGGCTTGAAAAATTGCCGGCCAGGGAGTCCAAAACCATCCCCCCCTCCCGCGCAGGTGTACGTGAGCAGACGAAATGTCGAAACCGCTTCGCCCGGGGCCGGGAACGTCTTCAAAAGCCAGGAAGTCCCCCACGGAAGGTCTCCCTCCCAAACCTGCAGGCTGTACTGAGTGCCCGGAGACAGGTCTTCCAACAGAAATTGCCAATGGAAGCCTGCACTGTCCGCCCGGACCCCCTCCTGCCGGCGATCGCCGACGGAGAGCGTCAAGCTTCGGGCCGGACGATCCGTCGAGAGACAAACCGCCATTTTCGTGTCCGAGCAAGCGCACAGGATATGTTTTAGGTCGCGAGCTTCAGCACTTGCGCGAAAAGGTAAAAAGCTGCTCGAGGCCAAACCCAAGAACGCCTTGACCAAAGCACGTCGGTTCAATTGCATGGTTCAGTTCACCGCCCCCGTAGCGTTTCCGGCTGAAACCGAATCCCGACACAGCAGAAAATCCACCGGCGAGGCGCCGGTCAAGCGCATTATTCCAACCAGATAGACCAGCGCCACCGGCCCATCGAACGCCACCAGGGCATACTCCCAGGACTCGGAGAGGCCGGCGGGAACAGCATAGAGCACCGAACAGGCCGCCGTGAGCCGAACAAGACCCTGCCAGAATATCACCGGCGCACGCTCGATCATATTTCTGGAAGCCCAGATCAGACATGCCGCGGCCATCATGAGAAAAGTCCCCAAGGTCATCAGCGCAACGAATTGTCCGGGTTGAGGGTTAGCCAGGGCTCCCGCCCAGGTGGCAGCCCCCACCAGAAAATCCAACCCGCCCGTCAGATAGACGAATTTTCTCAACATCGGCCCTCCTGCTCGCTCAATATTTCGGGAGAGGGCAAATATAGGCCGTACGGCCGAGCGCCCTAACCGGAACGAAAGCGTCGTTACTTCATCGGCGACCCGAGAAATCAGGCGCTGCTGACAACTTCGAGACGCACGCGGACATGCTTATGCCAAGGTGTTCCCGCCAGCCAGTCCCGATCCTCCGACGCGGTCAACTCGTTGGGCGCAACTCCGTGCACAACGCGTTTGCCCTCTTCATCCGGGTAGGCAAGACCAAGGCCATTGGGCAGAGTGCAATGCCCGGATCGCAGGGTGTCCGTGACTTCCACCACGCTCTCGGCCGAGGCACGCTTGCTGATGATGCGAACTCGATCCCCCGAGCCTATCCCCAACCCCGCAGCGTCTTCGGTGGAAATTCGAAGTGCCCCCTCGAGGTCCTTCTTGCGCCATTGGGGATCGCGCATAATCGTGTTAGCCGTGGTTCCCCGGCGCTCGCCCGCTGCAAGAACGAAGGGGTAAGCGGGGTTGTCCGTCACCGGATGCTCATGGCGCAAGCCAGTGAGTTCCTCGATCAACTCAGGAATCACGAGTTGAATTTTTCCATCTTCCGTGGCGATGCGCTCGAAGCTAATCTCGTAGGGGTCGGACGTAATGACCACACCCTCCTTGCGCGTAATAATCGCCTCGAAGAGCGAGTCGCCCAGGGCCAAACCTTCCCCCTCGAAACCCGCCCGACGCACCGAATCGGCGTAGGTCGTCGCGCAGGTCTGGGCAGCGGCCCAGAACAGAGCAGCCGGGGCCAGGCCGGGGGCCAGGGACCGGCCAAGAGTTTCGTAAAGAAGAACCGGGGCGATGCCCGCCCACTCCGGCCGCTCTGACAGAGCGATCGTGAAGGCTTTTCCAAATTCGGGAAGCCCCTCTTCAGCAGCGGACCGCAGGGCGCCGAGATCCTCCTCTCTGTAACCACCGAGCGCCTCCACCAGGCGGCTGTGAATCTCCGGCTCTGGAAGTGTCCCTTCGGAGGGTGGGAATAAGGGGTGGCGCATCTGGAAGACATGATCGGGAAATCCGCCGCCAAAGAAGGTCGCCTCGGGCTTCTCGTACTGAGAGGAACCCGGCAGGATATAATCCGCGCGATCGGCGGTTTCCGTCATGGCCACATCGATCACGACCACACAATCGAGAGAGTCCAGGGCTTCGCGCATACGGGCACTATCGGCCAGGGAGTGCGCCGGGTTCCCGCTCTCGATCAGAGCTGCCCGAAAGCGATCGGGGTGATCCGTGAGAATCTCATCTGCCAAATGATTGCAGGCGATAAGGCCGGTGATGATCCGATGTCCGCCAACGGGTGTCTTGCGATCCGACTTCGAGTTGCCCGTCAACTTGCCCATATGAGTCGCCAGATTCATGGTACCCGGTCGACCAAAATTTCCCGTCAGGGTATAGAGGAGCTTTTGCAAGTAGGAGTTCAGGGTGCTGTGTGGCGCCATCTCGATACCAAGATCCTCGAGCACGGCGATGCTTTCGGCCTCAGCCAATCGCCTGGCCGCCGAGCGCACAAGTTCTTCTGAGACATCTGCCCGCGCGCAATAGTCGGGGACTGGAATATCGGCGAGAACCTCGAGCAGGGGCCCGCCCTCCCCGGCGTGGCGCGAAAGGAATTTCAGGTCGATGAGGTCTTCCTGAACGATGACCCCGAGCATCGCTCCCAAGCAGAAAGCGTCGGTTCCTGGCCGCACTTGCAGGAAAAAATCCGCCAACTCGGCGGTTTCGGAACGACGCGGGTCGATCACTATCAAGGATCGGTCGTCATCCCGGGAAATATCTCGGAGGGTGACGCGGGCGCGATCGAAACCGTGGGAATGCCACGGGTTTTTTCCGATAAAAACGGAGACCTCGGCGTTGTCGAAATCGGGCTCGGGACGGCCACCAAACATCTGGCCCTCCACCCAAAATTCACCTGTTTTCTCCTGGGCCAGAGCATTGGAGGCGTATCGCATGCCGAGAATCCGGCGAGTGGCCGCACTGTAAGCCCCGCCCAGATGATTCCCCTGACCCCCTCCCCCGTAGTAGAGGATCTTCTCGCCTCCATGAGCATCACGAATTCCCGCGAGCCTCTCGCTCACTTCGCGAATCGCCGTATCCCAATCGATCTCGTCAAATCCGCCATCGGGCCGCCGCCGGAGAGGACTGGTCAAGCGCTCCCGATTCGCCTGATAGCGTCCCAGCGCGGCGGGCTTTTCGCACGTATAGCCACGCGATCGGAGATTATTCTTATCCCCTTTGATCTTGCTGAAATTCCCTCCGGAAAGGCGAACCTGAAGCCCACAATTCGTCCCGCAGAGGATACAGGCTGTACTGTGCCACTCATCTTCCTTGGCCTGTTCAATCTCGGTCTCGCTGACACTCATTCCCAGCCTCCCGTCCGCTTTGGTTTGCCCCACCAACCGGCCCTCTGCAATTCAGCTTCCACTTCGCTCAACTATCCTGGTGGTAGGTCTTGGAGATAATCTTCCAGTCGCCCTCGACTCGGATCAGATGAAAGAAATCCACAAAGCCGCTGCCCAAAAAATCCTGTTCCACCAGGGTGGCGCTGGCCACATCCCCGATGACCTCGATGGATTCGATCTCCGCGCGATAATTCCCCTGCGGTGCGGACGAGTCGATCTTGGCGACTTCCGCGAAAAAGGGCTCGGGCGAGCCGATGAGCAGCTGACCCGAGAAATATCCGTTCATCCCCGCATCCGAGTGAAAGATCGAACGCAGCAGTTCCGCGTCCCCCTTGCTGCCCTCGATGTAGGCGTTGATCACGCCTCGCACAGCGGCCACATCCTCGACTCGATTCTTCATAAACTGGCCCTCTCCACTCAAGTTCATTTCACCCGATAGGCGTTTTGAGTGTACTACAACTGATGGGGCTCCTGAGTTTTCGGCCAGCCTCCTCGGTTTTTGGCCCAATGGGCCCCTGCCCCTCGAAATGCGCCTCGCTACCCTGACGTAACCCCTATCCCCATTGGAGAAAAAATGACCAAGGACAAGGTCGAGCCCAAGCTCGCCGCGACAATCATGCTGCTGCGAGACTCAGCAAATCATCTCGAGGTCTTCATGGTGGAACGTCACCACCAGATCGATTTCGCCACCGGTGCCTTGGTCTTTCCCGGTGGGAAAGCCGAAGAGGCCGATGGCGGCGCTTCCATGCGTGAATACTGCGCCGGTGTCGACGACCTCGATGACGATGCCATCACCGTGCGGGTCACGGCAATTCGCGAAACCTTCGAAGAATCCGGCGTCCTTCTGGCTCGCCCCCAAGGCAGCGACCAACTCGTCAACGCAGACAAACTCGCCCAACTCGAGGCCCGGTACCGGAGTGCGCTGCAAAAAGACGAGATCGATCTTCAGAGCGTGGTCGAATCCGAGGCGCTGATTCTCGCCTGCGACCAGCTCACACCCTTCGCGCACTGGATCACCCCGGACATGCTCCCCAAGCGTTTCGATACCCACTTTTTCCTCGCCGTCGCGCCGGGAGACCAGCTGGCGCTTCACGACGGGTCCGAATCCGTGGATTCAGTCTGGACAACCCCTGGCGACGCCCTGCGCGCAGAATCCGACGGCCAGCGAACCATCGTCTTTGCCACACTTGCCAATCTACAAAAGCTCGGACGCTCGGCGGATATGGCCCAGGCGATCGAGGCCGCCCGAAAGAGCTCGATCACGACGGTCCTGCCCTGGGTGGCCAAGGAAGACGACGGCGAGCTGATGCTCTGCATCCCCGCGGAAGCCGACTACGGAATGACGAAGGTTCCCCTCTCGGGGCTGCGCGGCTGAGTCCGAAAGCTCTCTGCCCAGGGTCGGACCGGTGGCTCCTAGACACCCGAGGTCGAACACAGGCCGCGGTTCTTTGAGTGCACTAGGCCCTCGCCCGACCCCGTCCCGACTTGAGCTTGACCAGCAAGACCGCCAAAACCGCTGCAAGCGAGAGAAGGGCCTGTTCCGGTTCGGGTACCGCTTTCGTGATGCGAAATTTGTCCCGGTCCGTACCGTTGGCATCGACGATCGTGGCATCCATTTCTTGGCCACTAATCTCGATCAGCATCGCCCCTTCGTAGTTGGAGACGAAGGCCATAACCGGGTGCCTCGTGAGGCCCCCGCTGTTTTTTGAAGAACTTCCGATAACCGCGTACACCGCCCCCTCGTGGGCCCCGGGGCCCTCAGAATCCTTTTCATAACCACTGCCCGTGGCAGGGTCACCGGTTCCGCCATCGATCACGTTCCCAGGCAGCAGCGAATCCGAAAAGCCATAATGTCCATCGATAAGCTTGGACCGCTCGAGTGAATGGCTATGGCCCGTGAGCACGAGATCGACCCCGTAGTCCTCGAGCAGTGGAACAAAAACCTCCCGCATCTGGATCATTCGAGTCTCTTGCCACCAATCCGAACTATGGGAACCGAACGAATACGGCGGGTGGTGCCAGTAAACGATCAAGAAGTCTGACTGATTCGCCTGCAAATCAGCTTCAAGCCAGGCGTACATCGCACCCGAGGCGCTCCTATCCGTATCATGAGAATCCAGAGAAACGAAATGAACATTGCCATACTCGAAGGAGTAGTAGGCCTCTGTTCCGCTGGGCAGACCGCCGGCCTCGGCGGCCCGGGGCAGGGTAAATGCCTCGTAATAGGGCCCTTCTCCCGTCGCTGAAAAAGTCAGCCCGTTGTAAAACTCATGATTTCCGGGGGCGGGCCAAACCGGGGTATTACGAAGCACTGCGCCGAAGGTCTCAAATACCCCCTTGGTCGTCTGCCCGTCGGTCCCGGAGTCGTAAGCGTTATCGCCCAACATGATTACCAAGTCCGCCTTGGCGGTCTCTGCTCGAGCCAAGTAAACATCTCGAACCTTAGCCGCATCGATACAGCCCTGAGCGCTCACCGCGCACTCACCCGAATCTCCGAGGACCCAGATCCGCACTGGACGCACAGGCGAGCCGGCTGGAGCGGTCTCGAAAAAGTGATCCGCATCGGCACCCGCCAGAACCGTACTGATCGAGCCCACCGAGTAGTAGTAGCGAGTTCCCGGCTCAAGACCGTCGATCCTGAACTCGTGCTCGGTCTTACCCAGCGGGTCAGAGATCAGCGAGGAAAGTGCATTGGGCGCTGAGCCGTAGCGAATGACAGACTCCATGGCGGTATTGGTGCGCCAGCGAAGGGTAACGGCGCTGGTATTCACCAGCTGCAGATAGGGGCCTCGAACGAGAGCTGGGGTTTCGCTTGTCAGGGCAAGGTCGAAACTGATATCAGAACTCGTCACGGCAGCTTGGTGAATCTCAACGGCCAGAAGGTTGCTGCCCTCGACGAGCAGCGAGGAATCGACCCAGGCGTCCTCAAAAGAAGTCTCACCCCCTCCCCCTACAGCTCCCGAGGCCAGGGTCGTCGAATTGATCGTTCCCAGGGGTAGGTTGCTGCGGTGAATTTCCACCCCGTTCAGATAGACCGCGGCCCCATCATCCCGCAGGAGCTGCAATCTCAAGACGGCAATTTCGGAAGCACCCAGAACATCGAAAGCATGGCGAAAATAGGTAGTTATCGCGCGGGTACTGCCGTTGCCAGTCGCCACCACCGTAGCCTCGAAACCGTCGCCATAGCCCAGCTCCGCTGGACCCGAGGCCCATGCCGAATCGTCGTAGCCGGGCTCTCGCCAAGCACTGCCCGCATCCGACCCGTCGTCGAGATAGCTCCAATTTGATTCGGCGGCGACGAGAGTGGCCGGGAAGGCCTCCGAAACAACAAAAAGAGCGAAGCAGGAGACGATGACTCCCCAAAGAACTCTGACCGAATGCATCAGTCTCCCTTTCCCTGTGAGGCGAGCGAGAGTTTTTCAAGCGATTGACCGAGGCGATATTCGAGCGCCTGCATCGCAGGGCTCGAACGCGTACTCGACGGGGTCTCCAAAAGTTCGCCCATCGCATCCTGATACGCCTCGAGAGCTTCACCCGATCGACCCGCGTTCTCTAAAATCTGTCCGCGCCATTCCAGCCACGTTTCTCTACGCCCGCTCTCGGCGGAGGCCCGAGAAATCCTCTCGAGTGCATGGTCGATTTGTCCCATGGAGATTTCGATTTCGATCGCTTCGCGAACCAGTCCGGGAACCGGCCCCATCTGGGCGATGCCCGCATCTAGGCCCGCCAGCGCCTCGGGCCATGCCCCCACTCCCGCCTCGACCTGGGCCCGGGCTCGAGCCAAGTAGAGAGCAGGACCGGCGCCGGGTCTGGCTTCGATGGCCATGGAAAAAGCTTCCGCCGCCGCCCCAGGACGATCCAGCCGGAGAAGGGATTCGGCACGCAGGCGCTGGACTTCCGCAAGGCTGCCCTCCCGGCGTGCCACCGGCTCAAGAACCTCGAGCGCGGCCAAAGCCTGACCCGAGTCCAGGTAGACTCGGGCGCGTAGAATCGCCGTAGAGGGGCTCCCAGGAGCGAGTTCAGCCGCCCGGCCGAGATCCTCCAAGGCGCCTGAAAAATCTCCCGTCTCTCGCCGCAGGTCCGCCCGCTGCCAGTACGCGCCCGGATCCTCTGGGCTTGCCGCTATGCGGCCATCGACTCGAAGCAAACGATCGCCCGAGAAGCCATCTCCCCAGGCGAAGCCCGGCAAGACCATGAGCGCCAGCAGAGCACTCAGCCATACGGCGGGTCGAGCCGACCTTCCGCCTCGTCCCGGCCGAGGAGTCTCGTGACGCCCTGCCCGGTATCGCATCCCCAGAGTGTAGCGCCCGAGGAGCGCGCACTCGGCGGCTATCCGGTGCTCTCGAGGCGCTCAGGCCGCTGGGGCCTTTTCGCCGCGACGTTCGAGGGCCTGGCGACTCAAGGCTCCCCGCAAAATCTTTCCGGTGTGATTGCGAGGAATCTCTTCCACAAAGAGCAGGGCCTTGGGGATCTTGTAGGCGCCGATTTTCCCACGACAGAACGCTTTGAGTTCCTGCAAGCTGGGCGGCTCTCCACCCCGGCAGACCAGCGCAGCGACGACGATCTCCCCCCAGCGATCGTCGGGCAGTCCAAAGATCGCGACATCCGAAACCGACGGATGTTCCTCCAGAACCACCTCGACCTCTCGGGGGTAGACGTTCTCGGCCCCGGTCTTGATCAACTCCTTGACCCGGCCCTTGATATAGAGAAAACCGTCTCGATCAAGATATCCGAGGTCGCCGGTATGGATCCAATCGCCGCTATAGAGCGCCTGGTTCGCCTCTTCATTACGCCAATAGCTCGCCGTAATCGGGCCCGAAACCATGATTTCACCCACATGATCGGCACTCTGCCGACTGCCATCATCGTTCCAGATCTCGACTTTCACCCCGGGCAGAGGCCTGCCACAGGAGGCGGGCCGGTCGAAAACATCCTGCCCCGTGATATAGACCGCTGGCCCCGTCGTCTCGGTTTGGCCATAGACTCCAAAATATTCGCAGTCCAGAGCCTCACACGTCCGCTGAATCGTACGAGTGGCTCGCTGCCCGACTCCGCCTCCACCGAGAATCATTCGGAGATTCCGGAAGCCCTCGACGCCGTCTTGCTCGATCTTCTCGCGAATCGCCGCATTTTGCTGGGGCGCGGCCAGCATGGTAAAGGTGACCCCGTAATCGACTATGGCCTTGGCCGTAGCAGCGGCTTCGACCTTGCCAGCAATCACAGTCCTTCCGCCAGCGAGAAGAGTGGCCCGAGTTCGAATGAGACCCGCCTGATGAAAGAAGGGCATGAGGGCCAGGTAAGTGTCCTCTCGGGTGATGTCCACTGCATCTCGCGTAAGGCCGTCTGCCACTACCGAACCGGCGTGGCTCTGGAGCGCTCCCTTGGGTCGGCCCGTGGTTCCGCTCGTGTAGATCATCAGGGCCGCGTCCTCGGGATCTACCCCTGGGGGCCGCGACTCATGGCCCCTGGCCACGAGCGCCTCCGTCTCGTGGTCGAGTCCCTCCTCGCCTTCCATACCCACAAGGAATCCCAGGGATGCACAAGCCGCCATCAACTCCTGGGCGAGGGAAGAAAAATCAGGGTCGGCGATCAGGGCAGCACTCTCCGCGTTATCGATCATCCACTGGAGTTCGCCCTTGGCCAGGCGAGTATTCAGCACGTGAAAGATCAGCCCAGCTTCCGCAGCCGCATAGTGCCAGGCGATGTAGTCGGCGCTGTTGTGTCCGAGAATCGCAAGCCGAGCACCTCGCTCGAGACCAAGCCCCTGGAGCGCCCCGGCCAGGGCAGATTGTTTTTTCTTGAGTTCTCCGAAGGAGATTTCTTTTTTCGGAGTGACGAACGCCACCTGGTCCGGCCATGCCTTTGCCGCGATGGCGAGTTCATCGTGTAGTAAGCGAGGATTCACTCTTAAATTCCTCCCGTGTGGTTCGACTCGGATCTGAAGCGCCGCGAATATAGGCTACGCAGGAATTCCTGTGAAATCCGATGCCGGCGCTTGGGGCACGCGGCCTTCCCCGGCGTACTCTGGGCGATTTTTCTCACCGCATCCTCCGTGAGATGCAGCGGCTGGCGAGTCACCGGGCGGCACGAGTCTCAATAACCGACTGCGCTAGGGGAATGGCAATTGCGGTCGCGATTCTTGCGGGCTAGGTGTCTGGTTGCCCTTGCCTTTCCCATAGGCTCCGCGTCCAGGCCGGACGAGGATATTCGCCGAGGTCGCCACAGAATGAGTGATTTTCCCGAAAAAACCTGCACCATCGACCGCCTAGTCCGTCAAAAAATGCTGGTCACGGCGGCCCTAGCCGGCACCAAGACCGAACAGCGTCGTGACGGAGTCTATGCCTACCCCGGGGAGACGTTCGAACTCGAGGGCCGCACCTTCGAGGTCACCTCCCTGACCCATGAGCCCCTGGGTAATCTCGACGACGAAGGCGCGCGCGCAGAAGGCTTTCAGAGCCTTGAGCAGTACCGCCAACTGATTCTGAGGATGCACAAGGGCATGGAGTGGGAGCCCGAACACCTAGTCTGGGTCCACCGATTCAAATTGCTGGAGGCCCAGCCCGCCTGAGCGAAAAGCGGGGCCTCGCCTCGCAACGATCAGCGGGGGGTATACCAGATAGGCGAAGTGTAGGCCCTGTCCTGCACCATCAGGCGGGCCCCAGAGATGATCTCCGTTCCCAGGCGAGCGGCGTCATAAGCCGTCCAGCGCGGAGTCGGAATCTCGATCACCCGGGCGTAGTAGAAGGCGCTTTGGGCTGGATCAAAATCCGGGTCGAGCCAGACCTGGGCAAATTGCGCGCTGCCCACGTCATTCTCGTAGCTTGCCTTCTCTAGATCGACGGTGCCTGAGGCGGGTTCGGCGACCACTACGTCGAAAACTTTCTCTTGGGCCTGCCCCCCATCATCCAACCATCCCTTGACGACCTGAACACGCTCAAGATTGGCGCCCAGTGGGTCCTTCAGTGCCATGATCAGAAAACCAGGGCCTGAGGCCCCCGCCTTCGGTGCCGAGGGCAAATCTCCTCCCATGGGCACGCCCTTTCGATAACCGACCAAAACCGCTTCGGGCCCGAGTGAATCCTCTGGCGAGAAATCCCACCCCCCAAAGAAACGCACTTGCATCCTAGAACCGGTCGTGGCGTAGACCTCGCGTCTTCGCATGGCATCGAAAATCGCTTCACGCGTATTTTCCTTTGCCCAGACGCCGGCATAACCCGAAGCCACCTGTTCCCAGGCGATCACGTCGAACTCCTGACCCGCGGAGGACTTGATAAAGGTCTCATTGGTCCGAGGCTCACCGGGCTCGACCAGAACCGCCTTGCCCCAGAAATTATTCTCGGCACCCGTCGCCAGGGAAGTGTGCGCGTCGGTACTGCCGATCATTCCGAACTTGTAGGGATTGATTCCGGTCTTCGCCCCGAGTTCCAGTCCGCTCTTGAGCGCCGAGCGCGCATATTCATTTCGGATCATGCCCGGCTTCTTCGGGATCATGCCCACCAGAGCCAGATTTCCCGCATCCCAAGTTTCAAAATCGGCGAACTCGTCATCGGGCGAAAGCAGGGGGTGGGTCTCCCCATCGCCCTTGATCTGGGTGACCTCGACCAGGGGCTCCCAACGTGCTCGGGCCGCGGCGTATGACCGGCCAATAGCCTTCCCACCCGAATCTTCCACGCCGAACATGCGGCCATTGCTGAGGTTTCCGTTATGAGGAATCGCAAGAATTTGCCCGTCGGTTTCGCTCTCATATTTTTCCATGAACGCCCAGAGATCTTCCGGCCGATCCCCATCAAAAGCCGAGACAGGGACCATCTTCCCGGCGCGCTCGGCACTGTCGCGATACACAACCACCCTGTGCAGGTTGTCGCCGCCGGGCATCGAAGTCCACTCGAAACCAATCAACGCGGTAAACACGCCCGGCTGGTTATATCGATCCGCGAGGGTCGTGATCTCACCCCAGATATTTTCTCTAGCCTCGGCGTTATCAAAAATTGGCTCGTTGGTCATCAACGATCCGATCAACTCGTCCATAATTGCCCGGGCAGCCTCGTTATCGCCTGTTAAAGAATCAAAAATCCGCCGACCATCGGGGTCGGCCAAAAACTTCGGATCTTCAGCTCTCAATCTCGGCAGCACGCCCATGTACTCCGCGTGGTCGGAGACCACCAGAAAGTCGAGAGGGCGATCGAGACGAACTTCCTGCTGGGTGTTGGATGTCACCGTCTCGCCCCTGGCAAACCGGTAGGCGTCGCCGGGGTCGAGTCGGGTATTCCCCATGACGTTCGCGTCCATACTGAACGAACTATGAACGTGTGTATCGCCCCAGAGCAATTGCATCGGGAAGTCTTCGCCGACGTAGGGCGAATACTCATCGCTGGCGCTGGCAGCCTGCGCCGCGAACGCCACCACCAGTCCCACCAAGATCAAGCGCACCATGGGTACTCCTCCAAAAAGGGAAAGGGGCCTCGGATCAAGCCATCGACCGAGCCCATAGACCCAGCGACCCCTTGCCGAACGAGCCCCTATCCTGCACTCATTTTCTTGGCGACTCCACTGCATCGCCAAGCAGGGCTCAAAGCATTTTCTTCGCCATCTCTGTTCGCCTCTTGGTGTAGGGCGGGTACATCATCTTAATGTCGAACCTGAACCCGCGGCGCAGCACCGACTTGCGATGACTGAACGTCTCAAAACTATGTTTTCCATGGTAGGCCCCCATCCCGCTAGGCCCTACCCCGCCGAAGGGCATCTTTGCGTTGGCAAGATGCATGATGGTTCCGTTCACCGTGACGCCTCCCGAACTCGTCGACGAGAGAACTCGCTCCTCGGTGGAAGCGTCAGCACTGAACAAGTAGAGCGCCAGGGGCTTCTCGCCCTGATTGACGAAACCAATGGCTTCGTCGACATCCTTGACTCGCAAGACCGGCAACACAGGGCCGAAAATCTCGGACTGCATGATCGGCGAATCCGGGGAGACGTTCCGCAGGACAGTCGGCTCTATATAGCAATCCTCGGCGCGTGTGGCGCCACCGAAAGCTATTTCCTGACCTTCCATCAACTGGGAGATCCGCTCGTGATGACGGGAGTTCACGATTCGAGTGTAGTCGGGGTTTTCCTGAGTCTCGCCGGAATAGAATTCTTCGACACTCTTCTCGAGTTCAGCAATCAGTTCTTCTTCGATCGATTCCTCCACGAGAATATAATCGGGCGCGATACATGTCTGGCCCGCATTCATGAATTTTCCCCAGGCAATACGCCGGGCCGCTACCGCAAGGTCCGCAGTTCTATCCACGATGCACGGGCTCTTGCCGCCCAGCTCGAGGGTAATGGGGGTCAGGTTCTTTGCAGCTGCCTCCATGATGACCTTGGCAACACTGCCGTTTCCCGTGTACATGATGTGATCGAATCGCTGCTCGAGCAGCGCAGAAGTCTCGGGCACACCGCCTTCAACCAATGCGATCGCATCGGTGTCCAGGTAGTCCGGAAGTCGTTCGGCGAGAATGGCGGAGGTGTGGGCAGTCACTTCACTCGGCTTGAGAACCACAGTATTCCCCGCGGCGATCGCCCCCACCAAGGGCGAGAGCAGCAAACCAATCGGGTAATTCCATGGAGCGATGATCAACACGACGCCCAAGGGCTCACGCATGATGAAGGACTTGCCCATGAGCGGCACTGCGCCCGCGCTCTCGGGCCGGGTCCACTTCTTCAGATTCTTGAGCGCAAGCTTGGCCTCGGTAGTGACCTGCCCGATATCTGCGGCCCAGGCCTCGAGTTCCGGCTTGCCCAGGTCGGCTTGCAGGGCGGCCACCAGGGCGTCCCCATTCTCCTTGACGAACCGAAGCAAGGCCTCGAGCTGAGTCCTCCGCCAGGAGAGTGGGCGGGTCCTGCCCGAATCGAAGGTGGTCCGTAAACCGGCGACAAGAGACGGAATCTCGGCTATCGACGAACTCGGCACCGGCAAAAGTTCTATGGCGGTCGCACTCATATCTATTCCCCTCCATCGGCCATTCAAAAGCCTTTAGACGTGGGTAAGAATAACAGCGCCCAGCGGTGCCGGCGACGCCCCCTATTCTCGGTTGCTCCGGGCCAGGGAGAGACGTGAGGCCGGGTGATCCACAAAGATCGGCGAGGACCAGGCGCGCTCTTGCACCGCATCTCGGCAATCGTCCCCGGTCGAACAAATCTCGACGGAAACCACTTTCCCGCTCTCGTTGCGTTGAGGCCTAAGCGGGCGCCCGAGAATTCCGGGTTGGGCCTCCTCCAGGGCACGAGCGTAATAGAGCGCATCTCGGCCCTGGCCGGAGAACTCTTCGTCGCTGAAGCGAAAAACGCAGCCCCCGGGTGAGGGGTCGCACTCGTGGCGAAGCCAGGGATCTTCGATCAGGTCGTCAGCCGATTCATCCAGGGAAGTCCGGGGCAGAATGCGCACGATTTCGATGGCCTTGATCGAACGGCGCTCATCACCCGGGAAATAACATTCATTCTGGCAGAGTCGCTCCACCCGCTCGGGTGAGAGCCCTTCCCGGGTCCAATCGGGACAACCGGGACGCGGCTCGAAGGAACCCAAAGCCCGCACCTCGAATTCGGGCGCCACGGTCATCTCCAACTCACTGCCCATGGGTGAGCGACCCGAACTCGGGCCGGGAGTATTCAGCAAATCAAACCAGAGCAGTATCCGGGGGCCGCTCGTCCCGTAGACCTCCCGCCGCCCCATTGCCTCCCAAATATCCTCCCGGCTGCGACTTTCAGAATGCACGGCCGCCAGACCGCCGGGGTAGAGAAACGCACTTGTACGCCCGTCATTTCCGCTCACACCGACCTGTTCGGTACCCGGTCGAATTGGCATCTGGGGGTCTTCCATTGCGGAGCCACCGATCATGGAGGCGACTCCCCCTTCGGGTGTCTTATTGACATCGGTCATCAGTCCGCGGTTGTAATTCTTGTAGCCCACCCCCGGGCGGGAAGAGTGTTCATCGCTCGAGGCGACGAAGCCATAGCGAAAGCGCAGGGGCTTGCCGTCTTCATCCAAGACTTCCGGAAGGGCCAATGACATCCCGTATTGAACAGATTCCCTGGGCCGGTAGCTGAAGCTCGGCTTAAAACAGTCACGACACTGATCGCAGTCCAGCCACTCTTCAGGGGCGGCATCGGGGAAGACACGGTTCACTCGGGTATACGCCTCGGTTGCGTATTCTCGGGCCAAGGCGACACGGCGCTCGCACTCGTCCTGTTCCAAACCTTCACAGCGCCCACGCATGATCTCGCCCGCCTGCCAGCAGCAAGGCAGGAAATTCTCAGTGGGCTCGGAGCAGATACGCCGACCTTCTTCGTCGACCTCCCACTCGCGCCAGCGACGATATTCTTCGGAGTTGCCGTGGCCCGACATAATCTCAACGAGACGCATCTTGTCCGCGTCGTAGTTCTCTGGGGACAAATGCTTGTCGATCGTCGATGTGGCCGGCGTATAGACGCCCCACGCCATTCCGTGGGGGATTTCGAGCACATCCCCTCCCCACTCATCGAGCTTCCGATGGAGAACATCCGGCGTCTCCGCCAGCTCGAAGCAGCCCGGCGGGAGTTCATCGCTGGGGACTCCCTCCTGGCACCTCGGAGCCACCTGTAACGCCTCGGCATACGCGACGAAGTCGGTGTATTGACCCCAGTGAAGGGGGTCCGCATAGCGAAGCTTTGCCAGGGAGCCGGCCATGGCCAAAATGCCTCTCCGCTTGTCCTCGGATGCGATAGGCCGCTTGGGCAGAAGATCGTCGGCCGTTTCTCGGAAGACCAAGCAGCGGTGCCCGTAATGACTTTCGGGCGTAAGTCCAGCCTGACTCCACTCGAAACCCATAAATGCCACAAGGTCCGGGTTCGTTGAATCCCCCGAGCGCGCGTTGCACTGCCGAATGCTCTCCTTCGAAACCTCATAATGCTCTGGACTGAGCGCCTCGGCATGGTCAGTGAGAGCGAAGAAATCCAGATTCGCGCAATAGCGCGCAAAATCGCAGGCGTCGGCCGGGGGGTGAGCGCCCTCCCCTCCAATCAGGGGAAGTGAAAAAATGAACGCATCCTGGGAGAAGGTCGAGTGGACATGGAGGTCACCGAAGAGAATCTGCTTCGTAGCCGCGCCCGGCTCACCCGACTCAACCCGATCCTCCCATTGGGAGATCGCCGAGCGCTGTGCGTCCAGGCCAGCGGCGACCACGGCGGGTGGCTTGGCCGCACCCTGAGATTTCATTTCCTCCTGACGAGAGCCTCCGCTGCAGCCCTGGGAGAGAAGCAGCGCGAGCAGCACGAGAAGGCAAATCCCGCCGCCCGGGGACTGAACCGATCGTCTCACACTCTCCTCACTCGCCACCACGCTCCCCTCCTCGCCGGTTCCAGCAAGATTCCTCCACCCCTTCTTCAAGGGGGCAGGAGACTGACTTTGAGCTTGGCACATCTCGTATATCCCGGCGATCGGTGCCGCGGTCCGAGGCTAGATGCTAGGTTCTGCGATCACTCTCTCGGCGGGTAATGCCGGGAGCTTGCCCAGCACCGATGCATCTGAACAAGCGAATACGCCAGTCTACCGGAGGCCTACGTGCCCGTTGCAGTTCATGGATCGGAGCCCCGTTTCCTTTTCTTCTGGAATAACAAGGTCGCGTCGAGATCCGTTCTCGCTGGGCTCCGCAAGGCGTTCCCGGACCTCGGAACCTACTCCCAACCCGCTTTCCGGCCGCTCTTGCCCGACGCCCACTGGCCACGTTTTCTCATAGTCCGAAATCCCTGGGCTCGCGTTGTTTCGTGCTACCGAAATAAGTGTGTCAACGCCCCTCGCAATTTGGAGGCGCAGGGTCGGCTCGAACCCTGCCAGTATCATATTCTACGGGCACTCGGTGCGAGCCAGTCGCCTCCCCAGGCGGCCGCAGCCGCGCTGGCCGAACTCAGCCTAGCCGACTTCATTTCAGCGTTGGAAATCGCGAGGGATGGCAACAGTCATTTCCGGCTCCAGGTGGACGTACTCCGCGACGGCTCGCAGCCGACCTCCCAACTCGACCGACTACTGCGCTCCGCAACCAGTCTTTCCCATATCGCAAGAACGCATTATCGAACCCCGGGCTGGCTTCGACCGGGACTCAATGGCGCTCATATCGCGGACTCGATAGCGGGATTGCACGCGGCCCCGGTGAAGTGGATTCAGCTGGAGAGCTTTCCCGAAGCCTGGACCCAAGTCGAACAGGAACTCGGCCGCGATATCGCCTTCCCCTGGCGCAACTCGACAGGGGAAAAAGAAGCTTGGCGAGATCTCTACGATGCCGAAACCACAGCCGCTGTAGGGCAGCTCTACCAGCCAGATATCGAGGCCTTCGGCTACCGCCCCGACTGAACGCGATCCGCCCTTGCCGGACGGACGAGAGATCCCCAGCGGATCAATTCGACCAGTAGATATGCTCATCGTCGGGAGCATCGAGTTGGCTGAGATCCTTGTCGATGTTGACCGGAAAGCTGACCTGACTCGGCCAACTTGATTCGGGTTGCTCGGCATTGTGCGCCGCCAGGGCCGCCCGCAGTTCGGCGAGTTTATCCGGCCTCTCGGCGGACAAGTCGTTTTGCTCGGTGGGGTCGTTGGCTAAATCAAAGAGCCAGTATCGCCCCGGCGGATCGCTCACATTGAGCTTCCAGCCATCCACAAGCGCCGATTGCGAGGCCCCACTGCGCCAGAAAAGAGTTCGATGCGGAACGCCCGGGGCCTCCCCCCGAGCGAAAGGCACGAGGTCGACCCCGTCCATCTTTCGGTCGGTGGGCAGCGGTGCTCCCGCCGCTGCCGCAGCCGTGGCATAGAGGTCAAAATGGTGCACCGGCGCTCTCACCGTAGTCCCGGCCTCAATCCGGGCAGGCCATTTCACGAAAAAGGGAACGTGAATCCCCCCTTCGAAAAGGGTGATCTTCCAACCGCGGAAGGGACTATTGACGTCGGGGAGGCCGAGATAGCCCGCTCCACCGTTATCCGAGGTAAAGAGAACCAGGGTGTTCTCCTCGAGCCCATTGCGCTTGAGAGCATCGAGCACCCGCCCCACCCCACGATCGAGGCTGCGAATCATCGCGGCGTAAACCCGCTCGCGATGGGTCGTAATATGCGAAAGCGCTTCGTAGTCCTCCCGGGTGGCCTGAAGCGGTGTGTGGGGTGCCCAATGCGCGAGATAGAGAAAGAAGGGCCGATCCTTGTTGGCCTCAATCACGTCCACGGCCTCATCGGTATAGTAGTCGGTCAGGTAACGCGCGGGTTCAAATGAATCGCCTCCGTTGAACGAGGCGGCGAAACCCAGGGCGGCCCAGAGAAAACGATCAATCGGGTCGAAATCCTGCTTCGCGTTGACGACGTCGGGGTGATCCTCGGGCAGATAGAAGCCACTCACCATGAGAAGGCTCTCATCGAACCCCTGATCGTGAGCAGCCATCCCCCCGGTGCGGCCGAGATGCCACTTCCCGATATGCGCCGTGTGGTACCCCTGATCACCCAACAACTCCGCAAGACTAATCTCCGAGGCAGGCATCCCCATATCGTCGTAGGGAGAGGGCTCGACACCTTCAACCATGAGGGCATCCCTCAAGCGCGGATTCGGCCCCTGAAGCGCGGGAACGATCTGCATCATTCCCGGAGGTGTGGGCGTGAACTCGAACCCGAAGCGAGTTCCGTAGCGCCCGGAGAGGATCGCCGCACGAGAGGGCGCGCAAGTTCCGTTGGCCGCGTACCCGTTTTGAAAATTCGCGCCCGCTGTGGCAATGGAGTCGATATTGGGGGTGGGAACCGTGCCGCCCGCGACGCCGCCGCCCCCAAAAGTCAGGTCGTTCCAGCCGAGATCATCCGCGAGGATCAATACGACATTGGGCGGGCGCTCTTCCCTCGAGCGGCCCTGGGGATCGGGACCCACTGACCAAAGGATCTCCTGGGTCGGGCCCACAGGGAGTCCGCGGCTCGCCGCGATGCCGACGATTTTCAGCAAGATCTCCATTCGGTTCATGTAGGCCACGCCGCCCACCAGCAGCAGAAGGGCCAAAATACTCAGCCCCCATCGCGTTCCTCGACTCATGGCCCACTCCCCGACGATAATTTCCCGAGCCATTTCCTTGCGAAGGCCCGACAGACAAGTAATGTCTCTGGTAGTGACGATAGTAAAGTCCCAACTCGACACAACCGACGGCCGCCACCTCCGGTCCCAGCGCACCCGAACCGCGGTGGCCGAGGCCATGCTCGACTGCCTCGAGGACGGCATCCTGCGCCCGTCGGCCAAACAGATCGCCGATCGCGCGGGCGTTTCAACCCGAGCGGTCTTCAGGCATTTCAAAAAAATGGAACTCCTCATCGACGGGGTCGCCGAGCTCCAGCTCGAGCGTGTCATGAGCAGCCTTCCCGCCATTCTCGACCAGGGCTCGCTGGAGGAGCGCACCGATGCCTTGGTCCGGCACTCGACCCATCGGAACCAGACGACTTCGCCGGTCCGCCGGGCCTCCCAGCTCTCCGAACCGTCTTCCGCCGTCATCCAAAAACGACTCGCATGGCTTCACGACACCGCGCGGCAGCAGGTTCAGGACGTCTTTGCCGACGAACTCGCCCGCCTCTCCCCCAGCGAAGCCGCAAGTCGGGTGGCGGGCATCCGTGCCCTGCTCTCCTTCGGCTACTGGGATGAACTGCGCCGGTACGAGGGGCAAAGCGAAGCCGCGACGATGGAAATCATTCGGGACTCCATCCTGGCCCTCTTCGCTCGATCACCCGGGTAATTCGAAGCGCCCACCCGGCCCGAGGGCCGCTCAAGCCCGTCCTCAGCCTGGGGAGCGCGCCTCTCGGCCTGACTCAAAGATCAAGGCCAAGCCGTACCAACCAAAGCCTCCGCTGACGCCGGACCCAACCGAGCGGAGATCAGCCCTTCGACTTGACCAGAAGAATGGCGCCTAGGGGCATCACGAAAATCGGTAGGAAGGGAACCCGGTTCCCAAGAGCAGAGCGAAAAAACTCAAATCAGCGGCTTCCACGGCCGCTTCGCCCCAAAGACTTCCGAGCCCCACGGCAACGAAGCCAGTGACGAGCAGGAACAGGCCCCCCACCGCGGCGGCCCAACCCAGAAATCCACGACCCTCTTGCGACTTCCCGCTCACTCGAGTGCCTTCGTAATTTCCCCAAACCCTAACGAGCGTAACCCAGCGCCTCGAGCTCTTCGATCTGCTCCGGCGACAGAGCTCGCCCGCCCTTCTCGCCAAGGCTTGTTCGCTCGAGATGGCGGTTCAGGACCAGAAGCAAACGATCCCGAGTGAAGGGTCTCTCAGCCGCGACATCCAGCCTCTCACCGGGATCTTTTCCGAGATCGAAAAGCTGGACCTGTCCAGTCTCGAGGTCGAGAATGAGCTTGTCGTTTCCCAAACTGACACTCCGAAGCTTTGTTCCTTCTTCAGTACTCGCGAAATAGGCAACCGGCTCTTGGGCCGGAGCCCTCCAAGGAAGCTCCCCTTCGAGGTAGCGGGTCAACGATCTCCCCTCTCCGGCTTGGATATTCACTTGAAGGAGGTCCAGGGCTGTCTGCATGAAGTCCACAAGGCCCACCGGCTCTTCGATGACCGAAGGCTCGATCCCTGGCCCCACCACGATCAAGGGCACGTGAAGCAATTCTTCATAGAGTGTGTGGCCATGGAAAATTCCGTCGTGCTCGCCGAATTCGTCCCCATGGTCGGAGAGCAACACGAGATAGGTATCCTCGAGTTCGCCTCGCTGATCGAGAAACTCGATAAAGCCGGCCAATTGCTCGTCCGCCGAGCGAATCGCAGCGTCATAGCGGTCGGAGAACAACCTCTTCTGCGCTTCCGAAAAGTTGATCTCCAGTGGCCTGACAGTGCAGGGAGAAGCCATCTCGATGACCACCGATTCGGGCTGACTCCGAAAGCTCGCTCTGTGCGCGGGACTCGCCGGGTAGGGACAGTGCACTGTGAAAGTCTGCAAAAAAAGAAAATAGGGCTCGTCCGCTGGAAGCGATTCGATCTTTCTGCGCGCTGCATTGAGGGTCATCTTGAAGCCGGAAAGCTTATCGACGTACTCCTCAAAACCCCGGGAAAACCCATAGCGCCCCGAAACGAAGCCACCGGTCGTGTGGCCGAATGTTCGCCAACCCGCGTTCCGAAGAAGTTCGGCCAGGGTGGGCACCGAGCTCGGAATTTTGTCCCCCCAGCCGTGAGTGGCGTGGACTTGCGGAGTCAACCCGGTAAAAATCGAGGCATGGGAAGGCAAGGTCCAGGGGGCCGGCGAGTGGGCGCGCGCGAAACGCGCGCCCCGAGCCCCGAGCGCATCGATCGTCGGGCTCGTAGAGCGGGCATATCCATAGGACCCCAGGCGATCGGCCCGCAAGGTATCCATGGAAATCACAATCAGGTTCCGACGCGGTTCGGGCGATTGGGAACAGCCGAGAGCAATGAGTAGAACGAAGAGGGCTCCGAAAAGGAAATAGATGAGGCCCGCCCTTAAGAGCACGCCGCCGTACTCCCGACCTCCTCGTCGTCCCCTGTCGGCGATCACCCCTTGCCCTCCGCGAGCTTGACTCTGACCTCAGACCGGCCCAAAAGCTTCCAAACGACTCTCCCTGACGACGAAGATCAGGGAGTGATCAGGGTCTTCTCTCCCGTGGCCTGCCTCCCATAGGCAGCGACATTCTCGAGTGTCAGGGCCTCTGCCAGAGAAACTCGGCGGGTGTAATGACTCGCGAAAGTCGTCGTCACCTCGCTGGCCACGCGATCGCGAAGGCGCTGCCCCGCCTCTGGACCGATCCGCTGGAGAAAGGGCGGAAGCAGCCAGCCTCCGATCCCCCACGCCATGCCGAAATTCCGATCCAGGGTGGTGGGCGTTCGCTCGAGGCCGCCGTAGATATAGACCTGCTTGTGGGTATCGGAACCGTAGCGACTGAAATCCGCTCCGCGACTCAGCGCCGACTCCATCGCGCCGAGCAGATTACTCGCCAATTTTCCGCCGCCCGTAGCATCGAAAGCCAAGGTGGCGCCCGTCTCCGCCAAGGCGTCGACGAGGTCGCTGCGAAAGCTTTCTTCGCTCGAGTCGACGACGTATTTGGCCCCGAGGCCTCTCAACATCTCCGCCTGCTCGCGCTTACGGACTACGTTGACCAAAGGGATTCCATCGGCCGCACAGATCTTCACAAGCATCTGGCCGAGGTTGGAGGCTGCTGCGGTATGCACCAAGGCCGTGTGCCCTTCCAGTCGCATGGTCTCGGTCATGCCCAAGGCCGTGAGCGGATTGACGAAACAAGAAGCTCCCTGCTCGGCTGTCGTGCCCTCGGGCAACAACAGACAAAACGGCAGCGGCACCGCTCGGTAATCCGAGTACATCGACCCACCGAGGGTCGCCACCGTTCGCCCGGTCAGAGCCTGGGCTGCTTCCGAAGCGCCAGCAGCCACCACGGTTCCGGCGCCCTCGTTTCCGCAAGGCATCGATTGACCCACCCGAGCCGATACGGTTTTCATCAAAGGCTCGGGGATCTTGGCAGTCAGTGTCGGACGCTCGGCACTACCCCCTTGTACGGCTGCGCCCATCTCTGCCGGGCCGAACATCAGCCCCATATCCGATGGGTTGATCGGAGCGGCGCCGACCTTCACCAGCACGTCGTTATCACCCAGAGCGGGAATCTCGGCTTCCACCAGTGAAAGCTCAAGGGTGCCGTTGGTCTTCACAGTGGAGTGCAATTGCAAGCTGGTCGCAGGGATCTCGGGGGGCACAGTCGCTCCTTTTCTTTGGGGCTGAGTCAATCGGGCAATATAAGCCCCCCCCACAGAAAGTTCAAAGGGGATGGGCACGCTCGGACTGGCTGCTGGGCCCTAGGAAGGCAATCTCGTCGTCAACCGCGAGGGGCCCGAGCGAGCGACGGAGGGGTTCGGGGCGGGGGATGACTCCAGGCGGCCACCGCCTCGATCAGGAAACTCTCAGTCGGGACCCTTCACCGAGGGGGGCACCAGGCTTCGGCCACCGCGGTCTTGGGGAAGCATCAGGCTGCTCTTCAACCACCGGCGCACACTGGGGACCAGTAAGGGAGAAAGCAAGCAGATCGTCACCAGCAGCCCCCAACCCATCAGATCGGTCAAACTCAGATGCAGGATCGACTCACCCAAAACCGCGTACAAAGCGGCTCGCACGAAAGAGCCAGCCGAAACCGCAAAGGTGAACTTCCAAACGGCCAAATTCACCGCCCCAGATGCGATGCTGATCGCAGTCATGGGCCCAAGCGGGTAGGCAGCCGCCAGAAATACGGGGATCGGCCCGGCTTGGCGCACCTGGGTCAAGAAGATCGCCTGTCGACCCGTCAAGCGTCCCCGTCCGAAATTCTCCCCCGAGGCCCGCGCAGCCCAATACTGGCCCACCGCGCAGAGGACGAGACCCAAACCGCCCCATAGCGCCCCACCGAAAAACCCAAAGACCAAACCGCCCAAAATTAAAACGATCTGGGACGACAGAAAGAGAAAATGCCGAAACGCGACAAGGGCCACGAAGACGAATGGGCCTCGCCATCCGAGCCCGGCGATCCACTCTCTTGTCGTTTCTATCCCCTCCATCGAGAAATAGCTTCCGAAGCGCTCGTGAAGGTTGGAGCCGAAAAAAATAAGGGCGGCGAGCGCGAGGAGAACACAGACAACTAATGTCCAACTCTTCCTAGTATGTCGGTTCGAATCGTTCGGCATGATTTAGTCAGCGTCAATCGAGAGTTTGTACGATTCCTCCGCGATTGTCGAAATCTGCAGCGAGGGGACGTCCGCGGTGCAGGTGAAGCCACAGCCGCAGTAGATGCCTCTTTCTTTCGGGCTCAGCGAAGTCTTCGAATTCCGTGCGCGCATGGGCGATCTGATAATTGTTCACGAAGAGCATATCTCCCTCCTCGAGTCTCAAATCGAAGCGTATCTCCTCATCAAATGAAAATTTGTCGATCAAATTCAACACTTCAGATTGGGCCTCGGTCAATCGAGGGCAGGACTCATGGCGCTCTGCGCTCTTAGCGTACCCCGAGTTATGCCTTAGAGAGAGTTTCCCCTGGCAAACACTCGCCGCGGATCGACTATAAAAAGGCATTCCATCCGGGTGCTGCTCTTCGCGGCAGTCATAGTGAAAGCGCTCATAGAGAACATCGATCAATCCGGGCGCCTCGGCGAGAACCCGATTATAGATCGTTTGAAGCGATACCAGCGAACTCATTCCCCCTTTTTTCGCCTGGCGATAGCAGAGCAGGCAGAGCAAATCGGTCGATGTGTCAGTGTGAAAGGGGAGCGAGATACGGGTTTGATAGCCGCGCACTCCGGGATCTTTCATAATATCTCGGCCCGTGTCCTGAATGTCGCCGATCAAATGCCCCTGGGCATTCTGGCTGATCGGCCGACCAAGCACGGCGCCAACGGCGAAATACGCTGCGCCGGCTTCCTCGGGAGAGAGCCCCTGAAGATCGAGTCCACGGACGACGCTGAAACCGAGGCCATCCTCGATCTCGGACTCCAAGTTGCTCAGGACCGGCGCAAGGCTTTCGAGGGGGAAAGTCTCCCGATCCATATCGACGAGGCGGAGCCCCCGCTTCCGCACCTGATCGACGACCTCTCCAAGCTCTCTCTGGTGCTCCTTCTCCAGGGGAATCAGCCAGGCATCACTCCCCCTGAGTTCAGATCCCAGCCAGGCCCCCCTGGTCTCGATGGGCTCCCGAATAATTGCTTCGGTCATAGTGGCCATCAACACGCTCCTTTATTTTCCGAATGGATCGAATCCTTGCCCGGCACCAGGACGGTGAAATATTCCCGGGGAACCAGGGCCCGGGCGGCCAGCATGCGCAGGATGGGCTCCGGGTGACTGAGCAAGGTCTCGGCGGCAGCCCCGATCAACCGAGCAAGCGCGGTGTCGCGCCAAAACCAATCTCGCAAATCGTCCGATGATGCTCTTCCGGGCTGGCCTTGAGCGGCCTCCATATACCAGGTCCGCAGGTCATCGCAGCCAAGGCGCAGCCATTCCTGGGTCGCCTTCTCGCTCTCCACCTCGGGGTTCCATTCGCCCTGGGCGAACTCTCCGAGCAGTTCCACGACTCGAGGGAAGCCCAGGCCGCTTGCCCCGGGCGCCGGCTCACCCCTTGTGTCGACGTACACTTCGTGCCACGGGGCGAGGCGACTCATTTCGGCCAAGGTTTCCCCAACGAGTCCCGATCGGCCCCCGGCAACGGAATCAAACACAACGGGACACGACCAACCCACTTGCCCGTCTTCGTCTGCGGCGCCTTGGGGCGCATCATCGGGAAAATCTTCCAAGACCACGGGGCCCGAGTGCCCCTCAAAGAGTTCGAGGGCTGACCGCAGTACCCGACGCTGGAAATCGGGCGCGTTCGGCGCGCCGAAAGGCCGGCCGAGTTCGAAAGGAACCCACAGAAAACGAGGAAGCCTCATCTGCTCGGTATGTTCACGAACCAGGCTAATCCCCGTGGTGGATATCCCCTCGGATTCCAAGTAGTGACTGGCCGCGCCGACCGCGCGGGTACAGTTGGGTCAGACGGGAACGAGGCAAACCGCATCTACATCGTCCTCCTTGAGCAGTCTCGCGAGTTCGCGCATGGTCGGCTCGATCTGCTGGGGGAGCCAGCCCGCCCCCATCAAGGAATAGTGCCGGTCGGCCACCGAGCCGATCACCCCCTGACCCTCCAGTTCCCGCAAACGATCGATGGGAAAGACGAGGTTGACGTCCTCCCGAAACCCGACGCGATCGAAATGCACCGAGGAATGAGTCATGGTCAGATCGCTGGCCTCGATATCCCCCGGAATCACCCGATAACTTAGGTCTACCCAAGAAAAGGCCGGCTCCCCCACCCGGTGCAGGCCGGCGGAGGTCAACAGGGCCACCCGCCGATCGGTCAGGGGTAAGCCCTGGACCCAGGGCTGACTGGGAAAGGGGACGCACTCCTTTGCCAGGAGATGCCTGCGTTCCGCCTCGGAAATGTCCGCCAATCTGACCACGTCGAGCCTCGTCCTAGGGAGCCTGAATTGTATTGGCCTAGGGGGACCCGGGGCAATCCCTGGGGGTTCCCAATCCATATGAATTCGTGCCATTCTAGAACCATGCTCACGCCCTCCCCGCCGCACAAGGTTCGCGTTCCGGCGGGCAGTCGGGATTGGTTCGCTCCCCTCGCCGACCCCCGCGCCCGGGTGCTCACCGAAGTCGGCGTCCGGATGGTGGGGATCAGCGAGGTCCTCGCCGGCTTCGACTGGTCGGGGCCCGGGGCCAATCATCTGCTCCTGGGCAGCGCGAGTGGCTCTGGCTTTCTCGAAATCGGCGGGGAAAAGCTGCCAATCGAGGAAGGCGACTTGGTTCTAGCACCCGCTGGTTTGCCCCGACGCTACGGAACCCGGGGCGCCTACTGGAAATTCCTGACAATTCGCCTAGCCGCGAGCGAGCGGTGGGACTCCCTGGTCGGCCTCGAAGCCCGGCGCATGCCCGCCTCTTGGCTGGCCCGCCTACTCCCCCCGGTCCAGGGGATGCTGGCCGAGCATCCCCTGGGCGGCGCCCTACCGAGCCATACGCCGGAATCCCAACCCGAGGGAGAAGACCCCGCTCGCTACCTCCTCTCCCGCTACGCGAACCGTCTCGTCGACACCGAGTCGGTCCCCATGCCGGACTCCGCCCAAACCGATGCCTTCGCGCTCTACGCCGGGATTCTGCGCCACCGAGTCGAATCCATGCTCCGGCGCCAGGGAAACCAGCGCCCAAGCAACGAGTTCATCACCCTGACCCGATTATGGAGCCGGGTCACGGACCGCCCCCGGGGCCCATGGGACACCCAAACCCTCGCCTCCTCTGCCGGAGTCTCACGCACCAGCCTTTATCGCATGGTGAAGCGGCAGCACGGGACCTCCCCCATCCGTATGGTCGAGCGCCTTCGCATGGATCAAGCTTGTCGCCTGCTTTCCGAAAGCGACTACTCCATCGCGGTGATCAGCGATCAGGTCGGATACGCAAGCGCCTTCTCATTCTCAGCGGCCTTCAGGCGCATCATGGGAACTTCGCCTTCGCATTTCCGGCAAGCATCAAGACCGAGTTCAGCTCCGTCATGAATCCTGCTGAAAGAGGGCCCGACTGATCCATCTCCAAGACCCACTGGGCTAGGGTATCCCCGCCTCGACAAGGACAGTGGGTTATGTGGGTAGAGATCCAACGCTATTGCGCACTATGAACACATTGAAAGAAGGTCGATGAAGAAGCAGTCTCAAGAAGTCGGTGGCCCGTACGCGAACTACGTGCTCATCGTGCTGATGATCGTCTACATCTTCAATTTCATCGATCGTAATATTCTCTCGATTCTCGCCGAGGACATCAAGGCCGACCTCGGGATCAGCGATGCCCAGATGGGCTTCCTCTATGGAACCGTCTTTGCCGTCTTCTACGCGGTCTTCGGGATTCCTCTAGCTCGATTCGCCGACGTCTGGACCCGCCGAACCCTGATCTCCGTCGGGCTAGGATTCTGGAGCCTGATGACGGCTGCCTCGGGGCTGGCACGCTCCTTTCCAGTACTCACTGCGCTCCGGATTGGCGTGGGCATAGGCGAAGCCAGCGCTTCGCCCTCGGCCTACTCGATGTTGTCCGACTACTACCCTCGACATCTGCGGGCGACTGTCATCGCCATCTACGGCGCTGGTCTCTATATCGGGGCCGGCATCGGGGTCTTCCTCGGAGGATTCATCCTGGATTGGTGGGCCTCCACCTATCCGACTAACCCGCCCTTCGGCCTCAAGGGCTGGCAGGCAGCCTTTCTCGTCGTGGGACTCCCCGGTCTCGGCATGGCCCTCTGGGTTCGCACTCTTCGGGAACCCCAGCGCGGCATGAGCGAAGGGCTGGTCAGTAAGCCTCATCCAGCTCCATTCCGTGTCCTGGCCGAAGAACTTATGGCCGTGATCCCTCCCTTCAATCTAAGGCCGCTGCTCGGGCATCCCGGGGCACTTCGAAGGAATCTGGTCATTGGTGCCCTTTGCGGACTGCTCGCCGCGTTCTTGATCTGGCTTACCGGGAGCGTCGCTCAATGGACGGCTACGGCCATCGGGGCCTATATCACCTTCTCGTGGACCCAAAACCTGAAAATTCGAGATCCTGCGACCTATGCGATGATGTTTCACTCTCGAGCCTTCAATTACACCATGCTCGCATTTCCGATGATGGCCTTCGTCGGTTATGGAGCTGGGTTCTGGATCCCCCCCCTCCTGCTCCGGGTACACGACGTCTCAGCAACGTCAATCGGTTTGTATATTGGGCTCGGCTCTGCCCTGGGCGGCTTCATTGGGATCACTCTGGGCGGCGTTCTCGCAGACTACCTCAAGGCTCGCTTCCCGAGCGGGCGTATGGTCCTCGGTTATATCTGCATTTTGGGTGTCGTGCCCCTACTTCTACTTCTGCTCTACACCGAAAATATGGCTCTGGCTTTCTGGATCAACTTTTTCCTCACGATCCCATCCGCATGCGGCGCAAGTGTTCCTCCGACAACCGCCAGCGATCTTGTCATGCCGAGAATGCGGGCAGTGGCCGGCGCCTACTACATTCTCGTTAACACCTTCGTCGGCCTCGCCTTGGGCCCCTACGCAATCGGGCAAGTCTCCGACGTGCTGAACAGGGGCGGGATGAACGATGCCGACGCTCTGCGCGCTGCCATCGCGCTTTCCATGCTGATCTTCATCCCAGCGCTCTTTTTCCTCTATCTCGCCCAGAAACACTTGCCGCAAGATGAAGCCTCGCGCCTCGATCGCGCAAATGCCCTCGGAGAGTCGGTCGAAACGAGTTAGTACCGGCTTCTGGGCCACCGACGCGCCAGTCCCTTTTCGCGAGAACCGAAATCTGCTGACCGAAGTCGCTCAAGGGACCGCAAGAGACCGAGAGGGACAATCACCCAGAAGGAAAAAGGGAACCACTGGAAATGAACAGGCCCCCGAGCGGAGCGCGTGCCGCCGAAATGAGCAAGCAAACCCTGGCGTACTACGAGACGAGTCCAGACTCCTTCTGGGAAGCCACCAAGGACCATGACGTTTCCCAAAACATCTCGTCTCTTCTGGCGGCTATTCCCGGCCCAGGCCCGCACACGATTCTCGACCTGGGCTGTGGTCCCGGCCGGGATCTCTCAGCCTTTACCGCGCTCGGACACCGCCCCACCGGGCTCGATGGCTGCAGTCGGTTCTGCGACATGGCGCGGAGCCACTCGGGCTGCGAAGTCTGGAATCAGGACTTCCTTTCCCTGGAGCTTCCTTCCGAAGAGTTCGACGGCATTTTTGCCAATGCCTCTCTCTTCCACATTCCTTCCCCCGAACTTCCCAGGGTCTTGGCTGAACTTCGCGACACCCTAAGACCGGGTGGAATCCTTTTTGCCTCGAACCCACGAGGAGCCAACGTCGAGGAATGGAGCACCGGCCGCTACCGAAACCTTCATGATCTCGGGCAGTGGAGCGGTTTTCTCAGCGAAGCCGGGTTCGAAGTCGTTTCTCACTATTTCAGGCCAGCCGGTCACCCCCGGGAAGAGCAGCCCTGGCTCGCAACCGTCTCGAGAAGGCTTGACTGATCAACTCGTTCGCCTTGAGCATCTCGTAATGCCAACTTTCGTCCGCCCATAGGACCTGATATCGCCAGTCCGCTAGAGTCCCTGGCAGCGCAATCAATGGAGGTTCCATGCAATCGGCAATTTCTGAAAAATTCGGCCTCGGACCCATCGCCCAAGTTGCTTATGTCGTCCACGATATGGCCGAGGCACTCGAGTCGTATGGCTCGATTTTCGGCCCTTTCGAATCCTACGAGGCCCCCCTCAACGGGTGTACGATCAGGGGTGAAAAAGCCGACTGCAAACTCCACGTCGCGACCAATAATAGTGGCCCGATTGAAATCGAATTGATCGCCGTGCTCGAAGGGCACCCGCCGCACAAGGACCACCTGATCGAACGCGGCGAAGGTCTTCACCATATTCGATTTGACGTTGAGGATATCGAGACGAAACTCCAGGCGATGAAAGATGCGGGATTCACCGTGATCTTTTACCAGAGCTACTCGCCCGAGATCACCTTCGCCTACCTCGAGTCACCCGCAGAGATGGGGAGCCACGTCGTCGAGCTGCTGCAGATGCCTAAACCCGAAGCGCCCTAGCCCGAGAAGCGTCCCGGGAGAGCGCCGGATGGGACACCCCTTTCGGCCCGGCCCGCTTAGATTTCGGAAGCCATCTGACACGCCTGGTTGATCGCCGCCTTAGCGTCGAGTTCCGCGGCCTCGAAAGCTCCACCCGCCAACTCGACAGAAATTTTCTTCTCCTTGGCGGCATCGTAGAGCTCTCTCAGCGGTTCCTGTCCCGCACAAACGATGACCGTATCCACCTCGAAAATCTCCGGGGACCCATCCCGCAGGACGTGGAGTCCCGCATCATCGATCTTCTGGTACTGGATGCCATTCATCATCTGGACTCCACGCCGGAAAAGCATCAAACGATGCGTCCAACCCGTGGTTTTCCCAAGACCCTTACCCACGGAGCTCTCCTTGCGCTGCATGAGAAAAATTTCTCGGTCGGCGCTGGCAACCTTGGGTTCCACCCCGGTGACCCCACCCCGGGGATGGCCTTCGAAATCAACTCCCCACTCCCGAGCAAAGACCTCGACATCGAGCGCACCGGAGGGCCCAGCGTGGGAAATTTTCTCAGCAACATCGAAGCCGATCCCGCCTGCTCCCATAATGGCCACACGCTTGCCCACAGGCTTTAGGTCCTTGATCGCATCGATGTAGCCGATGACTTTCTCGTGGTCGATGCCCTCGATCTCGGGAACCCGAGGTCGAATCCCCGTAGCCACCACAACGTGGTCGAAATCAAGCTCCTCAAGCATCTCGGCATCCACCTGAGTTTTCAGGTGAAGCTCAATGTCCAAGACTTCAATCATTTTCCCGAAATAGCGAAGGGTCTCGCTGAACTCTTCCTTTCCCGGCACACGTTTCGCGAGATTAAATTGACCACCAATCTCGTCGGCAGCATCGTAGAGCGAAACCCTATGCCCACGCTCTGCCGCTACGGTCGCGTAGGCCAGCCCCGCAGGCCCTGCCCCAATGACGCCGATACTCTTGGGCGTACTCGTCGGCTCATATCGGATCAGCGTCTCATGGCATGCCCGGGGATTCACAAGACAAGAAGTCGTCTTCCCCGCAAACGCATGGTCGAGGCAAGCCTGATTGCAGGCAATGCAGGTATTTATCTCGTCCGCCCTATCCTCTTCCGCTTTTTTCATGAACTCGCTATCAGCCAACATCGGCCTCGCCATGGAGACCAGATCCGCATCGCCCCGCAAAAGGACTTCCTCTGCAACTTCCGGCGTATTGATCCGGTTCGAGGTGATGACTGGAATCGACACCTCGTCGCGCACTCGATGTGTCACAGAGGTAAACGCGGCGCGGGGCACCATCGTCGCGATGGTCGGCACCGAACCTTCGTGCCAGGTGAAATGAGTCGATATGATCGAAGCACCGGCTTTCTCCAACTCCTTGGAGAGCAGCACGATTTCTTCCCAACTCATCCCCCCCTGGAGCATATCCATCGCGGCGATGCGGAAGATCAGGATAAAATCATCGCCAACCGCCGCACGACATCGCCGAACCACTTCGACGGGAAAGCGCATTCGGTTCTCATAGGAGCCGCCCCACTGATCCGTGCGCATATTTGTCTTTTCGACCAGAAATGTAGAGAGCAGATAACCTGCTGAACCGATAATTTCCACCCCGTCGTAGCCCGCCTCCCTGGCCAACCCGGCGCAACGCGCATGGTCGTCGATCTGCTTCTGCAGGAGATCTTCATCCAGTTCGTTGGGGACGTACTGATTGATCCGTGACTTGACGGCAGAGGGAGCGACCAGAGCGTCGTTATGGGCCAGGGCTCCCATATGAAGGATCTGCATACAGATCTTGACTTCCGGGTCCGCTCCGTGGACAGCTTCAGTGATCTTGCGGTGACCTTCGACCTCTAGCTGCGTAGAGAGCTTCGATGCCGCATACACCTCTTGCCCCTCTTCGTTGCGGATCGCGACGCCTCCCTCCTCGTTCGGCGAGATCCCGCCAGTGATAATCATGCCGACACCACCCGCCGCTCGCTCGGAGTAATAGGCGGCCATCCTTTCGAAGCCGTCGGGGTCTTCCTCCAGCCCCGTGTGCATGGACCCCATAATCCCCCGATTTTTGAGGGTGGTGAAACCAAGATCCAAGGGCTCAAAAAGAAGCGGGTAGCGATCGTGGCCCGGAGATCGATGCGCCGAGGATGACCGCTCTGCCTGACTGGACATAAACTCTTCTCCTAAACTTCCCGCAGCCGTCAAAGAGCCAAGCCTTGGACCAGGTCCAAGGGGCTCAATCCCAGGCTTGCTCACCCCAGAATCAATCAGGCCCAACTCCTAGTAGACTGGGCGTTGCGACGACTAGACGCGTTCGATAATGATGGCGGGAGCCATTCCTCCACCCGCGCACATGGTAATCAGGCCCACTTGCTTATCACGCCGTTCGAGCTCATCGAGCACTGTGCCGATCAAGATCGCCCCTGTGGCGCCGATCGGGTGTCCCAGCGCCATGGCCCCACCGTTGACATTGACCTTTTCACGATCGAGTTCGAGATCTCTCTGGAATTTCTCGGAAACCACCGCAAACGCCTCATTCACCTCAAAGAGATCGATGTCGGCAAGGGTCATACCTGCGCGAGCAAGAACTTTGCGCGCCGCCGGAACCGGCGCGTTCAGCATCAGGGTCGGACAATCGCCCATATTCGCCGTAGCCACGATTCTTGCGCGAGGCTTCAGACCGTGGGCCTTGGAGTACTGTTCGCCAGCGAACAGGATCGCAGCTGCGCCATCCACTACCCCCGAAGAATTACCGGCATGGTGGACATGCGTCACCTCGAGGTCAGGGAATTTCTGGTTTACCAATTCCCGGAATGTAGGATTGTCCTCATGCCGATAATCAGCCACTGCAGGGAAGCTCGGCTGCAACTTGGCGAGGGATTCGGCAGTCGTTCCCGGGCGAGGAAACTCCTCGCGGTCGAGGGCAAGAGTACCATCCAGATTATGAACGGGGACTAGGCTCCGATCAAAGCGCCCCTCCTCGATAGCTATCGCCGCACGGCGCTGGGATTCGGCCGCGTGGGCATCCAGCGCATCGCGTCTAATGCCTTCAATGCTCGCGATCGCATCAGCACACACGCCCTGGTGCGGCTGCGGATGAAGCTCTTGGAGATGCTTGTTATTCGCCCCCATGGGCAGCATCCCCTTTTTGGGCAGGGACATCATCTCGGTGCCACCCGCAATGACAAGATCTTCCATCCCCGACATGACAGCCGTCGCCGCGATATTGGCCGCGGTAATTCCTGAGCCGCAGAAGCGATCCAGCGTAACTCCACTGGCTTTTACATCGTAACCCGCGTCGAGCGCCGCCATCCGGCCGAGATCTCCAGACTGCTCGCTGACCTGGGAACTCGTTCCCCAGACGATGTCGTCTACATCCCCTGAGTCGATTCCATTACGTTCTTTGAGGGCTCGGAGCACCGTAGAACCCAGGTGCTGGGGGTGCAGATGGGCGAGAGCACCCTTCCCTTGCTTCCCAATACCACGGGGCGTACGGCAAGCATCAATAATAAAGGCTTCGGGCACAACGATCTCCTTGGATGGCTAGATTGGTCAACAAGGGACCAATCCTAGCCCAAACTCCAAGGAGCCCAAACCGTGGACAGCGACTCCACTTTTGCTTCGGGTCGAGAAGCCTCGACTGACAAAAGGATGATCAACGGACTGACTTAGAACTGCCAGCCTCCGTCAATGGCCCACCGGATCCCGCATGGATAGCGAGCGCTCCGGACCCGTCGATGGGCTGGGCGCAGACCGCTCGATGAACCCGAGGATTGCCTCTGCCTCTGCCTGATTCAGCCCAAAATTCGGCATCCGGATATCATCCCAGGCCTTCAGCAACTCCAGGGCCTCGGGATCTTTTTCCGAGATCATCAGATCCGGCTCCACGATCCAACGAACCAGCCATTCCCGCTCGCGTCGCTGAGTGACACCTGCGAGATCGGGGCCGACTCGATTGCCTTCGCCGATCGTGTGACACGCCGCACATCTGCTGCGATAGATGCGCTCTCCCTTATCCCAGTTTTCCCGACTCGGGGCGTCCGCGTACGATGCAAGATTTCGATTGGCCCTCGGGGCCTTGCGCCCATTCTGAAGAGACTCCGCGAGAAGGTGTGCCAAACTCTTCGGGTTATCGTACGGGGAACGTCGAATCCAGCGGCTATTTGCCTCACTACCCAGAACCAAGCTCGCGTTGTGGTCGTTGGGATCATCCAACTGCTCCACGAGCAAGCCCAGTTTTCGCTGAATCAGATCGCTGGTCTCACGCGAAGCCGTCAGAAACGTCCACCCCTCCCCCACATCGAACCTTTCGCGATAACGGGCTAGAGCTTCGGGCGTATCCACCTCGGGGTCGATCGAGATTGAATAGAAGTGTATATCCTCGCCCACGCGATCTCCGAGCAGAGACACCACCTGACTCAGACGAGCCGTCTCTGCGGGGCAGACATTCTCACACGAAGTAAACATAAAGTTGATTGCAACTACTTTGTCTTTGAGCAGGTCCTGATAGAAGCGGACTTCCTTTCCCTCATGGGTGGTTAGCAGGACGTCGGGGAAATAGCCTTCGCCCCAGGGCTTACCCTTTTCAGCGGAACTCACTCCCGCCAAGCTCAAGATAAACGCAACCAGTATGCATAGAGATTTCCAACCCATACCAGGGAAGAATCGTGCCTCTCGCTGGCGGTTTCCCTGCCCCCAGCCCTCGCTCCGACCAAGGCGCTTCACTGCGACAATCCGCTCGGCCCAGGCGCTCGCATCCACCCGCCAACGAAGGAAAAGAAATCTCCGAAATTGACGATTTCATCGCCATTCAAATCCGCATTGGGATTCCATGTCGGTTGACCAGGCTGTGAGTAGAAGGCGATGACGAAGCTCACAAAATCGACAAAATTGGTGAAGCCATCGTTGTTCAGGTCAGGATCGCAGAGATTGCCAAAACCGTCGCTATCAGTGTCTAGTTGACTGTTTCCACCCCAGTCGAATGCAAGCGGCCCATTGGGGATCAACTTACAGTTGTCGGCCACATCAGCCACACCGTCCTCGTCCTGATCTGCGCCCACACCAGGCGGAGGTTGGGGAAGGTTCGGATCGCCTGTTTTCGCGCTGCTGATTGCATAGGACTCTTCATAAAAAACGCCGTCCCACTCGGGTACCGGTGTGGGTATCAAAAGCACCTGCCCCGGTTGCTGAGCATCAAACCTCAGCATCATTGCATAATCTTCGTGTTGGGTATTATGGCAATGCTCCATATAGCTCCCGAGGAACTCGCGAAAGCGGAGGGCGACCGAAATTTCTCTGCTGGACTGGGCCTCTCGTCCCAGTCTAAATGTGTCTTTCCGTGCAAACTTTTCATAGATCGGCGGCTCTCTCCCATCCCGAGTGAGGAGTTGTCCCTCCTCGAAATGAATATGAATCGGATGCGACCAGCTTCCCCTCGTGCTGAGGTGCCAAATTTCTACCGTTCCCAAATCCGGAGCGGCCGAAATCTTCCCCGCCTCCATTCCAGAGCCTTCGATCTCGTCGTCTACCTGGACGGTCCAGGGCTCGGTATCGGAGGTATTGCTTCGTCCAAACCTAAAACTGCGATGCCGGGCACCAGCAAGATCCTCAGCAGTGAATTCTGGCAAGGGAATCATCTTCAAACCACCCGGCTCGTAGAGTTCCGGGTTCATGGAAGTATCCGTCCCGGAATAGCCAACGACCCGCATTTCCAGAAAGGCTCCAACCGCAGGATCAAAAAAACCTGGGGCCCGGTTCTCGTAGGAGCCATCTAGGATGTCTGCCAAGTCGACCGGAGTTTCCAACGGCCCTCGCCCGTCCTCATGCTCTACGGTGTTTACGAAATAGACTTTTGAACCGGGTTCGAATTTCGAGAAATCAATAACGATGTCGTATCGCTCGGCGATGGACTGAATCGGCACATCCTCTCCCACGAAAGGAATGGCGTGCTCCATGATATTTCCGTCATTCGCCACCATATGAAAGGGAACTCGGTTCCCGTCTTCATCAAGAACAGCAATTTTGATATACCGGGAAACCGAGGCGTTCAGAAGGCGGAAGCGGTAGCGCCGGGCTCGAACATCCAAATAAGGCTTGTAAGTCCAATTCACGGTCATGCGATCGCCGAGAAAACCATCCAGGTTGAACATATTGAAAAAGAGTTGCCCAGAGGAGTCCCAAGCCTTGTCTGCTATTTCCATGTTGACATCGTAGTCGCGGTTGCCCCAGTCAAGAGCATCACCACTCGGCAGGCAGAGGTTCACGTTATTCACGGGGTCAGCGTAATGACAGGCCAGTTTTTCGTTTCCGCGATCCAGAACGCTGTAGTAGTTCATCATCGCTGCGCTTCCCTTGTAGACATTCTGGGCTGTGTAGTCGAGCATGTGGTCGTGGAACCAATGGGTACTCATGGTCTCCCGCCAATCACCGCGTATCTGGATACTTCCCCCGTTTCCATCGGGCGTTGCCGCTCGAGGATCCGAAGCGTCTTGGTTGATCGTGTCATAGCCCGCAAGAGCCATTGGCCACCGATAATCAAAGAACTGGCCAGGGAAGAAAAATGCTGACGTGTACCCATCGGATTCTGCCGGGTTATGGCCGTTATGCTCGTGGGTGCTCAGCGTATGGCGTCCGAATCCATAATTCATCGAGTCATCGATGGGGAGACCGTTGTAGTGGCGAAAAAGAATCGGCACCCCATGACGAGCCATTAGAAGCTTCGGGGGAAAAGTGCCGTCGAAAGTCCACAGAGAGTTCGGATCCTGAATCGGCATATTCGGGTGAAATTGAACTTCGATCCCGCTGGTGGACGGCCCCGACTCGTTGGCCTTATGGTAGAGACCACCCGCAGCAAACTCGCCTACCTTGTATCCGTGCATCTGATAACTGTCTCTTAAGCCCAGATTTCTCCGAGCGCCCCGGGTAGCGCTCTGGAAATACTTTTCGGGATACATCTCTGACCAGCGCTGGTGGGCGTACCACTCTCCAGGCGGCCTTCCTTCGGTGGCAGTCTGTGCAAGGGGTCGAATACAATGCTCAATCAGTGTCTCCCAAGGGTTCGGTTCCTCTGTATTTGCTGAGCGGCGCGGCATAGGCGTTAGCCGTTGCGCGAGGAATTGGTCGAGGTCGTAGCCGCCAACGCTCTCCCGACAGTTCACGGGGTTCGGAAATCGTTCACAATCCTCGCACTCGGTATTAGGCAGATCCTTGCTCCCGAATTCTTCCATTCGGAGTAGGCGAGTCGTAAAAGGCTCAGCCCCAAAGAGAGGGCTGTGATATGCCCCCGTCGGCACATCGTACTCACCCTCTACCCCATTCTTCGCGGACACCGGGAGCGCTGCTGTCAGTAGGATCAAGGCAAGAGCCGAGTACAACCCGGCGGTCATCCAAGAGACTCGCCAGCGTGATCGCTTTGGGTCCTGAGAGCACGAGTGGATTTTTTCCGATCCTCGACACAGCGGAGCCAGCCGCCCTGCACGATTCCCAAGACTTTCAGAAGAGTCGATACTCGATGCGAATTTTAGGTTTGCTAGCACAGGAATCTCCATGGAGCGCGAAGCGAGTCTTGACTTCCGAATCCGGACGAACAACAAGCTTGACATGAGATCAGGTTAAAGAGCAAGATCCATGCCCAGCCTCTTCACAACTCCTTAATCGTCTGCCTCCCCGTTTTTTGCCGTGAGCGGCGACAACCATGCGATGCATCCGTCGACACTCACGATGCGAATTGCAACACCCCCGGCTTGCCGGGAGGAGTCAGAACGACTCTCGCTGGCTCGCCACAGTTGGTACGCCGCTTGCTATGGAAGCCTCTGGATACTCTGAAATTCAATTACGGCGGAAGCCAATCCTAACCTCACGAAACGGGAATTCCATCCAATGTTTGAGAACAGTCGGCGCCAAACGCGAAAATTTAAGTCCATGTCCTCTGGGGCGGCACTGACCTTCATCAGCACGCTGATGTGGTTCCTCATGAGTGCCAGTTCGGCTTCGGCGCTGAACATGATTTCGCTCGACTGCGGAGCGGGAAGCGTCGGCAGTGGCGATCAGTTCGTTGTTGACGTTACGATGAACTTTGCCGAATCGACGGGCGGCGGCGGCATGGAGATTTACCTCAACGAGAACCTCTCGTTCGTCTCTTTCACTTTCGACACTATATTTTCCGGGAATTTCGGTCTCCTCAACCCGACCAACGGGTCGGGGAATGGATCGGCCGGCTCCCCTCTCGAGATCGCATTCGGGTTCTTTAGCGCCATGCCGCCCTGGGGCTACTCGGGCGAGCAGACGATTGGTCAGATTGTCTTGCAGGCCGGCGCGCCTGGCTCGGTGGGGTCTATCACTGCGGGTGCAAGCAGCTTCAACCCCGGACCTTTCTACGGCTTCGACGACGTCAACACACCCATGAATGTGCAGTTTGGAGCGACCTCCGTGACGATCACGCCCGAGCCTTCCACGGCCCTGCTCCTGGGCATCGGCCTTCTCGGCATTTCGGCCCGATCGAAGGGGCGCTCGCGCTCCCAAGACCGAGCCTAGATCCGGGTGGCCTGAAATGAGGGAGGGAGGCCCAGGCCCCCTCCCCCTCGGCAAGGGGCACCTGGTCTTTGCCTCGGCTTTCGATCCCGGGTAGGAAACTTATGATCGGAATCGTCAACCAGGCCCTACGGGGCTGGCTCATTGAGCGGGCCGGCAGGGCGAGCTGGCTCGCGGTCACCAAAACTTCCGGCGTCGGACAGGCCGATTTCCTGACCTTCAAGGAGTATCCAGACGACTTCACTCTCCGATTGGCCGAATCAAGTTCTGAGTTCCTCGGAATCCCGCGTGATCAGGTTCTGAATAAAGCCGGCGAATTCTGGATCACGCGCAGAGGGCCTCTCGTGTACGGAGATCTCATGGAGTTCTCGTCTGAGACGTTCGCGGACTACCTCAGGAATATCGATCGCCTCCACACGAGCCTGGTCGCGAGCTTGCCCGGGATTAGGACCCCCTCCATGCGCGTCTCCCAGCCCCAAGCTTCGGGACTTACGATCTTCTACCCCAACGCCCTCGAGGCCTTTACTCCCTTTGTGGTCGGCTCCCTAACGGCCTTGGCACGCCGCTTCGGCACTGAAATCCAAATCTCTCCAGCCATCCTTCTGGACGATGGAGGATTCGCTTTCGAGATCGAGACTACCCAATCCGGGAACTCCGATGGCCCCCCTCTGATTCCTTTCGTGGACTAAGACCAGCTCTCGTTCCCTGCGGGACCGTTCATTGAATTTTCATTCCCAGGGGGCTGCATTCTTGATGGCGCTTTCAAATTAATTGCCCATGAAGGTCTCTCCATGCACACAACTTTCACTTTACCCGCACTAAGACTACAGGCAACCTTCAACTCTAAAACACAAGTGGAAAATCGTAGGCAAATAGGCGACGCGTAACCAAGCAGCTCGATAGCGACCGATTTTTTTTGGCATTGCCAATTTCTAATATCTGGGACCACACTCGTTTTCAATGAGTCGTCTTCCCCCCCAAAAAGCCATTTCACGATTTTCAACTGCCGTCCCGGAGGTAGCCCCCCGAGGCACTGCCTACCTCGCCCCTGTCGGGCAGGCCGAAATTCATGCCCTACCCCCGGCAGGCCTCCACGCGGCGTTTCCCTTCCACCTGGTCGTCGATGGGGAACTCAGAATTCTTCAGTTGGGCGCGGGGCTCGAGAAACTTTGCCCGAGCATTGCCCGGGGACAGAACCTCTCGGAAGTCCTCGAGCTTCGTCAACCCAAACTGCCAAGCCTGACCGCGAAGGCCTTGCTCGCTTACGAGGGCGAGCCGATTTGCCTAGCCCCTCTCGCAACGGTTGGATCGCGCGTCGAACTGCGCGGACAAATCGTTCCGGGCGACGAGGACGACACGCTCTTCCTGCTCATCTCGCCCTGGGCGACCGATCTATCCAGCATCCGGTCCGCCGGGCTAAATCTCACAGATTTCGCCGCTCACGACCGTATCGCTGACTATCTTGTTCTGCTGCAGACCAGAGACGTCGGCCTAGCAGAGATTCATAACGCGATGGACAAGCTGGTCGAGCAGCAGAGCAAACTCGAAGAGGCTCGACGCGAAGCTGAAAAAGCTTATCTCGCGAAATCAGAATTCCTCTCATGTATCAGTCATGAGCTGCGCAACCCGCTCAACGGCGTCTGCGGGCTCATCGAACTTCTCTCGAAGCTCGACCTTCAATCCGATGCTCTCGACTACATTCAACCCCTACGACAAACGGCCCACTCGCTTTCGTCCATCGTCAACGAACTCTTTGAGTTTCAGTGCCTGGAAAACCCGCACGTCGATCTCAATCCCGAAGATTTCACCGCGGCTTCTCTCCTCGGAAACATCTCTACACTCTTCCTGGCACAATTGAGTGAATCAGAAGCCGAGCACAACCTCAAAATTAGAATAGAAGTCGACGACTCGGTGCCGAGCATCCTCCGTGGCGATGCTTCGAGACTCAGGCAAATTCTCTCTAACCTGGTTCACAACGCGATCAAATTCACCCAGCAAGGAGAAATTGTCGTTGGGGTGAGAGAACGTAGCCGTGATTCTGGATCGACCGTGATTGAGTTCTCCGTGACCGACACCGGCTCTGGAATCGCACCCGCAGTCCAGCAAAAGATATTCCATCCCTACACTCGGGTGAGTTCGGCAGGCGAAGCCTCGACACCGGGGGCTGGCCTCGGCCTGGCGATCTGCGAAAGAATCGTTCGGGCCATGGGTGGCGAGATTTCGGTACGAAGCCAGTTAGGCGTGGGCTCTCAGTTCTTCTTCACCGTTCCCTTGACCATTATCTCTACTGAGGAAACGTCGAATCTCATCTCGATCGGCAACGCCTGCAGTGGAAAACCGAAGATTCGTTCCGGCGCCCGGGCTCTCGTTGTCGAAGACAACGAGATCAACCAAATGATTTCCGGAGAAATGCTCGGACTTCTGGGGATAGATCATGTCGTCGCCCCCTCCGGCCGCGAGGCCATCGCTCTTTTCGAGAGCCAGGATTTCGACGTCGTCTTGCTCGACTACCGAATGCCGGATCTCGACGGACCCGAAATCGCCGAATGCATGCGCTCTCTAGAGGCTCGGCGAGAACAGCGAACTCCCATCATCGCGCTGACGGGAAACATCGAGTCTAAAGCACGCTCCGAATGCCTTGCATCGGGCATGAACTCTTATCTCGCCAAGCCCGTAACCCTCGAAGGACTCAGCAAAGCACTCGACGCCTGGCTCCCCGCACCGAAACCAATGAGCAAGAACTGCATGAGTGAGACGATTTACGACCTGAGCGGCAAGGAGGGATACAGGGCATGACATCCAAAACCCAACCCCAGCGACACGTCCTTATCGTTGATGACGACGAGCTCGTGCGCGAACAAGTGAAATCTCTCATCGCCGCAGAAGGCTTCCGGGTCAGCACCAACCCCGGAGCCCGCGATGTCGTCGATCAGGCCTTTCACATCGACCCCGACCTTATCCTGTTGGACTTCAACCTTCCCCACACCAGCGGGATCGACCTTTTGGGACAATTGAGAGATAGGGGAGTCAGTGCACCGGTCTTGATTATGACCGCATACGCCGACACCGATCTCGCCCTCGAGGCAATTCGCTTCGGGGCCTTCGACTTCCTTGCGAAGCCACTGGATCCTCTTCGGCTCAAGATTTGCCTCGAACGAGCATGGTCAATGCGCAGCGTCACGGAAGAGAACCGCGAACTACGGTCAGGTCAGGCCCCCACCACACAATTGGGAGGCGCAACCGGCGTCAGCAAATCCATGCAGGAGATCTTTTCTATCGCGCGCAGAGTTGCCGACTCCAAGAGCACTGTCCTGATTACGGGTGAATCGGGAACGGGCAAGGAGGTCATCGCGCGCACTCTGCACGATCAGGGCAGCCGAGCAAACGAGAATTTTGTCGGAATCAATTGCAGTTCCCTGCCCGAGAACCTTCTTGAGAGCGAACTCTTTGGTCACGTCCGAGGAGCATTTACTGGCGCGACTTCTCACAAAGAAGGGCTCTTCGTCACAGCTGGGCAAGGAACCATCTTCCTCGACGAGATCGGAGATATGCCGGAAGCTCTTCAGGCCAAGCTCCTCCGTGTCCTTCAGGAGAGAGAAGTCCGCCCGGTAGGATCGACGGTCTCCCAGCCCGTCCGAGCACGTATCGTGGCCGCCACGAACGCCGACCTCCATACGGCAATGCTCAATGGCCGTTTTCGAAAGGATCTCTTCTATCGGCTCAATGTGATTCCAATCCATTTGCTTCCGCTGAGAGAAAGAACGGAAGACATCGGAGCCCTTGCCCTCCTCTTCCTAGATCGTCACGGGAACGGCAATCGGCATTTTTCTGCGGAGGCCATTGAAGATCTTTCCAAGAAACTCTGGCCTGGCAATGCGCGGGAGCTTGAGAATTTCATCGAGAGAATCCTCACCCTGACCGATGCCTCGCTGATCGAAAGAAAACACCTTAAAAAAGCCGCCGACCCCGTGGTCCGAATTGAATCCGACGAAAATGCCATCGACAATCTTCTCAATGCAGCCTTTCGTATGGATCTCTCGATGCAGGCGCTGAGCGATCTATACATTGAGACGGTTCTCCAAAAGGTCGACGGCTCTAAGACCGTCGCTTCGCAGATTCTTGGCATTCACAGGACGACTCTCCACCGAAGAGCCACGGGTTGAAAAAATCTCGCCCATTGAGGCGAATTGACGAAGGAGAGTTCCCCGCGATGGAAGAGCTTTCATCCCAGTCGAGCCTGGATACCCTCTCGGAACCCTCCATAGACGGGGCCAGGGCCCTCTCCCATGCATGCGGCGACATGGATCTTTTCGCTCGCCTGGTCGGTGTATTCCTTCGCACCGGGCCCGCCGATATGGCCTTGCTCGTGGATGCCCTGAATTCGGATGGGATCGACGAGACTTGCAGGCTGGCCCACCGAGTCGCGGGCTCTGCCTCCACCATGGGCGCTCGGACAACAGAGAGGCTCGCTCGCCGGATCGAACTCGAACTCGCTCAGGGCAAAAGCCAGAAGGCCCGAGTGACCCTGGGAGAGCTACAGATGGCACTCGCCAGGGATCTTCGCGCGCTCCAAGGCCTGATCATTCCCAAAACCGCACTCTCCCCCCCAGCCCTTACCGGGGTTTGAGTCCCACACGGGATCATCCAGTGACCAATTTATTCACTTTTTTGTGTCGTTCTCCATGCGTTTTATAGAACTGATTTTTATTCAAATTTAGAACAGTATTCTGCAGTTGGTCCCGGTCATTGGGAACCGGGTCTTTTTCCTAATGGGGGGGGGGAATACCATGATGCAAACGTACGTGAATGGCTCCGCGAGGTCACCGAACTGGGTCTTCTGCTCGTTGCGTTGGCAGTGGTCCTGCAACTCCTGTTCGGATCGTCGATTCCATTTATCGGCGGCAATGTGGTCGGTAATATCACCTCATTGGTGGCCCAGCTCGGCCAGAACGGCTTGGTCGGCTTGATCTCGGTCGGCATCATTCTCTATCTGTTCCAGCGCAGGCCAGGCGTCGTGGCCTGATCGTGCCAAGCCCTGCTTCCCCAAGATCCAGGGGGAGCAGCGTCCGTGCTCCCGATGGCCCTTCCCCGCTCTTGCCCAGGGACACCAGGGCCCCCAATGGGGATAGAGGACTTCAGGCAGACGCTGACGCCGATTTTTTCGGCCAGGGCCTGCAAAGATGGGACGAGAGCCGACTCGGACGTTATTGTGTGCGGGCTTTCAACCGAGGAGGAAAAATGCTCAGAACCATCTGCCAGATCCTGGGGGTCCCAGTCCTGCTCTTGGCGGTCACCCTCGTGACCCTGAAGGTCAAGCACCAGGGGGCCGATGGCCCCTCTGTACTTTTCCCCGGTGGCGCCTTGGTTTCGGGCCAACTGCATGAGGGACCCGAACCCAATTGGTCGTTCACCGACGACGTTGTCACCATCGAATTGCAAACCAGTGAGCCCACCAGCTCTCGACGAATTTTCGTCATGGAGAGCGGCGGCAAGGTTTACGTTCCCTCCGGGTATATGCGCTCGTTTCTCGGGAAACTCTGGAAGGACTGGGCGTTCGACGTCGAGAAAGGCAGCAGCCTGGCCGTCGCACGAGTCGACGGTCTTCGCTACGAACGCGAACTCGTACGCGTCAAAGATCCCGCCCTTACGAGCGGCGTGGCGACGAAACTGGCCCAGAAATACGCCGGGGGAGCAAGCCCCGAGGCCGTCGCCCAGATCACCCAGAGCATTGCCGACGGCGACACCTGGATATTTGAAATGGCACCCCGGAGTCAATGATCATGAAAAATACTACCTACGCAAAATTTTGTGGCGGCCTCGCCCTGGCCTGGGCACTCGGCCTCCTCTTGGTTCCGCCCTTCGCGACCACCGTCGAGCAGCTGATGTTGTGGTTCCTCTCGACCAACGCGCGCTAGAGGCGGCGCCCCTGGCGAGAAATCACCCTCCCCCTCCCCGAGGCGACCTCGGGCTTAGCCTCTTGGTGCCTCTCTAAGTGGGGATGCAAGGAAGGAAATCTCCATGCTCAAGCTCTACACCTGGACGACGCCGAACGGTCGCAAGATCTCGATTGCCCTGGAGGAGCTCGGGCTCGATTACGAAGTCGTCCCCGTGAACACGGGAGAGCGAGAGCAGTTCTCAGATACCTTTCTCGCGATCAATCCCAATCACAAAATCCCCGCCATCGAAGACAACGGTCAGGCGATCTGGGAGAGTGGAGCGATCCTGTTGCACCTCGGGGAGGAATACGATCCCGAGGGTCTCATCCTCTCCAAGGATCCGCGCAAGCGGCTCGAGGCGATTCAATACGCGTTCTTCCAGACCGGTGGAGTCGGCCCGAACCTGGGGCGGCTCGGCGCAGCCCTCCGCAAGGAAGGCGAGAAGAACCAGGAGATGATCGAGATCTTCGGCGGTGAAATGGACCGTCTCTGCGGGGTCATCGACCGAATTCTCGAGAACGGAGACCGCGACTACCTCGCCGGCGAGTACTCCATCGGCGACATCATGCATTTCCCATGGCTCAGAATCGCCCAAGGCATCGGTGCCGACTGGGTCATCAGCCGCCCCCGGGTGGTCGACTGGCTCGAGCGAATCGCCGCGCGTCCCGCCGTCGAGCGCGGCATGGCTATCCCGGCCCACTAGCCCCCGCCCAGCTTCGAAGCGCCCCCGGCTCCCTGTGGCCCGGTTGACATCAAGAGGGCTTTCGGATTGATTGTAGAACGATCATTCTAGAAGCATCCGACCCCGGGCTGGACCCAAGGCACGAGGGAATCGCGACCGGGTGCCGGGCTAGGAGGCCGATTTGAGCCAAGTCACGAGCAGGCCCACCCGCCGGGAGGAACGCGGCCTCGAGTCGCGCCGACGGATCATGGACGCTGCCATGGGACTGATGGCCGAGCGGGGCTTTGCGGGAACCAGCATCGCTGCCGTAAAGAAGCGGTCGGGCCTCCCTGCTGGCTCCATCTATTGGCATTTCGAGAACAAGGAAGCGCTCCTCGGAGCGGTCATCGAGGATGCGGCGAGTCGCTGGCTCGAGGGCCTGCTCAATGCGGCAGCCAGTGCCCTGGAAGAGCGCCCCGAGTTTCTGAGGCTGATTCTTCTCATCAGCCTCGAGCGCCGCGAGATCGACGAGGCATCCATCGCCACGGTCCGTCGTGCTCGTAGCCTGGCTCGAAAGCGATTGACTGCGATCATGCTCGATCCGCTGGCGCCGACAGTGAGCACAAGCGTTCGTTCCACCCTGGCGGAACGACAACCTTTTCACCTTCTATGTCGTCTCGCCTTCGGGCTTCCAGGCGGAGATCGGCGCAGAGGGGCGGCTCATCGAAACCCCGGAACCGATCGTCACCTATCGCTGCATGGCACGCTGGGGGCACCGGATGCCCGCCGCACAGAAGCTACGCATGCTACCGCTCGTGGCACGTGCGGCAGCCAGCCAAATTCGAGACCGATTCTCGGCTTAGGCGCGAAGACTCAGAAACCGATCACCCCACACCGACCACAGGGAGAATACAGCAATGAAAGCGACTCTAAGCCCTCGAGCCACCCTGACCCTCGAAGAAGCGAACGCCATGGCGCGCGGCGCCATCGCCGAGGCGCGACGCTTGGAGCTCGCGCCGATTTGCGTCGCCTTGCTCGATGCAGCGGGAACCACGAAAGCGATGATGACAGAGGATCGGGTAGCGCTCATGCGTCCACAAATAGCCACGGCGAAGGCCTGGGGCTGCCTCGGACTGGGTTTTTCCACTCAAACCTTCACGGCCATGGCCGAAGGAATGGGACCGCTCTTTCAAACCTTTCGAGGCCTTGCTGACGACCGGCTCGTTCCGTCTCCGGGGGGTGTGCTCACATCTCCCGCGACGGCGATCTGATCGGCGCGATCGGCGTCTCGGGCGACACGGGCCCCAACGACCAACTCTGCGCGGTTGCAGGAGTCGAAGCCTCCGGGCTCATCGCTCAACTCTAAAAGCGCTAAGCGCGATTCGAATCGCCGCCTACAAGCAGACGTGCAGCGGCCGCCGAATCCAAATACTCGTCGATCCGAATGATTATCCCTGCTGGGTCAAATCCCAGAATAATGCAGACGTCGAGGCGCACTTCCAGGCCGTCTTTTCGGGTCATGCATACGTCGTGCTGTTCGACGACAGCATCATTCCCCACCACACGACGCACGTTCTCGTACCTCAGCGAATCAAGGGATTCGACCATCCCCCGCATCGATTGGAGCAATTCGCGGGCATCTGTTTCCTTCCCGACAATATTCTGGATAGCGACGGCTTCGGGATGGATCTGGTCGGCTGCCGCCTGCCAGTCCCCAAGCGTGATGGCAGAAAAAAAGGCCTCGGTACGTTTCTCCAGATCGGGCTGTCGATCAGACATCGCCACTTTCCTTTCCTTCGAGAGCCTACGAATTAGCTAGGGGTAGCCATCGCTCTGCCTCGAGCACTCTCCCCGTCGATATAACCGAGGCAGCCCGTCTGGCTCAGGAATTCCAGTAGTTCCGAATTCGTGGCAAGAGCCTGGTATGCACTGCGCAAACGAGTCAGTCCGCCAGCGGGATATTTAAACGTCTTCTGGTGATAGCGTCGGCCATCCATCTCGAGCTCCGCCTGCTCGTCCCCCGCCTCCCAAGCCGCCACATTGGCCGCCCCCCAGGCCAAAAATCGAGGGCCCACTTCGCGCTCAAAAATCGGTTTCAAAGTCGGCGCGAGCGCCTCGAAACTTTCAAACTCGTCCTCGCACTTCGGGTCGAGCATACGCTCGAGCCACGCGACAACGCATAACCCGTGCTCGCGCAAATAGGCTCCGCAGGTCGGGTCCGTATAAGCCTGATAGAGCTGGCCCCAGAGACCAAAATCGCCAAAGGCCGGACGGCCACCGAAGAGATAGGGACGGTGGGCGAGATGGGCATCCAGCAGGGTAACGAGGTTCTCCCAGGACTCGATAAGGAGGGGCGCGTTGTTCTTATTGGCCCCGGCGAAGCTCATGCGCGGAATCATTCGACGCACGATAAAAGCTGCGAGTACCGGCGCGAAGGCTCGCAGCGGGTGGCCTTCCAGCATGCCGCGCGCGAGTGTCCGCGAGCGATGTTTTTGGTCCGGCCGGTATCCCCAACGGTGGTGGAACATGAGCTTATTTGCCCACTCGTCGCCATACTCCTCGATCAAATCGGAGAGAAAGCGCAGAGCCGGATCACCCGGGTGGAGAGAAGGTTCCCCATGCTTTTCCTCGAGTTCCTCGAGAATCGGCGTCGAATCCTGGGTCGACGTTCCATCTGGCCTGAAGACGAGCGGAATCAGTTGGACGACGGCGTGTTCCTGAAAGAGCTTGCCGGTGCCATGGCTGCGATCCAGCCACTCGTACGGCACGCCCTTGTAGCGCATGGCCGACCGAACCTTCATCGAGTAACCCGATTCGGGACGACCCAGGATGACGTAGTGCTTTCCGTCTCCGACACTCATAACAAAAGCCCTCATCGCCCGTAGTAAAACAGGCTCCTGGGCTGTCTAAGCTCTCGCGAAGCCGAACTTATTCGTTGAGCAAGAGAGCTCAGGTGGCGCGCTTTCACTTACGCGTCACCACCACCGGCAAGCGGGTATAGCCGTTCACGAAAGACGAGAGGGTACGGTCCGGCTCCTCCTGCACATCGATTCGCTCGAAGCGCTGAAGGATCTCCTCCCAAAGGACACGGAGCTGCATTTCGGCCAAGCGGCTCCCCATGCAGAAGTGGACACCGTAGCCGAATGAGAGATGGTGACTCGCGTTGGGGCGCTCGATGTCGAGGGCGTTCGCGTTCTCAAAGACATCCTCGTCGCGGTTGCCCGAGACGTACCACATGAGCATCTGGTCGTCTTTCCGAATCGACTTGGCACCGAGTTCACAGTCCCGGGTCGCGGTCCTTCGCATATACGAAAGCGGCGTCTGCCAGCGAATAATCTCGGGCACCAGCGTCTGAACAAGACCTGGGTTCGCCTGAAGCTTGTCGTATTGGTCGGGGAACTTGTTGAGTGCGTAGACGCTTCCAGACATGGTGTTGCGCGTCGTATCGTTTCCACCCACGATGAGGAGAAGCAGGTTGCCCAGGTGGTCGGCCGCTCCCAGATGCTTGGTTGCTTCGCCGTGCACGAGCATAGAGACAAGGTCGGTTCCCTCGCTCCGATTCTTGCGGTCCTCCCAGAGTTCCGAAAAGTACGCCACGCACTCCATCATCTCGTTGCGCTTCTGGTTCTGAGATTCGACGACCCCCCCGGGCTGGGGGATCGCAAACACGATATCCGACCAGCGCGTCAGCTTCCGGCGGTCTTCAAACGGAAAATCGAAGAGCGTTGCGAGCATCGCCGTGGTCAACTCGATCGAGACCGTATCAACCCAATCAAATGTCTCGTTCTCGGGCAGGGAGTCGAGCAAATCACACGTCCGCTGACGGATAAGAGGCTCCAGCCGGGCGAGATTGCGCGGCGCGACCGACGGACGAACCGTCTTACGTTGGGCTGTCTGCCCCGGCGGATCCTGTGAAATGAAAGCGGGACTGGCCTGCTGAAAGAAGACCGGGCCATTCGATGCGACGGGAAAGCCGAGCGTAATGCCATGAGCCGAGGAAAAGGTCTCCCAATCCGAGCTCACCTTCTTGATATCGTCATACTTGGTCACTGACCAATAGCGCCCAGCCGATTCGATCTCGTTGAAATGAACGGGATCCTCTTTGCGCAGTCGCTCAAAGTGCCCCTGCCAGCGATTCTCGCTGAAAAGATTCGCGTTCAGCGGGTTGATGTCATCGAGGGCCATCTCGTGGGCCGCCGGCACGTCGCGGCCCGCCTCGGCCTGCTCCTGCTCGGGGCTCCGAAACTCCACCATTCCCGGTTGATCCTGCTCGGCTATCACGTCGCCCAATTTCTCTGCTCCATTTTTAATAGGTTCCCCATTCTAGGGGCAACCATCCCCTCTGTCCCGGCATTCTCCGTGCGCCAGTCAATGGACCGCACCCTCTCCGCCTCGATTAAAGGCGGGCCCCCTGCGCCGGGCCCATCGCCCCTACCGACTGCTGGCGAGTTCGCGCGAGAAATGCATCCGGGAAGCGAGGCGAGGCGGTGGGCGGCGGGGACGCATCGGGTTGCGTAAGTGCTTGAAATAAATACAGTCTAGTTCGCGGATGCGAACCCGGGTCGGCCGCCTGGAGTCGGCCATGCCCAAGGGACTCCGAGAGTGGCGTTCGGCCCCGGTGGGCAGCACCCAGGCACTGCTCGGTGGCCCCCTCAGCTGTGAACTTCGGAAAGCTTAATCCGTGGGTGCAAGGGAAACTGATTCCCGTTGATCCAGCCTCTGCTCATCCAAGTCGGGCAGGTATTCATAGAACTCCAGGCCTGCACGATCGGACAGATTGCACCAGGTCGAGGTCGCAAAGAAGATCCGGTCGCCCAGGACCTCTGCATTTCGAACGCCGTTGGAACACGGGTTGCCGAACCCCTTATTAGTCAAGGCGCGAGCCTCCCCCTCGCCTTCGAAGACGATCAAATCGCCGCCGGGAACAAAGTCCTGGCCAAGGCCCTTGCTGGACATCTCACCCTTTGCCCAGTCATAGAGTGCTCGGGTCAGACTGCTATCCCGAAAATATTCCGCAAAAGGGACTGGCAGGGAGTAGCCGGGATAGAGCAGAAACCAGCTTGAGTCGGCCTCGAAGAGCAGATCATGAGTCCCCGAGAAGGCATCAAAAAAACCCCAGAAGAGCTGGCCGTCTTTACTCAACGAAGTCCAGGAATAGACATTGCCTGGGTGACCCAAGCCAGCTTCCCCGAACCTTGGCTCCACCCCCAGGCTATTTTTTTGATCGACCCAATCGCCTGCATCGTTCGCCACTCGAAAGTCACTATAACCGTAGAGCAGATCCGGATCTTTTCTGCCGGCGGCGATCGCATCCAGATCTTCCAGCTTCATCCGGAAGATCGAGCTCGCCCGCCACTGATTGACCGCGAACTCCTCATGCTTATCCCGAGTAGAGGTCAGCTCATCGTATAGAGAGCCATCGGCTTTCTTAAAATGCAGATATCCGGCATTGGTTCCTTGATGATAGGTACCGAAATAGATGTATCCCTCGTGGATATTCGTCGTTCCCCACTTGGCTCCCCAGCGACCCCTGACGTCCGGATCGTAGCGATCCATGCCAAATGCGATCTCAAAATCCATCAGGTTGTCGCGCGTCCAACCGCCGGCGGGCACGGGCTCGGACAACAACATGACAGATTCGTGCAGGTCGGGGTTTCGCTTGCCCGTTTCCGGATCATAGAGAAGCGGGTGCGCGGCCGACGACATAACCAAACGCTCGGTCCCATCGACATGTGTGAACTGCTGAAAGTCCCCGATCATCCCGAATCGGCCATCTAAGCCCGGAGCGGAAACTATGTCCCAGCCGGCCCCCTCTCGATCACCCGTCTGCAAATAATTGCCACCCTTGAAGGGCTCTTCTTCGGTGCCCACCCAACGCAGCATCACGGTCGGGCCTTCACCATTTTGCATCATGCCGGTCTCCGCGCCGATGATCGTGTAAAAGCCTTTTTCGCCGTTCCCGTCCGTGATGGTCTTAAAACGTCGAGTCGTGTCTCCGCGCAACTCACTGAAACCGAGAAATGCACGCTTCTTCGCGTTGAATACGTAGATGCGCAGCCACCCTTCGTTGTCCGAGTGCAGATGATGCCCCGCGAAGAATATCAGGTCGCCAAATGTGCCCGCAGCGCGTAAGCCCATGACCGAGAGCCGCGTCATGCCTTCGTGCCGCTCCTTCGCTTGGGCATACTCCTTGCCCCCACTCGCCAGTGAACCCTCGTGAATCAGTTCTTGAGTACCCTTCCCAAAATCGTAAACATAAATCTGTGAAGGCGTCGCTAGAACGTCTTGCACAGAACAACCCGTAAACCGACTTTCGTAGGTAGTCAGGTAGATCGGAAACTCTAAATTCTGAAACGGCCAAACACACCAGCCCAAGGAGATCGTCCCCATCCAGAGTTCGTCACTGCCATAGGTAGTCGTCGCCCAGGGATACGAAGCGCTCCGCGTCGCCTGGAAGCCCTCAGGCATCTTAGACTTCCAATCCACCATGGGATCGTAGACATTCTCACCACTCGTGACGTTTTCGAATGCCCCGTCGCTATGGGTCTGACCGGCGAATCGGAATGGACCGTCCACCGCGTCTCCTGGCCCGGCTTCGGCGAAGCTTGGAAGGCAGAGCATTACGAAAGCAGCGAGCCCCATTGACCTGTAGCTACTCTTCAATCGAGACATCCTGTTCTTCCCATTGCACAGCTGCAACGGCTTGAGTTCGAGACCCGCTGGGGAATCTTCGCCAAGTCTCACCCGAGCAGTTCGGCTTCGCCGAAGAGTCGCATCTAATAGGCTATACCCAGCCCTAAGCGGTCCCGTCTAGGCTGACCCACCAAGCTCATTCGCGTCCATGTGAAGCACTCAGGTCTTCAAGCGAGGAACAGGCTGATGAATTATTCAAAACCCTACATCATTCTTACCCTGATGGTATGGCTACCGTGGGGGCTCATCTGCATTTTCAACACCGACATCATTCTGCAGATTATCGGAGTGACGGGCACCCACCCCACTGGCAATACCGATGTTCGCGTGATGTACGGTGGTGTGCAGTTCGCTGTAGGGCTGATGGCAGCGCTCGCGCTCTATGACAAGCGCTATTTCGAGAAACTCTTGTGGACCCTTGCGTTTCTCGGCAGCTGCATGGCGATCAGCCGATTCTACGGATTGGTCGTTGATGACAGCGGCACTGTGTATACATGGGGCGTTCTCGGGTACGAAGCGTTCGCCGGTGGATCTGCCATTGCCTGGCTGATTCTGCTCCCTCGCCTCAATGCCCAAGAGGAGGTGCCGGGGCCCTTGGCTTCGGAAACCGATTATTAAAAAAAAGAGGCGTGCTCACTTGAAATCATTTGGGCTCACTCCAGAACACAGTCGCTCAATCCCAGCTTGGTCCGAAACGCCACGCCCAAGCTCTGCCGCGGCGTCACCTGCTCCGGCGGGTGCTTCCATCGGAGCCATCGCACGGGTTCTTCTATCCCGTAGTCATGACGCCAGACCAGGCTTCGCGCGCGGTGGTCGTAAACGAGAGAACCACCGTGGCCATGGCTCTCGCGACGGCTCATTTTCTCGACCAAGGCGACCTGAGCGGACCCTCTCGGGGGGTCCAGAGTGCAGCCCATATCGCGGGAATTCCTGTCGATCCAGCCAAAGGGCTAACCGCCGACCGGCTTCACAATTCCCCCAACGGTGACGAAACCCGGACAGAGAAAACTTTCAACTCCCTCGCCAACCTCATGAGCCTATGTGTCTCATCTCAAAGTGAGTGCGACGCGCCCTTCTTCGCCGCCAACTCCTCTTACCTAGGCGCGTTTGATCAAGCCACAGACACCCTGCAAGCCCTATTGGATATTGCCCTCCATCCGAGGATCAACTTGGGCTGACATGGAGCCAGCATAGGAAGCGAGTCGCACCTCGTCGATTTGCGAGGTCTTGTCGCGTCTCAGCGAATTGCCCCTGGGATTCGGTTACACTGGGGACAAGCGATTGGGCAATGAGCATTGCGCAAGCCGGAGACGACATTTTGAAAATCAGATGGTTCGTCGTTGGAATATGCCTACTGGCCTACACTCCCCTGGCCCAAACGGCAGAAGGTGAGTCCCCCAAGCCCCTGACAATCGCGAAAGAACCCGGATCTAATTTCGACGCCTCAAATTTCGCGGCGGGTCAGGGGCGTGAGTTGGTGATTGCGAACTGCACGGCCTGCCATTCAGACAAGCTGGTGACGCAGAATCGATCCGACAGCCAGGGATGGCGCGAACTCATCAATTGGATGCAGAAGAAACAGGGTCTCTGGCCTCTGGATCCCAAAACCGAAGACGCCATCGTCGAATATCTAGCGACCTATTATGGTAGGCCCCAGGTCGCAGATGACACACGACGCCCTGCGCTTCCCGAACATTTAATGCCGCCGATCTCCTCATCGCCGCCCACACCCCCGTCCCCAGGGAGAAAAATCCGTGACTAAAGAACACGACGAACGAGGAATTCACGACCTATACGAGGAAGACCCTCTTGCGGCGGACGAGAAGCTTTGGGGACGGCGCTCAGACCCCGTCACCCGGCGTGGATTCCTACACGGGGCAGGACTCACTGCCATGGGCGCGGTGCTTGGGCTAAATATTCCCTACGCACGCAATATGCCGGCCGGCCTGATCCCCGCGGCCTTGGCTGACACACCCGAAGGCTTCCGAATTCCAGGCAAGCACGAAGGACTCGTCGTCCTCAACGACCGGCCGCTCAATGCCGAGACTCCTGCCTACCTGCTCAACGATGACATCACGCCCAATGACCGACTCTTTGTCCGAAATAATGGATTCCCCCCGAGCAACGTCGACGCATCTACCTGGACTCTCGACATCGGCGGCGAGTCCGTTCGCACGGCAAAACGCTTTACCCTCGAAGAACTGAAGTCTCGCTTTCCCAAGCAAACGTTGCAGCTACAACTCGAATGCGGAGGGAACGGTCGCTCAGAGTACCGACCGCGCGCCCGAGGCAACCAATGGAGCACAGGCGCGGTCGGTTGCCCTGAATGGACGGGCATTCGCCTGCGAGACGTTCTTGAAGAATGCGGAGTCCAGGACAGTGCCGTCTACATCGGTTACCAGGGCGCAGATCGTCATGCCAGCGGAGACCCCACCAAAAGCGCGATCTCCCGCGGAGTCCCCATGGCCAAGGCACTCGAGGACGAAACGTTGCTGGCCTTCTCGATCAACGGCGGCGAAATCCCAGCGCTTCATGGCGCTCCCCTTCGGCTCGTATGTGCGGGCTGGCCGGGTTCGACTTCAGGAAAATGGCTTACCCGCATCGATATCCGCGATCGAGTTCACGACGGAACAAAAATGACGGGAAAGGCCTATCGGGTCCCCTGCACTCCGGTGGCACCCGGTGAGGCCGTGGATGAATCTGAGATGTGCATCATCGAGTCGATGCCGGTGAAATCCTTGATCACCTCGATTCGCTCGGGGACGGTTCATCCGGTGAATGAGCCGATTCGGGTAGGCGGTCACGCGTGGGCCGGCGACCTCGAAGTCCGTCAGGTCGAACTCTCGGGTGATTTCGGGCAAACGTGGTCCACTTGTGAACTCAGAGAACCTCCGAATCGACTCGCTTGGCAACGCTTTGAAGGCGAACTGACTTTCCCCGTGGAGGGCTACTACGAGATATGGGCCCGGGCCACGGATCAAGCAGGCCGAATGCAACCCATGTTGGTGCCCGGGTGGAATCCCAAGGGCTACCTCAATAACGCTTGCCATCGCGTGGCTGTCCGGGTGGCCTGAGGCGAAGGCCCTGGTTCCGTGCCATGGATCGGCTTGCACGGAAGAGCTCAACCTCAGCAAGTTCCGAGACGCCCACTCTGCCCCGGACTTCGTGTGCTGTTCTCGGTGCAAATGCCCCGGACACGCTTCAACGCGTTTGAAGTAGACGCAGGCAGAGGATCTTGGCGATATTGAGCATGAGATGGGCGGCACCCTGAGCGTCCGAATCGATCGCCTTACGGATAGTGCGCTCGCTCAAGCTGAGAATACGACAGGAGGTCGCAGCGTACATATCAGCCACCCGTGGCCGTTCAAGGAGGAAGGCCATGGCCCCGAAGACGTCGCCAGGGCCGAATACCCCCAGGAGCGCTCCCTCATCGCGAACCTCGACGTGGCCCTCGAGAAGCACGAACATATTCCGGGCGGTTCCGCCCTTCTTGATCACATGGTCGCCCGGCTCGCAGTGAATGATATTGCTCTTGTGGATCACACCCATAACTTCGTCATTCGTCAGGCCTTCAAGGGTCGAAATCTGATTTTCATTGAGATCTTCGAGCGAGTGGTTCACTTCACCCAGGTAGAGCCCTGAATCTACGAGTCGCTGGCTGACTACGTTGCCCTGGTCCGCGAGAAGCCTCTCTATGCACTCGGGGATCTTTTTTTCGTCGCCCCAATCTCGAGTAGTTTCCACGGATGGAGAGCCAATACGCCGGAGGTAGTCGATGTCCTCGACGACATTCACAATCGGGATGAGGTACCCCGAATCAGGGCTGCTGATGTTCTGTGCGGCAAAGGTCCGGCTGCCCTGGCTGACGTAGCGACTCAGCAGGTGAGGCTCGCACGCACCAAAAATCAGCTGGACGCGCTTTTCGCCGATAAAGGATTGTGATTTTTCTCCGAGTTCCCAAAAGATAGAACTCCCGCGCAGATCGGGCCTCACCATCCCCCGCTCCCCCACAGCCATCGCTTCACCGGGGATTTCGGCCAAAAAAGGCGCTAGCCGATAGTGGTCAACCAGCCGCTCTGTGAATGGAGCATCTCCTCCCCAGTTGAATCTCGAGGTGGCGACAACCTCCCCATCCACCGCGGCGTAGAAGATGCGCGCGCTTTCATCCTCGGGTTCGCAAAAGCGTCGGTTCGCGTGATCAGCGATTCCCCGGTAGCGCCCCATTTCTTCGACGTAGACGTCGTAGCGAAAGCGGTAGACCGCTTCCTTTTCTTCCTCGCTTTGGGCAAGGTGCGCTCCGTCTTGAATCAACGGAATCTCCTTAGTCGTTATCTCTGAAGGCCCTCAAGAATACCCAGAATCGTCTCAGCCGGATACGGAACCAGCGCGCCTTGAGGAGAAGGGCCCGACGAATTGAAAGCTTCTTCGGCCAATGGGGCATCCTGTGGCGAAGACGTAGAAGCACCTTTTGTAGATTCGCCCAGGGCTGCGACTCGGAACAAAACGGAGACTCGGATGCATATTCTCGTTTTAAGCGTGCTGGCTTTGCTCTCCCTGGGGTGTAGTGAGAATAACTCAGGTTCGGGCAATCAGGCTTGCACCAGCGAGAATATCGAGACGACAATCGGCACCGTTTGCGGACGGATCGAGACCCCAACCGGCCTGGGCGGCTAGCGGCTGAGGTCTTTCTTGGCATTCCATTCGCCGAAACCACGGCCGGGGAAAACCGGTGGCGACCCCCGATTCCCAAAGCGGAGTGGGCTGGGGTATTTCGCGCAGTTGAAAAATCGCCTGGGTGCCCGCAAGACGATTCATCGGAATTTGGCCTCGTAGAAGCGGAGACCAGCGAGGATTGCTTGACTGTCAATATTTGGCGCCCGCACGGAACCCCACCACCGTCGCCGCTCCCGGTCCTAGTGTGGGTCTACGGGGGGTCGTTCGATGCGGGCGCGAACTCAGTGCCTATCTACGACGGCGCATACATGGCCGCACAGCAGGACGTCGTCGTGGTGACGCTCAACTATCGCGTCGGTGCCCTCGGTTTCCTTACTGGAATAGATGGCCTCGAAGGTAACTACGGCCTCAGAGACCAACAACTCGCGCTCCAATGGGTAAGCGACAACGCTGCCGCTTTCGGCGGCGACCCTAGTCGCGTCACTTTCTTCGGGCAGAGCGCCGGTGCCATATCCGTCGGGTTTCACGCACTCTCGATTCCCTCGAGTAGGAATCCGAGTTTATTTCAAGCAATCATCATGGAGAGCAACCCGTTTGGCCTCCCGTTCAAGACAGAGAGTCAGGCATAGGAGACGCCGAGCTTCTTAGCAGAGAACTCGGCTGCGAGGGCGAACTCGACAAAGTCAACTGCATGCGCGAAGCGACGGCGCTTAGCGTCGTCACCGCTCAGGCAACCGTTTCAGCCGAGTTGAGAAGCATCTTAGGCGCGGACATCGCCGGGCTCTTGGTCTTCGCGCCAACGATTGATGGTGCTGGGGTTTTTGTTGAGCAGCAGCCCATAGCCTCGGCGCAGAACGGCGGCGTCAACCTGCCAACCATTCTCGGCGCGAATGGGTCGGGAGGAATCCCTTTTACCTGGGGAGTAAGCGATCAGGGTGAAATTTCCGAGGACGCGTACGAAGCGATGCTGACTTTCTTTTTTGGCCTCACGAACGGAGCGCAGATCAAAGGTCTCTACTCCCCCCTACCCTGGACCAACTACTTAACGCCGCTCTCAAATATCCTCACCGACTACCTCTTCGGGTGTTCGAACCAATTCGTCGCTCAGCAAACGACTTCAAGCCTCTACGCATACCGCTTTAACGCGACCGACATCAATGCCGTCCCATCAGTTTCAGCATGCACTGGCGAAGCCTGCCACGGCGACGAGGTCCCCTTCGTATTTCACAGCTTCCAACAGCTTGGCATACAAAACGTCACTCCGGATGAGGACGCGCTTTCCAACACAATAATCGGCTACTGGAACTCGTTCGCGCGAGAACTGCCCCCCAACGGAGATGCTCTTTTTCAATGGCCGGAGTTCACGGCAAGCGGTTTTCAATATCTGATTTTGGAAAACTCGGCCTCCACCACTCAAATCGACCCAATCCCCAACTGCAATTTCTGGGACGGCATTGGGTATGACCTCAGTACAGGGCCTCTGTCGCCGCAGCCCTGACCCAAACTTTCTGCCGTGAATCGACTTAATTGCCCTATTCTCCTGTCTCCAGACAAGTGCTCCTCGATCCCTCGGACCTTTCCGTGTTGTATGGGGAAATACTCGGCCTGGGCGGAAAGAGGGCTGTTTGAAAGACCAGAAAATCGGGACTTTTTCCGCGCTTTCCATTGGCGTGGGGGGAATGGTGGGGGGAGGCATCTTCGCCATTACCGGGCTCGCCATCGAATTGACCCGAGGCGCCGCCCCTGTGGCCTTCTGCATCGCGGGACTCGTCGCGCTCTTGACCGCCTACTCGTACTGGAAACTCACCCTCGCCTTTCCGAGTGAAGGTGGCACCGTTGACTTTCTGAATCGGGGCTATGGCACGGGCATTCTGACCGGGGCGCTGAATATCCTGCTCTGTATGAACTACGTCGTCTTGCTCGCAATTTACGCATATGCCTTTGGGGCCTACGGAGCCCGCATGCTTGGGGTCGCTGACTTCGATTTATGGCGGCATATCTTGCTCTCAAGCGTGCTCCTAGTCCTCGTGCTCATCAATTTTCTCGGCCCGAGCCTGGTCATTCGCTCCGAGAATCTTCTCAATATTGGGAAATTGATCCTCCTGGGCATCTTCATAATCGCCGGCCTGAGCTCGCCCATGCCCCACACCCATATTCTCTCCCCCGAGAATTACACGGTCAGCACGTTCGGGATCATCTCGGGAGCCATGATCATTTTCTTGAACTACGAGGGCTTCGAGTTGATCGCCAATGCCGCTCGAGAGATTAGGGAGCCGCGCAAAAGCCTTCCCATAGCCTATATGGGCGGAGTCATCCTGGTCATGTCCATCTACGCGCTGATCGCCATCGTCACCGTGGGGCATCTCTCCATGGAGGAAGTTTCCCAGTACAGCACTTATTCACTCTCCGAGGCCGCCCGCCTCTCCATGGGCACGCCTGGATTCATGATGATCGGGATTGCCGCTCTGCTCGCGACGTCTTCGGCAATCAACGCCACCTTCTATAGCTCGGGCCGGTTGACATATATCATCGCGAAATCCGGAGAACTCCCCTCAGAACTCGAACGCAATATCAAGGGTCGGCCCAATGAGGGCATGTTCATATTCGCCATTCTCACGCTCCTGGTCGCCAATTTCGTGCCGCTCAATGCCATCGCCACCATGGGCTCGACAGGTTTTCTACTGGTCTTCATGGCCGTCAATATCGTCAGCTTCCGCCGCGCCAGGGAGATAGAAGCCTCGCGCTTGATTTCACTCGCCGGAGCTCTTGCTTGCCTGGGTGCAGTCACGGCCCTCTGCTGGCAGACTGTCGCTAATCCCGACACTCGGATGCAGATTTGGATCCTGGTGGGAATGATTGCCCTCGCATTCGGCATCGAGGTTATCTACCGCAGATACAGTGGCCGAGCGATCCATATGGGGCGAGAGTAGAAACTCGACGAGCGACCCAACCAATCGTCCCGTACCCATGGCCCTATACCACCCGTCTTTCCTCCTTCCGCACCCGGGTGCGGGTCTAGACAGGGATAGGCTGAGCCGCGCCCTTTAGGCCCAGGCCACCTTCGACACTGGCCATGGCCGCCTCCTTCGCCGGTAGGCGCTGCCTGGCCTGGCCGCCCCCATTCTGTCGCCTGGGTCTTGGGTGAGAGCACTTCGCCCTATTGAGTGCCCTTGCTGCTTCCATCGCGTTTCTATCTCGAAATCGGCTCCCTTCGCTGATTCTTAGGATTCGAATCCGCAATTCTGATCCTATTCAGGCCGGAATTCCGACTGAATATCCAGGCGCGTCTGAAGGATGCAGGCGATGGAATTTTCTCGGACGACACAAGACCCGACGTCACCGGCGCCCCGAGAGGCCTAAGTCCAAAAACTCATGTCATTTTTGCTGTTTTCCAAACTCAAATATTCAGCTCACGCTGGCTTACTCAAGGAGATCTCCGTGATTCGATTCCCCGCTCTGGTGACCTTACTCGTCTTTTCTCTTTCCTCTCTGGCTCTAGCCAACGAAGACTTCCCCTTCCATGAGTTCATGCCAGTGGACCCCATGCCCGCGTCCATAATCGGCGCTCCTATTCACGACTCGGAAATTGAGCTCGACCGAATCTCCGGCGGCGTCGTCATCGAAGCCGAAACCAGTGGCCTCACTCCTCAAAGCGCATATACGGTTTGGGCGCTGGTCTTCAACGACCCCTCAGCCTGCGTGGATGAGTGCGATCTCTCCGACATGGGAGCCGAGGGATTCTCGGCGCTCTGGTCGGGCGTCGGCTTTGTCGCCAACGAAGAGGGTGAAGCCGAGTTCGAATCAATCATGTTCAAAAATGAACCCGCAGGAGAAGTCCTGATGGGTGAAGGATTGATGAATGCTCGAAGAGCCGAGATTCACTTGATTATTCGCTCGCATGGACCTGCGGCGTTTGGTGACTCCGAACTGCTCGACAGTCAACTCACGACCTTCGCAGGCGGCTGCGATATCTACACCTGTGTAGATGTTCAATATGCGACGCTCAAAACCCAGCAGCGGATGGTTGCCGCCAAAAGAGATAAAGCGCCATTCCAAGATTTTTCGGAGGCGAACTTTGGCGATATTATTCCCGACTCAAAAATCAAGATGAAGCGAAAGCAGCGAAAGATTCGGCTCTCGGGAGAAACGACTCGCCTTGAAGCCGGTCACGCTTATACAATCTGGGCAGTCATTTACAACAGCCCCCAGGATTGCGTTGACGGCTGCAACGAGGAGGACTTCGTACTTCCGAGCAGCTCGGTCATCTGGTCCGGAATCGGCTTCGTGGCCGACGAAGACGGAGAAGCGAGCTTCAAGACCCGGCTCCGCGAAGGATCTTTTCCGGGTCAAATCCTCTTTGGAATGGGCCTGACCGACGCCGACGCCGCTGAGATTCACCTGGTTGTCCGAGGGCACGGGCCGGCCGCACTCGACGACCCAGCGATGCTCGAAGCACAAATTTCCACTTTCATGGGGGGATGCGAAACCCTTGAATGCGTGGACGTTCAGTTCGCTGTGATTGGCCAAGCAATGGAAGCTGCTGACGACGACTGAGTGCTCGAAAAAAGGGCGATCGCCGTCGCCGAGTCACGTTCTCGTGATTCGGCGACGGCGGCAGTCCGAATTGGGCCTTTAACATCCTACCCTTCCGCATGCTTGAACTGTATGCTTTCGCCATTCCGAATCTTCGATTCAGAATCGAAAGTCCTTCAACGCATAGAGTATTCGGGTCTTTTTGTCGTGTGGTAGCGGGAGTCAGAAGGCAATCCATGTATTCAATGCCTTCTTATTTCTGAAGAGAGACCCATGCAGAAGCTCAATCAAAGATTCTTGAGATGGCTCTTCGTAGGCGGCCTCATCGAGGGAGTCTCGACTCTCATCCTTTTTTTCGTCGCTATGCCGCTCAAGTACTACGCCGATTTCCCGATAGCGGTGTCGATCGTCGGACCGATCCACGGCGTGCTCTTCATCGCGCTCGTCGTGCTCTTCATCCTTGGACGAAAGTCGGTTCCACTCCCCACATGGCTCGTCTTGGCGGGAATAGTCGGAGCGACGATCCCGCTCGGTCCCTTTATCGTGGACATCAAGCTGGCTCGAATGCTCCGAGAGGCCCGGGCCAGTGAGAACTCTGCTGTACAGGACCCCGAGCAAGACTCGAACGCCCTGCCGCTAAAGCACCGCGCGAAGATCCGCGGAGCATCGATACCCAAACCGAGTCGAATACCAAATTCGTCTGGCCCAGGGGAGCGATGAGCGCGCCCCTGGCGGTGCCGTGACCATGGAACTCTGCGGTCATTGGGATCATTCGGGTCCGTGTCGCTGGCCCCACTACTCCACGATTCACCCGCAATCGGAAAAACTCCAGCTCCTGATGGTGGAGTTCGATGCACCCGATGCCGAGCTGGAAATCGTGAAATCTCGTATCCGCGCAGCCCTGGACCAGGGTGAACTCACAGGGCCGGATGGGCGTCATTCGACTTGGTCCATCGATTCCTGATCGCGGGCAACATCTCCGGCGGCCCCGTAGTCTTTCCAAGAGTGGTAGCCTACACGCCACACAACCAGGCGCTTGACCTCCCAGATCACTCTACACCCAGCCAGGAAAGACAGTGGACAGATTTCAACAGGTAAAAAGCCAAGCTGTCGCACTTTGGAACTCATCCTATTTGGGGGTGGACTCGAGTGCGATCATCCTGATCGCCGGCATAATTCTGACTACTTATCTGCTGCGCCGGAGGGGCCCCGCCGTCCTTATCTGGGCGGTGGGCAGGGTCTTTCCACCGGATAACCATCCGTCCATGAAGGGGGCGCTTGATACGACACGCCGCCCCCTTGAGGTGGTGGTTCTGGTCACCGGATTTATGCTGGCCGCACGTGTCCTCGGGATTGAGCCGACGAACGACGGCATCTACGGCCTACTGATACGCTCCGGTGTGATCATCATGGTGTTCTGGACATTGGCGCGTCTAGTAGAGCCCATGCTCACTCGATCTCTCAGGCACTTTGGGCGTGCAGGCACTGAGCTGATCCTGCGCGACTTCGCGATCAACGGCTTGCGTTTCCTCTTTATCATGCTCGCCTTGTCAGCGGTCCTCGAAGTTTGGGGCATCCATATCGTCGGTCTGGTCGGCAGCCTCGGCATCGTCGGTGCAGCGGTGGCACTCGGCGCCAGGGCATTTTTTTCGGATATTGTCGGGGGGATCATCCTGATCTCGAATCACCTCTTCGACCGAAACGACTGGATCAAAACTCCGGAACTCGAGGGCACAGTGGATCGCGTGGGACTTAGAGCCACTCGCGTCCGTCAATTCGATAAGGCGTTGGTGACAGTGCCCAATTCCATGCTCGTGGATCGCGCCCTGATTAATTTCACACGCATGACCAACCGCCGGATTTACTGGACCATCGGGCTCACATACTCGACTGGCCAGGATCAACTCAAGAATATCGTGAAGGAAATCTCGGACTACGTTCATGGAAACGAAGGCTTTGAAACAAATCCGGATCGTGTATCAACCTTTGTTTTCGTTGACTCCTTCGGTGAATCCAGCGTCAACATCATGCTCTATTGCTTTACAAAGACAACGCAATGGGGCGAGTGGCTCGCTGTAAAAGAGGAATTGGCGTACAACATCAAGGAGATCGTGGAACGCAACGGTTCAAGCTTCGCCTTCCCATCGACCTCCACGTATATCGAGTCGCTACCTTTCGGGACACCCGAGACCCTCCCGGGAACGGCGACCGCCCTACCCCCGAACAGATCCAAGACCTGAGCGCAGAAGGTCACGATCACCTCACCCAGGTTGGCGGCAAACCGTTGATCGGCGGCCGGTTTACCGGCTTCCGCCTCGGGATTGAGCCCGGTATTCATGCCCGGACGTTGCGCCCGACCAGCGCTTGAATGCCCCAATGGGTTCGCGCCGGGAAGCCCGACAAATAGTCGAATTCCAGCCAGGGAAGAATGTTCCCTTCAATGGAACACGGAGTTCTTAGTGGGTGTGGTTCAGGACATGGACCTCTGACCAACTGAGCTTTTACGGTTTGGCCACTGACCCACTGACTGATCACTCGGGAGAGGAATGATCTTTAAAGAATCAGGAAGGGCAGCGCGCGCTTTTGCCCTCACCGCCCTCGTATTCGGAGCCCTTCTCATCCCCTCCCTCGTCTGGATCTATGGCTTTTCTCCAGCTTCACAGGCCTCAATTCCCCAGTTACTTCCCTCTTGGTGCGTTGATCTCAACGTCCCATCCTGACATCGGCGGTCTTTCGGGGCCGCCGATGCCTTCAGTAGCGAGCGTTCATCGTCACCGAAAGTCCTAGCAACCCCGGGGACTCCTTCGATCCCTTGCCCGCGACGTCTACCGCTTGAGAGAAGCGCCGGCGGGCTGATATTGAATGGGCGAGGACCAGGCTCGTTCCTGGATCGTCGTGGCCAGATCCGAGCGCGCCGGAATCCCTGCACGCACCGCATCCCAGGTCGACCAGCGGCAGGTCGGGTTTTCGAGGACTCGCGCGTAGTAGAAAGCGCGCTCCCCCGGATCAAAGCCAGGGTCGCTCCAGACGGCGCGCAACTGAGCCGCGCCGTCTCCGGACACCGAACAATCGCCGATATCGACGCTGGCCCCATTATCGGGACAGCGATGGGTCGCGGGATCGATCCCGACACCACCGGAGCACGCGACATCGAAGACTGCTTCGTGGGTCTCGCCCTCGGAATCAATCCAACCCTTGATAACCTGCAGGCGTTGCAGGGATGTCGTGTTCGGGTCAGCAAGGGCCCAGAGAAGGAAGTTCGGCGCATCCGTTCCCTGGGCAGGCAGGTCCGCTCCCATGCTGACACCCTCGGCATAGGCGCGCGCCATGACATCCGGGTCGTCGAGCATATCACTGTCGTAGTCGTATCCAGCAAAGAAGCGCAGAGAGATACGCGGACCCGAAGTCGCGAAGGTCTCCTTGCGCCGGAAAGCTTCATAAATCGCCTCGCGCGTATTCTCCTCGGCCCAGACCGCCGCCAAGCCCGAAGCACCATAGGTGGGAGTCGCACCGCCCACATAGGACTCCCCGTAGACCTCATCAAGTCTCTGCGGGACGGCATAGCCTGCGACGAGTGCAATGAGCGGATTCAGAGGAACCGAACCGCGAAGATCGGGCGTGACCGAGAGCAGGCCTAGCTTCGAGACGTAGTCGCTCTCGTCGTTTTGTGATGCAGCCGTATGGGTATCACTCGAGCCAACGAAACCCATACTGTATGGATTCTCGATACCCTGTCTCTCTAGGGCCATTCCATTCCGCAAAGCCTCTCGCACGTAGCTTCCCTTTGGCTCGCTGTATTCAGGCGAGGCCACGCGAAATGGCATGATCTCGAAATCGGCCCATTCGTCGGTGGTGGAGAGCAGCGGATGGGTCTCGGACGTTCCCTTGATTTGCGTGATCTCGACGAGTGGTTCATTGCGGATCCGCTGCGCCGCATAGTCATTGTCGATGGGATCCCCGGCCCAATCGACCAATTTAAACATCTGGCCATTACTGCCATTCGAGTTATGGGGAATCGCCAAGCTCTCGATGCCCTGTTCGCGCAAGTCGTCCATCCACTCCCAGAGCCCCTCTGGATTCTGGGAGTGGAAGCGGGAGAAGGGTACGGCCGGAATCCGATCGCTGCCCTTGAAGATGACGTTGCGGTGAAGGTTACCCATATCGTCCGTCGAGGAGGTGTACTCGTAGGCGATAAAGGTCGTAAAGTGACCGGGATCGTTATACAACTCGGCAGCGGCGATCGTATCCTGCCAGGCAGTGCGAGTGATATCGAGAACGGTTTCGCGATCGAGGGTCTCGTCCTGAACGACGGCAAGCAGGAGTCTGGGAAGGAAGGTACCGAAGGCGCGCAGGCGACCCGGGACCGAGGTGACCCCCATATTGTCTGGGTCGTTGATGCCGTTCAAGGGCTTGGCCACGTCCAGTTGCGAGAAGGCGGTGGTGATGTCCCCCGACTCCGGCGCAACGCCGAGGAACATCGCGTGATCCGTCACTGCGTAGAAATCAAGGGGCTGCTTCAACTGAAGATCGAAACCAGCTGCATGGGGGATCGCCTCACCCAGGGCGAATCGGTAGGCATCGTAGGGAGTCGCGAGGGTGCCCATGGCGTAGGCGTCAAAGGAGTACTTCGTGTGGACGTGAAGATCGCCGAAGAGAGCGACCCGGTTGGGATTCCGAGCCGGTGGAGCCAATTCGAGAATCTCGGTTGGAGTGTCGAAGACCGACTGGCTTGTCAAACGCGCTCGCAGTTTCTGCGCGCCAGGGTCGCCATCCAAAATGGAGGGTGGCTCGTCCCCTCCTCCACAGGCGATGAAGGTCAAAATCGGGATCGAGATCGAGAGCACAATAAAGAGAAGACGGATCTGTCTTGAATGACTCATTTTCAACTCCTATAGGGCAATGGGCGAAAGTCCGAGCCGCGGTTCTCCCCTCGCGCGGGTACTCAGTTCGCGCAGGATATAAACTCGTCGTCGAGTGACTCTGGCTGGCTCAGGTATTTGTCGATAAAGATGGCCAACGACGATTTGTGTCCCCGGGCAGAGGCGCCTGCTGCCCAAGGTGCGGGCGAGCAGTGCGTCAAGCTCGGTGACCTTGTCAGGCCGCCCCGTCCCGGGCCATCGCGTCGATGCTCGGCGTTTATACTGAACCCCCGCCCGCCCCACAGCCGCCGGTCGAAACGCCGTTCCAGCCTCCTGGCTCTTCTGGACGTCGGCCCCTCTGGACAACGCGACCTCTCTGGGTTGAAAAGTTTGCCTTCGATGATTGAAGGGGTCGGACAGTCAATCTGGGTCGCGATTATCGGCCCTACCCCAAGGGTTCGCAAGCCAGGATCGGGACCTCGAGGGGGGTGATAACGAACGAGGCAAAGCCCAGACGATCCGCGCTCGAGCCTAGTCTTCACCGATCGGATCAACCCTCCGAGCTGAGGATCAGACCTGACCCAGAGAACCTTTCGAACAGTCTCTTTGAACGCCCACACATCTATCAAAAAGTCATGGGCGGTGATGCGCAATCCGGTGACTTCGGCTCTGCATGCTCTTCGAGTTTTTTCGCTGCGGACATTCATCAAACCTCCACAAGCGTCACTACCGTCAGCGCCGGGCTCGAAGTTATTGTGAATCGACTATTCCGATTGGGTGGCATGAGGTATTCTGAGTCGAACGTTTGAGACTGCTCTTCACTTCTTCCTGTCTACGTTCCCACCTCCTTCGAATACAGCGTCATCTTCACCGCCGGCGCCAGTGGAACCTACCTAGCCTTCTGGGAAGCAGAAGGAGGCGCGAACACCGTTTTCGCCCCTATCATTGCCGATGCGTTCGCTATTCGTCCCCACGGATCCTCCCACTCGCCCGCCGAAGTCCCCACCGGGTCTCAATGGGCGCTTCTCGTGATGATCACCCTGATGCTGGTAGCGGGTTGGCATGCGCTAAGAGATCAGAGTGGCGGAAGGCTGCCCGACTAAGCGCCCTGCCAGGCGAAGGGGAGCGCCGCGATGGCCTATGCTCCGGCCATGGCGCGCATCTTCTTGTTGGCGATTCTTCTCGTTACCCTCAGCGAAAGCTTAATTGTGCATTGGACCGGCCTCGCGTTTCGAGGTGGCGGATTCAACTGGGCCGCCGGGTCGCTTCTCGTATTTGCCATCGGCGCGCTCAACATGGCTCTCTTTCCAGTTGCCCGCAGTCGCATTCACGCAAAGGGACTCAGCCTCGTGCTCAGCCGCGTCTGGATACTCGGAAGCGTGGCGGCGCTGTTGACCGGAATGATGCTGGCCACGGTATACGCCCTGCTCTACAGCGGCGGCTGGATCTTTGCCGCCGAGGACGCTCGCGATATCGGAATTCTGTGGCTCGGTGGATTCGTTGTCACCCTTGGGCTCGGCTCAGGCTTGTGGGGCGCCACCGTCGGAAACCATCGCGTGCGAGTCGATTCGCTCTCATTCCCCCTGGCTAATTTCCCCAGCGAGCTCACAGACATCAAACTCGTTCACATCACTGACCTGCATATCGGCCCTCTCCTCCGCTCCGATCGCTTGGCGCGCTTCGTCGAGCGGATCAATGAACTCGAGGCCGAACTAATCGTCATTACTGGAGACATCTTCGACTTCAGTCCAGATTATATAGAAGTCGGCTGTCACGAACTGGCAAAACTCGAAGCAAAGACTGGCGTCTACGCTGTACTGGGAAATCACGATCACTATACGGGTACCGAAAAAGTCGCCGAGGGGATTGCGAAGTTCACATCGATTCGATTGCTTCGCGATGAATGGGAGGAAATCGACGTCGCCGGTGGATCGCTCGTTATGGTGGGGCTCGAAGACCCCCAAACAATTAACTGGATGGAAAGGCGTTCCGAAAGTCCAGTTCTCGAACGTCTGGCCCGAGAGATCCCCCCCGACCATCCGTCTGTTCTATTGGCGCATCGACCGAGTTTCTTTCAACAGGCGGAGCAACTCGGCTTCCCCCTCGTACTTTCAGGTCATACCCACGGAGGCCAAGTCGCCCTCCCCTTCGCCACCAACCACAACGCATCCCGAATGATCTCAGACCAGACTCGGGGTATCTACAAGCAGGGCCAGTCGACCCTGTACGTGAATCGAGGCTTGGGAATGGCTGGGCTGCCGCTGCGGCTCAATTGTCCCCGGGAGATCGCGCTTATCCGACTGACTGCCTAGGAAATAGGCCTCGCTCCATCGAGCCGCACTTGTCACGGCTTTCATAAAGCGATTGTGTGTAGCCCCAACGGAACATTTCGATTGAGGCGCATAGCTGCGCCATTCGGAATCTCGCGGGTCACGAATTTCTGAATGCCGCCGGTCTTGAAGGGAGAAGCCCGGGCGTTCAAAGCTGACTGAAGGGCCTGGGCCACTATCCCGCTAACCCCCTGGGGCCAGTTCTGCTTGAGACGCAGCGGCCCACTTGATATTCCTGCCCCACACTACGGCCAAAGCTGAGCCTGGTTGGCCGGTGCAAAAGCCCTTCGTTCCACAAAAATTCTCGGATTCCGATCCGATTTCCTCCGCGTCGCCGACTGCTCTCATAGGACAATCAGCGCATCCCCTTCACGATGCGTCGGTTCTACGAGGAGGCCACGACATGGGGATCCGTATCCGAAAGCCCCTGGGCCCAGCGCCGCTCTCAGGATGGAACGTGTCGACAGTTCCCCTGCATCCCTCCTCCTGGCGTAGCAATTCGACCGGTCTACCCGTACCCACCTGGCATGCATTCCACAGCCAGAGATTTCCTCGCGCGCAAGTCGCGGATTGCGCGAGTTGGGCATTTATTCCCCAGCGAGGCTTGGAACGGCCATCGACCGCCTGGACTTCGCCCCGGTTCTCATTGTGCTCCCTCCTGCCTGCGCCTCGCTCCCAGCCCGAACCGGGTACGGAGCCCCAGACCTAGATCGAACAAACAGCACTGGCCGGCAGGATCGGATCCGGGAGTGTTCCCGAAGAAGAGTGGCCCTGACAGTTTTCAGCTAGAACGAAAAGGAAAGGGAAACATAAAGTGCACCCCAGGAAAATCGCAATCATCGGAGGCGGAATCGCTGGGATCGCGTTCGCCCAACGTTACCGTCAACTCGGTGGCCGGGTCTCGATCCACGAGCGTGGGATGCCCCAACACGATCCAGGTATGGGCTTCATCTTACTCGCCAACGGTTTTGAGGCGCTGTCCCATATTGGACGGCGTTCAGCCGTCAAAGACCTCTCTTATCCGCTCACCGACTGCACAATTCGGGACCACCGAGACCAGAAACTAGTTGACGAGAAATTGGACTCAGCTCACGGCATCACCCGAAGCGCTTTTCTCGAGGCCCTCGGTCAGGACCTACCCGAAGGCTGGACTCGATACGGCCAGGCCTTCTCGCATTTTGAGTATCACCCGAGCGGCCAGGCGCACCGGGCGATATTCCAGAATGGTGAAGGGGTCGAGGCGGACCTTTTCCTTGGCTGCGACGGGACGAACTCAAAAGTCAGGGGCGAAATCTTCCCTGCGAGCAAGGTCTCGAGATCTCGAGTCGTCGAACTCGTCTCGGTGATTGAAAACGATTTACTGGTCGCCCGCTGCCGCAAGCGCTTCATGAAATTTCGCCATAAAGACGGCGGACTCGCACTGGGACTGGTTCCCGCAACTCGCCGAAAACTCATTTGGTATCTCCAGTTCGACCGCCAAAAATACCCCACCCCCGAGGCGGATCCCGCCCGCCTAGAGAGTTTTTCGCGACGACTCACCCAAGGCTGGTCCGGCCCTGCTTTGCAACTAATTGAGGCCACAGATTTTGGGCGAACACGGATCTGCCATACCGGAGCCCTCTCACCGCTGCAGCAATACTTTTCGGAGAACGTCGCTCTTCTCGGCGACGCCGCTCACGCAGTGCATTCCTTCACTAGCCAAGGAGTCAACACGGCGATCGAAGATGCCGTTTACTTGGCCGAGGCCCTGACCAACGGCCATGCAACCGGGTCGCTAGACCCATTGGCGATTTATTCTGAGACACGGAGAAATGCGATGAGGACCCTATTCGACTTTGGCAATATGCTGCAAGATGAATTCCTGGCACCGCCAACGGCGGATCAGAGAATTCCTCTGGCCACCACGGCGTAGCCCCGATGGCAAGCGTACTCTTCGACAACCAATCAGTCCCCCTGAAACTTCTCTCCGAACGCGCGTACAACTATCGTTGGGCGGAGATCGACCAAGGAGTAATCCCACTCACAGCGGCCGACCCAGATTTTGCTGTCGCCCGAGAGATCCGGGATGCAATTACCCGCTATGCCCATGAGGGCGTCTTCTCCTACGGGCCTCATCGGGGTCTGCCATCGCTCCGAACCGCCATGGCTCAGGAATTATCAACCCGGCACTACGGCGGCGTGGATCCTGAGCGGATTTTGCCCCTAGACAGCGCCGCCAGTTGCATGTTCACGGCGGCCCGGGCATTTCTGAATCAAGGCGATGAGATGATCATTTTCGATCCCGTGGACTATCTCTTCGAGCAAGCCGCCACCGCCGCCGGAGCACTGATCAAACGCTGCCCTTACGACCCTGAATCTGGCAATTTCCGATTGGATCTACTGGAAGGGCTCGTGACGGATCGAACTCGGATGATCGGCGTCTGCAATCCACACAACCCTTTGGGACGACTGATCACAGAAGGCGAACTATCAACCATTGCCGGATTTGCCCAAAAACATGACTTGTGGATTCTCAACGATGAAGTCTGGTCAGATATTGTCTTCAAACCCCATGAATTCTCAAGTTTTCATCATCTGCCGAGCCCACTGCGTGACCGAGTCATTACGTTGCACGGCTTCTCCAAAGCATTCGGGCTGGCTGGCCTCCGCATCGGAACAATTCTCGCCCCTGGCCCGGAGGCCTACACCAAAATCCTCAACGCTTCCCAGGTCATGTCCACCGCCGGGGGGGCTTCGACGCTCTCCCAAATAGCCGCCACCACCGCCGTCGAGCACTGTCGTTACTGGGTCGATGACTTTGTGGGCCACCTTCACGGGCTACGCGATCTCGCGGTCCAGCGACTGAATGCAATGCCGGGAATCTCCTGCAAGTCCCCCGAGGCCACTTACCTGCTCTTCCCCGACATCCGCGGAACCGGTCTCGGAGCCGATGCCATGACCGACTACCTGAACACCGTGGCGCGTGTTGCTGTAATCCCCGGCAATGAACGTTTCTTTGGACCGGGAGGGGCAGGCCATATTCGGCTCTGCTTCGCAACGAGTGAAAAAATTCTCGTCGATGCCCTCGACCGGATGGAGACGGCCATGCACTCCCTGGCTCAGAATCGAAACTAGGAAACCCCGGGCTCAATCCTGGCGGGGAGCAATGTTCCGTCGCTTGGAACACGTAGTTCAAGGAGGGCGAGGCTTCACTGACTCACCCCATGGACGAGGCTTTTTTGCGGAGTTACCTGCTGGCAGGGGTATGGGTTCTGATCACGAGCGGCACCTTCGTTCCTGACACCTCTGCACCGAGACCCCACGCCTCGACGGCGACCGGAGGTTCGGTTTCACTGGCCCCTGGGTCGATCAGATCGGTGACTTCTTTTCTACTAGCAACTCGCGATATTTCGTTGAGCCGGCGTTTCGCGCGGAGTGGGTCACGGGGACGCGCTTGGTCTCATCTCCGATGATCACCAAGTCATTGCCCTCGATCTTCAAGGCCACGACGTCACCCTCGCTCAGCACCAGGGGATCGAGTTCGCGTCCGTCGCCGTCGAAGACCTCGAGCGTGCTCCCCTCGATAACGTAGAAGATGTATTCCATTTCGTGGGTGTGCACCGGCGTGCGCTCACCCGGTTTCAATTCGAATTCCCATACCTTGATCTTGTCGTCTTCGAAGACGACATTCGATCCCACACCTGCCATTTCATCTCCTTGGCGAGCACGCGACATTCTGCGAGTGAGAGTTAAGGACGACAGCCTACGCGATATCGACCACCGCTCCGGCGAATAGCTCGCGTTTCCCAGCCTGACCCGAGTGGGTTTTCGGATTCTTTTCGGCCGTGACGTCCGCAGATCGGCTCCTGCTCGAGGATTCGGAAGAGCATGCTCTCTTTCCGCGGAACCAATTGCGAGCCGGGAGGAAGCGCGTGGCTCCGGCAGATCCTCTTGCTCGCCTATTCCGAAATCGGACTCAGCGCCTTCGCCATCTCTTTTTTAGCCTCTTCTGTGCGGCCCAGGCGCATCAGGACTTGGGCCAACTTTCGGTGGGCGGCTGGGCTGGGCTGGATCCGGAGCAGCTGACGATAGTCGGAGACCGCTTCCTCGAATTTTCCCTGCTCGGCCAAGATCGTCCCGAGATGGTCGTAAGCAGCCGGCTGTTCGGGGTCTGCCTCGATCGCCTCGCGCAAAGATGTGATGGCTTCGTCGACCCGGCCCTGCTGCCCTAGGACGTAACCGAGCCCGCTATACGCCTGGGCATCTGGGTTTTCCTTCAGGGCTGCGCGGAAGTGGGTCTCGGCGGCTTCGTACTCACCGCTCCGCGTCAGGGCCCCGGCCACGTTGTAGTGACCGGACGCAGATTGGGGGTCGAGATCCAGCGCTTTACGGAACATCTCGCTCGCTTCTTCGGTCAGCCCCTGGCCCTCAAGTACGAACCCGAGGTCACTATAGATTGCGGACTGCGGCTCAATTGCGAGGGACTCTCGGTAATGAGCTTCGGCCAACTCGAGCTCGCCAATATCGATGGATGCGAGGGCCATATTATTGTGGGCCTTCCAGTGTTTCGGATCTATGGTGACCGCCTTCTCCAACGCGACAACCGCTTCCTCGCTCTTTCCCTGCTGGAACAACGCGAAGCCGAGAGAATTCAACAGTTCTACGTCATCGGGGTGGAGGGCGAGACCTCGCTGGTAGTCCCGAACGGCTCCCGAGTAGTTGCCTGTCCGTTCATTGGCCATACCCGCCCGAAGAAACGAGTAGGCGTCGAGGAACTCCTCCTTGATCTTCGCGATCGCATCGGCAGGCAAAGGGACGAATTCCGGGATGTTGGCGGCACGGTCGGGCCCGGTGAAGCGCTCGAGCAGCACCGGAGGGGTGGATCGGCCCTCCGCGTCGATGTGAGTCAGAAAGAGCTGGGTGTAGGGGGTATTGGCCTTGGAGGAGAAGACCAGCCATCGGCTGTTGGACGACCAGCTATGCCACGAGTTCATCAGGGGCGTATTCGCTCGTAGACGCCGAGCTTCGCCCCCCTCTGCCGGGATGATATAGAGCTCGCTATCTGGCATCAGCAACATGTAGTTCTCGGCCTTGGTGAACACGATCCACTTGCCGTCCGGAGAGAACTTCGCGAAGAAATTGCTCATCCCATTATGAGAGGCGCCCCTAACCGGCTCGGCTTTCCCCCCTCGGCCATCGTTGAACGGAACTCGGTAGAGATCGAATTTGAATGGCTCCTTATCTTCGACAAATTCGGGAACGTCCGTTTCATCCAAGAGGATGGTCGCGGCTTTCTCGATCGAGTCCTTCCGATAGACCTTCGACCGAGCGAATACAATTGAGCTTCCGTCGGGACTCCAAGTCGGATTGCTCTGCACGTATTCGGGGTCATCGGCCCCGGGCAATGGCTGGTAAGTACCTGCTTCGGTGTCGTAGACGACGAGGATCCCCTTGATCGGAAAGAAGAGCTGAGAAAACGCGATTTCGGGCGTCGCCACGAACACCGCTCGATCCTTGACCGTGCTGATCACGTAGCGACCGTCGGGCGAGACCTGTGAGAGGAGCCCAAAAGTCGCCTTGCCGTCGTCTTTTTTGTAATCGCTCCAAGAGATAATCTTCTCGTCGTTCATCACCATCTGCTGGGAGACGGGAAGGATCGCGTAGCCTCCCTTGTCGTTCCCGTAGTCCACATCGAGACCGAGGACGCCGCCGTTGCCAGAGAAGGAGTGGCAGTTTCCACAGACCGGAAGGTTCTCGAGGACAATGGGCGGCGCAGTTCTGGAGTCGATCGCCCCGAATCGCCAGCGGATGCGCGAGGGGTCTTGGACGGCCTCGATGAACGGGAGCGGCACCTCGCGATAGAAAATTGAATCCCCCACGGGGTCGGTGGAGGTGCGGATCCGGACGCTCGCGGAGGACGCAGTCTGCGCACCCTGATCGATGCCCACCACCGCAACCTCTACAGCGTGCGCCTCGCTTCGCCGCTTGATTTCGGCCCAATCCTCTTCTGACGGGCGCCAGTGCGGCTCCGCCACCTCGAACCGGACCACCTCGCCGGTCGGGCCATAGCGAAGCATGACCAACCACCGTGCAACGCCCTCGGTCGCGTCCTGCCAGAGGAAAGTCGGGGCGACGATCTCGGGCGGAAAGAGGGTCTCGTTGTGGGGATAGCTGATTTCAAGGCGCCCAGAGGGTCCGCTCGGAAACCCAGGGGGGGCCGCAGAACCGCAATTCAGCGCAGTCGCGGCGAAAATCATAGCGGCGAAGAGCACGGGCCAGACCGGGTTGGGCCCCACCCAGGCCCGGGTATCTCCGTCGATTCGAGTTGGACCTTGCCAATTCATCGCATTTCCGGCCTGTTTTCAAGAATACGGACAGTGGGGCGACCGCCATGCGGCCCTCCCGGCTGGCGCGAAGGGTAGTCATTGCCGGGTTCAATGCCAATCGAGGCCCACCCTACAGAAACCCCGGCGATCGCCGAGCGGAAATCTCAGTTATTCGAGTGATCTTCATCGTTGACAATCGCGCGCAATCTACGTAATAAGGAAAGGAAGTTGCGGGGAAGTTGCGGCCTCTTTGCGGGTCCGCTGCATTTATTCTGGATCAAATGTTTAGTCTGGAGAATTAGCCCAATGAATCTGCGCCGGATCTCTACGTTGCTCGGACTCTCCCTTCTGGCGGCTGCGACAGCCGCCGATGCGGCCGTTCATCGCGTTCATCAGGGCGATTCCATCCAGGCGGCCGTGGACAGCGCCTCGCCCGGGGACACGATCCTCGTTGATCCGGGGACGTACCAAGGAGACCCCTCCAGCCTCTACGGCATTCATATCACCACCCCGAACCTCCGGTTGATTGGCAAGGTGAGACGCGGCAGGGGCGAAGCCGGCAAGGTTCGCATCCTGGCCAACGGCGACCAGCAGACGGGGATCTTTGTCGCTCCTGCGGGCTGCGGTTACACCGATTCCAACTGCGCAAGCGAAGATCTCCAGGGCTTTTACGTTCGCGGCTTCACTGTGGAGGGTTTTCCGCAGAACGGGATCCAGACCCGCTGGGTGGACGGCTTCAAGTTCGTTCGAAACGAATCCGTCAACAACCTCAACAACGGAATCTATCCGACTCTTTCCGCAAATGGCCTAGTCAAGAACAATGTCTCCTACGGCTCGCTGGACACAGCGATGTGGGTGGCCGGCTCCGAGAATGTTCGCGTGGTCGGAAACCAACTCTATGGGAGCCCGATTGGCTTTGAGATCACTGTTTCGAACGATGTCCAGGTGGAATGGAACTTCATCCACGACAACACCGTCGGTGTTGGCCTCTTCCACCCGAACGCGGCCGGCAACCCGCCGATGCCCGTCATGGCCAACTGGGTGATCGAGAGAAACTTCATCTTCGACAATAACCTCCCGAATCCGGCGCCTCCCGCCAGCTTTCAGGCCGGTTTGCCGTCCGGCCTTGGGATCCTGCTCTTGGGGGTCAGCGACAACGTCATCGCAAAGAACTTCATCTCGAGCAACGACTTCGCGGGGATCGGAGTCCTGGGTTGGTGTACAGCAACCGGCTTGGGCGATCCGCGTCGCAACTGCGAAAACGATTTACCCCGGGCCAACCCCTCCGCGAACAACAATCTGGTCTACAGGAATTGGTTGACGGGTAACGGTCAGAGCCCGCCTCCGTATCTTCCACTGCCTGGCGTAGACATCCTCTATGTCCAGACTCCTCCCTATGAGCCGGGGACTGGCAACTGCTTCGAGCAGAATCGCCCGAGCACGTTGACGTTCTACTCCTCTGTCGGGGTGCTGCCCACCGACGGATGCTAGCCGCCCAGCGCCACTGAATTTCAAATCCCCGACTCAGCCCCTGGGCTGAGCGGCCACGGCGATGTCGGTGCGCTATCGGTTCAGCTTGGCACGTCATTGGGCGCCTTGGCTTTTGCGTGCATGAGTCGCGCGGGAACCGAGAGCCGGAGATGGCCGATTAGAGGATTGAAGTGTCTGCCCATCCGATTGCCGAGACCATTCAGACGCATGGCTGCAGGGTCGTTCTCCGCCGGGTAGAAGGCTGCGAGGCCAGAGAGCTCTTTTTTCTCTGTCAGCCTATCGCCGAAATCGCGGACGTGGGCCCACAGGCCGAGGCGATCTATCGCGCCATCGTCAGCGTCCTCGACGCTGAAGGAGGGAGTTTCGAGTCGGTCGTCTCCGAGACGGTCTTTCTCCGGAGTCTACGTACGAATCTTGAGCCGGTGCGCTTGGCGCGCGATCGGGTTCTCGAGACATGCGCAGGGGGCTCTCATCGACCCGCCATGGCTGAGATCGAGCAGTTCCCATTGAACGAGCGAGCCTGCTTGGAAGTCGCGGTGCAGGCGGTCCTGCCAAACACGGCACCGTTGCGGGTCGACAGCTTCAAGGCCACCACGGCCTGTGGCTGTTCCGAGTGCGCCCGATTGCACGGCCTGCGGTTCCACCTTGGTGACGAGGCCCGACTCTACGCCAGCGGTCTCTGCGGGCAGGGCAATGACGCTTACGAGCAGACGCAGGGAATGTTCAATGTCGCCGAAGGCCTGCTGCAGCAGGCCGGGATGGAGTTCAGCGATGTTGTGCGCACCTGGATTCATCTGCGCGAGATGGAACGCGACTATGGGGATCTGAACCGGGCGCGGCGCGACTTCTTCGCGATGCGGGGGATCGACCCGGCTCCGGCCAGCACCGGCATCGGGGGTGGGCCGGCTTCTGAGGAGCACGATCTCTGCCTTGGTCTATACGCCGTGAAAGCCGCGAACCCACCCCTACGGACCGTGATGACCTCGCCCACACTCAACGAAGCGATGCAGTACGGCGCTGACTTCGTCCGCGGAATGAAGATGGTGGAGGCTAATAAGGTCGTGCTTCACGTCTCCGGGACCGCGAGCATCGACGAGGCCGGAATGACAGCCCATCCAGGAGACTTTGAGGGCCAAGCGGACCGAATGCTCGCGAACATCGCTGCACTGCTCGAGGGGCAAGGCGCCAGCTTCGGAGACATTGTCTCTGCAGTCACGTACCTGAAGCGCCCTGCCGACGCAGGGCGCTTGCGGGAGAAGCTCCATGAAGCGGGCTTCCAGGGCTTTCCCAACGCGTTGGTCGCGGCGCAGGTCTGCCGCCCCGAACTCCTCTGCGAAATCGAGGCAGTAGCCATCCTGCCGAGACAAAAAGACCCGCGACGGGACTCCGAGTAGGGACTCGGCATAACGCCCATACCCCGACGTTGTGCGGGAAGACAGCTTGAATGTCCTATCCTCCCGATGACACCCCGGCCGAGCCTCGCGAGCCAACTCGACAGAGATTTTATGGCGTGGATGAAAACAGCAGAGGGCAAGACCATGGGCGCTGCAACGCAGGAATGGCTACGGCGTGAAAAAGCAAAGGCTGAAGACGAGCCGTCGGTCCGAGCGCGTCAGAATCAGTGATCGAGAATTCGGACCCATCACGAAGAAGGCATGCCGTGTCACCCAACACTCCGTCGCCGCGCCTCGTCCCCGAGCCGACCCAGACAGGAACATCCCTGCCTCTCTGGACCTACGCCAGCGAAGAACTGCTTGAACTCGAATATCAGGAGTTCTTCCTGAAGAGCTGGCAGCTCGTCGGGCATGTCTGCGACCTGCCCTCGCCCGGTGATTTCCTCACTTTCGATCTCTGGCGAGACAGCGTGATCGTCCTGCGGGGCAAGGATCGAGTCCTCCGTGCCTTCTCTAACATTTGCCGCCATCGCGCTTCTCGCCTGCTGGATGGCCGGGGCAATTGTGGCGGCGCGATCCAGTGTGCCTATCACGGCTGGTCGTTCCGAAACGACGGAACCCTCAGCGGCATCCCAAAGCCCGAAAATTTTCCGGGGGTCGATAAATCCGAACTCGGCTTGCTCGAAGTCCGGATGGAGATCTACCGGGGGCACATCTTCGTCAATCTATCCGAGGAGGGGCCGCGTGTCCGGGAGATGATGGGCCCGATCGACGACCAGGTGGCCGTGTACGCACCCGAGGGTTATGAGCCCATGGACGACCCGGTCGCCGAGATCTGGGAATGCAACTGGAAGCTCGCCTGGGACAACTACCAGGAGAACTACCACATCCCAATCGGACACCCATCCCTGCATAGACTTCTGGTGGAGACTGGCGAAGGCTTGACGCTGGACAACGGGATCAACACGGGGATTTTCGTGCTACGCGACAAGCCCTCGAGCGTGGCGCGCGAGCGCCGATACCAGGAACTGATGCCCTCTACGGACCATCGCTATCCCGAAGGCAAGCGGAGAAGATGGCTTCAGATCAGCATGAACCCGAATATGGGCATCGAGTACTACCCTGACATGTTCTCGATGATGCAGATCCTGCCGCTGGGAACCGCACGGACCCAGATCAAGATGATCCATCACTCTCCACCCAATCCGTCGGCCGAAGAGCGTGAGATGCAGGCCATCGAGGTCGCGCTACTCGATGAAGTCAATGCTCAGGACAAGATTTTGGTCGAGCGGATCCAGCGTGGCGTGCAATCCTCAGGCTACAAACCCGGCCCCCTCGCCCTGGAAGAATCAGGGATTCATGACTTTCACAATCTCGTGCGCGAGCGCCTGCCCGTTACCCGCCTCCCAGAAGCCCCCATGCGAGGCTCGCTCGCCCAAGAGAACGCACGGTTGAAATCCCAGGCTCCGACGAAGCGCTAGCCCGGCCGTCTCTCGTTGCGCTTAGCCGTGTTGACGTGAAGGAGCTTCGCCTGGTCCTCTACCGATACCCCACCCAAACATACGGGCCCCCGTATCTGGTACGCTTTCCCGTCGACACGCTCTGCGAAATGGGGCGAGCAGGAGGTCATCCGATGAGCAACCCCGTCCGAATCGCCTTGGTCGCGATCTTGATCGTGATTCTGTACTACCTGGTCGTGACTCTCGGTCGCAGTGTCGCGGGCTAATCCAGCGAGCGCCGTGGGGCTGAGCCATCTTCGGCCGCTGTAGGCATTGCGATGCACAACGCCGCGAGCAGACGTCACCGATCTGTGTGGTCCGCCCGCAGCCTCAGAGGTCGGTATCCATTTCCAACGCATCGCCGACTCCGACAGCTTCTTTCCTCAGGGCGGAATCTTCTTTCCCCCTTTCTCCGGTAGGGAGCGCGGACCTTAAGGCCGTTGATTTCGTCGGGGCCAGGTGGTATTCCGCGGGCGCGACGGGCTGGGGTGCCACGGCATCCACCTCCACAACGGTGAGAGCCTCGCAGCGGGAGGTAGGCGAGTCAGCCCCTCGGGGGATAAGGCGTTCGAACTGAGTTCTGGCACCACGTCCGAGTATGGGCGTTATGTTAAATCCATTAAGGCAGCTCCGTGACGGGGCCGGACTCCAAAAATAATTCCTCCACATCGCATCAACCCGACTTAACGCTACACCCCGAATCAAGCCCGTCCTGGAGAAAAAGAGCCAAGGCCGCCCAACCCAAGAAGAACGGTCCTCGCCAGGTTCGACGCTCTCCGCGCGCAAACAGGAAGAACAACTCCAGCCCCTGAAAGACGGACACTCCGCACGACTCGTGCCCTTGGGAGCTCTTTATTGGCCTACCAGAAAGTCGCGAATACGAACGACCTGCCCACAGGCCGCGGCCTCTGCGTTCAGGTGGATGGCATCGATATCGGCCTCTTTCGCGTGGGCGCAAACATCTACGCCATGGAGAACCGCTGCCCACACGCTGATGACCCGCTCAGCGAAGGGAGCCTGGAAGGCACCATCGTGACTTGTCGTGCCCACGGATGGCAATTCGACGTACGTACCGGCTTCCGACCGGAAGACGGCGATGGCTTTCCCATTCCGCGTTTCAAGGTACGCACAACGGGAAATATAATCGAAATCGACCTTCAGTCCTCGCCTGACGAAAACCCATAGAACGAAATAGCGGCGGGCTCTTTCCCAATGCGGTCAATCTTGCTCGCGTAAAGCTCGCAGAACCATGGGGTAAGAAGTGGCCGGTACTCGTGCTGGAACTCATAGGGGATAGTGCTCCGGTCGATCATCGAGTTCGGGCCCGAGGGGGGCCCTGCTGCGCCTCGTGGCGAGCAGTTCGATGGGATCAGCCGTCGCCGCTTTTAAATACGGTGCTGGTCGGATTTCGGCCCTGACCTCCGCTCCCGCGTCCTCCCCCGCCGCTCTTACCGCCGGACTTTCCGCCGCCGGGGACAACCTTGAGCTCGCCGGTCTCAACGAGGGCGGCGACGGCAGGGTGTTCCACTGCGCGTGCGCGGATCTCGCCTTCTTTGCCCGGGCCCAGGAAAAGCCGCTTCCCACCCGGAAGCGGAATGTTCAGTGGTTTCTTCGTCGTGTTCTTGATCGTCGGCAAAACAGCGTCTCCCCATTGAACTGCGTACACCCGCAACTCGACCGCAGCGGGCGCATAGTAGCTACTCGATGGGCGGATAGCCTTAAACAGGGACGCGTTTCTTCATCGGAGCTCTCAGTGGCCATTCAGGCGCGTCGCTTACCCGCACACCGATTATCCCAAGCGATCACGCGTAGGGGGTGCTCGGTGTGGCGTCGAAGCCGGGGCTGCCCCCCCTTGCCATTGAAGGGCTCCGTCTCTCCGGGTTGGTGCTCCGATGGGGTGGCGTACGGAGCGGGGAAGAGCACGTTCTAGGGAGCAAACGTGGTCGGCGCCTCGAGTGTTCGCACTCTCCCGACGGTCTTTCCCAAGGCTCCAATAGAGTCCACGCTTCGCGCTGGCGGAGACGGGCGGGGGCGTATCCGATGGCCTAGCCTCTTGGGTGGTCGGATAGATTGGCCCCAGCTTCATAGATGGGAGACGTCCTTGGCCGAAAGAGATTTCCCCGAATCCGCCGACGTCGTGATCGTCGGTGTCGGCGGCATCGTCGGCGCTTCCCTCGCCTACTTTCTCTCCGAACTCGGCGTTCGGAACATCGTTGGGCTCGAAAAAGCGGGTTCGGTTCCCTCGGATATCGGCTCCACCTCGCACGCATCGGATTTCATCTTCAATACCGGGCACGACAAGCTCAGCACCTGGACCACGGCCTACAGCCGAAACTTCTACGCCGAAAACGGCTTCTTCTTTGAGCGCGGCGGCATGGAGATCTGCCGTCCGGACGACCCCGAGCGCTGGGAAGAACTCAAGCGCAAGGTCGCCTCGGGGAAAGCCTTCGGAACCAATGCGCGCCTGATTTCCGCAAGCGAAGCCACGGAGAAGTTCCCCCTCCTCGAAGAGAGCGCGATTCGGGGTGCCCTATGGGATCCGAACGCCGGTCTCGTGGTTCCCCGCTCGCTCGACTTCGTCCTGGAGATGGTCTCCCGCACCGAAAAGAAAGGCAACCTACGAAATTTTACGAACACTCCCGCCACCGGTTTCGAGATCGAAGACGGTCGAGTGAAGGGCGTGCACACCCGGCAGGGGACGATCCGTGCCCCGCTCGTCGTGGTAACGGCGGGCATCTGGGGGCCCGCCGTAGGAGAGCTAGCCGGCGTGCCCGTACCGCTCTGGCCGGTTGAACATCCGCTGCTGTTCTTCGGACCCCTGGAGAGCATCCAGGACACGAGCGAATACCTGGTCCATCCGCTGATGCGCGACCAGGGCAACTCCGCCTACGTGCGCGACACCGGCCGCAGCGAGGGTGGGATGCTCGAGTGGGGATACTACGAAGAAAACGACCCCCGGCTCGTCGACGTTTCAGATATCGGCAACCCGGCCGAGACGAAAACCTCTCCCTCGATGCGTCACCTATCGCTCGAACAAATTGCCGACCCCCTTGCCCGGGCCAGCGAAACGGTCCCCGCCTTCGAGAACCTGGGATGGGACGAGCGAACCTCCTTCAACGGATTGCTCTCGGTGACCGTCGACAACGGTTCGCTCGTCGGTGAGAGCCCCGAGGTGCGCGGCCTGTGGCTCTGCGAGGCCGTGTGGGTGAAGGACGGTCCGGGCGTGGCCCGACTGTGCGCCGAGTGGATTGTGAAAGGCACGCCGCAGATGGACATCCACGCCATGGACATCAACCGCTTCTACCCCTTCCAGAAGGAGAGCCGCTACGTGCGGGGGCGCGTCTACGAAAACGCGCAGAAGATCTACAACCCGCCCGTGCATCCGCGAGAACCCTGGGCCACGGGACGCGACATCTTTCACAGTCCCTTCTACGAACGCGAAAAAGAACTGGGCGGGTTTTTCGACAACGAAATCGCGGGTTGGGAACGCGCCTACGCCTACGAAAGCAACCGGGAAAAACTGGCGCAGTACCTGGACCGGGTTCCGGTTCGCGAAAACGAGTGGGACCGACGCCACGTTCCCTACGAGATCGCCAATGCCGAACACCTGGCCATGAGCGACAGCGTGGGCATGATCAACCTCTCGCATTTCGCCATTTTCGATATCCAGGGCCCCGATGCCGAGGGGCTCCTCGAAACACTTTCCGTCGCCCGCGTCGGAGGCGACACGCCGGCGGGCCGGGTTGTCTACACGAATTTTCTCGATCCACGGGGAGGCGTCCACGCGGACCTCACGATCGCGCGCCTGGCAAAAGACCACTACCGCGTCGTCACCGGTGGGGCCGACGGCAACCGCGACTGGGTCAGTATCCGAAACCATCGCGACGATCATGGTCTCAATGCTTCCATCGAAATCCGCACCCATGAACTCGCCGCGCTCGGGTTCTGGGGGCCTGAAGCGCGGACCGCCCTTGGCCAATTCATCGACCCCAACGAACTTTCCAACGCCAACTTCCCCTTCGGCGCCGCCCGGGAGATCGCATTGAAACTGCCCACGGGCCAGGAGATCCCTGTGTGGGCCGTGCGCATCTCCTACGTGGGCGAACTGGGCTGGGAACTCTACCTGGCTAACGACCCCGCGATCGGGCTGCCCCTCTACGACGCCTTCCTCGACGCGGGTGTCGTGCCTGTAGGTATCGAAACCTACGCGACGAGCCGCCGCCTCGAAAAATCCTTCCGACTCCAGGGAGCCGATCTCGAAACCGAGTACAACGCGTACGAATCCGCCGTGGACCGAGCCCGGGTCAAAAAGGCCGACTTCATCGGGAAGGCCGCCTACCTCGCCCAGCGAGGCGAAGAGCCCGCCGCCCTTTTGAGCACGATGACGCTCGACACACTGGCGCCAGCCGGTGGCACCGCGCGTTACCCGGTGGGAGTCTCGCCGATTCTCGACCCGACGAGCCTCGAGACCCTGGTCGACTCCCGCGGGCGAAGTTCCTATACGACCAGTACCTCCTACTGCCCCTCACTCGGAAAGCACGTCGTGATGGGTTACCTCCCGGTCGACCGCGCCCGAGTCGGAGAACAACTGGTTCTCGAGTATTTCGACCAGGGAGGCGATGGCCACTACCCCCTGACCGTGGAGATCGTCGGGCGAGGCTCGCTCTACGATCCCGATAACGAACGCGTTCGAGGCTGACACCCATCGAACCGGAGAAAAACGGGAGCATTCGCATGACCAAGAAGGATCGAGCCGACCACCCGAACGTTCCGAGCGTCGACCAGGCCGACCGACGAGTTCCGATCAACCTACGCCAATCCGGCCCCACCGCCGTCGAAATGCTGATCTCCACCCGGGTCCGGAAATCTGCCTTCTGGCATCTCTCGGTGGAAGCCGGAGCCTGGCGGGCCACCATCTACAACCGCTGTTACCACCCCCGCGGTTACCGCAAGCCCGAAGACGGCGGAACCATGGCGGAATACGACGCACTCGTAAACCGGGTCACGTTGTGGAACGTCGGCGTGGAAAGACAGATCCGCGTCCAGGGCCCCGACGCCGAGGCTTTCTCAGATTTCGTTCTCACGCGCGACGCAACTAAGATCGCCCCGATGGCGGCCAAGTACTGCATCCTCTGCAACGAGGAAGGCGGAATCCTCAACGACCCGGTGGTTCTCCGGCCGCGCGAGGACGAGTTCTGGTACTCGCTGGCCGACAGCGATCTCATGCTCTGGCTCCAGGGAGTCAACGTCGGGCGGCGCTTCGACGTGGACATCGCCGAAATCGACGTCAGCCCCGTCCAGATCCAGGGCCCGCGCTCCCTGGACCTGATGGCCGATCTCGTGGGCGACGGCGTCCGTGAGATTCCCTACTACGGGCTCCTCGAAGCCGATATCGGGGGCGCCTCGGTACTGATCAGCCAGAGCGGATTCACCGGCGAGAAGGGATACGAAATCTATGTCCGCGATGCGTTGCAGAATTCCGAACGCGTGTGGTACGCGGTCCTCGAAACGGGCAAGAAGCATGGGCTGGAAGTCATCGCTCCGGCGCACCACCGCCGAATCGCGGCGGGCATCCTCTCCTGGGGGCAGGACATGGATTTCGAGACCTCTCCCTTCCAGGTCAACCTGGGCTATCAGGTGCCGCGCAGCAAGGAGGCCGACTATATCGGAAAGACGGAGCTCGAAAGACAGCGATCAGAAATCGACGCCGATCGGTTTCCCTTCAAGATGAAGATGGTGGGCCTGCGACTCGGTGGGAACCCCATCATCGACTATGCCAGCGACTTCTGGCTGGTTTCAGTCGAGGGAGGCGACGCCGTGGGCTACATCACCTCGCCCTGGTGGTCGCCGGAACTCGAAACGAACATCGCCCTGGCGTGGGTTCCCGTGGAACACTCCAACGTGGGAGCGCGCCTTCGAGCCCACCTGCCCGAACCCTACGCTCTCGCGGCAGGCGAATCCGTCGACGCCGAGGTCAGTGCCCTCCCATTCCGGCCCTCGGTGAACCCGAGCGCCCGGGAAATCGCCACGAAGAAGGGGCTCGACTACGCCGACTGACCCGCCGTGACTGTGTGCCTGACCCGGTTCCGCTCGATTTCAATGGGCGAAAGTGGTGGAGGCGGCGTCTACCACACTGAGCCGCTAACTATCTGATTATACTGCGAAAGCTTAAGCGGACTCCGCGCAGGTACCCCCAAATGTACCCCCAAGCGGCACACGCCTGGGCGCCCTACCTCGTGCTCTTCGCCAGCGCCCTGAAAGGGGGTAGCAGCGGATCTCGCCGGTTGGCGATGGTGGCGAGATTGCCTATTTGGGCAACGCCAAGTAGTCCGAGATGGCCGGATGATTCCGCACGACCTGTTCTGCCACGATGAACGCCTCATCCAAGAGAGAGGCACTAAGTGCTTTCTCTCTCGGAAGCATGTCCCCAAGCAATTCCGTGCTACTCCAAGGTGACTCTTCGGGCTCGATCACCCTGAACAAGATCTCCTCATCCCCTTCGCGCGCTTCCAGGCCGAAGTTAGTCCGATCCGCAGCACTTGAGCCGTCATCCCACTCCCCAATCGCAAGAGCAAGACTAACTCGAACCTCCGAATGATCCGTGGACCATCCGGCATAGTACACTGCATGGGCGTCACCGTTCCGGTAGACGAAGCCATGCCCCATGCTCGATTTGCGCCCACAGCAGTGGCACGTCGATGCGCTTCGATTCTCACCGACTTCAATCTTGTACGTGCTCATGCTCACCTCCCCAACCAATCGAGAAACTCACCAGTAGTCTTGGCACCCTTGCTGCGGTTGCATGATCGGCAAGTATTCTGAGCGTTATCGGGGCTGTTGTTCCCTCCGCGCGACTTCGGAATTGAGTGATCTATTTCAGATCTATCCGGTCCCGGCTTATCAGTCGTGCCGGTTCCGCAGAAAACACACGTGTCATTGCTCTCCGCCCTAGCCTGATCTTTGACCTTGTCGGAGAAACCCTTTCCTGCTCCTTCGCCCCCCTCACTCCCTTCCTTTGGCTCCTCACTCTGCTGCTCGGGCTACTGGACGGACGGAGGCGGAACGTTCCCTTCGCGTAGATGCTGCCTAAGCTGCTCTACCTTCTTCCTCATGTGTACCGGCCATTCGCCGGACACTGCGTCGATGACTCCAATGGCCTCCTTCTGCCTAGAGGAGCAGCAGAGTGCTAGTCAGTAATTGAACAGTCTCCTTGATTCATCACGCTCATTTGGTAGCGATCTGCGGATCTGTTCGAACTCGCTGCACGCTTCTTGCCAGCGCTCGAGCATCACGTAAGCGCAGCCAAGACGATGGTGAGTATCGTCGGAGCCAAGCCCTCGATTGTGGAGGGCCTCTAGTATCTCAGCGACCTGGACCCAGTTCCGTGAATTCGTAGCATCCGGCAGTCGGGAGAATGCTCGAACCATGAACGGAAGGTTGAGGACCAATCGGAGTGCTCGCTGGAGAGTTCTCACGACTACATCCCCCTATCCACCACCAAACAACCTGGCCGCTACTCGAGCGATGCCGGCCGCCACGAACACCGCTCGTTCATAGAATCCACTCGGCCCGTCACGGGGCTCCCCCTGGGTATTTAACATAACGCCCATACCCGGACGTTGTGTCAGAATGCAGCTTGAATGTCCTATCCCCCACAACGGCGAGCGCCACGGCGCTCGAGAAGCCTCCCAGCGAACCCACCTTGCCCGTACCGAAGCTGTAGCGTGGATCCTCTGCATGGCTCCGCATGTAGAAATACGCGAAGGCGGTCACACTCAATGCCGCCGCATGCGTCCCCATATGCCAGCCGTCCGCCAACAACGCCATCGACCCGAAAGCCCAGCCTGCGGCGATCTCGACGACCATCATCACAACAGTGAGGCCGATCACCCAATGCGTACGCGACTCGCCGCGAGGGACCTCCAGGGTCCCGAAGGTGTGCCTGTGTGTCCGGCGATCCATCTGTCTTTCATGCATTCTTGACTATCCTCATGCAAACGGGGTGACCCTTCCCACACGCTTTGTGTGGAAACACAGGCCGATCGCATCACCGGTCAATCAGATCTACTCACCCCGAAAATGCTCTTCCTGGGGAGAGATGCGTCCGCTCTTCCGCAATGAATCGAGAGCAGCACCTCCGCAAACAACCTGACGCAGGTACTCGTCCCGGAGTTGGCCGTCCTGATACAGGCGGTACCAACGGCGCCAATGCCATCCCATGCTCTTTGGCAACAGGGGATTCCGTTCATAGGCCTGGCCCCCCTGGACTACCTTGGCCTCAAACTGCCGATAACTGCGAATCGGATAATGGTGGATTTCGATATGATGGGCGGGACCCCTTTGCCAGAATCGTCCGCCGCCCACCTTATGGTTTCCTTGTTCGATCGTCCCCAGCATCGTCGCCCGCGCCATCACTTTGGCATACGGCTTCATGAAGATCCAATCGACATTCAGTTCCTCTCGGAGATCTGCCAGATTTTCCAGGTATTCATTTCCTGGCCGCTCTAGATCTTCGTACTGACGAATCTGGCCAAAACCTTCCGGGTCTTCAGTCAAGGCCACCGCGGGATCCACATGGTGCGGCATCATGGTCCGTGAAGGACAAAACAGAACGCTCCGCCTTTCCAGCCCGATACTCTCCTTGAGGTCACCCCGGCGAGGACACCAGAACTCGTCTGCATCTCCCAGAATCAACCAGTCCGCATTAGGACGTCCGCACGCTTCCTGCAACAGCCTCGTCATCCATTCGGCCTGGGAATAATCCTGGGCAGGTTCATGAATGAGTTTCAAAACCCCCATCTCCTGAAACTTCTCGAGGATCTCGACCGTTCCATCCTCCGAGCCATTGTCCATGGCAATCACGAAGTCTACACCTGACCTGAGATGGAACTCAATATTGTGACCAATGATGTCGGCTTCATTCTTGACGAGAATGAGCAAGCAGACAGACTCAGGCCTTCCATTCTGGAACATACGAGGCCTATCCATCTCGGCTCTCCACACTCTTCCGACGAAGCCATGTTCGCTCGATACGGTAGAAAAACTTCAAAGCCCATTGTCCGAGTCGCCAGCCAAGGGGTCCGCCCAGAAAGCGTTCATCGAGTTCACGTAAGTCATTTTCAGCCAGTATCCGGTGTTTTTCTTCGATCGGCTTCAAGCCACTGGAAAGTACCCAGCTACTGGAGGTCACTGGAGCCGCGTGACCTACAACGACCCCATCCACGACACTCAGCGGACTTGCATATTCCCGCCAGAGCAGGTCCAGCCCCCACCCACTTTCACTCATTCCAAATGTGCCACGACACTCTTCCAACGTCGACCGAGAAAAAACGGGCATCATGATTTCAACCAGGGGTACGGCTCGAGACGTGCCCTCCATCTGTTTTTTTTTAAAAAGGAAGAAGTACGTACCGACGCTCGCGGGACTCAGTGCGGCTTGAAAGAGGCCAAGATCATCTCTCTGTCCAGTCGTGAACAACTCATTGATTTGAGCAGTAGAAACAACGATGTCGTCATCGAAGAAAGCGTAATACTGATATTCTTTTCCGATCGCATGGAGATTGCGATCAATGGCTGGCCATTTGTGTGAAGGACCGGCGAATTGATACTCCGCTTCCTTCGGGCCAGCATATACATCGCCCGAATAATCATGAATCGCGACATCGAACATCCGGTCGGCACCAAAGTAATCGCCAACCAACCTCTTACCGAAGGAAGGGCAATACAAAAGAAACGGTCGATGTGGCTGGTTTGTCCCGCCGGGGCTCACCAATATCTCCTACGCTATGAACTGACGGTGCGTTGGGATCGCGGGAAATTGCGACACCAACCATGCCTCGCACACCTCGTCGGGATCATAGCCAAAACAGCGGATTGCCTCATCCAGCCGGTCCACTTCCTGAAATAGTGGGCACACACCGGTCCACCATTTGAGTTCGGCGAGCTCAAACCCGGCTTCATTCACCCTGGCCACACCCATCTCACCACCCTTCTGCCCGTATCCGACGAACGGAAAAATACCCGGTCGCGCCCCCGATTCTCGAAAACATCGAGGCGAGCCGGGACACGGTCGACTGCACCGCGATCTCCAGGCTTGGATATAGGGATGGATTGCCGTTCTCAGCGAGCCCTGCCCCGGGCTCAAGACCCACGCGCAGTAAAATCCGGCCATCATTCAGCCAAAGAGCACATGAATGGGCATACTCTTCAAAACCGTTCTTGAGCCTACTACCAGAAGAGTCGGTCCCGCGCCGAACAACTGGCCAACACCAGGAAACCCTCTCAATGCACTGTTTCGTATGCAATGGCAAGCTAAAGCCCTTCTTCGAGAAGGAATTCAACGGACAATGCGAATTGACATGTGTCGAGTACGTCCGATGCGAATCTTGCCATCTCGCTTTGTCAAAAACCCATTTCGAAATGTCGGACCGTGCGTGGGAAACCCTCAATCGTACATATCACGAACAGTACCAAGGCAAGGACTCCTTCGACGATGACCCACGATGGATGTCACGACTACAAGCGCAGTCTGAAACAATCAGCCGGCTCGCAAAGGCTGACGTCTTGAGCCAGTCCCTTCCCTGGGTGGATTATGCCTGCGGCGACGGGAAGCTTGCGGACATGCTCGCTCAATCGGACATCAGAGTTTCTAAATTTGAGCGCTTCATGCCTCCACATGGCTCCGGGTATGTCACCGCCGAGGAGATGCTCAAAGAATACGATGTCGTCATCAACACGTCCGTCTTCGAGCACCTCCGAGATCTGGAAACCCTTGATGAAATAGCAGGCCTGGTCGGAAAAAACGGAGCCTTGGCTCTTCACGTCATGGTCAAGGAAGAGATTCCTGCAGACCCGACATGGTCCTACCTCCTTCCAGTACATTGCGTCTTCTACTCGAATCGCAGTATGCAGGTCTTGTTTGACAGGTGGAATTTTGATTCCTGCATCTATCATGTGCCATCTCGAATGTGGTTCATGTTCCGGCAGGACCACCCGGGACTCCGAGAATTCGCAGAGAGAGAAGCCTCCGCCGGTTCTGAAGACTTCCATTTCAAGGAAGGCTTTGTGGACTACTGGAAGTAGCCTCGTAGCCTGGCGCCTTGAGCCACGATCGCTTTCAAAGAACCTGGACTCGACGATGAAACCGGAAAGAAACAGGCCCACTGAAGAACAGGATCTTCGCTCACAGCAAACACTGCAAATTCAGGTCTCGCGTATCGCCTCTTGCAGCTCTCTCATGATGCATGCGCAATCGTACTCGTCAAAATCCGGGTTGACTGGCAGACAGAGCACTTCCTTGGAGAGTTGAGTCGACACAGGCGTCGACTCAAAAGAGTCTTCCATATCGGAACAGATTTTCGACTCTCTCGCAGTCGGGTAGTAGTACGTTCGTGAAAAAACCCCTCGCCTACGAAGCCTTTGATTCAGCATGTCCCGATCCAAGCCATCCGATGGTGTCACGATAATCGGGAAGTAGCTGTAGTTCAGGGTCTGCTCTGACGTATCGTACAGAGACGGCAAATAGGAAATCTGCGGGTGATCCAACTCACGCAGGGTCTCCAGATAGGACTCCACGACTCGTTTCCGCTTTTCAAGAGCGATCTCGACCTGCCCAAGATTGGCCAACCCCAGGGCACATCGCAATTCATCCATCTTTCCGTTCAATCCATCAAACTCAATCTTGTCTTCTCCAAGTATTCCAAAATTGATAAAGAGCTTGCAGCGATCGTATAGGGCCTCATCGCGGCAAATAATGGCACCGCCTTCGGCTGTATTGAAGACCTTGGTCGCATGAAAGCTCAATACAGAAGCGTCACCATATTGAGTGATCGAGAGTCCGTTTTTCCGGACACCGAAGCAGGCTGCAGCATCAAAGATCAAGGGAAGGTCGTGCTCTTGTGCGAGAGCGCTCAACTCTTCCACCGCGGCCGGAAAACCGTACGCATGGACCGCCAAGATGCCGGCCGTTCGCTCTGTGATGGCCCGGGCTGCCGCATCAGGATCCATGCCGAAATTATCCCGCCTGACGTCCACAAACCTTGGACTCACGTTCCTCGCATGGATCAGCGCATGATACGTCGCTGGGAATGTATACGGAACCGTCAACATCTCTCCGTGTAGATCCATCGCGTTCAGAAGGGTCGTCAAACCAAATGTGGCATTCGTGACCGGCAGGACGAATTCAGCATCCATGATCTCCCTGAGCGACTCGCTGAACTCTTCATGCATACCGCCGAAGTTGGTCAGCCATCGATTGTCGAAGATTTCCTTGACCCGTGAGGTAAAGGACTCGAGATCCGGTACGGAAGGTTGATTCATCACGTATTGCTTCTGGAGGAATTCCCGACGGAACTCCGTGATCGAGAAGACTTTATTGATCTTCCCGAAACCCACGGAGAGAAGAAGTTCTCGGCCCTCCTCCGACTTTTGGATATCCTGGATCCGGCCCTTTCCATACGCCGGATGCTTGACGCCGTGACCCAGCACACGAGCGAGTTCTTCGTCTCTCCCGACAGCGGCCTCTGCAATCAACTTTTCAAAATCTACTTCACGCATTGATCTCTTCCGTTCAATCGAAGAACCGACTGGCACGAGGGTGACTGCAAAATCTCGGAAATCGGTAGGGGCTCTTCTCTTCTTCGCTGCCCTCAGTCAGGTATGGCGATGGCCCACCCCCTGCAGAAGAATCCTTCACATCAAGCCGAAACCCGTCTCCAGACAATTCTCCTTGAAACTCATGCACGCCCTCGCCCCCCAAAGGCGACCCGCCGAATGAAGACTCCATAGATGTAGACACGACTGCGAAGAGCAGAGAGGGAAAACGCTCGGCCCATCAATGCCGTTCCTTTGAGGAACTTCATGACTTCACGATAGCCTTTGTGCTGTGTCATCGCCGCAACCCTCAAGTCATCGTCCTGGAAGTCTGGCGAGGAATGCGGCAATGGGCGAACCGAATGAGACAAGCCCTTGTTCTCCTCATACAATTCGCGAACGACAGACTGGAGACGGGACTCCACTTCCTGCTGCTCTTTCTTGAGAATTGCGACGAGCGACCTGCGTTTTCGAGAGTCATGGATCAATTCCTCGAGCCTCGCGAAGTAGTCGTCCGAATCAATTGGGTTCAGATCAAGATCGGATTCGAATATATTCCCGCTATTCAAGAGTCCCCTATGCGAACCATGGAAGAGAAGTGGCGCAGCTTCACCGTATGTGATGGCTTCCACCAGACCTCCCATCGATGGGTATGGATAGGCATCCAGGTAGATATCGGCAGCCTGGTAATAGACAAGCGGATCAGGAACGATGCCAAGGCAATGGACTCGTCGGGTTTCAAGCGGGAGATATCGCTGAGCGAGTTCATGTTCCTCGCCGATTCCAATCAGGAAGAGATGTACTTGTGGATAGCGCCTGACGATCTGCCCAGCCGTCGAGAAAAAGTTCTGTTCGCCATACGAAGTAAAGACCGTACTGCCCAGGACGATGCTGAGCAGACACAAATCGCCGGAAGGAACGTCCAGACTGGACTTCGCGCTCTCTTTATCAACGGGATCGTGGAGTTGATGAAGATACCGGGAGTACCGGATAGGCAGGAAGAAGGTGCGGGCGGCAAAGCGCCGAGACCTGGACATTTCACACATATACGTGGCATGACTGATGATCACGTCACTCACAGAAGGGCCGAGCCAGAAAAAGAAATGCGTATGATTGTCAAAGAGGACCGGTGGATTGTCCGTCGTCCCAAAGGCGAGAACAGGAACCGGGTCGTTGGGGTGCGGAAAGAGGATCGCGAGATTGACGAATCGAGCGATCGCCCTGAGGGTCGAGGCCTTCTCCATGGTAGAGCCACATTGGCTCAAATTCAGGATTTCCAGAGCCCCGTCTCGTCGCATGACCTCGAAGGCATCGGGCAAGGATTCATCCTGCTGGGTGATCACCAGGACAAGACGGAATCCGCTGTATTCCTCAATGATCTTCTCGACAACCTTGGCGTGCCCCCCCGCCTCATATAGATACGAAGCCACCAGGAGAATTGCTTTCTCGGGATTTGAACCTTCGACCTGATCCAGTTCAGACAGAATCTCGATATTCGCGATCTCGGGATCCATGTCTTCTGCCATGGACAAAAGAAGGTTTTCAAGCCGACCGTCAGCGAAGAAACCGGGATGATTACTCCACGCAAAAGAAGCCAGATCACGGATACGACACAGAAGTTCTTCCGGATTCCTGCGCAGCCTTTCGGGAAGAACCCTCGTCTCAAGCAGATATGTGTAGATGCTGGAGTTGATCTTGATCTGCGTTTCAGCATCCATACGAGATGATCTTATTGGGAAACGCGACATTCGTGTGGAATGTACGCCCCGTCTGCGTCATACAACTCTTCCCTCAGCTTCTCTTCCAACTCAAGGATTCGCTGCCTGGGGCGGTCTCGGATGGGGCGTGCGGGCGTACCGGCATACACGGTCCACGGTTCACAATCCTCTAGAATGAGCGACTTCGCGCCCACCGACACACCTTCTCCGATCGTGATACCGGGCATCACAGCGACGTCCGTTCCGAGAATGGCATGCCGTTCGATCCGAACGAAAGAACGTTCCGCCTGGCGATAGGGGGCAGGCACTGCGGGGTTCGTCAAGCTCCCGCCCAGAAAATCCTCGGTGCCGGTCGCAATACGGCAGCCGGCAGAGCAACCGGCAAAGTCACCCATGAAGAATTCCCCCCCACCCGTGATCGAAGTAAAAGAAGCGAGGTGAACAAAGCTCCCGATCCGGGTGCGCGTACCACCCACCAGGAATGTAAAGTCATCGATGATGACCGAGTCCCCAATCGAGATCGCTTCCGGGAAGGCAATTCGGGCCGATGGCCAGATCTGTACATCCAGTCCGACACTCGCGAAACCCAGTTCGTACGCCTGATTACTCAAATCGGACATGCTCCAGATGCCTTGATTCAGAAACTAGCGAGAACCGGCTGAGAGATCGGGGCTCTGCGAAATTTATCCAGGCAGACGCCGATTCCTGATCCATGATCCGCCCAGAACCTCCGTCGGGACCACTCACTCTATCCCCCTTCCCTCCACCTGGCTCCGCGCAGCGCTGTCCGGACCCGGGATCCCTTGGAGCGACGGCGCCTGGTCCAAATGCCGGGTCGAAACCTCTTCAATCGCCCCCTGTTGCCCCGCGGGTAAAGGCAGGCCTCCCGTATGAGGCCGTGCTCAAGCGCGAAAACCACGCCCCTTCGCGGTCTGAAACACAAGCCCAAGGCCGCAGCCGTTCGAGAGCCGAACCCACCTCCCCTTCCTGAACCGTCGGCTCCGCAGCAGCCGGCCTCACCATGGTTCTGTGGCGCCGCACCGTTCATCGCGAAACGGAAACTCCGTCCCCCTGCCGGCTTACTTCGGGAAAGGCGGATGTCGTCCACCCCCAGCCTTCAAATTCCTGGCCCATGGCTCCACCCCGAAACTCATGCAGGGGTGCAAAACAGATCGAGTCATTTATGATTCTTCTCGTCTGAATCCAAGGCTCTGATCCAGAAGGATTGGCCGCTTTGCCGTAATCCTGCTCACCGGATCAAATGGTCCCAAAAGCCCAGATTTCCTCGTGAGGGTACTCCGAATGCTGGTGACCGTGGCCAATCACAACCACAACCAACAGGCCATACGCCTACGGGATGCGTTCGCGGCACAAAGTCAGGCTCTGCTGATCGACAGCGGCTCTCGGCTATCCACGCAGGAAGAAGAGCGAGTCGACATCGGCTTACCCAATGTCTACTACACCGGCCTGGTCAATGAAGCCTGGGCGCAGACCAAAGGGATGGGCCCAGACGAGATCCTCCTCTTCGTATCGTCTGACGTAGAACTCGACGATCCTTCCGACCTGGTTCTTCGTGCAACATGCTGCTTTGAGGACCCGAGGATAGGCGTCTACGCTCCTTCCATGAAGGTCAGTGACCATCTGCAAATGCGAACGGGCCCGAGTGCGAATCTCCGCGTGGTCGTTTTCGTAGAGGGCGTGATCTTTGCAGTCCGAAAGAAGCTGATCGACCTTCTGTGCCCCATCGACCCATCTTTGAATCGACTTGGATGGGCTCTCGATGTCCACCTGGGGTATCTGACCCTGAAGTCGGGGCTCCGCTCCGTCGTCGATGACGGGATCCAGATTCGGCATGCTCCCGGGCGAGGGTATCAGGATGAGGAGGCCAGAGAGCAAGCAGAAAAGTGGTTGACTGCTCAAGGCCCGAATGCTTTCCGATTCTGGAAACTCTCTACCCAGCACAAATACCAGACAAAGATCGGGTTCTGGAAAACGCGCGCGCTCTGCCGGATATGACCATCGCTTCAGCACCAAATCTACTTCAATCTGCAATGAAAGATTCCATGCCTCGCCGCTACTTCATGTCCTATGCCACGGCCAATGATGACCCATCATATGCGAGGGATTTCTCCAATTTCAAGAGCTTGAGACGCCGGAACCCCGGACCGGCCACCGTCGAGGTCTATATCGCCGTCAGTGAAGTAACGCCAAGAACCCCGAGAGACAACCAGAGACTTAGACAACTGCGTAGATTGATCGAATCGTCCCGCTCATTCAAGGTGAAGTCGATCCGATTCAAAAGCAACGAAGGCCGCGACCTGAGCTCGATAAAACAAAACCTTCTTGATATTGCCCGGGTGGGATCTCCAGACGACTTCGCTTTTTTCGCGAATCGAAGCGCCTTCGGTCCGCGAACCAAACGCTGGTACGATCAATTCATTTCACAAATCGAGAAGTTTCCGGAAAGCGGCCTGTGCGGAAACACGATCAACCGCCCATGCCCGGACGAATCAGATCACACTTACAAATTACACGTCCAGACATATGCCTTTCTCACTCGACTCAAACATTTCGAAGAGTTCATGACAAGCATGCCCGGAGAGAATGCAAGTACCCGGGAAGAGGCGATACAGGACGGAGAGCTCGAACTCTCCCGTCGAATCCTCGCCAAGGGACTTGCCCTGACGTCACTCGCATGGCCGGAGCATCGATTCACGAGCGAAGGCGAAGACATCGACCCGGAACTGCCGTGCGGCAATATGACCATGACGCCCGGACTCGGGCATATTTTCGCAAAACTCCCGTACAGTCATTGGCACGACACACAAAAAGCGAGGCGTGTTCGCTGGAACTCGATACTTACGACAGCTCGATTCGGCAAGAATCGACTGGTGAGATACCTTCGAAAAGAAGGCGCCGACGAAGTTTCATGGCCCTGAACCCTAAGCTGATGACCCCGTCGCGAAGACAGGGACCCAAGCCGCGAACTGCCGCTTTCAGCCCGGATACGCTGCAATGACGAGGGGCAATCGGAAATGAATCCATCAAACGATCTTGATCTGGATCCGAAGAAGACATCTGAACGGGTGCTTATCCTCCCGTCATGGTATCCGACAATCGAAACACCACTGCACGGCTCTTTTGTCCGCGAGCAGGCCTTGATGATGGAGGCTGGCTTTGACACCAAGGTTCTTTTCGCCAGAGCGGATACGGTTTCGCGGAGTCGAGCGCTTGAAAACAAGGTCCGAAGAGCGATGGGACGCTCGGCACCCTCTCGTGACATGACACCCATGATGAAGACACCGCCCCGCCACGGGGGCTCCCCTAGGGATTTAACATAACGCCCATACCCGGACGTTGTGCCAGAACCCAGCTTGTATGTCCTATCCCCAGAAGAATTGCGCATTTCTTTGATTTTTCCTGCCACATCCCTGCCGTTTCATGACAGTATGGGGCGTCGATCTTGAACCTCGGAAAGGGCGAAACTCATGCCGATGCGTTTGCACCCGCTTGTAGTCCGTCTACTGCTCGCGACGATCATTTCCCTAGTTGCGACCGCAGCCAATGCGACGCTGATCAGCCGCGCCGGTGGCGCAGCCTACTACGACGACCTGTTGGACATCACCTGGCTGGCGGACGCGAACTACGCAGAGCATAACTACCAGCCCCAGGTGCCACCCCACGGCTACGGTGGGTCGATGACTTACCAGTCCGACCCAACGCGTTACACGGTGGAGGGCTTCATCGAATGGCTGAACGATCAGGGGGGTCACCTCGGCGCCACCGGTTGGCGACTGCCGACGGTTACTCTCCCCGATCCAACTTGCGGTGATAGCGCGTCCGATGCTTGGGGATATGGCTGCACGGGCAGTGAGATGGGGAGCCTATTCTATACGACTCTCGGCAATGTCCAAGGACCGGTGACCAATTCAGGCCCTTTCACTGACATCCAGTCGAGTATTTATTGGACGTCAACGTACTACCAGGGCAACCCCTTGAATACCGCCCTGTACGGTTTTCATTGGGGGAGCGGTATCCAAAATCAGTTCGGTGGGCCGGGTTTTGGTAGTCAGTTTGCATGGGCCGTGCTCGACGGAGACATCGCGCTCATCCCCGAACCCTCTACCGCTCTCCTCCTTGGCCTCGGACTCGTCGGCATGGCTGCTAGGAGGCGGGTTTGATGCGGAAGGTTGCTCTGGCAGCGGTATTGGTTCTGATGGCGGGCGGCGCGCAGGCGGCGACGCTCAATGTCGTCGGAGGCCGGTTGATTGGCGCTTCAGGGGTCGATGTGGGTGGCAAGCTGTACGATGTCTCGTTCGGCGACGGGTCATGCATTTCCTTGTTCAACGATTGCGATGAAGACTCGGACTTCCCGTTTCCATCGTTAGCCGATGGACTCTTGGCGGCTCAGGCTCTCGCGGATCAAGTCTTTAATTCTGACAGCATATTGGGCTCCTTCGACTCCGATCCCGGACTGACCCGAGGCTGCCTCCATTCCCCAGAGTTCGACTACTGCACTATCTTAATCCCACACGCCCCCGCGCAGGGGGTCGATCCTGACCCACCAGCAGGGTTCATTTCCGTTACGGGATACCGCAACCTCCCCGCCGCGGGAGTACTCACGGAACCGGGCGTTTTAAGTATTGCTGCGGTAACGCTAGACTCAACCTTTTCGACCAAGGCGGTCTTCACCCTCTCTGTAGTTCCCGAACCCTCCACCGCCCTCCTCCTCGGCCTCGGTCTAACCGGCCTTACAGCAAAGGGCCGTAGGCGCAATCGCTCCTAACTCTTCTGTCTGAGTACATGGCACCCGGGCTCGCTCGTAGAGGGGTTCGGGTGCCTGTGCGTTCATCCGGGCGGATGCTTCAGGCGGAGATGAGTCAGGACGTGGTGCCATGTGCGCTGTGCGCCTCCTTTCCAGCGAACCATTCCGTCGAGGCCGCCGGGGTGCCAACGCCACCAACGCAACACGTACTGCCGAAGGCGTTGCCAGTCGCCCTCTCGCTCATAAAGCCGGCGAGCACGCTCACGCAGGCGACGCAGCCCCTCGGCGGAAGGCCGAAGCCTCGCCCCCGCACGGATCCGGTAGCCGAGAAAATCAAAACCTTGGGTCGTGCGCCCTATGAAACGCTTGACGCGGTGAAGTCGTAAACCGAGCGCGGCGATCTCTTCGTGCAGCGCCGCAATGGCGCGTCGCAACTCCCAGCGGGTCCGGGCCAGCAACACGATGTCGTCCATGTAGCGCACGTAGGTGACGAGCCCTTTACGTCTGCACAGTCGGTCCATCCGGCGGTCAAGGGGCGTT
>JAQWRT010000046.1 GCA_029243605.1 Myxococcota bacterium
GTCCGTGATCGTGACCTCGGGAGAGGATCCAACCGGTCACTTCCCGGGCGTTGGCAGGCATGCCATTCCAGGCCCAGAGCGAGACTGACCAAGCGCCTTTGTTGTCCATGCGGTGGGCGCGGAGTCTTCCGCCCGCAAACATGGCGGCACGATTTACTTCGCCACCTCGGCAGAATTGGTCGGAGCGGGGACCGGTCAGATAGTAAGTCACGTGGGATTCGAAGATGCCGTCGTGTTGATTGGGAGACGAATCGAGGGCGCGCGGGCCCGCAAATTCGTCGAGGCGATACCAGCTGTGTGGTTTCAGCTTGGCGATCGCCTCGGCGGCGGGGCCACGGCTTTGCACAGGTCGTTGGCGAGGTCGGTTGCAGACTTTCTCCAGGAGCAGATGGCAGGATTCGGCGATTTTGGGTTCTGCCATCGCTTCGAGACCAGCCGAGCGTGCGGCCCAGGTATTGTAACCGCCAAGGAGATGTTGTTCGGGTGGCGGGATGTATCCGTCGCCGCCGTTCGCGAGTTCGATAACCATCGTGTTTTTGAGCGGACTGTGCGCTTTGATTTTGAGCCCGGTGATCGCGAATCTCACGCACCCGATTTTTCGAAGCGGGCTTCTCAATCACCGTGACCTGCACTTGCTCTTCCGAATTGTACATTTGAGTTTCTCCTTCGTTGTAGTCAACAGGTGACCCGAACTGGCTTGTTCTGGGATCCACCAATGGGCTCAAGTACTGATTCGGACGACCAGGCGTGTTTTCTTTAGTAAAAAAGACAATCTGGGAAGTTCACTGCCCGGCTAACACGGATACCCTGCACAAGACCTACAGTCTGAACGGACCCAAAAAAGACGAAAACTGAGTTCCCCAGCAGTCTTGTATGCAATACGACGGGGGATGGGCGGCAAAGTCATTCCCACAGGCAACCCGCCAGGGACAATCTCGTGGGACCTGTTGGCCGGAGGAGTCATAATTGCGGGGACGGCGCAGTGCATGGCTCCTGCTGATCGGCTTCCTCGCTGCGACCGGTGCTGGATACTGGATTTCCAGCGTCATCGGAACCGAAGTCCTGCGCAAAGAAGTCGAAGTACAACTCACATCCCTGCTCGCTGGACCTACCCAGATCGGCCGGATAGGTCTCGCCCTCAATAACGGCCTTTTTCTCCAAGGGGAGTCCGTCGCCGTCTACCCGGATCCGGACTCGGTCATGGGAGCGCGCCTCTTTTCCAAGCGAGTCGTCGCAGAAATCGACCTGCTCGCCCTGATGACCGGGCGATTCAGGCTCTCGGGGCTGATCCTCGAAGACCCTGTTTTCGACATCCGGAGGGACTCAAGCGGCGGCTGGTACCCCTACCCCGTCGAGGCCCTCGCCGGCATCGAGTCCGAGAACCGTTCTCAGAATTCCGAGGCCTACCTCGATTTTTTCGCCGCCTTCGAGGGCGTGACCCGGACCCTGCTAAGCGCGCCGATCGCGGCGGATCGAATCGAATTACGCCGGGCACGCATCTTCTTCCAGGACGAAACCAAAAGTCTGGATCCAGCCAACCCCGTACCCGTCACCCTGGCCTTCGAGAACGCCTACGGATCTCTCGTACACCACTGGCTCTCGGGAGAAGCTGAGTTGAGGATCGGTGGTGTGCTCCGTCAAGACTCGGAAGAACAAACCCCGATCGAGATCATCGGTGCCAACGATGGGCAGGGCGAGCAGCGGCTACGAATCTCGGCCAATGCCCTGAACCTCGACATTCTGGACCCCTACCTCGCCTCCAAGTCCTCCTCGCCCTGGCCGGATGGATCCCTTTCCGGTTGGCTCGACTATACGACGAGCCAACCGAAGAGCGGTCATCTTGTCCTCGACTGGACGGTGGACGAATTCGTGAGTCGAGTCTCCCTCGACCACGGCCAACGCGCAGTCGAGCGGACAGAGATGAAAATGGCAGCGACCGGATCCATCGACCCGGACTCGGTCCGTGCGATCGGGACGCTCGCGGACGAAACGGGTATTCGGCTTCTCTTGGACGTCGAAGCCAGCCGACCCCTGAAGGATGATTCTGTGGTCAGCGTTTCCTCCGGAGCCTACGGTCTCAACGTCGAAAGGCTTCGCCAACTCGCGAGGGACTTCACCGCCGATGGAGAAGGAGCCTTGAGCCCCCTGCTCTCGGGGCGCGCCGATACCCTGGGGCTGGAAGGCGCAATTTCCTTCCAGCAATGGGGTGTGCTCTTCTCGGGAGCGCCCGATCGACTGCCCGACGAACTCAAGGTATTCGCCGAACTCGAGGGGCTTGGCTTCTCCACCCAAACCGGAGATCAACTCGATGAACTGGGGGCCCGACTTGAATTGCGCGGGGACACCTTCCTCCTGCGAGGCGGCCGTGGACGCCTAAACAACGAAAATCTTCCCGCGCTGAACCTGCGGATCAACGGCTTCTCCAACCTGCTCGGGGCGCAAGTTCGCCAGGGGCCCGAGCCGAGCGAACTCCCCGAATTCGCCGGGCTCGATTCGCTTTTCGAGATTTTCGGGGGCCCGGACGAGAGCCCGGAGCAAGTCGCGGCTGGCGGGCTCGACCGGGGGATCAACTACAGAGTCTGGCTCGACCGACTCGATCACCCCGCGACCCCCTGGACGATTCGGGACGCCGAATTCAACGTCGTGCAGGACAAAGCCAATACGATCATACACGGGGAATCCCTCGTGGTCGGCGACGTCCCCGTCAGCGGGGATCTAACCTGGACCGATAGCTCCGGTGGGCGCCTGCTCTTGGTCCTGAAGGCCTTCCCTCCCCTGGAGTCCGGGGAAGAAACCCTCGATTCGGACCCCCTCCCCGCACAAGCCCTGGAGGAAATCGACGCCCTCGGCGCCCTCCCCCTCCTCCCCCCCCTCGCCCCCTGGGTTTCCGGGCGCGTGGAGTTCCAGCGGGTGGAGACCGGCCTGCTCCCCCTCAAGGAGGTGCGAACCCAATTTTCCATCACCGGCACCACCCTTCGCCTTTTCGGCTTCAGGGCCGTGCTCGACCCAACCGGCATGGTCTCCGGAGAGGCCGAGTTGCAACTCGACCAACCCACCTACGTTCCCCTGGCGCTTGATTTTTCCATGAGGAATACGGATATGGGGACCGTATCGACGGTATTCGGCCTCAAGCCCGGAGACATCTCGGGCCTCTTGGAGCTATCGGGAAGCCTGGCAGGCGACCTGCGCCCAGAGGCGGTTCTACTCGATGAATTGGAGGGAAGCCTCGACCTCGTGGCGCGCCAGGGAGAACTCCGCCGCCGGGAACTCCCGCTACTACTGGCCCTGGCTCAGGCGAGCGAAGGCTACAACGACTACGCCGCCCGAGATTCGATCGCCTACGACTCGATTACTGCGAAGATGTTCCTCGAAGACGACCGCATCGTGACCGAAAACTTTGAGTTGGAGGGCCCCCTGCGCATTATCGCTTCGGGCAGCTTGGACGCGGTGCATCCCCCCTACGACATCGTCGGTGTCGCGGGTCTCTTCCTTTTTCGTGGCGCAGGACAAATCCTTGAGGCCCTGCCTCTGGTCAAGATCATCCTTCCCGGCTCGGAAAAGGGGCTCGTCGGGGCCTACTACCAGGTCAGTGGGAACCTCGACAATCCGAAGGTTCGGGCGCTCGCCGGCCGCAGCGTGGCCGAGAGCCTCCCGGATGCCCTTGAAGCCCCCTACCAAATCTTGCGAGCGATTCTCTTGGGTGGGCAGGTCGACGAGGGGCGAACCAGCCACGATGTTCCACCGGATGCGCGCCCACCCGCCCCGGGTGATGACGCACAGGCGCCTGCCCCGGAACTCCCGAACTAGAAGCCGGCATCGTCCTGGGCGAAAAAGTCCCTGGAGTGCACCATGGCCAGGGCGCTGTCTCCCACCGCCAACTCGCTGGCATCCTCGGGGAAGACGAGTAAAGCGTCGGCACGGGCCATGGCCGTCATCACCCCCGAGCTCTGGTTGCCCGCACTCCGAGCCACCCACTCCTCGCCCTCGCGCTCGAGAACGACCCGCACAAAATGCAGCCGGCCCGGCTTCTTGTGCAAACGCTCGCCGAGACGCACGCGCACTGTGGGAGGGAAGAGATCGTCGCGGCCCATCATGCGAAGCAGCGCGGGACGGACGAAGAGTTCGAAGCAAACCGTTGCCGAGACCGGATTGCCCGGCAGTCCGAAAACCAGGCGGCCGGGCGAATCGGGGAAATGGCCGAAGGCCAAGGGAAAGCCCGGTTTCATCCGGACGCCCCAGAACTCCAAACGGCAGCCGAGTTTCTCGAGCACCGGACGGACGTGATCGTGGTCCCCCACCGACACGCCCGCGGTGCTCACGATGCAATCCGCCGAAAGGGCCGCCCTGAACTGTTGCTCGACACTCTCCGGGCGGTCCTCGGCGATGCCCAGGGAGATGGGCTCAGCCCCCAGAGTGCGGCAGGCCGCGCTCAGCATATAGGCGTTCGAGGCGACGATTCGGCCGCCGGAAACATCGCCATCGATCTCGACGAGTTCGTCGCCCCCAGAAAGAATCGCCACTCGGGGGCGGCGATAGACCTGGACCAGGGAGCGACCCAAGGAGGCCAGAACGCCGATCTCCGAAGGCCCGATGCGAGCTCCGGTCTCGAGAACCCTATCCCCGGTCTCGACGTCCTCGCCGGCGTCGCGAATATGCTCCCGGGGCCCCGGGCAGACATGAATGCGAACGCAATCGCCTTCACGTGCAGTGTCCTCCTGGCGGACCACGGCGTCGGCTCCACGGGGAACCGGAGCGCCGGTGAAGATCCGCGCCGCCTCGCCGGGCTTCAATTCCGGGCCCGAAACGTCACCCGCCGCCACTTCAAACGCCACGGGAAGCGCCGCTGGAGCCCCTGAGGCCCCAGCCAGACAATCTTCCACGCGGACCGCATAACCGTCCATGGCGGAGGCATCTCGCGGGGGCAGGCGCCTGGAGGAGACCACAGGCGCCGCCAGGCAACGGCCCAGGGCATCGAAAATCGGGGCGCTCTCGCACGCCAGGGGCCGGGAAAGGGCCAAAACCGCTTCGCGAGCCTCCTGAACGCTAATCGCCTCTCTCATGGCGCAGAAGACTACCCGATCCCAGGGGGTCCGGGGGGCTCAGTGGGCTTCCCGAGCGCTCGGGGCCGAAGGTGGCGGGGAGGGGATAACCGGGTAAATTGCATATTTTTTAGGCACTCCCACTCTCTCCTCCCTCCGAGAATCGGGGCCACCCCGACCATGCAGCCGCCGCCCAGCCTTCACGAGGTTTTCGATGCCGTCCTCGACGGTGTTATCGCGCTATGCCCCGAGGGGAAGGTTGTTTGGATCAACGAGCAGGCCTGCCAAATGCTCGACACCTCGCGCGAATCGGGACTCCATCGCTCGCTCGCCGACTTGGTGGGAAAAGCCCACCCTATTCTCGATCTCGTTGCGGCCGTCCAACGCAACCACCGCCCCACCGTGGAAGGCGAAATCCCTCTGGACCGCCCATTCCAGACCGCCCGGGTGGTGGACGTCTCGGTGTCGCCCCTGCTCTCCCACCCCCCCGATGCCAGGGGGGTCGTCCTGATCCTCCGGGACCGAACGGCCTTTGCCGATCTCCACGACGAAGCCGCCCAGCGCGAGCGCCTGGCTTCCTACGGTCAAATCGCTGCGGGCATCGCCCACGAGGTCAAGAACCCCCTGGGCGGAATTCGCGGGGCCGCCGAACTCCTCCAGTTGCGGATCGAAGACGAGCGCGGGCGCAAGACAGCCCAACTCATCGTCCGCGAAGTCGACCGCATCTCGGGCCTGGTCGACGAGTTGATGGTTTTCGCCCGGGGTGAGGGGCTCGAAGCGCGCCAGGTCAACCTCCACCGACTGCTCGACGAGGTGATCGAACTCGTCCAGGCCGAACCCACCGCCCAAAATATCCGATTCGAGAAGGTCTACGACCCGTCTATCCCCGAATTTCCCGCAGATCCCGACCGACTCAAGCAGGTCTTCCTCAATTTGGCTCAAAATGGGGTTCAAGCGATGGAGGAGAAGGAGGGCGGAACCCTCACCGTGTCCACGGGCATGACCCTGGAAAACCGCCTCAAGGGCAAGGATGGCCGCCAGCAGCCCACCGTCGTGATCTGTTTCGAGGATGAGGGCCCCGGCATCTCGGCGGCGATCAAGGATCAACTCTCTACGCCCTTCTTCACCACGAAGGTCGGTGGAACGGGACTGGGCCTATCCGTGGCGCGGCATTGGGTGAGTCGGCACGGAGGTCGTCTCAGGATCGACGTTTCACACGAAACGGGCGGCCGCGTACGGGTCAAGCTTCCCCTTATCCCGCAAGCAGCGGACCCAACAAAGGGAGAAACAAGCCCATGACAGCCACGGCCGAAAGTCCCTTGGCGGTTCTCGTCGCGGATGACGAGGAATCGATCCGCTTTGTTCTGAGAGAGGCCCTCGAAGCCGAGGGGCATCGAGTGAACGAGGTCGCCGACGGAGAATCCGCACTCGACGCGTTGAGCTCGGATCAATTCGACATCGCCTTTCTCGATATCCGAATGCCGGGACATAGCGGCCTCGAAATCCTCGACCAATTGCGCGCCACCGGCTCGAACACCGCCGTGGTTATCATCACTGCCCAGAACACCATGGACAACGCAGTCGAGGCGATGAAGAGAGGGGCACTGGACTACCTGGTCAAGCCCTTTTCGCTCGCCCAGATTTCAGCATTGATCGAGCGTGCCCGATCGACCCGAGTTCTCCGAGACGAAGTCAGAGAATTGCGGCGCGAGGCAGGGGGAAGCCAACGCCCGGGAAACGAACGCCTTGTCGGCCGCAGCGCCGCAATGCTCGACATCTTCAAGCTTGTGGGGAAAGTCGCGGTGCGCAACGTCCCCGTACTCATCACCGGGGAGAGTGGCACTGGGAAGGAACTCGTCGCGCGAGCGATTCACAGTGCCAGCCCCAGGTCGGATCGAGCCTTCGTCACGGTCAACGCCGCGGCGATTCCGAGCGAGTTGCTCGAAAGCGAACTCTTCGGTCACGAGAGAGGAGCCTTCACCGGTGCTATCTCCGCGCGGCTTGGCCGCTTCCGGGAGGCTTCTGGCGGGACCCTCTTCCTCGATGAGATTGGCGACATGCCCGTCGGCCTGCAGGCAAAACTCCTCCGCGTCCTCCAAGACGGAGAAGTCACCCCGGTCGGCGGTCGAGACCCGATCTTCGTCGACGTCAGGGTGATTACCGCGACCCACCGCAATCTCGACCAAGCCGTCAGCCATGGGAATTTCCGCGAGGATCTACTTTACCGACTGCGAGTCGTTCCTATCGAGATCCCCTCGCTTCGCGAACGCACTGAAGATGTTCGAACCCTCGCTGAATTCTTTACCCATCGCTATTCCAACGAATTGGTCGAGGAGAGCATCGAAATTTCGGAGCAAGCCCTCTCGTACCTCGAAAAACAGAGGTGGCCCGGGAACGTAAGAGAACTTGAAAACGCGATAAAACGAGCCCTGGTCCTCGTTTCGACAAAGGTGCTTTCCCCAACCGATTTCCATTTCTTGGAAAGCAGCTTCCAACCCGATCGAGCGGGGCAAAGCCTTGAGGACTTGATCGTCGCCAGAATTCGTGATGGACTCGCCGAAGACCAAGTGACGGACCTGCATCGGAAGTTGATCGAATCCGTGGAGCGACCTCTTCTCGATACGATCCTCAAGCACACCGACGGCAACCAAATTCGAGCGGCGGCACTCTTGGGAATCAACCGGAACACCCTCAGAAAAAAGATCGTCGAACTCGGGATCGAATTGCCTGGCAAGGACGAGAGCCCATGATCCACAAGGGCCAAAGCCCTCTCGAAAGCCGAGCTGCCGGCATCCACGTTCTCGCCGACGATGACCCGCGCTGGTCTGCAGACCCGGTCCAGCAGGCTGCGGCGGCGTGCCAAGGGGGAGCCCAGGTCGTTCAATTGCGATCCAAGTTCGCAACCGACCGCCAGACCCTCGAGTGGGCTCGGGCGATCCGCGCCCTGACTCGGGAGGCGGGCGTTCATTTCGTTGTCAATGACCGCTTCGACCTGGCCCTGGCTGCCGAAGCGGATGGGGTTCATCTCGGACAGGACGACCTTCCCCCCGCGCGCATACCCGTGGAGGCGCTAGCCCGGCTTGAAGTCGGCTACTCCACCCACGACCTCGCCCAGGCCAAAAGCGCGGGAGCCATGAAGGAACTCGACTACGTTGCCTTTGGTCCGGTCTACGGGACCAAATCCAAGGACTCCCCCTATAGCCCGCGAGGAATCGAGGCTCTTGCCGAAATCAGCCGGGCAGTGGCGCCCCTTCCCCTGGTCGCCATCGGAGGCATCCACGCCGGCAACCTCCGCGACGTGCTCAGGGCCGGTGCCGCAGGTATGGCAGTGATCTCTGCCGTGGCGGCTACGCCAAATCCCGCAGAGGCAACCCGGGAACTGCGCCGGATTTTCGACGAATCCCTCGACGCGTTCGGCGCTGGAGAGCTTTCTTGAGCGACCTCGGACTACGCATGGTCTCGGGGCTCGGCTTCTTCACAATGATGGGTATTGCCTGGTTGGCATCATCGAATCGACGCCAATTCCCGTTCCAAACCGTCGCCTGGGGCATCGGGATTCAGTTCAGCTTGGCCCTTCTACTCCTCAAAACCAACGCCGGGACGAGCTTCTTCTCGGGGGTTTCCATCGCAGTCGACCGGCTTCTCGAATATACGAATGCGGGAACCCGATTCGTCTTTGGGCCCCTGGCCGAGGGTGGGTTTTCCTTTGCTCTGGGCGTCCTACCGATCATCGTCTTCATGGGCAGCTTATTTTCCATCCTCTACCACCTGGGCTGGATCCAGTGGGTTGTTCGCGGATTGGCAAGGCTTCTGGCGCGCAGCATGAAACTCTCTGGCGCAGAGAGTCTTGCGGCCGTGGCCAATATCTTTGTTGGCATGGTGGAGTCGTGCCTCATCATCAAGCCCTATATCCAGGGACTCACCCGTTCGGAACTGTTCGCCGCGATGACCCTGGGAATGTCGACGGTGGCCGGGTCTGTTTTACTCGCCTATGTAAACCTTCTCGGAGGGGGCGACTTCGCTGGGCACCTTCTCACCGCCAGCATTCTCTCGGCTCCAGCGGGTCTGCTCTTGGCGAAGATTATGATCCCCGAAACCGGTCATCCCGCGACCCTATCGGGAAACGAGAGCCTGCCCGAGGGAGACGGTCGGGGAAACCTGATCGACGCCGCCGCCGAGGGAGCGCTGAGTGGCATGAAATTAGCCGCGTATGTCGGTGCAACCCTGATCGCATTCGTCGCCCTGATCACCATGGCCAATGACTTGATTGGAGGCGTCGGCGGACTGCTCGGCTCACCCGATCTGACCCTGCAAAAAATATTGGGGACGCTCCTCGCTCCCCTGGCTTTTCTGATGGGAGTTCCCTGGCAGGACGCGCCCGCCGTGGGCTCCCTTCTCGGCATCAAGACCGTGCTCAACGAGTTTCTCGCCTACCAACAACTCGGCGAGGAAATTGCCGCTGGGCAGCTCGCCGAACGCAGCCGGGTGATCGCCTCATACGCGCTCTGCGGTTTCGCGAATTTCGGGTCTCTCGCCATCCTCTTGGGAGGCATCGGTGGCATGGCGCCGAACAGGCGTCAGGAGGTCGCCGGCCTTGGCCTCAGATCAATTCTCGCCGGCTCCCTGGCCAGTTTCATGACGGCCTGCCTCGCGGGTCTGCTTCTCTGAAATAGCGCGAGCGGAGAGCCCGGAAGGGCGACCAACTTCGCCCGGGACTCAGCCGGACCCCGGAAGCGGTTCATCGCTCTTGGCATGCTGCCTCTCGGCAACGAACACGTCGAAGAGTAAAAGGCCTACCCCTAAAACAATTGCGCTGTCGGCAATATTGAACGTAGGCCAGATATACCCGCTCCAGAGGTGGACATCGATAAAGTCGATCACCTCTCCGTAAGCCAGCCGGTCGATCATATTGCCAACTGCACCCGCCATCACCAGCCCCAGAGAAACGGGAATCAGGTAATCCTGTCCTTCATGTTGCACCAGAAAGACGGTCAACAGAATGATCGCCAGGATCGTCGCGCCTACGAAAAAGAACATGCGCCACTCGAAAGGACCGTCGGCAAAGAGACTGAACGCCCCGCCCGGGTTCCGAACATGTGTCAGATCGAATAACCCGGGAACAACCTCTAATCTTTCGCCATAGTAGAAATGTTCCACGATCGTACGCTTCGTCCACTGGTCTAGGACCACGCCGATCAAGAAGGTCAAGCCGAACAAGCGATATTTGAGAGTCATCTCGTGTATCCTAACATGAGGCCAACCGGGCGGGAAGATGCAGGCAACTTCTGCCCGCCCAGGCATTTCCGCCTTGACCCCATCCGAGGTTCGATTGCTGCCACGACGAATCGCGATCCTACTTTTACTCTTCTTCGGAGTGTGCGGGCTTCTGCTGGCGCTCTGGGATCCGACCCCTAGGACCGATACGCGGTTCGACAGGGGAATTAACGGAATTTGGCTGGGCCACAAGTGGTACACGGGAAAAGGCGTCCGAACCGGAGACCTGGTTTCCCAGGTGGAACTCGAAGAACTCGGGCTGAACCTCGAGAAGCACGGCATCCGGGATCTCTTCATTCACGTGGGCCCGGCTCTCCCCAGCGGGGAATTGGAGGACTCGGCGGGCGATCTCTTTAAATCTCTGAGAGGCGTTTTCCCCGATGCCCGAATTTTTGCCTGGGTAGGCGCTCGTGTGGAAAATATCTCCCTGGACAGCGCTCTCTTTCGTCAAGAGCTGATCCGGTCAATTCAGCGACTAGGGAGCGAAGGGTTCGCCGGCGTTCACTTCGACTTCGAACCGATGATTGACTACGAGCCCGGCTATCTCGAACTACTCGCAGAAGTACGCGACGAGTTGGGCCAAGAATTCCTGATCAGCCAGGCTACGCCTCGGGCAAGCTTCATGGGATTATTCCCTGGGCCGCTCCGGCGAAGTTATTGGTCCGGTGGGTTCTACACGGAGACCATGCAGCGCAGTAATCAAACAGTCCTGATGGCCTACGACTCGGGCTTGGACTTCATCACGCCCTATATCGCTTTCGTTCGACACCAGACGGGCCTGCTCATGGACTGGGGTTGTTCGATTCCCGGGCACGAAATCTTAATCGGTGTCCCGGCTTATGAGGACGTTCCGCTCTACTCAAACCCCCAAGTGGAGAATCTGCGAACCGCTTCTCTCGGCGTTCGGTCGGCCATCGAGGCGAATCAAGAGAAAGCGGATTGCGTCGTCGGTGTCTCCATTTATTCGAACTGGGTTACGGATGAAGGCGAGTGGAAAGATTTCCGAAGCCATTGGATGGAAAGTGGGGCAACCCAGGAATATGAATAGAGACGCCGAAGTGAACAGACGCCTCTTCCTGAGGGCCTTGGGGCTCGGAGCTGCTTCGCTGATTTCTCCCATCGCCTGTAGCGATTCCGAGCGCTACGGCGAAGCGGATATCAAAAAGCTGGCCGACCAAAAGCGCCAGGAAAAGGAGCTTGCCGGAAAAGGGCCCTACGGCAGCCAACGCTTCCGGGGTTACCGCGGACTTTCAGAGCTCCCCTATTTCGAACTCGACACGAACCAGAATCTTCGCTGCATCGTCGAGGGTCTCCCCCCCATCGTTGACTTCCACGCGCATCTCGGAATGTCTTTTCTTTTTGCCCCCAAAATCGACTTACTGAGAAAGACCGAGAGGGTCGTTCATTTCCTCGACTGCGATGCCACCCAGCCGGGCTGCGAGCTCGACCTCGACGTCTACATCAACGCGAATTTCACCGAGGATGATCTTGCTTCGCTGAATAGCGAAAGTTTGGCCCAGGGCACCTGGGGAAGCGCCGCCGCCGCAACACACACGATCCCGAATCTCGTGGCCGAAATGAACGCCATGGGAATCCAACGCTCCGTCGTACTTCCCATTTCCCTCGGCCTTCCCTTCAATGATGACTCAAGTGCGCTCTGGTCCGAGGCAATCGAGACTTCCGATTATGCGAACCGACTCTTGCCCGGGGCAACGGTGCATCCCCGAGATCCCGATGCTCTCGAGTCCTTGCGCCTACAGATCGCGCGCGGAGCGAGCGCTCTAAAATTGCACCCCGCTGTGCAACGCTTCTACCCAGACACACCCGAGCTTCGACCCATCTACGAAGAATGTGCCAAGGCCGGACTTCCCGTTTTCTTTCATGGAGGCCGGGCCGGGATCGAACCCGAGTACACCCATCGCTTCACTCTGATTCGCCACTACGAAGGGGCGGTCGCTGCCTACCCGGAAGTCCAATTTGTCCTGGGCCATGCCGGCGCCCGGGACGTCGCCGATGCCATCCCTTTCGCCCAGAAATATCCCAATATTTGGCTCGACACCCACGGACAAGGGGTCAGCACCCTGGGCCAACTCATCGACGAGGTGGGGGCCCAGCGGCTCCTCTTTGGTACGGATTGGCCCTTCTACCACTTGGGCGCGAGCCTGGCGAAAGTGCTCATCGTCACCGAGAACGCGCCCGAAGATCGATGGGCGATCCTCAGTGGAAACGCGGAAAAACTCCTGGGCCAGGAGGGGCTCTAAGCCCCCCGCCCCCCTCGCGAGATTCCCAAATTCAAGACCGCATCGGCGGCGACCCGCCCATAATTGGGGTGGGGTCGAGCCGAATTTTCCCGCCAACAGGTTTCGGTGACCTTGATCACGTGCTCCTCCAAAGAGCACGCTGCTCGATAGCGAAGTTCATCCCACTGGTCGGATAAAGCGTCTCGCTCGGGATCCGGCTCGGCTTCTTCGGTCGAATCACAGAACGTTGCATGCAACGCCGCAGCCGATTGAAGAGCGAACCCCAGGCCTACTCTCAAATCGTCTTCGTCCACATGAGCGGCCAAAAGGCGCAGGGCAGAAGTCCCCGTGAGGGCGTGGATATAGGCAATTCGAGCCTGTGGATTCGCCAGATAGAGGCCTGTGAGCTCGGCGCAGAATTCAGCCAGCTGACCCAGGGGTGGGGCATCGCCCGGATCAAATTGGGCCAACACTCGCGAGAATTGCCCGTCATCGGAGATCGCCCCGATCGCGTCGGTGAGAAAACCCTGGCGCCGATCCCTCGCTTCGACGATCGGCACACGTGTCAATAGATCCGAGGCACTCAACCCGAGTTCCGGATCCACTCCGGGGACACCCGGGAGCTTGCGAAAGCCTGCGGCCCAATAGGCGAGCCCCTCGGCGAGCTCGCGCCGGCGAATCTCGCTGTCTTCCTCCTCCAGGCTCCGTACAGCGTGCCCGGTCCTGATCGGCCCGTGGGTGGCACCCGCGAAGTAGCCCGGCAGGAGCGTCGGCAGCCACTCTCTCACCACGCTCCGCCAAGGGGAGGCCTCCAACTCCGCCCGGAAGGTCGCACTCCAATCGCCAAACTCCCCCCCACCCAAGGCCGAAAACCTGTCTGAAACGGCCAGGATCCGCCCTTCTCCGGCGTCCTCGAGACGAGGGGAGTAAATATCGACCCAGGCCGCAATCAGGGCATCGTGGCCCAACGCATGGAGACTCTCTGCCACCATGGGGCCGTGATTCGTCAGGCCCCCAGCGAACTCAGGGGCACAGAAATGAAAGCGGGCCAACGCGTGCTCGAGCTCACTCATGGGCGCTCTTTGCCAAGATCACGCTACACTTCCCCTTCAACGGAACCTGCCGCGGCCGACCCCGGCACGTGTCCAATACCGTGCCTCCCGGATCTGTGGTCCGTCCAGTTTTCGTCCAAGTTCATACAATTGCATACGAGGAAATAGCATGGCCAGCCCCGTAACATCGAGCCAGGTACTCGATGCCCTTCGGCCCATAGTGGATCCCGACTTCAAGCAAAACATCGTCGATCTCGGGTTTGTCAAGAATATCAAAATCGAGGGTGAAAAAGTGTCCTTCGAGATTGAGCTGACTACCCCAGCTTGCCCAATCAAGGCCGAGTTCGAACGTGCGGCCAGGGAAAATGTCGCTGCCCTCGAAGGCGTTTCCGAGGTGGATGTCAGCATGACCGCCCAGACGAGGCAGGCTGCCCCTGCCATCAAGGAAAAGCTCGTCCTACCGGGAGTCAAGAACATCATCGCCGTGGCTTCGGGCAAGGGAGGCGTGGGTAAGAGCACCACCTCACTCAACCTGGCGCTTTCCCTCCAGCAAAGCGGCGCCAAGGTCGGCCTCCTCGATGCCGATGTCTACGGCCCCTCGCTTCCCCTGATCACCGGGGTCAACGGTCGCCCGGCGACAACCTCCAACCAGCGAATCATCCCCCTCGAGGGCTACGGACTCAAGCTCATGTCCATGGGCTTCTTCCTCACCGAGGATTCGCCCGTGATCTGGCGCGGCCCGATGGTCCACGGACTGATCAAACAATTCCTAACCGATGTCGCTTGGGGCGAGCTCGACTACCTCGTCATCGACTTGCCTCCGGGAACCGGGGATGCGGCGCTCACCTTGACCCAGCTGGCGCCCCTCTCGGGTGCCGTCATCGTGACCACCGCCAATGACCTCTCCGTGATCGATGCCCGCAAGGGGCTTCAGATGTTCAACAAGGTCAACGTTCCGGTGCTCGGAGTCGTCGAAAATATGGCGTATTTCACGCCACCCGAACTTCCCGACAAAAAGTACTACCTCTTCGGTCGAGACGGTGGCAAGCGAGTCGCCGAAGAACTTAATGTCGACTTTCTGGGCGAAGTCCCCATCGATCCGCAGATGGCCGATTATGGCGACCAAGGCGAGCCCGTCATCGTCGTTTCACCGAAATCCGATAGCGCCGAGGCCTTCAGAGAAATCTCGGGGAAAGTGGTCCGACGGTTGGCGGTCCTCTCGGCGAACCTGCCCGCCCCGGCGGAAGCCAATATCACCTGGGTCAGTTGATCGCTTTCGAGCTTTCCAGGCGAATCCGCTAATCGATCAGTTCGGGAAAGAACGGGGGCGCTGGGCGGAGCGGAGCCTGGGAGGCCCTGATCTGAAGTTCCTCGAAGCTCCCAATCTCCTCGAAAACGACTTCCGAGGGGGGAGTGAAGAAGGAAGCGGGGATCTCGACTCCCTCGAGCCAATTGACCCAATCCAGCCGGCCGGTGCGTCCTTGAGTTCTTTCGTAAGTCTCAAGACGGATGGGGATCTGGGCTTCGCCACTCCTCACCCAGAGCGTCCTACGACCCTGCTCATCGGTCACCCGATAGACGTCCACCGCAATCCCCTCGCCGGCCTCCTCGCGAATTTTCTCGCCACCCTGATCGAGCATTTCCTGCAAGTGCATTCCAAAGGGGCGTTTTCGGATAGCATCCCCGGCCTTTGCCCCGGCGGATCGCTGAACTCGATAGCCCCGGTTACTAAGCGTGTCGTACACGGCGTAGGTGTCAGCATCGACCAGGGTCACGATATTGTTGCCTCCCATCACCGCTTCTGCCCGAAGGAGCGAGCCCAAAGACCAATATTGGACGACGACGACCTCGTATTCCGCCCGGGCCAGGCTGGTCGCCTGGATTCCTCGAGAGCCCTTTGCGCTCTCCGGCGAATCGAAAGCCTCGGAGGCGCCCGCATCGGCTCCGAAAGCCGGGGGGGCGAGGGCCAGCAGGCTGCAAACAAGCCCGAGGGCCGTGGCCCGGACGAGGGGGGCATGGCCCGGAGCAAAAAATTGGGAAATTGCAGATCTGAAATTCATGATGCGCTTCTACCTCGATCAAGCTCGTTGCGTGCACAGGAGGGGGCAGTTCCAGGGGAGTAAAGACCCGCCGACCTGCAGGGAGGAGGCCGACCCGGCTGAACCCCCCTCGCTATCGGCAAATAAAGACCCAACGGGATGCGGGACCTTCTCTTGGATCTTACCATCCGACTCGATGAAATGTGCTCTCTCGATTGCGGGTTCGGACCCCACCGGTGGCGCGGGCCTCCAAGCCGATCTTCAGGTGTTTTCGGCCTTTGGGGTCCATGGCGCCGGGGTTGTCACGGCCCTGACGCTCCAGGACAGCGCCAAAGTCCACTCGGTGATGCCCGTTTTCCCCTCGGTCGCCCTCGATCAGATTCGGGTGCTCCTCGCGGACATCACCCCCTCAGCAGTTAAGGTGGGGATGCTGGCGACGGATGACGTTGCACGCATGGTTCAACTCGGCCTCGCAAGGCTCGACGCCGATGTGCCTCGCGTGATCGACCCCGTCCTTGCCGCCAGCGACGGAACGCCCCTTCTGGAGCGGCGTGCCTGGCCGGTATTGCGGGAAATCATGCAGGGGGCCGAGTTGGTCACCCCCAACCTGCCCGAGGCCGAATTGCTTTCGGAGACCCACATCTCCCGGGCGCAGGACTGCGAACGAGCAGCCAGGATTTTTATCGAGGATTTCGGTTGTCGCGGTGTCCTCATCAAGGGGGGGCATAGCACCGGCCCTCCGGACGACCTCCTCGCCTTGAAGGGGGAATCCGGGGTGAGCTTCCATTGGCTGGGCGGAGAGCGCATCGACGTGGGTGCTGTTCACGGGACGGGCTGCGCCCTGGCCTCGGGCATCACAGCCGGCCTCGCCCTGGGCCATCCCCTCGAGAGGGCCGTCGACGACGCTCGGAAATTTGTCGTACGGGGTCTTCGGAACCCAGCGAGCCTGGGCAATGGCGCCCGATTCCTGGGAAAGGGGGGGGGCCAGTGAATTCGGGACCCAGAGGCGAGATGACTCCCCGGGCGACCTACGAGGCGGGAGCCTCGGAACACGAAGAGTCGGCCGCCCGCTGGAAGCGCAGCGAGCGCCGACTGTCCCACGCCAGGCTCATCGTCTTCGTGCTCGGGCTGGTCGTCGGGTGGCTGGCGTTCGGTAGCCACCAAATCGTGAGCGGGTGGATGCTCCCGCCCGCCCTCGCCTTCCTGGTCCTCATCGTCATGCACGAACGGGTGATTCGCCGAATGAAGCTCGCCGAACGAAACGCGGATTTTTTCCGATCGGGCTTGGCGAGACTCGATGGGAATTGGCGGGGGCAAGGGGAGTCCGGGGATAACTATTTCGACCCCGGCCACCCCTATGCCAACGATCTGGACATTTTTGGATCCGGCTCACTTTTCGAACTCCTGTGCACGGTCCGCACTTCGGCCGGAGAGGGCCTGCTGGCCCAGTGGCTCCTGGAGCCCGCGGCCAGTGAGGTCGCTAAGCGGCGCCAAGAGGCCGTCCGAGAACTCGTCCCCCGAGTCGAATTGCGCCGCGATCTTTCGCTTCTCGGCGAAGAAATCGGCAGCGGGGTCACCTCTCAGCGCTTGGTCGACTGGGGAGAGGCTCCCTCCTCTTTGCCCGGAACTGTCTGGCGCTGGATCGGGGGAGTACTCACCCTCCTCACCTTGGGCGGATTGGGCGCCTGGATCCTGAGTGGAGCTGGGGCCTTGCCCTTCCTTCTCGCCCTGGGTCTCCAATCGGCCTTCGCCCTGGCCCTGCGACCCCGGGTCACCGCCGCTCTCGCCGCAGCGGAAGCACCGAGCCAGAACCTCTCGGTACTCGCCGGGCTCCTCGCCCGGATCGAAAACGAGTCCATGGAGTCCGAACACCTCAAGGAACTCTCCGCTTCCCTGGGCGGCCAGAAGATGCCCCCCTCCAAGCGCATCGCCCAACTTCGGGGCCTGATGGAATTGATCGATGCTCGGCGAAACCAGTTCTTTGCTCCTTTCGCGGGGCTGCTCCTCTGGGGCACTCAGATGGCTTTTGCACTCGAGCGCTGGCGCGCAAGTTGTGGCCCGACTCTGGGGCCCTGGATAGAAACGGCGGCTGAAATCGAGGTTCTCTGCGCGCTTTCGGGCTACGCCTATGAGAATCCGGAATCCGTTTTTCCCGAGATTCTCGACTCCGGCGCAACCTTCGAAGGCGAAGGTCTCGGACACCCGCTGATCGACGACGCGGACTGCATCCGAAACGATCTCGCCCTGGGCCAGGGGTGCCAAGCTCTGGTCATGAGCGGCTCCAACATGTCGGGCAAGAGCACCATGTTGCGGACGGTGGGCTGCTCCGCCGTCCTGGCCTTCACCGGGGCTCCCGTCCGTGCAACGGCCCTGCGCATCTCCCCGCTTCAGATCGGAGCATCGATTCGGATCAGCGACTCCCTCAAGGAGGGAACCTCGCATTTTCTGGCCGAGATCAAACGTTTACGCCAGATCGTCGACCTCACCGATGGCGGTTCGCCGGTTCTCTTTCTGCTCGATGAGGTTCTCCACGGCACCAACTCCCACGACCGACAAATCGGAGCCGACGCCGTCCTGCGGGGCCTGCTCGCTCGGGGGGCCACCGGAATCGTCACCACTCACGACCTCGCCCTCGCCCGAATCGCCGATCACGAGGAACTTCGCGTCATCAATGTCCACTTTCAGGACAGCATCGAAAATGGGCAAATGGTCTTCGACTACGCCCTGCGCGAAGGGGTCGTGACCCGGAGCAACGCCATCGAATTGATGCGATCCATCGGACTCGACGTCTAAAACGCGACGCCGGAGACTCCCAGTACCCGTGGGAGAAGCCCTCCAAGGATCGATCCCGCGCCGCGCCCGAGAACCCTTTGACCGGGGCCATCCGTGCCTACCCCGGCCCATAAGCCCCTCTGTGGGAAGGGATCTCCTTTTGATTCCGCAATCTTTGGGTTTCACTTGTCTATCAAATTACACACATGTTAAGATTTCCGCTGAAGATGCTAATTCCGTGGGAATAAATCACATACCGAGAGACCCTCTTGCCGAATCTCTGGCTAGAAACCGAGCCCGCTCTCGACAACCTGACCATCCAGATCAAGAGAGCCGCCAGGGAGAGTCAATACCCATCGGACCCGATACCCAATGCATCCCAACTGGGAACCCAAGTTGGACATTCAGGATTCACGCAGACCAAGGGAATACGATGCCGCTCAAACACACACTCCTGGGAATTCTCGATAAAGAAGCCATGCACGGCTACGCACTCCGCAAGCGCACGGACGAGTTCTCGTGGATCTATCCCATGACCAACGCCTCGATTTATCCCGCCCTCCACGCGCTTGAGAATGACAAGCTGATCAGCCACGAATCCAAAATTCACAATGGCCGGGCCCGAAAGATCTACCACATCACCGACGAGGGCCGAGCGAGCCTGCGGAGTTGGTTGGACGGCGATGTCGAGCACACGCTATCGCTCCGCGACCAGATGCTCCTGCGAATCGTGCTGCACGGGAAGCAGGATTCCCCGCTCTCCCTGAGTTGGATCAGCACCGCCCTCGAATCTCTCGAAGTCGAGATGAAAGCATTCGAAGCCGCTGCGGCCTCCCGGGAGGAAAAGACGCCGGGAATGGAAGTCGTCGAGGAGTTCGGCTTGGAGATTCTCAAGCTCCGGATGCGCTTGTTCCAGAAACTCCTGGATCTCCCCCGAGCCGAAGCTGGCCAACGGGACGAGTCCTGCATCCAGGGACGGAACACGTTCGCCACGGCCTGAGAGGGCCCGAGAGGCCTCTGCCCGACTAGGGGTTGGCTTCGCCCGCCTCCAGAGCCGCCAGCAACTTTTCCCAAATATTGCCGAAGGCTCCGTTGCTCATGATGAGAACGGTATCCCCGGAGATCGCCTCGCTTGCGAGTTGAGTCACGATCTCGTCGACCCCCGAGCAGGAACGCGCCTGGACTCCGTTGGACCGCAAGCCGAGGGAAAGCTCGCCGGCGGACAAGAACTCGGTCACCTCCCCGGTGGCGCTGTAGATCGGCTCTTGGGCCACTTCCGGGACGATCACCACATCGGCCCCAGCGAGGGCCAGGGCGTAGTCGTCCTGAAATAATTTCCTTCGACTGGTATTCGATCGGGGTTCGAAGACGGCGATCAAGCGCCCCTCCGGGTAACGGCTACGCACCGCCTCGATGCTGCCTCGCACCGCGGTCGGGTGATGCGCGAAGTCATCGATTACCGTCACCCCACGCCGAGAGCCTCGGATTTCCTGGCGACGCTTGACGCCCTGAAAGGAGGGGAGCGCCTCGACGCTTTCGGCCAGAGGGACCCCCAGCGAATGCGCTGTGGCCAGGGCAGCGAGGGTATTTTCCACGTTGAAATGCCCATAGAGGGGAGTAAACACTCGGCCCCCTTCCCATCCGGGAGCGGACAGCGAAAACCCTGTGCCTCCGGGTTCGACACGAACGTCGCTGGCGTAAAAATCAACCTCGCCCGGATCGACCGATCCATCCACCGGCTCCACGGCATAACCCAGCACCCGACACGCGCTCCCCTCGACGACCTCGCGGACATTGGCGTGGTTCCACGCCGCGATCAGTGAACCCTCCTCGGGCATCCCATCGACAAGTTCACGAAAGGCGGACTTCACCGCCGCCAGGTCCTGATAGATGTCCGCATGGTCAAATTCCACCGAGGTGAGGATCGCGGTGCGCGGGTGGTAATGCAGGAATTTCGGCGTTTTGTCGAAGAAGGCCGTGTCGTACTCGTCCCCCTCAACGACAAAATGTTCGCCCCTGCCCTCTCGAAAAGAACCGTCGAAATCAAGAGAGATTCCGCCCACGAGAAAGGACGGGTCACGTCCGGTCGAATCAAGCAGATAGGCCAAAAGACTCGTCGTCGTGGTCTTCCCGTGGGTTCCGGTCACAGCGACGCTGTGTTTTTGAGCCATGGCTAGCTCGTAAAGAGCGTCGGAAAAGGATCGGTAGGGAAGCCCTGCCTCGATCACTGCCAGGGCTTCGGGGTTATCTCGACGAACGGCATTTCCGATCACGACCAGGTCGGGCTTCCTGGAAAGAACGTTCTCCGGGTTGAAGCCTTCGATCACTTCGATTCCCCAGCCCTCGAGCGCAGTGCTCATGGGCGGGTAGAGCGCGTGATCCGAGCCCGTGACCTCGAGCCCCCGGGCTTTGAGGAGCCCGGCAAGGCTTCCCATCCCGGTACCCCCAATCGCGATGAAATGCGCGTGGCGGAGCGCCTTCATCTCTCTTCCCTCAATCTGCGGTCAGACCTTCGAAAATCAAGTCATGAATTTGCGGACGCAAACCAAAATGGCTGCGCTTGGCGATCAAATGAACACGGTTCGTCAGTATCACCACGATCAACTCGCGCTCCAAATCGATCCAGAGCGATGTACCCGTAAAACCGAGATGACCGACAGATTGCGCCGAGAAATACTGGCCTGAGGATGACTGACCCTCGGTGGGCGTATCCCAGCCCAACGCCCAATCCGATTTCTCCGGCATTTTCTGACGCTGAGAAAACTCGCGCACGAGTGCCGACGGAAGGGCATCGCTCCGGCCATGCCATGAATCGAGAAAGGCCTGGGCGAAACGCATGATGTCATCAGCCGGAGCAAAAAGCCCCGCGTGCCCGGCCACTCCCCCCATGGCAAAGGCATTGGGGTCGTGCACTTCACCCCAAAGGATCCGCTTGCGCCAAGGGCAATTTTCGGTGGCCGCCAGTCTCCGGCGTTCGGACTCGGACAACTCAGAATTTTTCTCGAGCCCCCCCGCCAGGGGGATAAACCGAGTGTCCTTCATACCCAGGGGTTCGAAAATTCTCTCTCGACAAAAATCATCGAGGGGCTGGCCCGAGACCGCCTCGATCAATGCGCCGAGCGCGATGAAATCCAGATCTCCATAGACGGCGGCTTCTCCCGGCTCATGAACCAGACCCGAGCGCACCACCCGATCGAGGATCCAGGCTCTCGATTCCGGCGTGGCAATATGGCCCTCTCCGGTCTTCCGTTCTTTTTCGAGGAGGGTTTCGTGGTAGCCCCGCCAGGGCTTGAGCCCGGCCGAGTGGGTCAGCAGGTGCCGAATCGTCACCTCTTCTTTATCGCGCTCGGCGAATACCGGCAGATGTTTCGCTACGGGGTCATCCAGGGCGATCTTTTCGTCACCCACCAAAAGCATGATGCCCGTGGTGGTCGCGAGGTTCTTGGTCAACGAGGCGAGATCAAAAATCGTTTCCCGGGTCATGGGCAGGCGCTCGGGCCGCATGACCGAAAGCCCCTGGGACCAGGCGAATTCCAGAACCTCTCCCTCCCGGGGCATCCTCGCCAAAACGACGGCTCCGGGTATTTCCGCCCGCTCGATCGCCTTGTCGAGGGCGCGCTCGACCTTGCCCAATTTTCTCTTGATTAGACTTCGCTTCATATCTCCCGATCCGTTCAAAGCTTTCAGATCGCCCGCTGGCTCCGCGAAAGGTCGCTCGGCCCGAGGCTGATTCACACGCTCGACCGGGGGGGGATCAGCGAGGTGTCACGGCGGATTCTAACAGTTCCAGTTCGCCCCGATCACCGTCAAGCGCAGCAAGCCCCCCAAAGGGCCATGCCAGGTTTCGCTCTCCGTGGCCGAAGGGCAGATCGAAGAGCACCGGCACTCCCAAGGGCTCAAAAAATTCGCGAAGAACCACCTCGGCATCGCGCTCGGGGAAGCGTTCATCCCGGCAATCGACCAGAGTGCCCACACCGACTCCAGCAAGGGCCTCGAATTTGCCCGCCGATCGCAGTTGTTCGAGCATCCGGTCCATGCGGTAGGGCGACTCCCCGATTTCCTCGAGAAGGAGGATGCATCCCCGGGTTTCGATTTCCCAGGCCGTCCCCAAGCTCGCCGTCACCAGGGTCAGGGATCCCCCCAAAAGCCGCCCCTCGGCCCGACCCCCCACTACGGGGCGGGCGGGCATGGCGGGAGGTAGAGCTTCTCCCAGCAAGGCATTGGCCAGGAATTCACCGTTCTCTCCCCCGAGCCCCTCCAATCGCTCGAGCATGGGGCCGTGAATCCCCATCAGCCCTGCCACGCGCCACTGCCACAGGAGCAGGGAGGTGATATCGCTATACCCCACAAGAGGCTTGCGAGCCCGGCGGAAGGTCTCGACATCGAGCCGGCCAAGTAGGCGGCTGCTTCCATATCCACCCCGGGCGCAGAGAATCGCGTCGATGTCCGGGGACGCCACCAGTTCATTCAGTTCGGCGCTACGCCGTGAATCTTCCCCCGCGAGATAACCCGATCGCTCGGTAAGGTCGGATCGGCGCACGGGCTCGAATCCGAGCGCGCGCAGCGCCTGTTCCCCCGCCTCCACGCGATCGGGATCGACGACACCCGCCGGTGCCGCAATTCCCACGCGGGCACCAGGTCGAAGAGCTCGAGCTTGCAACGCGGCAGCCAATGGCTTCCTCACTGATCGTCGATCTCCGGCGGGCGAAGGTTATCTCCTGGACTCGGCGCCGAGTGCTCGGCGCAAAATTCGGCTGACTCAGAAGGGGTCATCATCCGCGAACGCACCGCCGCCCGAAAATCCACTATCGGGACCGGCGAAGCCGCCGCCACCGGAGCCCCCATACGGGTCTTCCGAGATCGGCCAGTCCCGAAACTGTGCGTAACGCCCCTCGAATTCGAGCTGGACTGTGCCGGTTGGGCCGTTGCGCTGTTTCGCAATGATCAGCTCCGCCATGTTCTCGAACTCGGTTTCCTTGTTGTAGACGACATCCCGATAGATAAAGCCGATGATGTCGGCATCCTGCTCGATGGCGCCGGATTCGCGAAGATCCGCCAACATCGGCCTCTTGTCTTCCTTACGGCTCTCCGGGCCACGATTCAACTGGGATAGGGCCAGAACGGGAATATCCAATTCCTTGGCCAACCCCTTAAGGCCTCGACTGATCTCGGAAATTTCCTGTTCGCGGCTGGCCGAGCCGCCATCGCCGTGGGCGAGCTGCAGATAGTCAACCACCACCAAATCGAGGCCTTGCTCGGCCCGCAAGCGACGGCTCTTTGAGCGAATCTCGAGGACGGTCGCCGCCCCGGTATCGTCGATCCAGATACCGGCTTCGGCCAGCGAGCCCGCCGAAACCATCAAACGCCCGTGCACCTCGCTCGAAATCAAACCACTGCGAAAAGTCGAAAAGTCGACCTGAGCCTCGGAGGAGAGCATCCGCATAACCAACGAGCGGGTCGTCATTTCAAGGGAGAAAACCGCAACCTTCTTGCCGCCATCCACCGCAGCATTCCGAGCCACGTTCAAGGCCAGCGCCGTCTTTCCCATACTCGGACGCGCCGCGAGAATGAACAGATCGCCGGGTTGAAGCCCGCCCGTCATCTGGTCGAGCTTCGAGTATCCCGTCGAAAGACCGGTCAACTCCCCACTGCGATTCATGAGCATGTCGATGTGATCCATCGCGTCATGAACGCCCGACTTCAGGCTCTCCAGGGACTGGCTGCCCTGTTCGGTGCCCAGAGTAAAAATTCGTCCCTGGGCGGCATCGAGAAGTTTGTCCGCCGATTCTCGTCGGTCGTAGCCGAGGCTGACGATCTCCGAGGCCACGCTGATCAGGTTTCGCTTCTTCGCTGCCTCGCGAACGATGCCCGCGTAATGCGCCGAGTTCGCCGCCGTCGCCTCGTAGTCGGCGATTTCTGCGAGCACCAGCACTCCGCCAATGGCCTCGAGGAGCCCCTCGACCTGGAGGTGACTGTTCAGCGTCGTCAGATCGACCGGCTGGTTTCGATCCTTGAGCTGGACCATCGCCCGAAAAAGGATCTGGTGGGCCGGGTGATAGAAATCTTCATCCCGCAGCTCGGTGACCAGGCTATGGATAACACCGTTGTCCAAGAGGATCGCCGAGAGAACAGCCTTCTCCGCAGAGAGGTCCTGGGGCGGTTCGCGACCGGCACTCTCAGCCAAACCGCGACTCTGGGGTGCTCCCCCCCCCGGTCGGCTCGGCAAATCACTGAGACTCATCCCCACCCCCTCCCGGAGGCCCCGCGACGGAATCAGCGGGGGGCAACCGGCGCTCGCATGATATCACCGCACGGTGGTCACGGGAAAGCGCGATTCCCACCTTCGGGCCAGAAGAAATCCCAACCCCTCGGTCCCACCCCCAGCGGCGCTTCTAGGGGGGCCCAGAACGGGTCAGGACCTCCCAAGGTCGAGAAGCGGTCGGGCGGCTGGATCAGTCGGCCGCTTTCACGATGACCTTGACCGAGGCCGAGAGATCACCCGCCAGGCGCACACTCACCGAATGCTCACCGACACTCCGGATGGGCTCGTCGAGAGAAACCTTGCGGCGGTCGATCGACTGGCCCTTCTCGGCCAGTTGCTCGGCGATTTGTTGCGCCGTCACCGAACCGAAGAGTTTGCCCTCTTCGCCCACCTGGGCTTCGAACTCGAGAACCAGGGATTCCACGCGGCTCTTGAGCGCCTCGAGGTCCTTCATTTCCTTGGCGAGTTTCTCGGTGATCACCCGCTTCTGGTGCTCGATTTCCTTGACCTTACCCCGGGTTGCCAGACTGGCCTTCCCCTGGGGCAAGAGAAAATTCCGCGCGAAGCCCGGCTTCACGCTGACGATATCGCCGGCGGCGCCGAGGCGATGGACTTCCTCGTTCAAAATAATTTTGATAAGCGACATGATTCGCCCTCCGCCTAGTAGTGGCTCGCCGCATACGGGAGCAACGCAACGTGCCGAGCCCGCTTGATCTCCGACGCGAGCTTGCGCTGATGCTTGGCGCAGGTTCCGGAAATCCGCCGCGGCGTAATTTTTCCCGTTTCCGAGATGAAAAGTCGCAGGGTCTTGGCCTCGCGGTAGTTCAGCACGGCCGTCTTGTCCGCGCAGAAACGGCAGACCTTCCTCCGCTGGAACATCCCCTTCTTCTGGCCCTTACGGGCCTTCTTCCGGGCCGCGGAGCGCAGCCGGGCCTTCACGCTCCAGGCACCGCGCGACGGTCCACGATCGCCACGATCACCTCGATCACCTCGATCGCCACGGTCACCACCCGGTCGAGAGTCACCTCGGGGCGGTCGCGCGCCTGAATCTTCACTGCCAGCGCCAGAATTGGAAGGTCCCGCCGGGCGATCGCTCTTATCGGGAGAGTCGGGTGCGCTCATGATTCTTTCTCCTCACTTCCAGCATCCGCCGGCGCTTCAGGGGCAACGGGCGCCTCCTCGGCGGCTGCGGGGGCTTCTTCGGCTGCCGGGGCTTCTTCGGCTGCGGGGGCTTCTTCGGCTGCGGGGGCTTCGGCAGCTTCGCTGGTCACGGCCTCCGGGGCCTCTTCAGTCTCACCGGCTTCGGACTCTGCGCTCGCAGCTTCCGCTGCCTGCGCGGCTTCTGCAGCGGCGGCTCGCTCGGCCGCCTGAACCTCAGCCTCGGCTCGAGCCTTGGCTTCCTCTGCCTCTCGGGCCGCCTTCTCGGCAGCGCGCTTCTCGAGCTCGGCCTCGCGTTCCTTGGCCTCGGCCTGGCGTCCGGGAATGTCCGCAACGCTCTCGCTGACCTTGACCGTCAGGAAACGGAGAACGGACTCCTCAAGTCGCAGGGTTCGCTCGAGTTCGGGCACCACCTGACCCTCGTCGAGAAACGAGAGCAGATAATAGTGACCCTTCTGAAAGCGGTTGATCTCGTATGCAAGCTTACGCTTGCCAAGATCATCGCAGAGCAACCGGATCGACGACGGCTCCTCAAGGAGACTGTCGAGGCGACCCAAGATCGCCGCCGAACCCTCTTCCGAGATCTCCGGCTGGATGATGATATTCAGTTCGTATTCCCGCACGTGCTTACTCCTCCTCCTGGACAGGTGCTCTGGGCACCCGAGCCCACTGCCTATTCGCACCGAGTCGGGGTCGATGCGGGCGTTGGGACTGAGGGTTGGATCGATGAAGGAGCCTCAGAGGCTCCGAATGAGCGCGCATTGATAACCCAAATAGGGCGCCCCGGCCAGCCGGGCGGGCGAACGCGCCTAGTCGGCCAGGAGCAGGGCATGCACCCTGGGGTCGCCCGCGAGTTCGGGGTGAAATGTCGCCGCCAGCAACCTCCCCTGGCGCACCAGGACGGGGAGGCCGTCGACCCGCAGGAGAACCTCGACATCGGGCCCCAATTCGCCGACCTGGGGCGCCCGAATGAAAACACATTGCATTCCCGCGAGCTTGGGCTCCCCCCCCGAGTCGCAGGGAGCGACGAAGGAATCGACCTGGGTCCCGTAGGCGTTGCGAATCGCTTTGAGATCCAGCAGCTCGAGGGTCGCCACGGGGTGGTTTTCGCACGCCCTGGCCAGAAGAATCGCACCGGCACACGTCCCCAGGATCGCGCCACCCGAGCGCGCGTAGGCGCGAATCGGCTCCCAGAGCCCGAGACGGCTCAGCCCCTTGGAGATGGTAGTACTCTCCCCTCCGGGGATAATCAACCCGTCGAGGCCGACCAGATCCGCTTCCCCGAGCACCCGAGTCGCCTCGACGCCAAGCCCCTCGAGGATCGCCAGGTGTTTGTCCACCGCGCCCTGGATCGCCAAAACGCCCACGCGCTTGTTCCGAGCCGCCACCGCTGACCTCGCTGCCGCGCCCGAGCTACCAGCCTCGGTTGGCCAGCCGCTCATTTTCGGAAAGGGTCGACATCTCGATGCCCTCCATCGCGTTGGCCAGGCCGCGACAACAGGCCACCACCTCGGCAGGGTCTTCCCAGTGGGTATTCGCTCGAACGATTGCTCTGGCCCGAGCCGGCGGGTCGTCACTCTTGAAAATTCCAGATCCCACGAAGATGGCCTCGGCGCCGAGTTCTCGGCAAAGCGCGGCATCAGCAGGGGTCGCGATTCCGCCCGCGGCGAAATTCGGCACGGGGAGTCGGCCGTTCTCGTGCACAAAACGAACGAGTTCGTAGGGGGCCTGAAGATTCTTGGCGTGGGCCATCAGTTCATCCGCGCGGAGAGCTTGGATTCCACGAATTTCGCCACAGACCGAGCGAAGGTGACGAACGGCCTCGACGATATTTCCGCTACCCGCCTCACCCTTGGTGCGGATCATGGCGGCTCCCTCGCCAACTCGGCGCAGAGCCTCACCCAGATTCCGAGCACCGCAGACGAAGGGCGACTTGAAATCGTGCTTCGCGATATGGTTCTCGTCATCCGCGGGCGTCAACACCTCGCTCTCGTCGATGAAATCGACTCCTAGAGCTTCGAGGACCCGAGCCTCGGCGATATGCCCGATACGTACTTTGGCCATCACCGGGATCGAGACCGAGCGCTGGATACCTTCGATCATATCCACGGCGCTCATGCGAGCGACGCCGCCATCTCGCCGGATATCTGCCGGGACGCGCTCGAGCGCCATCACCGCGCAGGCGCCGGCATCTTCGGCAACCTTCGCCTGATCGACATCCGTGACGTCCATTATGACGCCACCCTTGAGCATTTCGGCCAGACCGATCTTCAACTCAAAGGTCTCGGCACCTCGCCGAGCATCACCATTTCCATTTGTACTTTTTGCCATGGGGAACTCCTTCTTTGACTCCCGGGGACTCGCGGCTCACCTGTCTGCATACGGGGCAGAGGCCTGGGCCAGCTAGCGTCCGAAGGCAGACTCTACTCTAGGCTGGGAAGCCGAACAATCCATCAGCGAGTCGACTCGAGCCGGGCGCGGCCGGACCCGGTTCAGAGATAGGCCATCAACAGGTAGGCAACCAGGAGAAGTGCGGCCCACAGCGCCGTGGCCCCAATCGACCAGGGGTCGCCCAGCACCCCGGTCGGGGCATGATGGCCCTGGACGTAGCGAACGGCACTCTGGAGCCCCATCAGCGCCCGGGACTCTATGGCCGACTTCAAACGAGCAAGTTGCCGGCCGGCGAATTGCACCAACCCGGGCAGCAGGCTGCGATAGAGCCAGTCGATGTCTAGATTTCGGGCTGAACGAGCCTTGGGGTAGAGACCCAGCCGGACCAAGAGGACGGCGGCGGCCACCGAGAAGGCGATCAACTGCAGCTGATCCGCCACGTGAGAAAACGTATAGGGCTGATAGTTGACGGGATAGGGGAGGAGTTCGTAGAGGAGATTGGGCGCCACACCCAATGCAAAACAGAGAAGAGCCGCTCCTCCCATGGCGAACCTCATATTTCGAGGTGCCTCGTCGCAGCGAATCCCTCGGTCCGGGCCGAAGAAGGTGTCGTAGGAGATCCGAATACCCGAGTGGAGCACGGCGCCGGCGGAAGCAGCGAGGAGCACCGTATAGGTCAGGCTGTAATGATTCTCGGCGGCCGCCGTCAGGATCATCGACTTGGAAATAAAGCCGCTAAAGAGGGGCAGCGCGGCGATGGACGCAGAGCCTACGAGACACAAGAGAGCCGTCCAGGGCATGGATCCATAGAGACCCCCCAATTCCGAACTCCGGGTCGTCCCCGTCCGATAGAGCACCGCTCCCATGGCCATGAAGAGAAGCCCCTTGTAGAGGACACTCGCAAAGGCATGGGCCGCCGTCCCGTTCAGAGCCATTTCACTACCCACCCCGATTCCTACCACCATGAACCCCAACTGGCTGATCAGGCTATAGGCAAGCAATCGGCGGAGATCGTTCTCGATGAGCGCGTAGAAGGTGGCGAACGCCGCCATCACCGCTCCAATGGGGACGAGAATCTCCGTCCCGGCGAAGCCCCTGGCCAAGGCGTAGATCGCCAATTTCGTGGTAAACGCAGAGAGAAATACCGCGCCAGTCACCGTGGCCTCGGGGTAAGCGTCCTCGAGCCAACCGTGGAGGAGCGGAAAAGCAGCCTTGATCCCGAAAGCCAGGAAGATCAGGGTCGTTCCCACACTCACCAGACCCAAGGCACCGAATTCGAGAGAGCCCGTATCGGCGAAATGCAGGATGGTGCCGGCAAGGAGAAGAACACCCGAACTCACCTGGATCACGAGATAGCGAAGCCCCGCCCGATAAGCCGCCTCGGTTCGGCGCGCCCAAATCTGGAAGAGCGACGCCAGCGCCGTAATCTCCCAATAGACGAACAGGCTGATGAGATCTCCCGCGAAAAGCGCGCCGATCGCCGACCCCGCGTACACAAGGCCAGAGACCCATTGCACCGTATCCCTGAGATGCAGGGCGTAGACGACGCTTAGGAAGGCCGCGAGGTAAAAGACGTAGGCGAAGACCAGGCTCAGTGAGTCGACCCTGACCGGATTTAACCCATAGCCGAAGAACTCGAAGGATTGGGCGAGGCCCTCCGGCAGCAGCGTCAACTGCACGAATCCCAGCACCGGGAGGAGCACGAGCCAGACCCGCTGCAACGCCCCACCCAGAAAGGGAAGGATCAAGGCGCCCAGGATCAGGATCATGCCCGGCGGGATCGCCTCAATCATAATAATCCTCGTCTCGCTCGACGAACTTGCGAAGAAGAGAAGCCACCAGAGCCAGCACTCCGCAGGCGAGAAGCCCAAAGAACCCATATGCGCCCGGAAGGTTTTCCCAGGCATGGTGCCCGTGTTTCTCGACGAAAAAGTCTGCGACGAAGAGAACCGCACAGATCAGCCCCAGGAGCCTGAGCCCTCGCCTCATGGCGGCGCCATCGGCTTGTCCGCCGGATACGCTTGGCTTTTCCTGGCTCATTTCACCTCACAAGGCTCATGGTCTGGAGGAGTTCGAGGATCGCGGGCGCGTAGAAAAAGAGGAGCACGCAGCCCGCAGCCGTCAGACAAAGCGGGAACACACAAAGCAGGGGCGCTTCTTCGATGCCGGCCCAAAAACCAGCCAGCCCCCCCGACTGGGCCGGCTGCTTCTCCGACGAGGGGAAGAAGAACGCCCTGCCCACAATGGGCATCAGGTACCCAATGCTGAGTAGAGAGCTGACCATTAGGACAGCGATAAATACGGCATGGTGGCCTTCGGCGGCTCCCAGGGCGAGATACCACTTACTCCAGGCACCTCCTGTGGGCGGAAGCCCAATAATACTGATGGAACCCAGAAAGAAAGCTGAAATCGTGAAGGGCATCGTTCGCCCGAGGCCATCCAGCTCGCTGACATTCTTCTTGTGTGTCGCAACGAATATGGCACCCGCACAAAAGAACAGGGTGATTTTTCCCATGGCGTGCATGGCGATATGCATTCCGCTGCCGAAGACTCCGTCCATCGTGGCGAGAGCTCCACCCAGCACGATATAGGCCAGCTGGCTGATGGTCGAATACGCCAAGCGTGCCTTAAGGTTGTCCTTGGTCAGAGCGATTATAGACGCGGCAAGCAGGGTGAACGAAGCCACGTACATGAGCCAAACCGAACCCTCGGTCTCGCTCAAGAAATCGATTCCGAACACATAGACAATCACCTTGAGCACAGTAAAAACGCCGGCCTTCACAATCGCCACGGCGTGGAGCAATGCGCTCACCGGGGTGGGAGCGACCATCGCCGCGGGCAGCCAGCGATGAAAGGGCATCAGGGCCGCCTTGCCCGTGCCAAAGGCGTAGAGCCCGAGCAAAATCGCCACTAGGGGGCCATCGACGCGACCCGCCAGGATTCCGCCTGGGCTGAACTCAAGAGTTCCCGTCAACTGCCACGTCCATACGATGGCGAGCAGAAGGAAAAGCACAGAGGTTGTCAGCAGAATCCCGAGATAGGTGCGCCCGGCTCTCCGGGCCTCGTCATTGCCGTAATGCGTAACCAGGGGATAGGTCGAAAGCGTCAGGACCTCATAAAAAAGAAAGAGGGTGAAGAGATTGCGGGCGAATGCGATTCCAAGAGCAGCAAAAATCGCAAGCGCGAAGCAGACAAAAAACCGTGTCTGATTTTCCTCGCCATGGCCACGGCAATAGCCGATGGAATAGAGAGCCGTCGGGATCCAGAGTCCCGAGGCGACTAGGGCATAGAGCATTCCCAGAGGTTCGACCTCGAAGGCCAGAGTCAGCCCAGGCAGAACCTGAAAAACCTCCAGACCGGGTCGCCCTCCAGCCATCACGGTGGGCACCAAATTCAGCACAGTGGCGAAAACTGCTCCGGCCGTCACCAGGGTCACAGCCTCGCGAAGGTTCGGGTAGCGCCCCGCCAGGGCGATCCCCAAGGCGCCTAGAAGAGGAAGCATGACACTAAGGCCTATGGCGTCCCCGGGATTCATGATGCCCCGCCAAGCAGGTAGGCGGCCGCTTGCTCGGCCACTCCTGCGGTCAACTCGGTGTCGAGCCCAAAGTAGATGGTCGCCCCGATGAGCACCCAAGTCGGAAGGAGCATGGAAAGCGGCGCATCATCACGCTCGGGCGCCCGCTCTTCATCGGAGAAATACATGACTTCGATCACTCGCCAGACGTAGACGACGGCGAGGAGGGAGCTGGCCAGCACCATGAAAGCCACAAAATAGAGCCCCTGGTCCAGGGCACCCAATACGAGATACCACTTGCTCACGAAACCCACGGTGCCCGGGATTCCGATCAGACCCAGCCCTCCAACGACGAACGCCGCCATCGTCCAGGGCATTCTTTTTCCAAGGCCGCGAAGGGACTCGATCCGGGGAGACTCGACCCGAGAAAGAGCACAGGCAACGACTAGGAAAAGCCCCCCCTTGATGAGCCCGTGATTGAAGAGGTGTACGAGGCCACCGGTCAATCCATCCAGATTCGCCAAACTCAGACCCAAGGTCATGTAGCCGATCTGCGCAATGCTCGAATAAGCGAGAAGACGTTTGATATTGGTCTGGTAAATCGCAGCCAGGGAACCGACCACCATGGCGATCAGCGAAAGCGGCAAAAGTAAGGCCGAGAGTTGCACCCGCTCGAAAACGAAGGCGAAGCCAAAAACCGTGAACAAGAGCCGAACGAGGACATAATACGCGACCTTGGTTGCCGTCGCGGAGAGGAAAGAGGCCACCACCGAGGGGCCGTAGGTGTAGGCATTGGGAAGCCACTGATGCAAGGGGAAGGCCGCGAGTTTGATACTTGTCCCCACTACCAGGAAAGCAAAGGCCATCCAAACCGTGCGCGTACCTAGGACGGGGGGGAGACGCTGGGAGAGATCGACAATATTCAGAGTGCCCGTCATCTGATAGACGAGGCCGATCCCGATCAGGATGAACGTGCCCCCAATCGTGCCCATAACGAGATACGAGAACCCAGCAGTTAACGCTCGTCGATCGCGCCCAAGGCCAATCAGGGCATAGGCCGAAAGCGAGGAGATCTCGAGAAAGACAAAGATATTGAAGAGGTCCCCGGTAATCGTGATCCCCAAAAGCCCCGCCAGGCAGAGCAGGAAGAGCGCATAGAAGAGAAAAAACCTCTCCTTGGGTATTCTCAATTCTCGACCGGCGAGCGGAAACGCGATGACTACTGAGGCGATGGTTGCCACGAGAACGAGGACGTAGGCATTGAGGATGTCGACTCGGTACTCGATCCCGAGCGGCGCCACCCAGCCCCCCAGCGCATACGAAATCTCCCCATGCCCGAGCACCTCCTGGAGTAGAGACAAGGCGATCGCGAGGCACGACCAGGTCACCAGAACCGCAAATACCCGGACCAGGGCGGCCCTACGGAGGAGAACGCAGACCGGCGCCGCGAGGAGGGGAAGGGCCGTCTGCAGTGCCGGTAGGTGCTCGGTCACTCTTCCGCCCGATCCATTTCGCGCACTTGGTCTTCTTCTATGCTCCCGTACGCCTCATGAATTCGAACGATCAATGCGAGTCCCAGCCCAGTCGTGGCCACACCCACGACGATCGCGGTGAGCATCAGAACGTGAGGCAGCGGATTGGAGTAGATGACATCTCCTCCCCCCTCGGGCACGATGGGCGCCGTTCCCCCCCGTACCTTGGCGATGGAAACCCAAAACATGATCACCGAGACCTGGAAGATATTGAGACCCATGACCTTCTTCACCAGATTTTCGCGCGCAATCAGGATATAGAGGCCGATCATCATAAGGGCGATGACGATCCAATAGTTCCAAAGGCCCAGAATATTCACCGAGCCTCCCTTCTCCCCGCGAAGGCATAAAATATCGCGAGCATGGAAGCACTCACGGCCAGCCCGACTCCCAGCTCCACCAGAATAATTCCCAGGTGAAGGCCGTGCATGGCATCGTGACTATCGAGCACTTTGTAGTCGAGAAAGTTCCCGCCAAGCAGCAATGAAGCCACTCCAACTCCGCCGTAGATCAATAAACCCGAGGCGACACCGAGTTCGACAACCCGCCAGGGGACGACTCGCTTGAGATCTTCAAGGCTGAAGACCAGGCCATAGAGAACGAAACCCGCGGCGAAAATCACGCCCGCCTGAAATCCACCGCCCGGACCAAAATCTCCGTGAAACTGAACGTAGAGCCCGAAAAGGAGGATGAAGGGGATCAAGGCGCGAGCGATCACGCGCACGATGAGTTTCTCTCGCATCCGCATCGCCGAAAACTTCACTTGTCGCCGGCCTCTTCCTGACCGCGGCCACTCGCCAACAAAGCCATGATACCCAGGGCTGCGGTGACAATCACCGCAACTTCTCCCAAGGTGTCGAAGCCCCGATAACTGGCCAGGATGGCGGTCACGATATTGGGCAGGCCAAATTCGTTTTCCGCGCCGGCGATATAATCGGGCGCGAGATACTGATGAATGGGGGCGGTGGGATCTCCATAATGGGGCATATCGAGGGTCCCGAAGAAAAGCGCGCCCCCGGTAAGGCCCACGATCAGAAAAGGCAATATCCGCGTCTTGCCCTGCCTCTCCTCTCGAACCGTCAGGGAAAGAGTGCCAAGCATAAGTACGGTGGAGACCCCTGCACCCACGGCCGCTTCGGTAAACGCCACATCAACCGCGTCCATCAGGGTAAAAAGTCCCGCAGAAAGCAAACTGAAGATTCCAGTCAGCATGGCCGCAGCAAAGAGATACTCGAGGCGAGCGATAACCAACGCCGTAATCGCCAAGAAGAGAAGGAGAAGGAATTCACTCGGCAGCATCGCTTCTCCCCGCCAATTTTGAATTCTCCAGTGCGGCTTCGCCGAAGGGAATACCGTAGGCGTGAGCTGCCCGGAAGAGCGCGTGGCCCGCGGTCGGCCCCGTCAGGTAGAGGAAGACGAGAACCATGAAGAGTTTGACCGTCACCAGAGTGAGGCCAGCCTCGAGCATGAGGCCCAATAGAATCAAGCCCGCCCCCATCGTATCTGTCATTCCCGCGGCATGGGCGCGTGTCCAGAAATCGGGCATTCTGAGCAAACCCACTGCGCCTATGATGCAGAAAGAAACTCCGGCGACCAGGCAAACCCACGCAGCGATATCGATAAAAACGCTCAAGACGAGGCCTCGTGATCGTCGCTTGCAAGGTTGCCGAAGCGAACAAATTTCAGGACAGCGATGGCACCGATAAAATTGACGAGCACGTAGACCAATGCGAGGTCCAGCCACTCGGGCCGCCCCATCAGAAAACCGGCCACCGCGATCAGCAGCACTGTCTTCGTACCGAACATATTGATCGCCAGCAGCCGATCGAAAACCGTGGGGCCTCGAACCGCCGCAACCAGGGCGATGAGCATCGTCACCAATATGCCCGCCATGGCAACCTCGAACATGGACAGGGGTAACATCAGTGTCCTCTCTCTATCCGGGTCACTCGACGATCGATTTCGCCAGCCGCAACTTCCTCGGCAGACGCAACCGTCAGTGCGTGGACCAGAATCTGGTCATCACGCACGTCGAGGCTAAGAGTCCCGGGTGTGAGAGTGATGGAATTCGCATGGATCACTTTTCCCGTCGCGGTCCTCTGGCTGCTCGTGACCTGAACCAAGCGAGGGCTGATTGGCAACCCCCTGGATAGAATGATCCGCGCCACGTCGATATTCGACTTCAGGATCTGCCACACCAACCAGGGCAAGTACAGGAAGAAGCTCGCCCTGGGCCAGTCGGACTGCTCCACCCCCGAGATGCGATCCATCCTACGGGTGATCAAGACGACACACGCCACCGAGATGACGCCGAACGCAAGGAGCAACGGTTCCGTATGGCCCGACCACAGAAGCCAGACCGAGAAGAGTAAGAACGCCGTTGTGAGAGTCCGGCTCAACAGAATCCCAGACCGTTGAAGGAGATCGAATTACGCCCGAGTTCAAAAGCTATGCTTTTCGGCGCAGAAGATCCAGACGGAAAACCCGGTTCCGGGCATACCCGACCCCCCTCCACCCCGGCTGGGCCGAGCAGATCCTCAGTCCGAGGGAGGCTGGAGGTTCTTCGAATTGAACTGGTCCATGGCCACGCCCATGCCTCGCTCGAGAAAGAGGTCCAAGGCATCGACCGCGGCCAGCACCCGAGCATCCAGAATGGCCTCCTCCGAGGGGGAGAAGGGAGCCAGCACATAGTCGACCACCGTTTCGCCAGCTTCGACAGGCCTCCCCACGCCAAAGCGCAAACGGGGAAAATCCGGGGCCTGAAGCGAGTCGATGATGCTCCCGACTCCCCGGTGGCCTCCGGCCCGCCCTCCGGGACGAAGTCGCAAACGCCCAACCGGGAGATCCAGATCATCGTAAACGACGATCAAGTGCCGGGCTGGGTCGATGGCTGGGAAAGTGTCAAGCGCCTGGGCAACGGATTGCCCCGAGGCGTTCATGAAGGTTTCGGGCTTCAGGCACGCGACGGGACCGCTCTCGAGTTCTCCACGGCCAAAAATGCCCGAGAAGCGATTCTCGTCGAGGGCTATGGCATGACGCCTCGCGAATGCCTCCACGATGCGAAAACCGATATTGTGCCGAGTGCCCGCATAACGGGCACCCGGATTGCCGAGCCCAGCGATCAGGCGAAGAGCCGGAAGAGTCAGTCTTCCTTGGCCTCAGAACCAGAATCCTGGGAAGCTTCCTCGGCTTCTCCTGCCTCAGCCTCCTCCGCACCCTCGACCTGGGCAGCCTCTTCGGACTGAACGGCACGGGGCATAAGAATCGAAACCACGGACAGAGCGCTGTCGCTGATCAGTTCCACCTCTGCGGGCAGCCTGATGTCAGAGACGTGCAGCGATTCGCCCAACTCAAGGGCAGAGATATCCGCCGTGACATCGTCCGGGATCCCGTCGGGCAGGCAGCTGAGTTCCAAATCACGCAACGCGTGCTCGACAACTCCGCCCTCGACCACGCCGGGCGCTTCTCCCGACAAATGAATCGGAACCAAAACCTGAACTCGCGAGGAGAGATCAATCTCGAAAAAGTCAGCGTGCAAGACACTCCGGCGAACCGGCTCTCGCTGAATAGCCTTGACCATGACCGTTCGGTTGGCCATGGAAGCATCGCCCTCGATATCAAAAAGTGTATTGATACCCGAATGGCTCGCCTTGATCTTTTTCTCGAGAATCCGAGGATCAAAGGCTACCGAGACAGGGTCTTGTCCCCCGCCATAGACAACGCCAGGGGCCATCCCAGCCGCGCGCAATTTCCGATTATGGGATTTTCCCAGTCCTGAACGAATTTCCAGGGCGATCGATTCTTCAGCCACCGACTTTCTCCTCAAATTCCAAAGCCGGGGTTTTCGAGCCCCGGCGCAATCGCAGCCTAGAAGAGGCTGCTCACACTTTCTTCATTATTGATTCGCCGAATCGCCTCGCCGAGATGTTCGGCGACAGAAACGACCATGATCTTCTCGTTTTCCTGCGCTTCGGAGCGCAGAGGGATGGTATCCGTAACGATCAGCTTCTCGAGTTCACTTTCCCCAATACGCTTGAGGGCCGGCCCCGAGAGCACGGGATGCGTAATCGCGGCGTAGACCTTGGTCGCCCCCGCTCCGATCAGTGCCCTCGCCGCTTCGCAGAGCGTGCCCGCCGTATCCACCATGTCGTCGACAATGACGCAGACCTTGCCCTCAACGTTACCGATGATATTCATCACTTCGGCGACATTTGCGACCTCGCGGCGCTTGTCGATGATCGCCAGGTTGGCGTCGAGCCGTTTTGCGTAGGCCCTCGCCCGCTCAACGCCGCCGGCATCGGGGGAGATGATTACGGTTTCTCCCCGGACCTCCTGCTGCACGGCCTTGAGGAGCAACGTCGTTGCATAGAGGTTGTCCACGGGGATATTGAAGAAGCCCTGGACCTGACCAGCGTGTAGATCCATGCAGAGCAGTCGATCAGCACCCGCCGTTGTAATCAGATCGGCGATCAATTTCGCCGTGATCGGCACCCGGGGCTTGACCTTGCGGTCCTGGCGCCCGTAGCCGTAATAGGGGACTACTGCGGTAATGCGTCTCGCCGACGCCCGCTTCAGGGCGTCGATCATGATCAATAATTCCATCAGGTGCGCATTCGCGGGAGCACAGGTCGACTGCAGGATGAAGCAGTCCTGACCGCGAACGTTTTCGCCGATCTCGACGCTGCACTCGCCGTCGCTGAAGGTGCCCACCTCGGCAGCCCCCAACGCAACACCGAGCCGCCGGGCGACGGCCTTGGCCAGTGCCTGATTGGCGTTTCCTGTAAATAGCTTGAGACTCTGCATGCCTATGCTTTCGTTCTTCCCACCGAACTCCGAGCCCGGCCGATTCGCCTTGGGGCGGCCTGGCTGGGGCGGTAGGACTCGAACCTACAAATGGCGGCTCCAAAGGCCGCTGCCTTACCATTTGGCGACGCCCCAGCAGTGACCTGATCCGGCCAACTCCTCCACTCACCCGCCCCCTTTTGGGTTTCGGGCCTGGGCGAGATCTTACCGAGCGGGCCACGTCCCAGCGAGCCGCGCCCAACCATCTCCCCGCAGGGTCATGTTTCTGATCGCGCTTTTCGCCTCCGATGGGTTCGCGAAGACACCAAAACTGGTCGCACCACTCCCCGACATACCCACCGCCTGAGCACCCATTTCCACCAGACGAGCCTGAATTTGACCGATCTCCGGGCACAAACGGCGCGCGGCGTCCGCGAGATCGTTTTCGAGCAATTCGGCCAGCCGACGCGCACAGCCCTCCGAATCTCCTGGATCCTGAGCCAGCCAATCCGAGAGGGAACGCAGCGTAGAGCCTGACCCGGCCCGCGTCAACGCATCCCGGCGGGAACCGAAAGCTTCGAATACCCGGGCGGTGGACAGGCCCTGGCCGGGATTCGCCAGAACGAGGCAGAGCCGGGGAAGCCCGCCGACCGGGGTCACCCGCTCCCCCACCCCCTCCACCAGGGCCGGGCGTGGGGAGAGAAAGAAGGGAACATCCGCACCCAGGGAAAGTCCCAGCGCCGCCAACCGGCGCCGGCCCAGAGCTCCGGGTGCCAGGGCATCGAGGGCCCGGAGCACCGCGCCCGCATCGCTGGAGCCGCCGCCCAAGCCTGCGGCCACCGGAATCCGCTTGAGCAGTTCCAGGGAGACCGACCACGAGAGGCCGGCCTCCCGCAGGAAACCCTCCGCCGCCCGATGGGCCAAATTTTCAGGTCCCGAGGGGAGCTTGGCGGGGACGCCGAGTGCGTCGTCGGCCACCGAACTCTTGAGGCGGACCGTGGGTCGATCCGCCGGCGCCACCTCGACGCTCAGCGCGTCGGCTAGGTCGAGAGGGACGAAAAGGCTCTCGATCAAGTGATAGCCGTCGGCCCGGCGACCCACGACCTTCAAACCGAGATTCAGCTTGGCCGGTGCCGCCATCTCCAACCGGCCGGAAACGCGGGTGAAGTCAGCTCGGGCGTTCACCGGCTCCCCTAGGCGTCGAGTTCGACGAAGTGCAGACGAAGCTCGTAGAGCAGGCTGTCGAGCAACTTGGCCTCATCGGCCTCAAGATTGCCACGGGTCTTCTCCCTCAACATCTCAAGGGTGTCGATGGTCTGCTGGGCGATCTCCCGGTTCGGGGAGGCCGTTTTCTTGGTCTCCGGGTCCGCCAGAAGGCCCATCTGGTAGAGGGCCGTTGTCGAGAGCGAGAGCACGAACGTCGACAAATCGATGGCGGGCAGTTCCGAGGGGGCCTTGGGCTGGTCGCTCGCTCCCGCTCCCGACTCATCGGCCATCGGCCACCTCCTCAGTCTCGACCCTGCAGGGCCGAGGATTCGTCCCGGGAGTCCAGGGACTGCCGGGCACTCTCGAAGCGCTGGACCACCGTGGCCGACGAGCCCACAGCCAGAATCCAGAGTGCGGGGACCATCAGACCCAAAGCCCCTCCCGCGATCAGAAGCCCGATCCGCTCGCCGCGCTCAACCACCCCCCCATCGAGGATCAGGTCGAGGGATTCAGCCCGGGCGCGGGTATAGGAAGTCAAAATACTGGACGTCAGACCCGTGGCGGCCACCAGAGTGGTCATTTGGTCTCCCGCCATAGCGAAGTGGATGATCAGGCCCAACATCACGGCCATATCCACCAAGCGGTCCAAGGTCGAGTCGAGGAATGCACCGAACTTGGTCTCGATCCCCTGATGCCGGGCGACAACGCCGTCCACGAGATCACACAGTCCGCCGAAGGCGAGCAGGATCGCTCCCGCCAGGAATTGGCCCGCCCCAAACGCGGCGGCGGCGACGAGGCAGATCATCGCCCCGAGAATCGTCAACAGGTTGGGATCGATGCGCCCCTTGAAAAGGAAGGGAAGCGCTGCCTGAATCCACTGATCGAGCTTATGGCCGAATTTTTCCTTGATCACGGGCTACTTCTCGCCCGGCCTCGACCGGGCCCCTCGGGTTACGCACCCTCGCCTTTCGGCCCAGGGATGACTTAAGCAACGGTAAAATAAGGGTTTTCAGATCTCCGGGGCCGCATCCGGGGCCGCGGTGGGCTCCTCTGCGTCGTCTTCGTCTTCGTCTTCGGCGATCTTGTCCGCGGAATCGGGCAAAGCCGCCAGTTCCGCTCGAAATTCTTCTTCGCCTGCCCAGTCCGGACGTCCCTCCATCCGGCGGTCAAATTTAAGCTTCCGTTCAGCCTCGAGATTCATCGGCTCTTTCCTCCTCAAAAAACGCGCCCCCGCCCACGGGGGCCTGGAATGGCGACCAACCCTAGCAGATCGCATTCGGCGGGGGAGCTACCCGGGAACAAGAGCCCGGGCGGCGTTTTCCAACCCCGGAGAAGCGTCCTTGGGTAGACTCGACCTGCCATGAACCCCTTTTATATCGACCCCAGCGACACAAGACTCAGCTCCGGCCTCATTCTGGCCTTCTGCCTGGTCTTCCTTTACGGCTGCTCGACGAACTCCTCGGGGTTCGAGGACGTAGCACCCGCCGACGAGCTCTACGCCGAGGGGGTCGACTTGCTCAAGGGGCGCAACGTCCTCGGCGTCTACACGTGGATCAACTACACCCGCGCCCGGGAACCCTTTCAAGCGATCATCGACAACTACCCGTACAGCAAATACGAGACCGAAGCCCAGATCAAGATCGCCGATACCTACTTCGAAGAGGGCAACTACGAAGAGGCCCTCTCCTATTACCGGGGGTTCGCGGATCTCCACCCCCAGCATCCCAAGGTTCCCTACACGATTTTGCGCTCGGCGCTCTGTTATTACAACCAGATCAAATCCATCGATCGCGACCAAACCTCAACCCGAGAAGCCCTCAAATACCTCGAGATACTCAGCACCAAATATCCCTACGCCCCCGCAACTCAGGAAGGCGAAGTCATCCTTCACCAGCTGCGTATTCAGCTTGCCGACTACATGATGGAGATCGGCGATTTCTACTTGGATCGAACTCAATACCAATCCGCGGCGACCCGCTTCAGGAGAGTCCTCGACGATTACCCAGGACTCGGAAGCGACGCCGAGGCCCTCTACAAACTCGGGCTCTGTTACGAGGAAATGAAACGCATCGACGAGGCACTGCGGCTCTACCATGTAGTCCTCGAGAATTTTTCGAGCTCTCCCGATGCGGAGCGAGCGGCCGAACGCATTGCGGGAGCTGAATAGGGCGGGCACGACCCTGAGGCCTAAGGCGCCCAGGCGAAAGACGATTAGTCACCACGCACACCACCAGACCGAGAAGCGGGTATAGCCGCGCTGCAGCGGGAGGAGAGGCATGGGAGGCGAGGGCGCACTAACACTCCTCGACGGCACCGTTCTTGTAATTCTCCTGATCGGAATTACCCGGGGCATTTTTATAGGCATGGTCAGAGAAAGTCTCTCCATGGCCGGCCTTGGTGCGGCGGTCCTTGCCGCGCGCTACGGAACTCCCACCGCTTCCGTCGCTCTCCAGGAACTGACCCAAGGCGCGGTCGGACCCGGACTCGCCCCCTGGCTTGCGGGTAGCGCACTCGGGATAGGAACAATCATCGCCATGACCCTGATCAGCAGAGTCATTCAACGCGGTGTGCGCGCCGCAGGCCTGAACTGGCTGGACCGGTCGGGTGGCGCACTGCTCGGAATGGCCGAGGGAGTGCTTGTTTCCATTCTGGTCGTTCTCGGCGCCACCTTGATCTTTGGCCGGGAACACCCGTCTATCGACGGGTCCCGCAGCGTCGCCGCCTACGATTCCATTCGGTCCTATATGGGCGACAAGATTGAGTCCATGCCCGAACTGCCGGACCCCAGCGAACTTCTCTAGGAATCGTGATCGGCGATCAAGGCCAGGAGGCGATCGGGTGCGTCCTGTTCGGGAATATTCCGGGCGACAACCTGCTGACCCGCATAGAGAGTCACGACCCCGGGCCCTGAACCCACGTAACCGAAATCTGCATCGGCCATTTCGCCCGGTCCGTTTACGATGCATCCCATCACAGCGATTTTCACGCCCTTCAGGTGGGAAGTGACGGACTTGATCCGAGCGGTTGTGTCTTCGAGATCGAAGAGTGTTCGGCCGCACGAAGGGCAAGAAATATACTCGGTTCGAGTCGTTCGAAGCCTCGCACCCTGGAGAATCCGATACGAAAGGTCGAGTGCGCTCGCAGGGTCAGAAAAGTTCCTAAGGGAGAGGATGTCGCCGAAGCCATCGCAGAGTGGCCCCCCCATGGCAATGGACGCTTCGATCAAGTCAGCCTCGTTATCCGCGCCCCGCACCAATGAATGCCTCAATACGATTCCCTTATGACCAGCCCCTCTATCCTCGAGAAGTGACGCAAGGAGGCGAACGCCGTGAGCCGCAGGCGGGCCCTCCAGGGAGAAACCCAATACGGCCTGGGGGTCCTCCGGAATCGTTTTCAAGATTCGATCGACGAGCACTGCGAGTTCGTCGAGTTCTACCCGAAGGCAATATTCCAGGACGGTGCCCGACTGGGCGGCAACTCCGGCAATCCGCGCGAGAGACTCGGCAGAATCCTCGAGAGTGACATCCACGACCACTCGCGCACATTCGGATGGAAACTCGAAATTGGCACCCAGCGACCGTGCAGAAATCCGCATGGAGAGTGGAAGGTCGGAACCGAGCTCGCCAAGGGTTTCGGCTATCTCGATGAACGAAGAGGCAAACTCGCTCCCCGAAAGGCTGAGCAGCAATGACTCGCAGGCAATTCCCGGAACGGACTCCAGGGCAGCCAGAAATTCTCGAAGCGACTTAGTCGAACCCGCCAAGGCGATGGGGTCGTCGAGTTCGAGTTCGACGCGTACAGGCTCAGATCCACCCGCCCCGAGCTTTCCCATTTGAACCCTTGTGGTTTCCCGACGCTGGTGGACAAAGGGATCCATGGCAAGGGCAACCCCAAGCGCTGGGCTCGCCCGATGGGTGTCGCTCAGCCATGCCTGCTCGGCACGGCGCGCAATTTTCTCGGCCACCGGAATTTCTCTCACCGGATCCTCGGTCAAAGAGACTCGGATCGTGTCGCCGATGCCGTCTTCCAAAAGCGAACCGATGCCGATAGCGCTCTTGATTCGGCCGTCTTCAGCATCGCCGGCCTCGGTCACTCCCAAGTGGAAGGGGTAGCTCGGGAGCTCCCCTCCCCTCGCGTGCAGGCGAGCGGCCAGCAAACGGTAGGCCTGAATGGCGACATGGGCGTTGGACGCCTTCATACTGAAAATCACGTCGTAATACGATTCGGCCTCACAAACGTCCAGGAATTCCAGCGCGCTTTCCACCATCCCCCGCGGCGAATCTCCATAACGGTTCATAACCCTGTCAGAGAGCGATCCGTGGTTGGTTCCAATGCGCATGGCCACGCCGTTTTGCTTGCAACGAAGCACCAGGGGCCTGAAGCGATCACCTACACGAGAAAGCTCGTCGGCATATTCCTGGTCGGTGTATTCGCGAACCTCAAACTTCTTTTTATCTGCGTAGTTCCCAGGGTTGACCCGAACCTTCTCTACGCAATCGGCCGCAATCATCGCCGCATTGGGAGTGAAGTGAATATCGGCCACCAAGGGAACTTCTACGCCCCGCTCGTTCAGCATGGTTCTGATCACTCGAAGATTCTCAGCATCACGAATAGAGGGGGCGGTCACTCTCGCGATCTCGCAGCCAGCCGCGACGAGACGTTCGATTTGATCAACGGTCGCGCGGCTATCCATGGTGTCGGTATTCGTCATGGACTGCAGGCGAATCGGGTTATCGCCCCCCACACCCACGGAACCGACGCTGACCTCACGGGTAAAACGTCGGCGGCCAACCCATGGATCCAGGACAAAGGGGTTTTCCTTAGCCATCTCAACAGGGCCCTCTCAAGCCACTCCGCACAGGGAGTAGAAAAGGGCGATGGCCTCATCGATCTTTGAAGCGTCCTTGCCACCGGCCTGAGCGAAATCCGGACGACCGCCTCCGCCACCGCCGACGACTCCGGCCACTTCCCGAATGAGGTCGCCTGCCTTGAATTGGCCGATCAAGTCCTTGGTCACTCCAACTGCCAAGAGAACCTTGCCCTCACTCTCGGCGACCAGCAGAACAACTCCAGATTTCAGCTGGTTGCGTAATTCGTCGACCATCCCCCGCATCGCCTTGGCATCGACTCCCTGGGTGCGACCTCCCAACACCTTGACTCCGTCGACTTCTTTGACGCCTGACAAGAGGTCCGACGCCTGGGAGCCGCGGCTTGCATCGCGCAGGCTCTCCATTTCGCGCTCGAGTCGCCGGTTTTCCTCGAGCAATTTCTCGACCCGGCCAGGAAGGTCGTCGAGGGAGACCTTCAAAGTATTCGCAGCCTCCTGGGAAAGGCTCTCTTGCTCCCGAATATGCCGAAGGGCCCCTAAACCCGTGAGCGCCTCGATGCGCCGAACTCCCGCTGCGATGCCAGTCTCCGACAGCACCTTCAGCAGTCCGAGATCCCCGGTGGCCTGAGCATGCGTACCTCCGCAGAGTTCGGTGCTGCACTCTCCAAATGACACGACGCGAACTTCGTCTCCATACTTCTCGTCGAAGATCGCTACTGCTCCGCCCGCCACGGCTTCGTCATAGCTTTTGACCTCGGTGCTCCCAGACGAATTCGTCTCGATCCATTCATTAACCCGGTCTTCAATTTGAGTAAGCTCGTCGCTTGAGAGCGGAGAGTCGTGGGTAAAGTCGAAGCGCAGGCGATTGGGAGCGACTCTGGATCCCTTCTGCATCGCTTGCGGGCCGAGTACCTCGCGTAGCGCCGAGTGCAGCAAATGAGTCCCGGTGTGATTTTTCACCGTAGCCGCACGTAGAGCACGATCCACGGAGAGAGATGCGTCGCTGTCGACGTCAAGTGTCCCCTGGGAAACCGTCCCCCGGTGTATAAAGAGGCCATCCACGGGCTTCTGGGTATCCTCGACCTCAACTCGACCTGACTCGGTCTCGAGCACTCCCTGATCACCCACCTGGCCGCCGCTCTCGGCGTAGAAAGGGGTTTCCTCGACGACGACCTCTACTTGATCGCCCTCTTTGACATCGGTCACGGGCTGCCCATCAACCAGAAGAGCGACGATTTTCGACTCGGCTTCGGTGGTCTCATAGCCCAGGAAACGAGTCTTAAACTGCCCGGCCAAGCGCCCGTAGACCTCGGCGATTCCCTGGTCACCGCTTCCCGCCCACGCTGCCCGAGCTCGTTCTCGCTGAACCTGCATGGAACGGTCGAAGCCAACCTGATCGACCTCCATGGCGTGCCCCTGGAGGATGTCCGCGGTTAGATCCAGCGGGAAACCAAAAGTATCGTAGAGCTTGAAGGCTGTTTGACCGTCGAGAGAGGCCTCGCCCCTCTCCTTTGCCTCATGGATCTCTTCTTCCAGGAGCTGCAGCCCCTTGGAAAGAGTCGTCAGGAATCGTTCCTCATCGCGCTTGATACGGCCGAGGATAAATTCGCGTCGCTCCACTAGGTCGGGGTAGGCCTCCCCCAATTCGTCGATGGCTGCGTCAGCCATCTTGTAAAGAAAGGGCTCCTCCACCCCCAGAAGCACACCGTGGCGCGATCCCCTTCGCAGAATCCGGCGCAGCACGTAGCCCCGGCCGGCGTTCGAGGGAAGAACGCCATCGCCAATCATAACCGCGAGGGTTCGGGCATGATCCGCGGTCACGCGCAACGAGACATCTTTCTCTACAGACTCTCCCAGGCTAACCCCCGAAACATCTTGGGCTCGGGCGAGCGTTCCCGCGAAGAGATCCGTATCGAAATTATTCTTTACGCCCTGAAGGATCGCGGCCCAGCGCTCCAAACCGCCCCCGGTATCGATGGATGGACGCGGGAGGGGATTCATGTTTCCCGACTCGTCTCGGTTGAACTGCATGAACACAAGGTTCCACAGCTCGAGCCAGCGACCGCACTCGCAGGAGGGATCGCAAATAGTACTCGTGCAGGTGTCCGGGCGGCCAAAGTCGAAGTGGATTTCGGAACAAGGTCCACAGGGACCCGTCTCTCCCATGGACCAGAAATTTTCCTTCTCATCGAGGCGAAAGATCTTTTCTTCGGGAATGCCGATCGAATTGCTCCAGAGCTCGTGCGCTTCGTCATCTTCCCTAAAGACGGAAACGGCCAGATCTTCAGCCGAAATACCCATCTTCTCAGTCAACAGCTCCCACGAAAACTCGATGGCCTCGAGCTTGAAATAGTCACCGAAGGAAAAGTTTCCCAGCATCTCGAAAAATGTATGGTGCCTGGGAGTCCGTCCGACGTTCTCGAGGTCGTTGTGCTTCCCAGATACGCGGATGCATTTCTGGGAAGTAGTCGCCCTCTGATAACCGCGCTTCTCTTCACCGAGAAAAACTCGTTTGAAGGGAACCATCCCTGCGTTTACAAACATCAGGGTCGGGTCTGAATCGGGAACCACCGAGGCGCTCTTGACACGCTGGTGACCCCGCTCTTCGAAGAAGCTCAGGAAATCTTCTCGAATCTCCTTGGCGGCGCGGCTCATGCATGACTCCTGGGGGCGGCCCGTATTGGCCAGTAACTGGGCGGCCCAATATACCCAAGAGATACGGAATACGCTCCGAAGAGCGCCGGCGGCACATACCCGCACGGGCAGACTGCTCCGGCGGGCGGCGAGTAGGCCAGCGGTACGGGCAGTGTTCCCTAGATCGGGAAACGATCAGAAACGATCGATACTGAAATCGTCGTCCTTCTCGTCGGAATCGCTCTCGTCTTCGACGAGCAGTTCCAACTCCTCGGTCTCAGCGCCTTGGAAATCTTCCCAATTCGAGTCCGAGGTCGAGGCAATGCCCCGGTAACGCAGGGCGAAGTCGTCGGGATTCGAGACGTTTTTAAGGGCCTCTTCGTAGGTCACGAGTCCCTCCTTCACCAGTTGCATGAGGGACTGGTCGAAGGATTGCATCCCGTAGGTCGTGAAGCCCTTGCTGATCGCTTCAGGGATCTCCTTGGTGCGCTCCTTGTCAGCAATGAGTTCGCGAACGAGGCCCGTGGAAACGAGAACTTCGAGCGCCGGAACACGGCCCTTACCATCGGCCCGGGGCACCAACCGCTGAGAAATCACGGCCTTGAGCACCGTAGAGAGCTGGAGCCGAACCTGTTTCTGCTGATAGGGGGGGAAAACCGAAATAATCCGATTAATCGTCTCGGTCGCATCGAGGGTATGCAGTGTACTCATTACCAAGTGGCCCGTTTCCGCTGCGGTCAGGGCTGTTTCGATGGTCTCGAAATCACGCATCTCTCCGACGAGAATGACATCTGGATCCTGCCGGAGAGCACCGCGCAAGGCGTTGGCGAAGCTGTGGGTATCGACCCCAATTTCGCGTTGGTTCACGATGGAGCGCCGGTCACGGATCAAGAACTCGATGGGATCTTCGATGGTCATGATATGCGACGTTCGCTCGGAGTTGATTTGTTCGATCATCGCCGCGAGGGTCGTCGACTTGCCCGAACCCGTGGTCCCTGTCACCAGGATCAAGCCTCGGTGCTCACGGGAAATTTTCTTGATGACCTCCGGGAGTTTCAACTCCTCGATGGTCTTGACGCCGAAAGGGATCACCCGGAGAACGATCCCGATGCTCCCTCGCTGCTGAAAGATGTTCACCCGGAATCGGCCGAGGTCGGGAACCCCGTAGGCGAGGTCGGCTTCTCGCTCCTCTTCGTACCGCGCCTTCTGCACCGGGTTCATCATGGCGAAGGCCATCGCCTGCATTTCCTCGGCGGTGATCCGGTCTCCATCGCGAAGCGGAACGAGGGCGCCGTCCACGCGAAAAAGCGGCGGGAGACCCGTCTTCAGATGGATGTCCGAAGCACCCCCCTGAATCGCAACCTTCAGGATTTCGTTGAGTTCCATGCGGTCAACTCCCGTGCCTCTTCCAATTGGCTTGGCCCAGCGTGCCTCGGGTTTCGGCCTCACTCGAAGGACCCTCACCCAAGCCACCCATGGAAACCGCCCGGGGCCGACGAATCGATCATCGGCGGCTGTTCCCACCTTGAGGTATTCGACCGATTTTAGGGACTCCTTGAGGCCCAAATCGGCAATTCGAAGGCAAAAAACACGCGAGCCCACCTTTTCTCGCTTTGGGCCCGGTCTCCCGGCCTCAGGGGCGATCGCCCCCCGAAGGGCATGCTAAAGAGCACCGGAATACCCCGAGGCGACGGGGCTTGTCGGGGGGGCGAGGAAGAGCGGGGGGTGAGCGAGGGGCCAACCGACGGAAGCTCAAGTGATCCCCAAGCCGATGACGGCTCAGGGGAGTTCAAAACTAGTCCGCGCTCCACGCACCCTCGCTTCACCTTTCGGCGAAGCCCCCCAGGTGCGTGGAGCGCGGTTGGCTCTTGGGCTGAACCCGACGCCCAACTCTGCGGTACCAATCGGTAGCGATCAGTAGCGATCAGGCCGATTCCTCGGCCCCTTCGACGGCGGCCTCAACATCACCGCTCTCTTCCTGTGCGAGCGCCGGCAGCTTCAAGCCTCTTGAGGCATAGACCTCTTCGGTCAACCGGGCCCGGGCATCCGGGTTCTCCTTCATGAAGCGGCGCGCATTTTCCCTGCCCTGACCAATTCGCTCCCCACCGTAGGAATACCAAGACCCGCTCTTCTCGACGATGCCACCGTCGACACCGAGATCCAGCAGGTCTCCTTCGCGAGAAATACCTTCGTTGTAGATGATGTCGAACTCAGCCTGCTTGAAAGGCGGAGCTACCTTGTTTTTGACAACTTTGACCCGGGTTCGGTTCCCCACGACATTGTCGCCTTCCTTGATCGCCGCAATCCGGCGAACATCGATCCGCACCGAGGAATAGAATTTCAGGGCGTTGCCGCCCGTAGTGGTCTCGGGGCTTCCGAACATCACGCCAATCTTCATCCGGATTTGGTTGATGAAAATCACCGAAGCCCCTGATTTGGAGACCGTTCCCGTCAGTTTACGAAGCGCCTGGCTCATGAGCCTGGCTTGGAGACCCACGTGGTGATCACCCATATCCCCTTCGAGTTCTGCCCGGGGCACCAGTGCGGCGACGGAATCGACAACCACCAGGTTGATGGCCCCGGAGCGGAGGAGCACATCAGCAATCTCTAGGGCCTCCTCACCGGTATCGGGCTGCGAAACCAACAGCTCTTCGATATTGACCCCGAGACGCCGTGCATAGTTGACGTCGAGCGCGTGCTCCGCGTCGATGAAGGCGGCAACACCCCCCGACTTCTGTACCTCGGCAATGGCGTGCAGGGTCAGGGTCGTTTTGCCGCTGGATTCCGGACCGTAGATCTCGATGACCCGGCCGCGAGGATACCCGCCTATCCCGAGCGCAATATCGAGGCTGGGACCCCCACTGGAAAAGTAGGGCACACCATCGATCCCTCCATCTTTATCCATGGTCTGGATCGAGCCCTTGCCAAACTGCTTTTCGATGCTCGAAACCGCCAACTCGATGGCGTTTCGTTTCGCGGCATCCTGATCCTTGGCCTTGCTCCCGTTCCTCAACTCGGCTCGCATCTCGCTCTTCGACTCAGACTTTGCGCTGTTCTTTGCTTTTGCCATGGTTTTGATCTCCTTCAGAGGGTTCTCGTGCACGGCCAAAATCGACCCTGCCAATAGGGGGGTGAACTTTCAGCTTGATCCTGTTTTCGTTCCCGAACTCGGCAGGCCAGCCGGAGCCGAGCCTCCGCCCCGCCGCATCAGGCTGGGGCCAACGAGTTCGGTGTCGGTCATAAGGCGCCGGATCCAATCGAGGGCGACCTGCGCCGTGAGCGTGCGGTGACGGGCCCGATCCAACGGAAAAATAAAGTGGCCTGCGGCGCTGCCGCCCTCACCCCCTGCCCCACCGCTCTCCCCCGGCGAAACTCGAATCCCCGCGTCCACCTCTCCGGAGTTCGCGAGTATTCGCGAACTCGCGATCCCCGCTCCCCAGGAGATGCCGATATAAACCAGGCCCACCGGCTTGGTTTCGGAGCCACCGCCCGGCCCTGAGATACCCGTGGTCGCGATCCCGATATCGGCACCAAAACGCGCGCGGACGCCGCTTGCCATGGCACTCACCACAGGCTCGGAAACCGCCCCGTGACGGACCAACGTCTCTTCGGAAACCCCCAGCAACGCCTGCTTGGCGCTATTGGAATACGCGACCATGCCTCCCAGGAAATAGACCGATGAGCCCGGGTTGTCGGTCAACTTTTGAGCGATGGTGCCCCCGGTACAGGACTCGGCCACAGCGACGGTTCGACCCGCGGCACCCAGGAGCCCGCCCACCACCGCCTCGAGGGTTTCTTCACCTTCGCCGTAGACAAGATCGCCGATGCGCGCGCGGATTTTCGCCGCCACGGCATCGATTCGAGTGTCGGCTTCGCTAATCGAGGCACCGCGCGCCACCACGCGAAGAAAATTATCGGGGAAGCTGGTTCTGAAGGCGAGTTCGGCCTCTCCGTCCTGGGCGATATCGGCCAACTCACCCTCGAGGCTCGACTCGCCGATTCCAAAAGTGCGAAGCATGCGCGCCCTCACCCGGGAAACGCCTTCGCCCTTCTCCAACCGGGCTTCGACCCGGGGAAGAACCTGCTCGTCCATCATCAGCGAAAGCTCCCGGGGAACCCCGGGCATGCAGACCACAATCGTGCCGCGCTCCTCGAGCAGGAAACCGGGAGCCGTACCGACGGGGTTGGCCAAGATTTCCGCCCCGCTGGGGAAGAGCGCCTGCTTGCGATTCGTCTCGTTCATTTCGCGACCCACCCGGGCGAAGAAGGCGCGCATTGCCTCAAAGCTGCCCTCGTCGAATTCCAATGGGCGACCGAGGGCCTCGGCGAGGGTTTCTGTCGTCCGGTCGTCCCGGGTCGGGCCAAGACCGCCCGACACGAGCAAGAGGTCGCTCCGCGAGATCCCCCGCTCGAAGGCATCACGCATATCGGCGGGGTCATCGCGCACCGAAGCCTGGTAATGACACTCGACATCGAGTTGCAGGAGTCGTGACGCGATGAGTGCCTTGTTGGAATCGACGATTTCGCCGCGCAGAACCTCGTCACCAATCGTGAGGATTTCGGCCTTCATCAGAGAAGCCCGCCCCAAGCCAGCCATGCCCAGGCGTCGAGCCCCGCGAACAACCGATCGACCAGGCCCTCGCCCACCGGGAGCGACTGAAGCCCGGCGGAGCGCAACTTCGAAGCCAGGAGTAGATAGGCGGGCACCATGACGACCAGGGCCCCTAGCCCTCCGGCCACGATATCGTCCGCCATCACTCCTGCCCCGCGCTTGAATTTGTCTTCTGCCCACTTCACCGGTCCCGGTTTTCGGATATCAAACCATCGGAATGCGACGAATCCGGTCACGACCAGGAGCCACCATGAATTTATTTCTTCGAAAGGAGTCCCCGCGAGACCTGGGATCTCGAGGGGCGCAATCGAAACGCCCTGAAGCAAGACCAGAGGGAAAAGTGAAATGAGTTGTCCGACGAACTCGTCGATCACGATTCGCCCGTCGTCGTGGCGGCCGAAATACGCCTCGGCGGCGCTCGAGGCCCAAACGCCCAGACCGGATAGCGCCACGAGGACGAGGCCGTAGAGGGGCACATCGAGCCGATGCAGGCCGCTCCCGAAGGCGATCACCGCCAACAGGGCGCCCCAAGTCCCCGGTGCCCAGGGTCCGAAACCGGCGCCCCCGACCGTGGCGACCCAAACCGCGAGGCCGCGCCCCCCGGAAACGTTTCCGGATCCCCCAGAAGTCTCTGAATTCGTTGAGTTATTGAGTTCGCTCAGCGTTCCGTCCCCATCCTGGGACCGCGCGGGGAAACCGCGGTGCATCGCTGTCGCCGGAGGGGGGTCGGCGACAGCGAAACTCTAGCGGCGCGCTCTTCGCCGAGTCAACGTAAAAGCGAAAGAAAGGTGAAAATAAATACTATGGGCCTAATACCCCTCATTTTATCACTGGAGATCGGAAGGTCTCACTGAGAAACCCGCGCGGAAGCACGGGCGCCCCCCTTCACCCGCTACACTGCGCCGCTTCATGCGTGTCCTCGGCCTCGACCTCGGCAGCAAGCGGATCGGTCTCGCGGTTTCCGATCCCGAGGCCTCCATCGCCTTTCCCGCCGGCACCCTGCGGAGCACTGGGCGCAAGGCGGACATCATCGCCGTCTGCAAACTCATCGAGGAGCGCGAGATCGGCGCCGTGGTGGTCGGACTGCCGCGGCACATGGATGGCCGGCATGGCCCCGAGGCCGACGCGGCCGAGAAATTCGCCGCCGGTCTTCGTCGCGCATCCGGACTGCCAGTGGAAACCCTCGACGAGCGCTGGACAAGCCAAGAGGCCGAACGCTCCCTAGCCGCCCAAGGTCACAATGCCAAGCGAACCCGGGCCCACGTCGACGAAGTCGCCGCCGCCATCATCCTGCGCACCTACCTCGCGATGGGCCGCAACCTGTCCGGCCGGGAAGACGAGTGAAAATGCGCTGGCTGGCGGCCGCCTTCGCCCTGGTGCTGCTCGGGAGCCTGGCCGGGACCCACTATGCCCGGGGGTTGCTGGAACCCGTATCCCACCAGGCCAGGACCCAGCTCTTCCTCGTCGAACCCGGGGCATCCTTCTCCTCGGTGGCCGATCGCCTGGAAGCTGGGGGCCTTATCCGCAGCGCACGCGCGACGAGTTGGCTCGCCCGCTATCGGGGCTTCGACCAGAAATTACACGTGGGGGAATACGAACTCTCCCCCAGCCAGAGCAGCGAGGAAATCGTCGTCACCCTGACCGCGGGCCGAGTCAAAACCTGGCCGGTGACCATCCCCGAAGGCAGCCGAGCCCGGGATATCGCCGCCCGACTCAACGAGGCGGGGCTGGCGACGGCTGACGATTTTCTGGCGGCGGCCAACGATCCCAACCTCGCCCAGGAACTCGGCGTCCCCGGCGGCCACCTCGAGGGCTACCTCTACCCCGACACCTATCGATTGCCCCGAGGAATGCCCGCGGACCAAATCGCCCGGCTGATGGTGAAGCAATTCGATCGGGTGTGGTCGAGCCGGGTTGCCGAACTCACGAATCCATCGCAACTCTCCAAGCGAGAGATCGTCATCCTCGCCTCTATCGTCGAGAAGGAAACCGGGGCGGCCAAGGAGCGACCGCTGATCGCGGCGGTCTTTATCAATCGGCTCGACCGGGGCATGCGACTCGAAACCGACCCCACGGTGATCTATGGAATCCCCGACTTCAACGGGAACCTGCGTAAAAAACACCTGGTCGACGAAACCAACCCCTACAACACCTACCGGATTTCCGGGCTTCCCCCGGGCCCCATTTCGAACCCGGGAGCCGATGCTCTCCTCGCGGTGGTCGAGCCCACGGCGGATTCCGAATTTCTATACTTCGTCTCGCGCAATGACGGTACGCATCATTTCTCAAAGACCTACCGCGAGCACGTGAATGCCGTCAACCGTTACCAGCGCCGACGAAAACCCTAAACGCCTCGAAGGCGTTGCTCGCGGCGGCTCACCCGAGGCTCTTGGAAAGCAGGGAGACCGCCCGCTCGCCGCCGACGGTGGTGAGCAGAGTCGTCAGTTTTGGTCCCTGATCCCTTCCAATGAGCAGCTCGTAGGCCAGGGGGCAAAACGTCTTGAGCGTCAGGTCCGTGTCCTCACACAGACTCTTCATGTGCGGCACCAGATCAACCTCGCTGATCTCCGGCTCCTCGCGAAGAACGGCCACCAAACGCTCGAGGATCGTACGTTGATCTTCGCTTAAGGGGAGTGCCACGGGCTCATCTCGCATGCGATAGCGGAAATCATCGGGCGCATACTCTTCGATCCACCGCCAACAGCACTCCGCCCGGCGCCTGAAATCCTCCCTCTCGGCTTCCGTCTTGATTTCACCGGTCGCTTCGTAGCGCGCGAGGCTGCGGGCAAGGTCGCCATCATAGGCCTGCAAGATCACCGAGAGGCCGCGAAATCCGGGCACGAAGGGGGCAGCACTGCCGGGCTCGATACGAGTTGCACTCACCGACGAGAGCTCGAAGGTACGCCGGGCGATCTTCCTCTTCTTGTCCGCTTTGCTCCCGTCCTCGGACTCGTGCGCCAAACGGCGAGCTCGATCGAAATCTTCATAGAGCTTGATCACATCGAGATCGAAGGAGATCTGGAACTCACTGCCCGGACGCTGACTTGCAAAAATCCAGCGCAACATTTCGGGCTCGTAGACGGCGAGGCAATCGGACACCGTAATTACGTCACCCGAGGAGCTCGAGATCTTGCCCCCGCGACCTTTGACCCGGACAAAATCGTAGGCGACGTATTGCGGCGCCTCGCCCTCGTAGACCCGAGCCACGATTTCCCGGCCGGTATCGAAACTTCCCCCCGCGCTGCTGTGATCTTTGCCTCCCGGCTCAAAGGCCACACCCTCGTGTTGCCAGCGCATGGGCCAGTCGACCCGCCAGGGAAGCTTGACGCTGCCGCCTTCGCGCAGGTCCACAGACGCTTCGTGATCGCATGTTCGACAGCGATAATCAACGAGCCAGTCGCCGGGCCAGCTGAACTCAATTTCGTCCCGCCCGCAGGACGCGCAAAAGCCTGCCAAGGGAAGCCAGTCTTCTCCCAGGGGCTGACTGCGATGCGCGTTCAGGATCTCACGGATTTCGCCGCGCCGTTCCAGGGCCTTTCGAATGCCCTGGGCGTAAGCGCCCTGGCGATAGCGACCGGATTGCCGGATGAACTCGGGGTCGATCCCAAGAGGTGCCAGGCTCTCTTCGAAAAGCGCAATGAAATGCGAAGCGTAACTGTCGTGCTGGGCATAGGGATCGGGAACATCGGCGACGCTGCGACGAAGATTCTCTTCCAACATATCGGCTTCGGGAATGCCCTGGGGCACCTTTCGAAACACGTCGAAATCGTCCCAAGAATAGATGAAGCGTACTTCGACTCCCTGGTCGCGAAGGGCTCGTGCCACCAGATCAACGCTCATCACCTCCCGGAAATTTCCAATATGCACCACGCCCGAGGGCGTGATTCCAGCCGCCACCGTGAGCTTGGTACTGGCTGGATGCGCTTCCAGGGTGCGCCGAGCAGCGTGGTCCGCCCAATGCGAAAAGTAGGGGTCGGATTTCATTTTTGCCGATTCCTCTTGAGGTGCCATCGCGACCAACCATCGCCCAGGGTCGCGAACAGCGCCAACGCGAGCACACTTTCAGCCTCTGACCGCCGACCTCTCTGGCGACAAGGCCTTGACGAATTCGGGTTCGACATCTTCTCCGCAGAGCAGAGCCGATGCGATGCGACCCACTTCGGCCGACGCCACCATGCCCGAGCCTCCGAGCCCCGCCACCCAGAACAGGCCCGGCCGATCGGGGTCTGCTCCGACGACGAAATTTCCGTCATCGGTGAGCGTCCGCATGCCGCACCAGAAATGCGCAAGCCCGGACTCTTCGAGAAGGGGCAGGTACACCCCACACTTTCGCGCGATCTCGGTGCGGCACTCATCCACGGTCTCGAACCGATCGGGGTCCGCATCGACGACCTCGCAGGCGCTCACCATCATTCCTCCGCCCTCGGGCCGGCAATAGAACTCCTCTTCCGCCGACGAGCCGAAATACCAGACCACCGGCCAGCTTCGCTCCACCGACGCAACGGGAGCCGTGACTCCTAGGTGGCGCAGGGTCGGACGAAGCCGCACTCGCGAACCCGCCGAGCGGCCCAGGGCCTGAGCCCAGCCGCCTGCTGCGAGCACCGTGGTCTCTCCCCGCACCGAGCTGCCGTCGTCCAAACGCACACCGACAACCCTTCCGGCCTCTTCCAAAAGGGAAGACACTCGAACGCCTCGACGAATTTCAACGCCTCCCTGGCGAGCACCCCGGGTAAAGCCCGCGACGATCGCCGCGATATCCAGACGCCCTTCCCGGGGAAAGGACCAAGCGGCTCCCACCTCGGCCTCGAAGCCCGGCATGGCGGCGCGAAGCCCCTCACGATCGAGCTCTTCGACGTGCCCCTCCGGCACCTCTAACCCACCCACCCAGGCCCTGAGCTCCTCTTCTCGACCCGGAGCGGCCACCAAGACGAGCCCCAATGCGTCGATCAGGGGCACCTCGCTGAACCCTGGCGGAGGATTGCGAAGGAACTCGGCGCTCTGGAGCCCGATGCGAGTAGAGATGGGATCTGGGCCCAGGGTGCGGAGAATGGCGGCATTCAGCGCCGTGGAATGCGAACCGAGTTGGTTCTCGGCTTCAAGCAATACCACCGAGGACCCGCAGCCGGACTTAGCCAGATGCCATGCGGTGGTGAGGCCCGCGATCCCGCCGCCCACGATGAGGATTGGGGTTTCTTGCATGACTTGAGGAGACTATCAAATATAGAAAGCGGACGTCCTCTCGGACGCCCGCTTTCTCCCGTTTCCCCCCAACTTGATTCCTTGACTGCGACTAGGCTCGGGCCACCTCGCGCAGCAGTGTAAGATCATCGAGAGCGTTGCCCGCTCCCTGAACCACCGCCGAGTAGGGGTCTTCGCTTCGAACGATCGGCAGCTGGGTCTCCTCGCGGAGGACTTGGTCCAGGTCGGTCAGAAGCGATCCGCCACCGACCAGCATGATTCCCCGATCGACGATATCTGCGGCGAGTTCCGGCGGTGTTTTTTCGAGGGTCTGGTGGACCGTCTCGACGATTGTGTGAATCGGCTCGATCAGGGCCTCCCGAATTTCGCTGCTGCTGGTCTCGACAACCTTGGGGATACCCGCAATCAGGTCGCGGCCCTTGATCTCCATGGTTGTGACCGGCGTATCCACCGATGCGGTTCCGATGGCCATCTTGACAGTCTCCGCCGTCCTCTCGCCAATCAGCATATTGAACTTGCGGCGAACGAAATTGATGATCGCGTCATCCATCTTGTCGCCACCCGTTCGAACGGACTGGGAAGTCACTATTCCTGAGAGCGATATTACAGCGACGTCAGTGGTGCCCCCGCCGATATCCACGACCATATTTCCGGTGGGTGCCGTCACATCCAGACCTGCACCGATCGCAGCCGCCATGGGCTCATCGATCAGATAGACCTCTCGGGCACCCGCAGACAGGGCCGACTCGCGCACTGCGCGGCGCTCGACATTTGTAATACAGGGCGGAACACAGATCACGATTCGCGGTCTAGCCAAGACCCGCCGATTATGAGCTCGGCGAATGAAATAGCGAAGCATGGCCTCGGTAATTTCGAAGTCGGCGATCACGCCTTCCTTGATCGGGCGGATCGCCCGAATTGACCCGGGGGTCCGTCCGAGCATCTCCTTCGCGTCGTGCCCCACGGCGAGAACTCGCTGTCCGCCGCCATCATTCTTGTCGACAATTGCCACCACGCTCGGCTCAGAGCAGATCAGACCTTCACCCCGGCCATAGACCAAGGTGTTCGCCGTGCCGAGATCGATCGCCAGGTCGTGGGAAAAGCGACCAACTAGGGAGTCCAAAAGCATTCTTCTCATCCTCATTGGCCACTGAAAGCGGTCGAAATAACCGGCTTGGCCCATGCTTCCTGCTATCGGCAACTAAGTCGCAGCACTTGAGGGCTCAAAAGAGGAGAACGGCCCTATTTCCTCTCGGAATCCAGGCCTGGATGGGGCGAACTCATGGCGCCGGCAGGGGCGCCCCGAGCGCGACCCAATAATTCCCCCAGGGGGATATTCGGTTTCGGCAGGATGGGGCTTTTACGACTCGGCTTACGGGGTCCCGGGGCTTGGTTCCGGGGGAGGTCGCTCGGAGCTCGGGGCGGACGTGCCGACGACAGCGGGCTCGGCCTCCACCACCGTGCCTAGACGGCCCACCGCAGCGGTGAGATCGGAAAAGCCCCGGCGCACCGCGACCAGATGATCTCGGTGGGCGACCAACTGGCCCTCCACCCGAACCAACTCGGCCCGAAGCGAATCGACCCTCGAGGACAGGGACTCCGCCCGACGATATTGCTGACCGGCCAAAAGTCCCAAGGCGAGGATCACCAGGCCCACGACCACACCGAGCAGACGCCAACGCCGAGGGCCCGAGGCCTTGGGCTCACCGACCTCTCCGTGGGCCGGCGCTCGCTCCACGCCCTCTCCCGCTTCGTCGTCTACCACGCTCAATTCCGGGCCCGCCGACGACACCATTGATCTGCTCCTTATCCCATATTCGCTTGGGGGGCGCCGGTCTCGAACAACCCACACCAAAACCTAGCCGGGGCTCAAACACCCATTCGGCTCCAGTCTCCGCCCGTGAGTATGCAGCGCGCTGAGCCCGCTGCAAGCCGCCCCTGGGATCTGCCTCTCGGGCAGTTTCGGAGAGCGCCGAACTCTCTCGGCGAGTCGGCTAGGACTGAATGACGAGCTTGGAGAGGCTCGTCTTGCGAAGGTTGGTCTTCTGGATTGTTCTGACCAGTTCCGCGACCTTCTCGGTATCCGTTTCGAAGGGGTTGTTGCAGATCACACGGACATTCAGAAGGTTCCCCAGCCTAATATTCGACCAGTCGAGGTCGTATTGGATGGAGTGCTCGCGCGCCAACTTAATGAACTCACCCCTCATCCGGGCGCGGGTGTTGTGCGGAGGCTCTGACTTGGCTGCGTCGATCTCTTCATCGGTAAATAGCCGATCGACCGCTCCGTTCCGCTCCAGCAGGTAGTAGAGACCGCGCTCCCTCTGAATATCGTGGTACTGCAGGTCGAGCATGAAGGTCTTGGGGTCGTTCCACGATGTCCCGTGTCGATCGATATAGGACTCAATCAGACGCCTCTTGATGATCCAGTCCACCTTGCGATCGAGCTTGTTGGGGTCTGTCTCGAGGCAGTCGAGCACGTACTGCCACATGCGTACAGCTTCTTTGTGATCCTCGCTGACGGGATACTGCTCGATGTACTTCTGAGCCATCTCGCAATACTCGCGTTGAATCTCGATGGGCGAATATTCTCGACCGCTATCAAGTCGCAGCTTCCGCTTGCACGTGACGTCGTAGGTGATGTCCTTGATCGCCTTCACCGGATTGCGAAGCGTAAAGTCTTTGTTGATATAGTTGTCTTCGATCATCTGAAGAACCACTGAGCAAGTCCCCACCTTAATGAAATTGGTGTACTCGCTCATATTCGAATCGCCCACGATGACGTGGAGTCTCCGAAATTTCTCCCGATCAGCGTGGGGCTCATCTCGCGTATTGATGATCGAACGATCATTGGTCGTGGTGCCCGATATCTTTTGATAGATATGCTGGGCGCGCTGGCTGACGCAGTAGTGGATCCCGTCCTGGGTCTGAAAAACCTTGCCCGCGCCGGTATAGATCTGCCGGGTAACGAGGAAGGGGATCAACTGCTCGGCGAGGTAGTAAAAATCGACATCGCGGTCTACGAGATAATTCTCGTGGCATCCGTAGCTGTTCCCGACGAAGTCGGTGTTGTTCTTGAAGATCGACAACTTGCCCGGTATCCGCTCCTCGCGAATTTTTTCCTCGGCGTATTTCTGAAGATCCTCCAGAATTCGCTCTCCGGCCTTGTCATAGACGATCAACTGGCGGGGCGATGCGCATTCTGGCGTCGCGTACTCGGGATGACACCCCGTATCCTGATAGAATCGGGCGCCGTTCTCGAGGAACACATTGAGAAAGTGTTCCGTGGTAATCAATTTCTCGAAGAGGAACCGGATGGCCTTTTCCACAGGTAGGGTTTTGCGACCCTCGGGCGTAAAAATAATCCCGTATTCCGTCTCGATCCCGTAGATCCGTTTCTGCATGACGTAAACCGTCTAGTCGGCAGGCTCACCAACTCCTCTGAGAATCAATCAGCCCATTCAGGCTTCGAGAAGAGACTTCACTTCCTCGCCGGAGAGGCGAGAGAATTTTCGCCCTTCCCTCCGCCGATCTAAAATGCAGACTTCGAGCGTTCCTTCGTCGAGAGCGGACCCGCTTTCGGAGCCCGCGGTCAGTGCTTGCCGGCCAAGCTTGATCGCGTCGGCCGCACTGAGCCCTTCCCGATAGCTATTGGCAAGCTCGCCCTCTACTTCGACAACGTTGCCCCCAATGACGCAATAGTGAGCGTGGTCACTGATAAAACCATCGAAGGTCACCCTATAAAGTGAATTCTTCTGATGGCCCTCCCAACGATCATCGCCGACCTCGGCCACAATGATTTCGATCTCCAAGGGTTTCATTTCCCGGGTAAAAACCTCTCCGATCGCCTGAGAGTAGGCGTTGGCGAGAGCCTGCCCCCCGACATCCTCTCGGCTATAGGCGTAACCCTTCGTGTCCGCGAACCTGACCCCGATTTTTCGCAACTGGTCAAACTCACTGAACTTACCCACACCGGCAAAGGCGATTCGATCGTAAATTTCGCCAACCTTGGAAAGGCTCGTCGAATTCTCCGCGACAAGCAGGACGCCTTGGTCGTACTCGAGCGCGATAATGGATTTGCCGCGTGCGATTCCTTTGCGAGCAAACTCGGCTTTATCCGCCATGATTTGCTCAGGCGAAGCGTAGAAGGGCATGCTCATTCTGCTGATCCTCCCGCCGTTCGCCGGGTTAGGGTTTCTCGATAGGCCGCCTCGATGTCCGACTCGGGGCAATCGTCCACACCCCCGGCCGAGCAAAACTTGACGATTGGAAAAATCCGCCTCTCCAAGTCGACGCCGCCCGTGGCCCGGTCCTCATCGGCCGCAGCGGTCAGGGCAGAAACAGCCAAGCGGGTCGCCGCCCCCTGGTCCATAGCCGAACTCCAACCCTGCTTGATCGTCTCGCGCGCGTAGAGTCCACCCGACCCCGTGGCGTCGAATTCGGCTTCCTCGTAGCGACCGCCCGTAATATCAAATTTCCAAAGGCGACCGTTCCTACGGCGAATATCGAAACCGGCGAAGAGTGGCACCACCGCGAGACCCTGCATTGCCGCCGGGAGATTTTGGCGAATCATCTGAGAAAGCTTGTTCGCCTTCCCATCGAGTTCCAGCGCCTGACCTTCTATCTTCTCGTAGTGCTCGAGTTCAACGGAAAGGACCCTCGCCATCTCGATAGAGGGCCCGGCCGCTCCCGAGATCGCCATACAAGAGTGGCTATCCGTGGCAAATACCTTGACCACGTCTCTCGATGCAACCGAGTGGCCCGCCGTTGCAAGGCGGTCGCCAGCGACTAGAACGCCGCTCTCGTAACGCATGGCCAACACCGTCGTGCCGTGCGGAACCGAGCCCGTCGCATGCTCGCTCCACGCCGACAAGTTCGGCATCAGCTGAGGGTGGTCGGCCTGTAAAAGTTCAAAGAAGCTCGAACCCTGGTAGTTACCCCTCCAGCTCACCGATTTCCCCCCCAAAAAAACATTCGTTTCAGTATCCGAACGGCAGACGAGTGCCTACTCGCCTCCCCGCTGGACATAATTCTTCACGAACTCCTCGGCATTCTCTTCGAGGACGGAGTCAATCTCCTCCATCAAGGAGTCCATATCCTCCTTGAGTTCTTCGCCCTTCTTGGCCATTTTCTGGCTGCCCTCGGAGGACTCATCCGAAGAACCTTCGTCACCGCCTTTGGATTTTTGCTTCTGCTCACTCGAAGCGGCCATCCAGATGGCGCCGGAATCCTGTGACTGGTCCCTGGAACCGCTTTTCGCGCCCTTTATGAATCGTGCCATAGCTTTTACCTCAGTCACTATCCGTCATGCGGATAGCGTTCTATTAGCCCATATTGGCGAGCAACTCGGATGCAGACTCCGACTTATCTAGAAGTTCTTCGACATAAGTACGGCTACCCTTGAGCGGCTCGTTCATCATGATCCGTCTAACCGGCTCTTCACCCACCGCAAACGAAATAGAATCCCAGTTCACTCCGAACACTTCCCCGGGGTAACGGCGGAGGCACTCCCCGCGGAAATAGGCCCGGGTATCCTCGGGCGGCCTATGCGCGGCTGCGTTGATCTCATCGTCCGAGCAGATGCGCTCGACCCTATTCTGCCGTTCAAGCATGTAGTAGAGCCCCTTGTCGGGGCGCGTATCGTGATACTGGAGATCAAGCATCTTCACTCGGGAATCGTCCCACTCGAGCTCCTTGCGCTCGATGAATCCGTCGAGGATATGCTTCTTCGCCACCCAGTCGATTTCCCGGGACAGATCCATCGGGTTATCGGCGAGGCGCTGCATCACGTACTGCCATTTCTCCAGGACATCCATGGATACGGCATCCAAAGAATTCTTGGCAGCGTAAGTCAGTGCCATGTCCAAAAATTCATTCTGAATCTCGATGGCGGTCATCCGCTTGCCGTTGTCGAGCTGCATCTCCAGGGACAGGCTTGGATCGTGTGAAACTTCCTTGATTGCGCGAACAGGGTTCATCAGGGAAAGATCCCGATCGATCGCTCCGTCTTCGATCATTGAGAGGAGAATCGCTGTCACCCCGTTGCGGAGATAGATCGTGTACTCGCTCATGTTTGAGTCGCCCACGATCATGTGGAGACGGCGGTACTTCTCGCGGTCAGCGTGCGGTTCGTCCCGTGTATTGATGATCGGACGTTTCACCATGGTGTCGAGCGCTACTTCGGTCTCGAAAAAGTCTGCGCGCTGGCTAATCTGAAAATCGCAGGGCTGATTTCTGTTTTCGCTCCCGACCTTGCCAGAGCCACAATAGATCTGTCGGGTGACGAAAAATGGTAAAAGGTTCTCGACGATCCTCTTGAAGGAAGTTCGACGGTCCATGAGATAATTCTCATGGCAGCCGTAGCTGTTCCCCTTCTGGTCGCTGTTATTCTTATGAAGGAGCATTGTGGCACCCTCGGGCAGCAGTACATTCGCTTCCCGGCGGCTCACCTCGAGAATCCTCTCGCCAGCCTTCTCATGGATGACAAGGTCGCGTGCATTCGTGACTTCGGGCGAAGAATACTCGGGGTGCGCGTGATCCACGTAATAGCGAGCACCGTTAATCAGGGTCTTGTTGCGCGCAATATTCTCTTGCTGGTTGGGCGTGTACTTTTCGCCATCAACCTGAAAGCCACGCGCATCGGCGAGCGGGTTTTCCTGGTCGTAGTCCCAGAGAATTCGCCCCTCAGGATCTTCCCTGTAGGCGTTGACCAGAAGGACGCAACTCGAGATCGGATCGAATTCGGGGTCATTCTTGACAATGATCCCGTACTCGATTTCCGTTCCCATCACGGTAGGTATCGCCATCCGCCCTCCTGGCGCCTCGTCTCAATCGTATGAGTGCAAGATGCTCGCACCCTTCGAATCGATCTGCTCCCTTTTTCGTCTCTCCGCGGGCAAAACCCCCCCCCATGTCGACCCGGATCACAACTTAGGGGCAACTGTCTTTCTAGAGGTACTGACCCTGTCCACCAGAAACAGTTTCGATCGTCTGTTCCTTGCGTTCCATGCCCGTGATCAGAGTCCGAACGTTGATGATCCTCTCGCCCTTACGGCCGGAGATACGCGCCCAATCGTCGGGGTTCGTCGTATTCGGGAGATCTTCGTTCTCCTTGAACTCCTCCCTCACCGATTCGAGCATGTCCTCGATCTTGATCCCGTGCTCGCCGTGGTCGATCAACCGCTTGACGGCTTTTCGCTTCGCCCGAGCAACGATATTTTCGATCATCGCGCCACTGGAGAAGTCCTTGAAGTAGAAGATTTCCCGGTCGCCCTTGGCGTAGGTGACCTCGAGGAACTTGTTCTCCTCTCCGGTCGAATACATCCCCTCGATGACCTGGTCAACCATGGCCGCACAAACCTTGTCGGGGTCGGTGCCAAACCGGGCGAACCCACTCTCATGGAGCGGGAGGTCCGACTTCAGATATTTCAGGAAGATCTCCCGTGCAGCCCCAGCGTCGGGTCGGGAAACCTTGACCTTCAGGTCCAGGCGCCCCGGGCGCAGCACTGCGGGGTCGATCAGATCCTGCCGATTACTCGCACCGATCACGATGACGTTCTCGAGCGACTCGACACCATCAATCTCGGACAGGAACTGTGCGACAACGGTCGCCTCCATATCCGATGAGACCCCTGAACCGCGCATGCGGAAGAGTGAGTCCATCTCGTCAAAGAAGACGACAACGGGCACATCCTGGCTCGCTTTCTCGCGAGCCTTCTTGAACACTTCACGCAGCTTGCTCTCGGTCTCACCCACATACTTGTTGAGCAGCTCCGGCCCCTTCACGTTCAGGAAGTAGGCCGTAGTGTTTTTACCAGTACGCTTCTCGATCTTCTTGGCCAGCGCATTGGCGACCGCCTTCGCGATCAAAGTCTTGCCGCAGCCAGGAGGTCCATAGAGCAGGATCCCCTTGGGCGGCCGAAGTTGATGCTCGGTAAAGATCTCTGGGTGGAGGTAGGGCAACTCGACCGAGTCCCGCAGGATCTCGATCTGGTCTCCGAGGCCGCCGATATCCGAGTACGTGATATCGGGAATCTGCTCGAGCACAACCTCTTCCACGCTCGACTTCGGCATTTTTTCGAATGCATATTGCGTACGCGAATCGACCATCAGCCGATCACCCACAGTGATGCGCTCTCCGCGCAGGGGTTCCGCGATGGTCACCAGACGCTCGTCGTCGGTATGCCCCACCACAAGAACTCTGTTCTCCGAAACGAAGTCCACAACCGTGGCCACTTCGCCGCGCTGGGTATAGCCCGCCGATTCAACGACGTTGAAGGCCTCATTGAGGAGAACCATCTGGCCCTCTTCCAGGTGAACCGGATCCAACTCGGGGTGCACATTCACACGCATCGGTCGCCCGTCCACGAGGATCTCGACGGTCTCATCTTTATTCGATCGCAGGAAGATCCCGTATCCGTTGGGCGGAGCGCAGAGCTTGTCCACCTCCTCCTTCAGGAGTTCAACCTGTTGCTTCGCCTCCTGCAGCATTCCCACCAACTTCTCGTTCTGCCGGAGGGCATCGCGGTGCTGGATACGAGCCTGATCGTGTCGTCGGCGAAGGGTTTCAAAATCGCTCAACATCCGATCCAAGCGATTGCGGAACTCGCTGGAGTCGCTCCCAAAGAAGCGAATCGCGTCTTGGAGGCCCTCGGCGTCGTTATCGTACAAACCGCCTGTACGCCCTGTCGCCTCCGCCCCGGACTCCTCGCTGAGATCGGACGGCGAGAGCCGCCCCATGACATCGCGTACAAACCCAGCGCGTTCCCCACCGTCTTCCGAATCATGCTCGCTCATCGTTGCATCTCCTCGTTGACCGACCCGCCCGAGGGCGGGAAACCTTGCCGTCTACCGACTAACAAAGCAAAGAACGTGCCCAAAAAAGCCCCACCATTCCCCGAGAGGCGTTGGCGTTCGGCAACAAAGTGAGGCGGAGGGGCGAGGCGAGGGGAGCGGCCCGGAAAATTGCGTGGCGCTGCCCCTATTACGGTAAAAAGGAAACGATTTCAGACTCTTACGAGAGTATCCCGGGGATGGGCGCGAGCCCGGGAGGGCCTCTATCGCGCCTGGGATAACCCGGCCGCGGCGATTCTGCGCGAAAGAACTGGGAGAGCTGGCTGCACGGTTGAGGAAAACGGCGAACCCCCTGATATTTCGATCCTTTTGTACGCCATCGATTTTATCGACTCGCCTCTCCATGTCAAGCGCCAGCCGCCCGACAGAATGGCGTAAATCGCTGTTTTATAAAGAATTCTCGTGCGCCCGGAGCACGGGCGACCGGCGCCGGTGAGGGCGATCCGAAAGATTTCCGACAATTCCGAAAGAATATCTTAGAGCCCCTTCAGGGGCGGAGAAAACTGGGGGGTTTTCACTTCGGTCAACTTCGGACTCGGTCAAAAAGACCCGCTCATGTGGGAAATCCTTTTCCCTCGCTGCCTATTGGGTGCCGGAAAACGAACGCCCGCTGTCAACATTGGCACCTTTTCGGCTCCCCCGAAGTGCCCGAACCAAAAGTTGCGGACCGTCAAATTCGACGATTTCGCGCCCAGGTGAGGGTCCCAGAGGGCTAGGGAGATCCCCCGGACAGTTCGAGCAATTCTGTCCCGGCCGGCGGCTCGAAATCGAAGAGTTCCGGAGAAGGAGACTCGTTCAGGACGATCCCAGAAAACCGAATCGTGGTTCGATTGCCGAAGAGATCGACGATGGAGGTCTCTCGAATGAGGCTGTCCTCCTGGCCCACGGTCAAGGAGAGCCGTTCAAAGGCAGCCGCTTCCCGGGGAACGAGGCCAACCTCCACCCCCGCAGAGCCACAGCCGAGGACTTCGGCCGAGAAGACCTCGCTCAATTGCCCGGACCCGAAGAGGAACTGAAGAGCTGCGCCCGCGAGATAACCACCGTCCATCCGTGCTCGCGTGACCTGCCCGGCCGACGGGTCGTAGACCCAGAGCGTCTCTCCGTCGCTCACCACCAGGCTGGGCTCGGGCTCCTGGTAACTCCACCGCATTCGCCCGGGCTTGGCGAGCAGGACTTTTCCCCGGCTCGCCTCGGCCCCCACCGCCCCTGTGCCGGCGAGCAGCAGGGCTTCGGTGGTCTGCTCGAAGCTCGCCTCAAGATCGCGAATGCTGTCGTAACGCGCCTGGACGCGAGCAAGGGCTTGTGCGCCGTCCTCACACCCGCCCGGGTGTTCCGGGGGTAGACCACTCTCGGTCGTACCCGCAGCAACCCAGACCGGGGCCAAGGCGAGGAGCATTACGGCCAAATAGGCGAAGGCGTTCCCATATGTCCGAAGTCGAAAACTCCGGAGAGCAGCCGCGTGCCTATTCTTCATTGGGATCGCGCACGAAAACTTCGCGAGGACGATTGCCCACCTGGGGACCGACCATGCCATCGTTTTCCATTTTCTCAACGATCCGGGCCGATCGGTTATAACCGATCTTCAGCCGCCGCTGGACATAAGAAATTGATGCGTTGCGGGTCTCTGCCACGACGGAAACCGCCTGGTCGAACATCTCATCGACTTCCTCTTCACCCTCTCCGGCCGCCATATCCGGCCCTTCCTCGGTGAAGCGAACCAATTCTTCGTCGAATGTCGGCTTGCCCTGATCGCGAAGAAAGCTGACCAACTCGACCACCTCTTTCTCGCTCACAAAAGGTGCATGGAGCCGATCAAGCAGGGCAGTACGCGGGGGAAGGAAGAGCATATCCCCCAGTCCGAGCAAGCTCTCCGCGCCTTTCTGATCGAGGATCGTCCGCGAATCTGTCGCCGAGGAAACTTGGAATGAAACCCGAGAAGGGAAATTGGCCTTGATGACACCCGTGAGTACGTCGACGCTGGGGCGCTGGGTCGCGAGCACCAGGTGGATTCCAGCGGCCCGGGCCATCTGGGCGAGTCGCTGCAGGGACTCTTCGACATCTTTCGCCACCATCACCATCAAGTCGGCGAGTTCGTCGATCACCACCACGATATAGGGCAGGGTGGCCCAATCGACCATCTCGGGCTCTTCGGACTCCCCGCCACGCTTGTGCTTCAATTCGAAGCTTGTATTGCCCTTGGCAAGCTCTTCGTTCGCTTTCTCGTTGAACTGGTCGATATTGCGAACTTGGACCGAACCCATCATCTGGTAGCGCTCCTCCATCTTTCGCACGATTCCCTGAAGAGCCGCAGCCGCTCTCTTTGGGTTGGTCACGACATCGGCGATGAGATGAGGAATACCCTCGTAGACGGACAATTCGAGGAGCTTAGGATCAACCAGTAGAAGCTTCAGTTCGTCGGGTGAGGCCCTGCAGAGCAGGGAGCACAGGAACGAGTTGAGGAAAACACTTTTGCCGGTCCCCGTAGATCCGGCAACGAGCAGGTGGGGCATCTTGGCCAGATCGGACGTAACTGGGTTCCCAAAAATGTCCATCCCCATCGCCACCGCTAGGGTCGACTCGTGCTTCCGGAAGCTTTCGCTGTCGAGCAGCGTGCGGAGGTAGACGGTTTCACGCGTCGGATTCGGAACCTCGATCCCCACGACGTTCTTGCCCGGCAGTGGGGCAATGATGCGGATCGAGATAGCCCGAAGTGCCATTGCCAGATCGTCGGTCAAACCCACGATCTTGTTGACTTTGACCCCTGCTGCCGGCTCGTATTCATACATCGTAATGACCGGGCCCGGGTGGACACGGACAACCGTTCCCTGGACCCCAAAATCCGCGAGTTTCTTCTCAAGAATCCTCGAATTCATCAGCAGGCTATTGCGATCGAATTTGCGGGAGTCCTCGGGCGGCCTAGCAAAAATCGAGGAATCCGGATGCTGGAAGGGCCCCGAGGGTCCGCCCTCATCGAACTCGAACATCTCCTGCTCGGGCTTTCGATCGCGCTCGCGCTCCTCGACGTGGTCGACGATCTGGGGCCCGCCTCCGGGCGTGCGCGAGACACGGCCAGGCGTCTCGGTATTCTTCTCGGGAGCCTTTGCACCGGCCGCCGGCTCCTTCACCGGCGAACTCGCCGACGGACCACGCAGCTCGGCGACTCGGGTGCGCCGTGCGCGCTGCTCCCGCCAAACCACCAGGGAAGCCCAGCCGCGCTCGAGAGCTCCCGCGCCCCGACGGAGGAGCTGGACGGTGGCCCTCAGAGTCTGCTGGACCAAACCCGAAACCGAGACCACGAGCCGTGCGATGAACCCGGCCACTGCGCCGATACCCACCCCAATCGCTGAGAGGGCGGCCCCGGTCGAGACCCCCGTAATACTGAGCAAGCCCACCGCCAGTACCAGGCCATTCACCAGCAGCGCCCCCCAGCGACTGAGGAGCGAGATCTCTAATTGGGCCAGACGACTCCCGAGCAGGCCGCCCTGGGGACCCGCGAAATCGTTGGGGATCAGATCTCCCAGGAGGGGCGGTATGGACGAAACCGCAAGAATCAGGAGCGCACTCCCCACCCAGAAACGCGACCGAATGGGCGGAACGCCCTGACCGAGGACCAGACTGCCCCCCAGGAAGGCCACCGAAGCGACAAAAACCATCGAGCCCATGCCCATCAGCCACAGGAGGCCGTAGGCCAGGCTCGCTCCCAGCGGCCCCGCGCGGTTCGCGACCTCCTGATCCAGGGGCCAAGGCACCGATGGGTCCGCAGGGCTGAACGTAGCCAGGGCCAAGGCCCCAAGCGCGGCCAGCCCGAGCAGGACGAGCCCGCCGGCCTCCGAAAGAAGAGCCGAATCCGGGGACGTCTGCCCCTTGCCGGTCGTTCGACGTGCTTTCCGGCCCTTGGCGGCAACCTTAGCCATAGAGCGCCAAGCCCCAATCGTTTTTGCAGCGGTCCGCTGCCTCGCTCATTTCCCTACCCCCCGGAAAGGAAAGAGCTTTCAGGATACCTTTCCGCCCTGTTCGGCGCCATGCTGCCCTGAGTACTCGGGGAAACCCTTGACTCGCGGGTCTACCCAGGCATGCTTCTCCCCAATCCTCGCTTCGCAGGTTTGCTTCGCACGTTTTCTTCGCGCGTTATCTTCGCGCGTTATCTTCGCACGATTCCCAAGGAGACCCCCCAACATGGCAGGTATCAACAAGGTCATTCTCATCGGCAATCTCGGCCGGGACCCGGAGCTCCGGTACACCCAGAGCGGCCAGCCCGTCGCCACCTTCAGTATCGCGACCAGCGAAAATTGGACCGACAAGACCAGCGGCGAAAAAGTCGAAAAGACCGAGTGGCACCGAATCGTGGTCTGGGGCCGGACCGCGGAACTCTGCAGCCAGTATCTCGCCAAGGGCCGAACCGCCTACATCGAAGGGCGCCTCCAGACCCGGGATTGGGAGGACAAGGAAGGGCAAAAGCGAAGTACCACGGAGATCAATGCCCAGACGGTTCAATTCCTCGGGGGCCCCAGGAGCCAGTCCGCCGGCGGAGCACCGGCGCCTGCAGCGGAAGCGGGCGATTCGAGGTCCTTGGGCGGTCCGCCCGCAGCCGGAGACGACGTCCCCTTTTAAGGCCATCTCTGCCGGGTGAAGCAAACCGAACACGCCGGTCGCGCGGGCTAGGCCCTGTGAGCCTAGTGCCGGCGTCCCACTGTTCGAAGAGATTTCACGATCCTGTCGATTCGGGCGCGATCGGCGACCGAGAGCTCGTCGAATTCGATGCCCATACCCGGCAAATTCGACTGGCCCGGTTCCGAAACCCGGACCACAAGGCCGGTGGTTTCGATCACGCCCTCGCCGCCGGGGAGCGCGAAACGGAGCGCTATTTCGGTACCGACGGGCCTGGGTGTTCGCGTTTCGATAAACAACCCACCCTCATTGATATCCCGGGTGAATTCAGAAAACATCTCGTCCACCGTCGAATACTCGATGCGCACCATCAGTTCGGCCCGCAACGCGCCGCGACGCTCGAGCTCCCTGGCTTGCGGGTGCTCGGTGAGTTCCCGAAGACTCAATTTGGCCATTAAAGCCTCTCCCCGATCCGTTCTGACCGTATGGGAACCTATCGACCAACTCGGGGCGCTCCATGAGCCCGGGCTCGAGTTTGCCTCGCCACAATCTCTATAAATGAGCATTTGATCCCTCAATATACTGGTTTTATTCACTTATTTTTTCATGTTCTTGGAAGCTATAGAAGCCCTCCTCGGCGACGATCACGTGGTCGACGACTCGAATCCCCAGGACCTCGCCCGCCTCCACCAGGCGCCGGGTCACCCTCAGGTCTTCGGCACTCGGCTCGGGATTGCCGCTGGGGTGATTGTGGACGAGCACCAGCGCCGCAGCGGCTGCGCCGATTGCATGCCGGAAGACCTCCCGAGGATGGACCAGGCTCGCCGTCAGAGTTCCCTGGGAGATCTGGGATTCGCGCAGTACCCGGTGTCGCCCGTCCAGCAACAGGGTCATAAAATACTCCTGCTTGCGGTCACGCAGGCGCTGGTAGAAATGGCGATAGACGTCTCGCGGGCTCTTGATCGAATCCCCAGCCCGCAGCGGGCGCGCTGCCATCCTGCGGCCCATTTCCACAGCTGCCAACAACGAGGCCAACTTGGCGGGGCCAATGCCCTTGATGGCTCCCAGACCCGAGGGTGGGTGGGTCGCCAAGCGCTCGAGGCGGCCGCACTCGGCGAGAAGCTTGGCTGAGAGTTCCATCGCCGAGCCGCCCCCGGCGCTGGTACCGATCACCAGGGCCAAAACTTCCTGATCGGTCAGGCGTGCCGCACCCAGACGAAAAAGGCGCTCTCTCGGTCGGTCCAGTCCAGGGCCAACGGGGCCTAGGGGATCAACCCGGTTCGGCCGCGGGCTCCTAGAGAGCCTGCCCAGTCCCGCACGCACTCGTTCCATCGATCTTCTCCCAGGACCGGGAGCACGAGTCTAGCCGTGGTCGACCCTGGAGTCAGGTTCAGCCTAAACGCGCATCAACCCGAGCTCAAGCAGATCTGCTCGCGCTCCCGGGCCGAGTTCAAGATTTCTAGAAATCTCGAGGCCGTCATCTGCGGGGCGAGGAGGCTGCGCAGGGACTCAACTCGGGCCGCCTCGGTGTTTTCAATTTGAGTGACCAACGCCCGAAGCAGGGAGAGAAAACCTTTCGCCCCGGCGGCGTTCCCCAGGGCCATCTCGAGTTCCAGGGGAGAGACAGGGCGCAGTTGGCTGCCGTCTACGAATTCCACGCCCCCCCCAGATGAGAGTTCTCCCATCCGACGCATGGCGGCCCGCACGTACCGATCGGTGAAATTCCCGCTCGGCCGCAGGGCTCGAGCGAGATCTCCGGAATCGAGTTGCTCCCTGAGCGATTCATCGAGCAAGAGAGCACAGCCCCGAACATCATCGGGCGCGAGTGAGCCCAGCGCGCTCGTTGCCCGCTCGACCCTTTCCTTCGCCGACTCCGCGAGAACCAAATCCACCGTAAACACATGGAGGTCGCGAGGAGCATCGAGGGATTGCCTCGACCTGACCTCGACCTCCGGGGCGTCTTGGCTCAGCACCAGTTTGACCATCAGGTCTTCCCCGAGTTGCTGGGAATAGCTCTCAGCGATCAACGGGCTCAGAATCTCTGCAACGCTGGCCGCGGCTTCGTCGGAAATCGACGTTTCGGTCAAGATCACGCCGTAGCCGTCGTCTGCCTCCTGGAGCCGAAAAGTCAGGGCTTCGTCGGTCAGGAAGGAAAGGCTCGTTCGGCCGGCGAAATAACGGTGGGACACGCTCACCAGCCGGTTCGGAAGAGGGGAAAGGTCCAACTCCACGGTCTCGGCGGCATCACCGAGGTTGAAGGTGATTGAGTCCTGCCGGTATCCCTCGGCGAAGGCTCGAATCGTCAGGGAGTCCCGGGGGCCCGCATCGAGCCTGGACGGCACGAGAAGGGCAACCGGAGCCTCGGCCTGCTCGAAACGCTTCTGGAAACCCGATCTCACATAGAAAATATCGAGATAAGCGCCCGACGGCGTGGTCGTCACCAAGATCCGTCTCTGGGCGTACATATGGTCGCTGCCCCGAACCAGGGAGACGAGAGGCGCCGAAAGGTGGCGAAAGCTCCAGGAGACCCGACTTTCCGGGCTCATATCGAGCACTTCAGCCGACGCCTCAGAGCTGTCTTCCGCCCGCGCGCTGGGCAAGCAAAGAAAAACGAGAAGGGCGCACGCAAGCAGTTCCCGGGATCGACCCACGATCAACCGGCCAAAACCGTCGTCACTGGAGGAACCTCCAACTCAGCCCGTCAAGATGAGCGAGTCGTCCAGCATAACGAGGTAGGCGGAATTCCGCCTCGCCGATCGATCTAGCGGTAGGCGCTCGAGTCTTGCGTTCGAGAGGCAGCTTCAAAATCTTCGGCGAGCAGATTGGCCCTTCGATTGGGACTCTGGCGGAGCGCCGCGATGATTTCGGGCAACTCACCCCTCTGTCTCGCATGCCGGGCGAGGTTGGCGATCCACAGCTCCTGTTCGGCCAAGGTCGAACTGCTCAGGGCAGAAGCAAAATCACCCGGATTTCGTTTCAGCCGTGCCAGCCACTCTTCGGCGCTGGGTTGTTTTTCCTGGGCCCGAGCACGACTCGGCACGGCCACCATCCGGGCACCCGATCGGCGGGCTTCAAGATTTACCCCCGCCGAATCGTAGAAAACATCGTCTTTAACGACTCCACCTCGGAATCCGCGAGCGTACTGGGAGAACTCATTCAAGGGAATCGGGTTGATGAGATGCGGCGTTTGCTGCTCCGGCACCCGAACGGGGCCCGATTGGAGTCTGATCTGGAAATTCGCACCGGGCGCGCTCGCTCGAGCCACCGCTGACTTCGGCGAACGGCTGGGCACCGGAATACCCGCGAGAACCGCACCATCGGCGGGAAGGGTTTGAGTCGCCAAGGAACCACCCGGCACCTCGAGAACCAGCGCCTTTTCGACCTCTCCGGCTCCACCGATGATTCCCAGTGCGATCAGGGCGACAGAAACCGGGGCCAGAACCCGGGGGTTCATCAGTAGGCGAAAAGCGGCTTGCAGCGATTCGAGCCAGGACACCCGGCTCTCTGCCTCGTGAACGCGTTGCATCACCGATTCACTGAAGCCCAGGGGAACCTCGGGCTCGGGAAGGGAGCGCAGGAGAGTGACCATTTCCTGCATCGATCGAATTTCACCGCGGCAATCGGAACAATCGTCGAGATGAGCGTCAAACAGTGCACGCTTCTCCAGCGGAAGGTGGCCTTCCAAGTAGTCGGCCATATGATCTTGAACGTCGGAGTGATTCACGGAGAAAATTCCTCGTCTTTTACGCCTAAAAGGTCTTTCAGTTCGACACGAAGGGCTCGCCTTGCGCGATGGATTCGGGACTTGACCGTCCCCTCTGCAATACTCAGGACTTCGGCGACCTCAGCATACGCCAGTCCCTCGATGTCGTAGAGAACCACCGGCATGCGAAGAGCGGGTGAGAGGCGCTGCAATGCCTGCCGGACATGGGCCGTCAATTCGGTCCCCGCCGTGGCATCCTCGGGGTCCCGCGGGGAGTAGGGGAGGTCGTCTCCCGCCGCGTGACGAACGGCCAATTTGTCTACTCGGGCTCGGCTCCGCCCGAGAGTCCTGCGGCGATTGAGGGCGGCGTTCGCCGCCACGCGGTACACGAAAGTGGAAAATTTGGACTCGCCCCGAAATCGGCGCCCGTGCCTGTGAAGGCTCAAAAACGTCTCCTGAGCGACGTCTTCGGCCTCCTCACGATTCCCCATCATGCGCATCAGAAGGCCAAATACCCGGCGCTCATGGCGTCGGACCAACTGCTCAAACGCACCGTCCTCGCCGTCCTTCCAGGCCCGGATCAGCTCGGCATCGGGGTCCTCAATGACTACCCGGCGACGCCGGGATGAGGAATTCCCTCTCTCCACCCCGGCCATCGGGCCTCGCTCCACCATTTCGAAACTCATCGACTGCCTCCGGACCGAATGACCCCGCTCCGCCGGAGGCGGTTCCCCATTCTTTTCGTCCGAGGGCGCGATCATGCCCCGCCGGGGGCTCCCGGCCCGAATTCTTCTTCGCCCTCGCGTATAAAGGTCCCGCTCTTGCCACCCGTCTTGGAGGCCAGGCGAAGATTCTGCAGGCTCATCCCTCGGTCGATCGCCTTGCACATATCGTAGACCGTGAGCCCCGCGGCAGATGCAGCCACCAGGGCCTCCATCTCGACACCCGTGCGCCAATGGGTCTCGACGGTGGCCTGGACCTCTAGGCAGTTCGTTTCCCGATCCGGGTGCAAGAGAATCTCCACCGAATCTATCGGCAGGGGGTGGGCGAGGGGGATCCAGTCGGCCGCTCGCTTGGCGGCCTGAATGCCTGCGATTCGGGCAACTGCGAGCACATCGCCCTTGGGCAGATCCCCTGCCGTAATCCGGAGCAGGGTCGCCGGTTCCATACTCACCTCGCAGCGAGCGACGCAACGGCGGTGTGATAGAGGCTTCTCTCCCACATTGACCATCCGCGCATGACCTTCCTCGTCGAGGTGGGTCAGCCTACCGGGCTTGGTCGATTCATCGCTCATGTGGGCTCCATTCGCAGCACCCAATCATAGAGGTCGGCATAGACCTTCTCTCGCTCGGGCTCATTGAAAATCTCGTGCATCAATCCAGGGTAGGTCAACAACTCTGCACTGAGACCCTCACTCCGCTCGGAATCCGCATAAAAACGACGGCTCCCCTCGACCTGACAAAGAGGATCGGATTCTCCATGCAGGAGCAAGAGCGGAATACTGAGGCCGACGACGGCTCTTTCCATGCGCTGAATAGTCTCCGACATACCGGCCCCCATGGCGGCCGTCACCTGGCCGTGAACCAGGGGGTCTTGCAGGTAGTCCTCGATGATTTCGGGCCGAGTCGAAAGCCCCTGAGCGTTGAGGCCCGCGTTCATGGCCATACGCGGAGCAATCCGTCTCAAGAGGCTGGCCAGGGTGAGCTTCAGCGGAGACAGGTCGGGAGAGAGCGACAGGGCGGGGCCCGAAGCGACAATCGCGCCCACGTCGACCCGCCGCTCGCATGCCATGGCGGTCACGATCAAGCCGCCCAAGCTGTGGCCCCCCAAGACCCGAGAACGGCCCGGATGCTTTTCGGCGACCACCGAGATCAAGCACTCCACGTCATCGAAAAATTCTTCAAAATGGTCGACGTGACCCCGCTTGCCCGGCGAGCGACCGTGCCCCTGCTGATCATGGGCATAAACGGCAAAGCCACGCCGTGCAAACCAGCTGGCCATCTCTTCGTAACGGCCACCATGCTCACCGAAGCCATGAACCAGGATCAGCACTCTTTCGGGATGGGCGGGCATCCAAGAGCGCAGAAAAAGTTGCCGGCTCCGACTCCCATCGAAGTAACCTTCTACGCGCCGAAGATCGTCAGCCTCCATGCCGAAACTCCCCCCATTGATCGCTTTCGTCACCCGACACATTGAAGCGGGTAGGGCTCATCGAACCGGAGGAGGATCAGGAAGTGCCGAGTTCCCGTACCCGCGCACGCGCCTCCAATACCTTCTCGAGGTAGGCGACGCCGCGAATTCTCGAGCCCCAGAAATAGGCCGAAATACCCTTCTCAATACCCAATCGCTCGATATTGTGCGCCAGGATGAAACAGCCGGCTTCGATATTGCTCTCGACAGTCGCCAGATTCCCTGCCAAGCCCAGGGGCTGCATCATGTGAGGCATCACCTGCATCAAGCCAACCGCGCCCTTCGGACTTCGAGCCCAGGGGCGAGCGCTGCTCTCTACAAGGACGATCGCCATCACGAGATCCGGATCGAGGCTATAGCGCGCGCTATAGCGGTCGATCGCCGCAACGATCCGAGTTCGCTCGCCGGGGGACAGAGAAGGATTGGCAAGCCGTAGGCTCTGCTCAAGTGCGTCCACGGTAGCCACGCGAAGGGGGGCGCTTGAGACCGCCGGCAGGGCAACTGCGACACCCTCGGTGGGAAGAAGCGGGTGGATTCCGCCGCTCAAAAACGCCGTGGCGAGAAGAGCAATCAAGCCCACCCTTCTGCGTCGCTTCCACAACCTGTCGTGATTCCCCAGATCCAAGTTGAGTCTCCGCCAGCGGACACCCGCACCTGAATCAGCTGCTCAAACGCGGCGCCAGGATTCCGCTCGCGCGAATTCCTCACCGGTCAAAACAGGGTCTGGGGGGTACCGCCGAAGTTCTCTCTCGCGTCTTACCCGATCCGGCTCCCTGAACCCCTCCCTGATGGGTTCACAGCTTACCGATCGGTCAGGTAGACTATAGTCGTGCTCCCGACCGGAAACCATCGGCTTTTGACCAGAACCGGGCAAAAGCGGTGGGTTGAACGCCCCCAGGATGCTGGGCCTCCATGGGGCGGCCCGTTAGCTTTCCTGAATTCCCGAGGGATTCGTTACCTTGCCGCCCGAGCGCCTTCGGGCACCCGATTTGCCGCCGAACCGCCGCCTTTCGTTCGCATCCAAAGCCGGTGATCAAATTCAGGAATACCGACAGGGGCAAGCTTAATCATGGCTCCCAGCCACACGGACTCTGGAAAACTAGGCGCCGAGAGCCGTGAACTACTGGATGCACTGGAGAAACTCCACCCCCTGGTACTGGTATGGGGAGACAAATTTCAACTCCTTGGACTCAGTCGCCAGGCCTCTCGGCTGCTGGAGACTTCACCCCAGGATCCGCGGGGCGTATCGGCAGTCGATTTCTTCCACGCCCTGGCCACCGAACGAAGCCGTGACTGGGTTCGGGAAAAGCTATCCGCCGCAGCTGCCCCTCTCGAGGACGGCCAAGCTTTCGTAAGCGCCCGGCTCGATTTGGGCTCGCACGGCGACCCTACCCCCTGCGCTTACCTGTTCTTGTTCTCCGGACCTGCGGGCGACTCTCAATCCGCGACGTTCTGCTCCTTCAAGACCCAAGAAGCCCCGGAAAATACTTTCTTCGAAGCAGCCTCCCAACACAAGGCTGACGATCTAATTCACGATCTCCGTTCGCCCCTTCTCGCACTCATCGGTTTCGCCCGTTTACTCAACGAGGACTACGCGCAAATTCTGGACGAGCCCGGGCGACGCTTCACTCGCCAAATCGTCGAGGCCGCCTCCAAAATGAAGGAGGTCCTCGAAAAGTTTGAAGATTCCTCGTCGTGAATCGCGGAGCTCTGCACCCGAGATCCCTCGCCCTCAGCGAGTGCCGAAATCAGCCAAGAACCCCGGTGTCCGGCGGGAGGGAGATCGCCCTCTCAGCCTTGCTCGTACCCGATCCATCCTTTACGGTCTCGGCTCACCGCGAGAGCAAGCGGCTCGAGCGTATGAAAAATTCCAGAGGGCAGTCGAATGTATCCTGAGCTCTTCACGATCCCAGGGCTCAACTACACCGTAAGCTCATTCGGTGTGATGATGTCACTGGGCTTCCTGATCGGTTATTGGATCACATATAGCCGCATGGAGGAGTTGGGCCTCGACCCGGAGCCGGTCACCAATATCCTCATTTGGATCATGCTTGGCGGAATCATCGGGTCAAAGCTCTACTACGCGACCGATGTCTCCATCAGAGAGGGCTACCCATTCGCCGACCTTTTCTTCGCTCGCGCCGGCATTACCTGGTATGGCGGGCTCATGGGGGGCACCCTCGCGGGCGTACTGGGGTGCCGCTTTCTCAAGATACCCACCCTGGCCTTCTCCAACGCCGTCGCCCCAGCTCTGGCAGTCGGGCAATCGTTCGGACGCATTGGATGCTTTCTCGTGGGGGACGACTACGGAAAAGTCTCGAGTGTCCCCTGGGCTATAGCCTTCCCCAACGGTGCTCCCCCCACCTTCGAACGCGTTCACCCGACCCAACTCTACGAGGTCGGCTGGCTCCTCCCGGTTGCCCTTTTTCTGTGGTGGAGACGCGACAAAAGCCCGTTCCTGCTGGGCGAATACCTCGTCCTCAACGGGGCGGGACGGATCGTCATTGAAAACTGGCGGGTCAATCAAAAGGTTTTCCTCGGAATGACTGAACCCCAGCTGATCGGGTTCGCCTTGGTCTGCATCGGAAGCGGCCTCTGGTTCTACTTCCTCAAGACGGGGCGGAGCATGGAGTCGGCCCAGGCGACGAGCTGAGTCAGGCCTTGCTGGTCTCTACAGGCTCTCTAAGAGGCGAATTCAGCGCCGGCCCGAAGCGAAAGCAGCAGCGGTTCTAATCCGCCTTTTCCCCCAAATCATTCAAGGCCGCAATCTGCAGGCGAATCTCGGGCGAAATCTCCACTTCTCGGCTTTTTTCCACATGCTTTGCGGCTGCCAGGGCCAGGGCAACCCGCCCCCGATCCCCACCGATACCCTCGCATGTCAGCCAGGTCGCAAGGTTTTCGACGCAGCAGGCGTAGTCTCGGGCCAGGAAGGCTTTCATTGCCTGGGCGAAGGCAGACGCACCCTTGACCGCTGGGGCGTTCCGGAGCTGACCCAGAATTTGGAGCGCTTCCTCGTAGAAACCACTGTCGATATACGAGGTGGCCGCTTTCATAAAGCCGGTTTCTTCGCTTCCGTGGATCTCGACGAACAGGGTCTGAACCTCTCGAGAGAAAACCATCTCGACGGCTTCGCGCTCTTCGTAGAGACAGCGAGCGAGTAGATCGTTGTCCGCGTCTTCAATAAGTAGGCGAATGAGCTGACTGCTCGTCAGGGCGAGCAGTGCCTCCAACTCGAGGACCGACTCTTCCAAGCGAGAAGCCGAAGAACTCAAAATCCGCTCAAACTCCCGCGAAAGTTCGGGAGCCAGGGGGTTCGCGTCGGTCTTCAGAGCATCAACTCGAGACCCATAGCGCTCCTGTTGGTAGAGGTTCTCGCGAAGGATCATCGCCTCATGAAAGAGTGAGCCAATAGCCAAATCAAAAAGGGCCTCGGTTCGAAATTCGACCGGTGCGCCTCCAGCATCTGCGCGGAAAATCGAGTGACACTTTTCCTTGAGTCGATAGAGAGCGCTCGAGGGACCATCGCCAACCAGGCTCTCGACCAAATCAAAGGAGAGATCGTCGGAGCGATAGCGATCAACCAACTCGGCGAGTTCTTTATGAACAACTAGGAACTCGCGGATAACGCCGGCGATTCCGACGCGCTCATTCAGGGGCACATTGCCACCCGAAGCACCCGTGCGGATCGCACTTTCTCCGGGCCGAACACCCGAATGTCCACACCCTCAGATCGACGAATTCGCCTCATCCGTCGCTCCCAATAATACGTTGGAGCATCGACTGATCATTCTCGTCGGCTGCAAGCGTCAATGCCCAGTGCGGTTCATCGAGGTTTACGGGAAATGCCTGCCCACGATCTCCCAGAATGGAAACCCCCGCCTCTCGGGCGATCACCAGCCCGACCCTTCCCCGAATCGAGATACCCGTTGCATTGCTCCGATCCGCCAAGCGTAAGCCCGCCCGGACACCCTGGATAAGGGGGGCGACGGCCACGGCCCCTCCACAGGCGGGGACGACTTCCAGACCCTCCGCTTTCAGCGCTTGTCGAATCGAGTCCGGAACGTTGTGGGACACGAAAATGACATCGCCATCGGCGGAGGCAGAAGCCCGCTCCGGGACCTCACCACTCCCCAGAGTTTCTGCTCCGACACCAAAACTTCCACGAAAAAGTACATCCTCACGGGGGAGTGCCACCAAGGCAGACTTCATTTCTCCAGCCAGAGCCAACCCAACGATTACGGCGTAGGGTCCTCTCTCCTCGAGGTAAGAGTGAAGTGTGCCATCTATGGGATCAATGATCACAAGAGACTCGCCTTGCTCTGGGAACCTCTCGACTCCGGGTGTCTCTTCCTCGGCCGCCAAGGCAACCGTGGGAAACTCCTCGTAGAGCGCCGACAGAATGGTTTCCTGAACTCGCGTATCCGCCTCGGTGAGCGCCTGCTTGACCGCGGTTCTCTCTCCCATCTTGGGGGTATTGACCACGCTCCCCTCAAGCAATCGGGCAAGTTTTGCGGCCCGGTGGACAGCCGGGGTCATCTTGGTGGCGAAATCGGCGGGACTCGGCTGGTCCTTCATCGGGGGAGCTAGACCTTTAGAAAACCTGACGGGCTCTAGGTGGAAGGTGGAAGGAAAAGTGAATCCTACCCCATGGTATCAGGGGCTGAACCCCGAACCGGCAGAAAACGGGGAACCCCAAGAGCCTGGCCCGGGAGGGCAAAGCGCAGGAACCGAAAGCCCCCCAAGCGACCTCTGGTCTCGCACCTTGCGGCGACTCGCGCCGCTCCCTGTTCAGCACAGCAGAACTCGGTGAGCTTGACCTCTTGTGCCGCGACTCATTTCTAAGCCACCGGCGACTTGAGGCCGCCCACTTAACTGCAGCCGCTCGTGCTACCGCAGTTGGGGCACTTGTAGCAGGCCCCATTTCTGATCATGATGGAACCGCAGTCCATACAGGACGGCGCATCGGCCTGATTGATGAAGCTCGACCTGCTCGCAGCCGGCTCCGCACTTCCGCCAGACCCACCGGCGACTGCACCGACAGCCTGGACCCCAGGCGCAGTCCCCGCTCCATCTCCTGAACTGACAGAGGCTCCCCCCTCTGCTTCCCCCTCGATAAAACGATTTCCGATATAACGGAACACGTAGTCGGTCACCGACTTGGCAATCGGAATTTCCGGGTTGTTCGTAAAACCCGAAGGTTCGAATCGCGTATGGCTGAACTTGTCGACCAGGGCCTTGAGTGGCACACCGTACTGGAGGGCGATAGACGTCATCGTCGCGATGGTGTCCATCAGGCCGGAAATCGTACTCCCCTCCTTGGCCATCTTCAGGAAGATTTCACCCGGCTCGCCCTCGTCGTATAGGCCGACGGTCAAATAACCCTCGTGACCTGCGATCGAGAATTTATGGGTGAAGGCTTGGCGCTCATCCGAAAGCTTCCGTCGACGAGGGCGATACTCATCCAACTGAGTGACGCTCGCTCCCGACTCCTCTTCCTTGCCCGAGTTGAGCGGCTGAGTTCGCTTGCTCCCATCCCGATAGACGGCCAGAGCCTTGATGCCCAACCGCCAACCTTCGGCATAGGCCTTCATTACATCGTCCACGCTTGCCGACTCCGGGAGGTTGACCGTCTTGCTGATCGCCCCCGAGAGAAAGGGCTGTACCGCTCCCATCATCCGCAGGTGGCCCATCCAATTGATCGAGCGTTTTCCATTTCGAGGACGAAAAGCACAATCAAAAATCTCGACATGCTCCTCGCGAAGGCCCGGCGCACCTTCAATCATCTCGTGTTCATCCACATAGGCGAGGATCTCTTTCGACTCCTCTTCGGCATACCCGATCTTCCTCAGCGCCATCCCCACGGTCTGGTTGGCGATCTTGAGGAAGCCGCCCCCGACGAGCTTCTTGTACTTGACCAGAGCGATGTCCGGTTCGACGCCCGTAGTGTCGCAGTCCATCATGAAAGCGATGGTTCCAGTAGGAGCCAACACCGTCACCTGAGCATTTTTGAAGCCGTGCTTCTTACCGTGTTCGAGAGCTCCATCCCACGCATCGCATGAAGCCTTCAAGAGATCGTCCGCGACCCCTTCGGAATCCACCTGATGAGCCGCATCTCGATGCATGCCAATCACTTCGAGGAAGGGCTTTCGATTCATTCGATACCGGGAGAACGGATTCATCGCCTCGGCAATCTTCGAACTCATCAAATAGGCCTCGCCGCACATCAGGGAAGTGATCGCGGCGGCCAAGTTGCGCCCACCCTCGCTGTCGTAGGGCTTGCCATCGGACATCAGCAGGGCACCTAGGTTTGCGTAACCAAGACCGAGGGGCCTGAACAAGTGGCTGTTCTTCTCGATGGCCTTCGTGGGGTAGCTGGCAAAATCAACGAGAATTTCCTGGGCCAGAATCGTTAGCCAGACCGAAAATCGAAAATCGTCGATGGCGAAAGACTGGTCTTCCTCCGAGACGAAGGTCATCAAGTTCAAGCTGGCGAGGTTGCAAGCCGTGTCGTCAAGGAACATGTACTCCGAGCAAGGGTTGCTCGAGTTAATCCGACCCGAGGCCTTGACCGGATTCCAACGATTGATCGTGCTGTCGTATTGGATCCCTGGATCGCCGCAGAGATGGGCGGCTTCGGCCATCTCCTTCAGCAAGTCCTTCGCCTTGAACGTCTCGACGGAAAGGCCCTCTGTCACCGACCGCGTATCCCAGGCACCGTCCGCTTCGGCAGAACGCATGAAGGAATCCTTCACCCGAACCGAATGGTTAGCGTTCTGAAAATAAATCGAGTCGTAGGCGCCGCCGGGTACGTTGAACCCACCGTCGTATCCAGCGTCGATCAGGGACCAGGCCTTCTTTTCCTCGTCGGCCTTGCAGTGAATGAAGTTACGGATGTCCGGGTGCTCCGCGTCAAGAATCACCATCTTCGCGGCGCGCCTGGTCTTTCCTCCTGACTTGATCACACCCGCGAAAGCGTCGAAGCCCCGCATGAACGAGACCGGACCCGAAGCCATCCCGCCGCCGGCCAACTGCTCGTGCGACGAGCGAATTGCCGAGATATTGGTGCCTGCACCCGAGCCGCCCTTGAAGAGCATCGCCTCGGTTTTCGCCAGACCCATGATCGATTCCATGGTGTCTTCAACCGAGTTGATGAAGCAGGCGCTCGCCTGCTGCGGCGTATTCTCCACGCCGAGGTTGAACCAGACGGGGCTGTTGAAGGACATCTTCTGGTTGACCAGCAGATAGGCGAGTTCATCCGAGAACGCCTGAGCATCTTCCGGAGAGGCAAAATATTGGCCCTTGATGCCCCACTCCGTGATCCGTCCAACCACACGGCCGATCAGTTCCTTGACGCTTCTCTCGCGACCGGGCTGGCCAATATGGCCGCGAAAATACTTCGACACCACAACGTTCGTCGCCAACTGCGACCAGCTTGTAGGGATCTCGACATCGGTCTGCTCAAAGACCGTCTCGCCCTTTTCGTTGCTGATATTCGCGGTTCGCAGTTCCCACTCGACGCTGTCGAAGGGGTCTTCGCCCGCCCGAGTGAACCGACGGGGCATCTTGAGGCCCTGCTTGCCCTTGCCGGCCTTAGTACTCGCCGCGTTGCCTTCCGCGTCCTCGAATGCTCCGACGGTGACTTCCGTTTGGTTTGCCTGGTTCTCTTCGTTCACAATTTGCCCCCCGTTCGATCAGGACGGCGCATTTCAGCGAGCAGGACTCATCAGCATCGTCGGTTTCGGGGTCAATCGAATTTCTCACTGCCCCGCCCCGCCTTGCTGACCATGGGTTTCCCTCAGCCTCCGGAACTCTTCTCTCCGACTCTCCCGGTTCCCGACCAGTTTCCTCATGAGAGCAACCTCGCATGAGTTCAAATTCCCTGGCAGGTCCGGGGAAGGCACCGCTTCGGACGATCATTCTTCCTAGGCTTGGTCTTTATCAGCCCGGTCACACTTGCGTTTCTATCGGGTCCCATGACCCACGCTCGGTGATCCTTGAATGTCTATGTCCTGAAGGGCCTTCTTGGATATTCGGTCCTCGGTTTTGCTGTGAGTACCATCATGCGTCCCAGTCGCGTGATGCGTACCGTTTATCGAACTCCCCTTTTAAGATTTCCTGTTGATTCGTTCTCGTGGCTCTCTGCCAGTTGACTCTTCGTTGACTCTTTTACTGACTCTCTCCTCACACTCTTCACTGCCTTCACGCTCTTCGCTCTGTTCGCGTCACTCTATTCGCGCTATTCGCGCGCTCTTCTCATCTTTTTTCGACTCTTCCGCGCTGGTTGACTCGCTCGTTTGAGTCATTGACCGAACTCGGCTCCTCGTCGAACTTCCTAGAATTGTTGGCCTTTCGGGGCCAGGCTCAAATTTTTCTTGATCGATCTTGTGGGCCATTCGCCGGTTCGTTCGCCTCCGGTCGCCGACGAATCCTATCCGGCCTGCCACCATTCACGCTACCCGTAACACTACGGAATCTGCTTTCGAAGCTGCTTTCTTCCTGCGATGCCCGGTGTCGCTCCCGCTGAACACCTGCACCGTTTTTCGAAGTTCATTGGCGACACTCGTTCCGATGCAACGTTCTACTGGCCCGGTGTGACGACGAGACGAATCTTCGTCCGACTCAAACCTTCGTTTTAAAGAATTCGTTCCAGTCCATGACTCCACCGGCCAACCCCCACCCGACAATTTCGTCAGCAAGGGAAGACGCAAACCCATCTCAAAACATCCAGCGACGGAGACCGGCAAGGTCGTGGAACGTCGATCCGAATGCCTCGGATAATTTATTGGATCTCGAGCATTTCTTAAGGTGGAGGCGGTCCTGACCCCGGCCGCCGCGCTCGCTGAGGAGAGCGAACGGAGGGTGACGGGGCTCGGAGGCCCCGAACGATTTCCTCGCAAAGAGGCCTCGTCTCGGATCATCGCCACTCAGTGGGCGGGGGATATTTGAGAAGACAGAAAACACACAAAACACACCGATGAGGGGGGCGCCGGTACCCCCGGCGCCCCCGAACCCAAGCCGAATAAACTCGGTCTCAAGTTCGCGCTCCTCCTCGCAACCGCCAAGTTGCGACCCCCCCAGGCTACAGGAGGAGCATCACATCCCCGTCGACCCAGAATGCTGCGGCCAGGGCGGCCCGTCAAGCCAAAATCCACAAAATATTGGGGTCCAAGGCGCAATCAACCACAACCCCTTGTGGCCCCCTTGCCCCCCAGGGGAAATGCTGGGGACTCGCTCTGGCCTACTCGGGCAAACCCGTAAAGCGAATTCCCAGGCCATCGGGCAGCTTGTATCGGATATTCATCCCGATGAGTAGGGCCGTGATGTCCTCGACGATGCGAGCGTTGGAGAGCGGACCTCCGTCGAGGCCCCGGAGACCGGGCACCAGCTTGCAGAGTTCCATGACCTTCGACCGGGACGCCTTCTTACCCGACACCACGACATCGCAGTCCACCGGCTGATCGAGTTGCCGCAACCGGTGCGCCGACACATTCTGAAAGGCCGAGACGACATCGACCCCGGTCGGTGCCAGAGACTGAACCATCTCGGCCGCGGAGCCCTGCCAGATCCCCACGGTTCGCATGGCCCCATCGCCCACCGCCGTCGCGAGAGGAACCGCCATAGAAATCAGGATCTGCCCCTCGGACAGCGCTTCCTTGATCCCCTTGACCGTTCCCGCGGTGTGCTCGAAGGGCACCGAAATGATCACGATGCCTGCCTGACCCGTGGCTTCACTGTTCTCGCAACCCGTGACATCTGCATCCGGGACCGCCTGGCGGACCTCTTCCGCAGCGCTCACCGCCCGGTCGGCTTTCCGTGATCCGATCACCACACGGCGGCCCGCCTTGGCGAAACGCAGCGCTAGGCCTAGCCCCTGATCCCCAGTACCCCCAAGGATCGCAATTACTTCTCCGTTTGTATCCGTCATAGCCCCGGAGACTAGCCCAGCTCCGCGCCCTCGCCGTTGGCCAGGGCTCGCAAAGTGTCAAAGGCGTAGATTCCCGTCTCGTGCCCGTCGGTCCAATCGATCCCGATGGCGTACCGGCCCACCGAGTTGATCCGAACCGGGCGAACATCCGCGGGGATCTCCCCGGCATCGAGCTTGTTTTCTCCGGTCCACTCGTCGACACAGAGCGCGCACGCGCAGGCCAGCCTCAATTCCCTCACCGCATAGAGGCTCTCCACCCCATCGGCCCAGCGAATACTCAGCTGAGTCGGGCTGCTCTGACGAATTTCGACCGGGGTGGTGCGAGAGGAGGCATCCATGGCGAGCATGATAGGGCCATACGGCTATCCCGGCGATCTCCCCGGGCCGCTCCCCATCATCCCCACGCGTTGTATGCTTGGACCATGACGAGCCTGGACCTCGAAGAAGCCGCCCGGGTGGCCTCACACGCCTGCGACCTCGCGCGCCGGGAAATCCTTCCGCGCTTCCGCTCGGTCGACGTAGAAATCAAAGCCGATGGCTCGCCCGTCACCGAAGCCGATCGGGCGGCGGAGAGGAGTATCCGGCAGACCCTGCTCGCCGCGTACCCGGATTTTGGCCTTCTCGGCGAGGAGTACGGGGAGACCGAGGGCGGCGGCCAAGGGCCGCGCTGGATCGTCGACCCCATCGACGGAACCATCGCATTTTCCCGGGGCATCCCGCTCTTCGGCACCCTCATCGCCTTGATCGAGGACGATGCCCCCGTCCTTGGGATCATCGACCTGCCGGCCCTGGACGAGCGCTACGTCGGCTGGACGGGCGCGGGCTGCCGACGCAACGGACAGCCGGTTCGGGTCTCGGAGCAGACCGATCTCGGGCAAAGCCTGGCGGGCACCGGCGACCGAATCTGCTTCGAGTGGGCAGGGCGCCAGGCCGCTCTCGAACGCATGCTCTCGGCGATCCCCTTGGTCCGCAGCTACACCGACGCCTTCGGACACGCCCTGGCGCTCTCGGGAGCTCTGGACGTCATGGTCGACTGCGATCTCAACCCCTGGGATGCGGCGGCCACCCAACTCCTGGCGGTGGAAGCCGGGGGGGCCTGCGTGACCCTGCGCGGAGCCCGGGACAAGCTCGACTTGATCTTCGGCAGCCCGGCGCTGGTCGAACAGGTCGCCGAGTTCTTCGAATCCGAGGCCTGATCCGGGGCTGAATCCCGCCCCGGATCCCTCGAATTTCGAGACGTAAATCAAGTTCCTTCGGCGCCGCTGCGCTATTGTTGGAAGCCCGCGATCCGCGTACCCGGACCGGGTAGGGAAGGCGACTCCGCGTGCCGCCCGAAACGCCGTGGCAAGGCTCGAACCCCCCGAGACCCTTTGGATCTTGGCCTCAGGGAATCCCGGGCCGGCCACCGGCGGCGAGCTTCCGCCCGGCCCGGCATCCCCCGGTCCCGGCAGTAAATAATCGACCCCTGAACAGGAAGGACCCAGCAGGATGACCACCCTCGAGCACCCCACCCTCAATGAAGCCCAGACCCTACTCGAAGCCGCCACCCGGCTCCTCGAGGAAGCCATCGACGCCGGCAAATCCCTGACCGAGGGGGGGAAACGGATCGACGATCACCAAGTCGCCACCGGGCGAATCGCCTACGCGGCCACCGAGGCCGTCGCAGCCCACGAACTCATCGTCGCCAGCCAGGAGATTCTCGCCGAAGGGCGGGGCGGGCCGATGTTCGAGAAGACCACCGTCGCCGCCGTGGGACAACTCGTGGAAGGACTGCGCAGCCGTCTCTCCGATTCGGCCGACGAACTCGGGATCGGTGACGCGGGGATCGAGGCCGCGTTTCCCGCCGAGGTCCGCCAACTTCTGCGCCGAGCCACCAGCGAATCTCTCTGTCGCGAAATCGGTGCCCATGTGATCGCGAGCCGGGGGGTCAACGACTACCCCCTCGACGAGATGCACGAGCAGGTTCGCGAGCAGGTCCGTGAATTCGGGGTGAACGAGGTCATGCCTCACGCCGAGCATATTCATCGTAACGACGATCTGGTCCCCGAAGAATTCATTACCAAGATGGCCGAACTCGGATTTTTCGGCCTTTCGGTTCCCGAGGAATACGGCGGGGTCGAAATGGGAAATCTCGCCATGATCCTCACCACCGAGGAACTCTCGAGAGCCTCGTTGGCCGCAGCGGGTTCCCTCATCACCCGGCCGGAAATTCTGACCAAAGCGCTGATGGGCGGAGGCACCGCCGAACAGAAGAGCGAATGGCTCCCGCGCCTGGCTTCGGGTGAAACCATGGTGGGGATTTCGGTGACCGAGCCGGGCATCGGGAGCAACGTGGCCGGGGCCAAGTGCCGGGCCGAGCGAGCGACGGTCGCGGGCCAGGAGGGCTGGGTGATCAACGGTCCCAAGGCGTGGTGCACCTTCGCAGGGCGAGCCAATGTGCTCGCTCTTCTCGCCCGTACCGATCCGGACCCCAATAAGGGGGCCCGGGGGCTCTCCCTTTTCATCGTGCCCAAGGAATCGTTCAAGGGGCACGACTTCGAGTGCACCCAGGAAGGGGGCGGCAAGCTCTCGGGCAAGGCGGACGCCACCCCAGGCTACCGGGGCATGCACTCTTTCACGCTCCAATTCGAGAACTACTTCGTCCCCGGCGCGAATCTGGTGGGTGGTGAAGCGGGCGAGGGCAGGGGGTTTCAACTCCAGATGGCGGGGTTCGCCGCAGGGCGGCTGCAGACGGGGGGGCGCGCTTGCGGTCTCGCCCAGGCAGCGATTGAGGAGACGGCCAAGTACGTCGTCGATCGCGAACAATTTGGCCAGCCCATCTCAGAATTCCAACTGACCCAGTACACCATGGGTCGCATGCAGGCCAAGCTCGCCGGAGCCCGGGCCATCACCTACGCCGCAGCCCGGGCCTTCGACGAGGACGAACGAGCGGCCTCACCCCTCGCGGCCCAGGCCAAGCTTCTCGCCTGCGATGTCGCCGTGGATGTCACCCAGCAGGGCCAGTTGATGCATGGAGGCTGGGGTTACGCCGAGGAATACCCGATCAGCCGCTACGTGGTTGATGCCACGGTGTTGCCGATCTTCGAGGGGGTCAAGCCGATCCTCGAGCTCAAGGTCGTGGGCCGCGCGGTTCTGGGCAGCTGAAGCCAGCCCGACATAGGCCGGGGATCAACCGCCCTTTAAATCAACCGCCCTTCAAGTAGGCGCCGAGGACGTCAATCATCGGTTCGACGTCCTCGGTCCCCGCCATTTCCCGACACGAATGCATGGACAGCATGGGGTTGCCCACGTCCACGGTCCTGATTCCGACCCGGGCCGCGCTGATCGGGCCGATGGTCGAACCGCAGGCCAGATCACTGCGACTCACGAAATGCTGGGTGGTCACGTCCGCGCTACGGCAGAGAGCCTCGAAATGCCCCGCCGTCTCGGCATCGGTCGCGTAGGCCTGGTTGGCGTTCACCTTGATAACCGGCCCCTTGCCCACCACCGGGTGATGCCCGGGCTCGTGCTTCTCCGGGTAATTGGGGTGAACCGCGTGCGCCATGTCGACGGAAACCATCTGGGAGAGCGCCAGCGCTCGGACCAATCCCTGGGGCTCACCCCCCTTGTAGCCCGAAACGACTCTCTCGAGCACATCGGGGAGGAAGGTCCCCGCTGCCCCCGCTGCGCTGCGGCTCCCCACCTCTTCGTGGTCATAGAAAACCGCTACCCGGGTGAAGGCCGCTGGAGAACCCTGACAACTCCTTTGAAGAGCGGTCAGAATGGCGTGCGTCGATGCCAGGTTGTCGAGTCGCGGCGCGCTGATGAACTCGCCCCGCGAGCCGATCACCCCTGAAGGCTGAGTGTCGTAGAGCATGAGATCGAAAGAGAGCACGCTTTCGGGCCCGGGAACCGCAATCCCCTGGGCGCGAAGTTCCGTCGCCAGTAGCTCGCGGATCGGCGGCGTGTCCTCGAGCCCCACCACCGGCACGGCATGCTTCTGGGGGTTGAGCTTCAGCCCCTTCTCGCGCAACTCCCGCTCCAGATGGATCGCTAGGTTGGGAACCCTAAGCATTGCCCGGGCAAAATCGATGAGAACGGTTCGCACCCGGCCCTCCCGGGCCACGCTCACACGGCCCGCCAGGGAAAGGTCTCGATCGAGCCAGGTATGGAGCAACACGCCCCCATAGGTTTCCACCGCGAGTTGTCGGTAGCCGTGGGCGGACACATCGGGCTCGGGTTTCAGCCGTAGGTTCGGCGAATCCGTGTGGGCGCCGAGGATCCGGAACCCCCCCTGGGCCGGAGAGGTGCTGCCGACCTGAAAAGCCGCGAGGCTCCCGTCGTTGCGGATGACATAGCGACAGGCGCCGGGGCCATGATCCCAGAGTTCGCCTTCCCCCAGGCGGGTGAAACCCGTCGCTTCCAGGCGCAGCGCGGTCTCGGCTACGGCGTGGTAGGGCGTCGGAGATCGGTCGATAAAGGCCAGCAGGTCCTGTACGAGATCGGGCATGGCCAGATCATAGCGGCCCCGGTCGTGGCCGACCCTTCCTCGGCATCACCGAGTCGGGCTTGGCTTCGGCGCATCCCAGCAGCACTCGGCGCCCGCCAGGCCGCGCGCCTTGCGCTCGAGCCGAAGCAGGCTTTCGTCGGCACCCAGGCTCCCCAGGGCGTCCGGCTCGAACCAGTCTAGATCGGTCGACTCTTCGCTGATCGCCAGGCGCTGATCTTCCCCGGCGACCAGCAGATAACGAATGTCGTGGTGGTCGTGTTCGGGTTCGTCTCCCCGAGCCGGAATCCGGTGGACGTCGACATCCAGGGGCAGGGGCGGCCGAGCCCCCGGGCTGCCCCCCGAGGAGCAAATCACTCCAAACCTCCGCATCCCCGACTCCTCTCGGGCCTCGCGCAGGGCAACCCCGAGCGTGTCCGGGTCACCGTCCGCGTGCCCGCCGAGTTGTAGCCAGCGCTGCAACTTGCGGTGGTGTGTCAAAAGAATCCGCCCGCGGTCAGGGGACAGGATCCACGCCGAAGCCGTAATGTGGCCGGGCAAACACCCGCGCTCGAAACAATCGGCATTCCCTTCCACCAGGTCACGCACCCGGCCCACCCAGCGCGTCTCGTCGGGGTAGACGGCCTCGTAGCGCCGGAGGATTTCCAAGAGGGGTTCCCGGTGCACGCTTCTTCCTCGGGTTGGGATGGGTTCTGAAAAATTGGGTCCGCCCTCACCGCGGGCTGGGACGACGGACCCAGACGGCTCAGGAATCGGCCACGGGCTCGCGCAGGGTGACGAACTCCTCGGCAAGGGTCGGATGGATCGGGATGGTCTGGTCGAATTGGGCCTTGCTGAGCCCCGCGCGAACGGCCACCGCAAAGCCCTGGACGATTTCCCCGGCTTCGTGGCCCGCCATGTGGAGCCCCACGACCCGGTCGCTCGCCCGGTCGACCACCAGCTTCATCAGGCAGCGACTCTGGGAGGAGGTCAGCGTCTGCTTGAGAGCTCTAAAGGTGGAACGATAGATATCGATCTCCCCGTATTCCTCTCGAGCCTCGGTCTCGGTGAGGCCCACAGTGCCCAGGGGAGGCTGGCTGAAAACCGCTGCGGGCACCGTATCGTGGCAGGGCGCCATGGGACGATCGTTGAAGAGGGTGTTGGCCAGACAGATGCCCTCGTGCAGAGCAACCGGGGTGAGATTGATTCGATCCGTCACGTCCCCGATGGCGTGAATGCTCGGGACCGAGGTTCTTGAGTACTCGTCCACCGCGATGGCGCCCCCGGGCTTGGTCGCAACACCGACCTCTTCGAGGCCCAGGCCGCCAGAATTCGGCAGCCGACCCGTGGCGCAGAGCAGGGCATCCGCCTCCACCCAGCTGCCATCGCTCAAGGTGGCCCGAACTCCGCCCGCTACCTTTTCGATACGGGTGGGAACGCTGTCGAAACGCAGGTCGATCCCTCGTCCTCGCATCTCGCCGGCCAGATGCTCGCGCAGGTCATCGTCGAAACCGCGCAGGAACATCGGCCCCCGATAGAGTTGGCAGACATCCGCTCCCATGCCGTGAAAGATGCCCGCGAATTCCACCGCGATATAGCCTCCGCCGACAACGATCACGCGCCGGGGCAACTTCTCGAGATAGAAGGCCTCGTCCGATATAATCGCGTGCTCGATGCCCTCGATTTCCGGCGGGCGAAAGGCCTGACCACCCGTCGCCACCAGAATATGGGCCGCGCTCACTGTCCGCTCGCCTATGGAAACCTCGTGAGGGCCCTTCACCGTGGCTCGGCCCTCGATGCTCTCCACCCCCGAGCCGTCGAGCAGTTTCTGGTGGACGCCATTGAGCCGGGCAATCTCCCTGTTCTTGTTCTCGATCAGCCGGGGCCAGTCGAAGTCGAGATCTCCCACAGTCCAGCCGTAGCCCTCCTGAGCCTCGGCCACCTCCTCGCGAAAAGCCGAGGCGTAGACAAGGAGCTTTTTGGGAATGCAGCCCACGTTGACGCAGGTCCCTCCCATGAAACGCTCCTCGGCCACCGCCACCCGCGCGCCAAAGGACGCCGCGAGGCGACTCGCCCGCACGCCCCCCGAACCTGCCCCAATAACAAAGAAATCGTAATCGTATTCGGCCATGGCCCCGCGCTCCTCGTATGACGTAGCGACCGGAATGCTCTATTCCTACGCCCAATGGATGAGCGTAACGAAGAGCAGCCCGATAGGAAGGTCCCCGCCCTCGTCGTCTCGGGCTTCCTGGGCTCGGGCAAGACGACCCTGATCCGCCGAATCCTCGACGACGCGGTCCGGGACGGCGTGCGGGTCGCTCTGGTCTCCAACGAACTGGGCGCCCTGGGGATCGACCGGGCGCTGCTGGGCCAGGGGGGGGACGCCTACGTCGAAATCGAAGGAGGCTGCGTCTGCTGCGAGCTTTCAGACGATCTCATCAAAACCCTCCAGCGGCTCTGGGAGGAGGTGCACCCCGACCGGATCGTCATCGAAACCTCGGGGGTCGCCTTGCCCTTCGATACCCAGCTGAATTTCTGGCGCGAACCCGTCTGCCGCTGGGTCGGTGACGATATGGCGGTGGTGGTGGTCAATGCGGAGCAGGTGGCCGAGGGAAGGGATCTCGAGGGAACCTTTTCCGACCAGGTCACCAGCGCCGACCTCATGGTGCTCAACAAGGTCGATCTGGTCAGCGATGAGGCCCTGGCTCGCGCTCGCGAGACCCTTCGGAGCATCGAGCCCGAAGCGCCGGTTCTCCTGGCCACCCAGGCCGACGTCCCCAGCGACCTGCTCTTCCCGCCCGAATTCCTCGACACCGCCCGGGCTCCAGACCGAAGCGGACCGGGGCCCGCCGCCCGGCCCCATAGCCACGAGCACTTCGAGACCGAGGTCTGGCAGGTCCCCGAGGAACTGACCGAGGAAGCGATCCGCGCCCAGCTTGCCCAACCCGGCCTGCTGCGCGCGAAGGGCTTCGTCCGCACCCCGGCGGGCGTTCAGCTCGTCCAAGTCGTTGGGCGCCGGATCGAAATCCAACCCGGCGAGGAGCCCATCGCACCCGAACTCGTGGGCCGCATCGTCCTGATCCGCCGAGCCGCCTAGAATTCAGCGAGCGCTCAGCAAGGACCCAGCGAGGGCTCACCCCCGGCGAGCCCGGGCTTTCTTGGCCGCGGCCTTGCGGGAACGTGGGCCGCCGCCCCCGGCTCGAGCCTCCTCGGCGATCCGCCGCCGGGTCGCCGCCCAGGAGCAGATTGGGCAGGTCGACAGATCATGACTCCGGGCCGGACAATACTCGCGACCGAAAAAAATCATGGCCAGATGAAGCCAGGACCAGACCGACTCGGGGAAAAGTGCTTTCAGATCGCGCTCGGTCTCCTCGACCTTGCGCGCCTTCGAGAGCCCCCAGCGCCCGGCCAGGCGATGGATATGGGTGTCCACCGGGAAGGCGGGGCGACCAAAGGCCTGGGAGACGACGACGCTCGCCGTCTTATGGCCTACCCCCGGAAGCGCCTCGAGGCTGGCTAAATCCTCGGGCACTCGGCCCCCGTGCTGGTCCACCAGGATCCGCGAGAGGGCCGCGATATTTCGAGCCTTACCCGGCGCCAGGCCGCAGCTGCGGATCTGAGAGAGGATCTCGGACACCTCCACCTCGGCCATGGCCTCGGGAGTGGCCGCTAGGGCAAAGAGGCCCGGGGTCACCCTGTTGACCCGCTCGTCGGTGCACTGGGCGGACAGGAGCACGGCGACCAGCAGGCTAAAGGGGTCCTCGTGGTCCAGAGGAACCGGCGGCTCGGGGTACAACTGCTCCAGAATCTCGTGAATCCGCTCGGCTTTTTCGGCTCGCTTCATGGCGGGTGGAGCATACACGAGGCCGGCCATCGGCCGAGCCAGGGAGACCGACGAACGTCGACTCCTCCCGGGCAGCGAATCTTTTGCGGTCAGTGGGCCGAAGCGCATAGACTCCCGGGACTCGGACGCCGAGACGCGACCGGGCCGCCGGGGCCCGGAGGTTTCGGCGATGGGACACCAGGGGGCCGAAGCGGGCGGCACGCATGCAAACGAAGCCAGAGAGTCCTTCGAATCCCAGCGAGAATCAGGGCAGCGGCGCTTCTCAGGCCTCGAGCGCCCCCGACGGCCCGCCGCCCGAGCGTGCGGCTGCGGGCCCGGTGCTGCGCTGGGCCATCCTGCTACTCCTGGCCGGTGGCCTGCTCACACTGCTCCTGGGCGGACCGCCCTCTCCCTAAAGCCCGGGGTTGGGGATCAGCCCTCCCTGGGCTCAGCGGCGATCGCCTGCTCGAGGACCCTCAGGCACTCATCGACCTGGGCCTCATCGACGGTGAGCGGCGGCGCTAGACGGAGATTATTCGCCCCGGCCGTAATCACCAAAACGCCGGCCTCGCGGCAGCGATCCACCACCCCCGAAGCCGGAAAGGTGAGCTCCACGGCCCAGAGATGACCCGCACCCCTGACCTCGACCACCCGGCTGGGTCCGAGGCTCTTCGCCAACTCGGCGAGCCCCCGTTCAAGGTGTCCGGCGATCTCCTGGGCGCCCTCGAGAACGCCTCCCTCGACCAGGGTATCAAGCACCGCGCAGGCACAGGCCGCCGCCAGGGGATTGCCCCCGAAAGTCGAAGCATGGGTGCCCGGCACCAGTGAAGCCGCCACCGACTCCCGGCAGAGCATCGCGCCGATGGGAATTCCGTTCCCCAGGGCCTTGGCCAGGGTCATGATATCGGGCTCGACCCCGCTGCCCTGGTGGGCGAAGAGCGGACCGGTGCGACCCATTCCGGTCTGGACTTCGTCGAAGATCAGCAAGCAACCGTTGGCATCGGCCAATTCTCGCAGGCCCTCGAGAAAGCCCGGCGGTGCCGGTCGCACGCCACCCTCTCCCTGGGTGGGCTCCACGATGATGGCCGCCGTGTTCGCGCCGAGCCGATCGCGCACCGCCGCCAAATCGCCAAAGGGCACGTGATGGAAGCCTTCGACCAAGGGGCCAAAGCCCTCCCAGTAGGCGGGCGTCCCGGTGGCACTCAAGGCGAAAAGAGTTCGGCCGTGGAAGGCCCCATCGAAAGCAACCACCTCAAAGCGTTCCTCTCCCCGATCGTGAGCATGGCGCCGGGCGAGCTTGAGGGCGGCTTCGTTGGCCTCGGCTCCCGAGTTGCAGAAAAAAGCACGATCGGCGAAGCAGAGCGAGGTCAAGCGCTCGGCGAGTTCGACCTGGGGCTCGCTCACGAAAAGGTTCGAGATATGCCAGAGCTTGTCGGCCTGCTCGGCCAATGCGCTTCGCACCGCGGGGTGCCCGTGGCCCAGAACCGCCGTGGCGATGCCCCCCATCATGTCCAGGTAGCGTCGTCCCTCGGCGTCAAAGACGTGGCACCCCTCCCCGCGCACGATCGCGATGGGCTGGGGGAGGTAGTTGGGCGTGTGGACCGCCGTTCTTCGGCCGGCGAGATCTTCGTTCGTATCCATCAAACAACTCCGTGGGAAAACTCGGTAGGGCAGGTCCGGTAGGGCAGGTCCAGTAGGGCAGGTCCAGTAGGGCTAGGTCAAGTCCGTCGACCGAGGCGCTGGGCCCGAGGAAGGCGACAAGCCTTGACTGCGGCTGTCGACCGCCGGGTGAACCGACTACACTAACTACACTAGAAAGCGTCGCAAGGGTCTTTTTGGCTTAACAAATCCCGAACCCACGCGGAAGGAACGCTGTGCTTCGTACGATCGCGGACGGCCTCTGGGTCATCGACCACCCCTTCAAGATGATGGGCATTCCGCTGGGAACGCGCACAACCCTGGTTCGCCTCGCCGACGGCGGGCTCTTCATGCACTCCCCGGGTCCTATGGATGCCGAGTTGATCGAGAGCGTCGACGAGATCGGCCCCGTTCACGCCATCGTGGCCCCCAACGATTTTCACCACCTCTACCTCAAAGAAAACGCGAATGCCTGGCCCGACGCCGAGGTCTTTATCGCTCCGGGCCTCCGGGAGAAGCGCCCCGATCTGACCGATGCCCAGGTTCTGGGCGAGACGGCGCCGGCACTCTGGAGCCGCGACCTCGACCAGGTGTGGATGCGCGGCGCTCCGAAGGTCAACGAAATCGCCTTCTTTCACCGACATTCCCGAACCCTGATTCTCGCCGACCTGGCCTTCAATCTAACCAAACCCCGCTCCCTCCTCGTCCGGCTCTTCGCACGGATCAACGGATCCTCGGGAAGGCTCGCGTCCTCCCGGCTCATGAAGGCGATGTACCGGGACAGGCAGGCAGCCCGGGCCGGCGCAGAAAAAATTCTCGCCTGGGATTTCGACCGCCTGACCCTCTGTCACGGCGAGATCGTCGAGAGCGGAGCCAAGGCGAGCCTGACACCCGCATTCGACTGGCTGCGCGAAACCTGAAGCCATGGCCATCCGTGAATCCGCCCAAGGGCCCGAGGCTCACCCCCCCCTGCCGGGCCCGAAAGCCGAGGGCGGCGACGAGCACACCCGGCCACGGGCGCGCCGGCTCGAAGCCGACGAGGCCGAGCGCCTTGCCCCGGCTCTGGCTCTGGCCTTTCGCGACAACCCCCTGAACCGCGCGGTGATCCGCGGGACCGCCGCCCAGCGGCTTCGCTCGAACCGCTTCGGAATGGCGGCCACCCTGGCAGCCACCAGGGGGCGGGCGACGATCCTTGTCCCCGCGCGCGAGGCCGCCGAACTCTCGGGACCCGACCTCGGTGGCCTGATCGCCATCGCACCCGGCGCGTGGCCCCTGCCGCCACCGCCCTTTCTGGCCCAAATCGAATTCTGGCTGGGCCAGGGGCTTCGCATCAGTTATCGCTGGGGCCGGGTCTGGACCGAACTCGCGGATCTCCACCTGCTCGAGCCCCACTGGTACTTGGAGATGCTCGGCGTGGTTCCCGGTGCACGCGGGAACGGGGTGGGCTCATCGCTCCTCGAAACATGGCTCGAAGAGGTCGATCGCGACCGAGTTCCGGCTTATCTCGAAACCGACCGCCGTGAGAATCTCGATTTCTACGCGCGCCATGACTTCGAGGTGCTCTCCTGCCACACCCTCTGCGGCATTCCGGTCTGGCGGATGCTGCGCCCGGCCTCGATTTTCTGATTGGGGCCGCGGGCGCTTTCGCCCGGCTCAAAAACTGGCACCATGAACGCTTCCAGGAAACGATCGGGAGGAGTGCGATGTTTGGAAAGCGGGCCGACGGAAAACAGGTTCGAGAGATCTCGACCACTCGGCGTTTCATGCCCTACCTCTCGCCCCGACGGAACAGCTCGCTGGTCTACTACACCACCGAAATTGAGGTCGACGACGCCCTCGACTATCTCGACGAAATCAACCGCGATGCCAGCGCCAACAACCGGATCACCCTCTTCCACCTCTTCTTGCGAAGCCTGGGGGCCGGCCTCTCCGAGCGCGAGGGGGTAAACCGCTTCGTCGCGGGCAGGAAGCTCTGGCAAAGAGACGGGGTCTGGCTCACCTACAGCGCCAAGCAAGAGATTATCGACGGCTCGCCGGTGATCACCCTGAAGCACCGCTTCGATCCCGAAGAAGACCTCGACGCCATGGCCGCCCGACTCCTCGAAGAACTCCATGCTCGGCGGCGGGGACGGGAGACCACGGCGGACAAGGAGGTCAACCTGGCCATCCGGCTGCCGGGATTCGTTCTCCGGGGACTGATGGCCTTCCTCTCGGCAGCGGATTACGCCGGACTCCTGCCCCGCTCGATGATCGAGGGCGACCCCATGTTTTCATCGGTCTTCGTCGCCAATCTCGGTTCCGTGGGGCTCGACGCGGGCTACCACCACCTCTGGGAATACGGCACGTGTTCGATCTTTGCCGTGGTGGGCCAGGTGCACCGACGCAGCGACGGCGCCCGAGTCATGGAGGTGAAATACAGCTACGACGAGCGCATCGCCGACGGGCTCTACGCCGCCATCACCCTGCTCGGCGTCAAGCAAAGGCTCGAGTCCCCACGCTCCATGGACTGAATCCGCCTGGCGCCTGCGTCCAATTTTCCGGCCTCCTGCCACACCCTTGCCTGGCCCCCCTAATAATTCTGTAAAGCGAACTCCGGTGGGGTGAAAACTACACTGAGCGGAGAAAATTCCGTGTAGAGTGGAATTTGTGTCAGCGGAGCGCGCGCCCAGGCGAGCTCGACGGAGCCGCCCAGCGCACGCCCACAAACGCTCCGAACTTCTGAGGAGGGGTGAGCCGAGCGTTTGAAACCCAGTTCCCCCTAGGGGATCTGGGTTTTTTTCACTTCTCGGGTTGGCCGAGTAGTGTAAGCCATTGTTTTAATTGTATCTTTTTGGGTAGCGAAGCGCCTTCCAATACGCGATCCTGTTCGCGTTGATGGCCAAATCCGAAACGACCCAAGCCACCCCGAACAAGCCGCCCCTGAGTCCCGAGGACGGACGCCTGCGGCGCGGGCGACGAAGCCGAGCCCTGATCCTTGAGGCGGCCCGGTAACTCTTCGAAGAGCGCGGCTTCGACGAAGCCACGCTGAGGGCCATCGCCGAGCGCGCTGGGATGGGCGCAAGTTCCATCTACCGCCACTTCCAAAGCAAGGAGGAGTTGTTGATCGCAGACCTGGACGAACTCCAGGAGGAGGCCTGGCGACGCTTTCGCCTGGACGACGATCGCAAGGCCCCTACCCGCAAACGCGTCACCCGTTTCCTCGACGCCCAGCATCAGCTCCTGGCCGAGGACAGTGACCTCACCCTGATCGCTCTACGCGCGACCACCCGGCCCGGAATCCGGGTCGCCCAGCAGGTGCTCGCCCTGAACGACCGAACCATCGGCCTGCTCATGGAGATCATGCAGATGGGGCGGATGCAATCGCAACTCAAGCGGAACGTCGATGTGCTCGAGGCGGCTCGGGTGGTCTTCAATATCACCCAGGGTGCCCGGATCCCCTGGGCCAATGGGCTCACAGACGCGGAAACCTGCCGTCAGGCGATCCAGAAGGGCGTGGACCTGCTCTTCGGCGGTCTCGACAAGAGCGACTAGAGCGGCGGATCCTCCAGCGCCTGGAGGTCGCGCCCGCTCTCGACCTCCACTCGCTTGGCCTCGAGCCATCGCTCGTACTCGGGCCCATTCCACCCCCTGTGCTCCCCGGCTTGGTAGGCCTGGGCGTTGCGATGATACTGCCATGCGTTGAGCCGGTTCTCGCTTCGGGCGTCGCGCTCGCCGATCTTCTTGGCCGGGACCCCAGCAATGATCGACTCCGGGGGGAAGATCTTCCCCTCGGTCACCATCGCTCCCCCGGCTACGATGGAACCTTCGCCGATCACCGCACCGTCCATGATTACGGAGTTGATTCCGATCAGGCAATGATCCTCAATGCGGCAACCGTGCAGAGTCGTGTGGTGGGTAATCGAACAGAAATCTCCCACCTCTGTCGCGTGGTCATAGCCCACATGGAGCATCACAAAATCTTGGATATTGGTATAGCGACCCACCCGAACCGCCTGAGTTTCGGCCCGTATCACCGCATTCGGCCAGATCGAGGATCCGAACCCCACCGAGATCTCGCCGTAGAGTTGCACCCCCGGCGCCACGAATACCGATTCATGGACCGGGGACATCGGATCCCCCAGCTGCCGGCGTAACCCGACGCAGATCGGATCGCTCGACCCGGTCAACCCTATACCCCTGATCCTTCAAAGCGGCCGCCACCCCTCGATCTCCAATCATGTGGGAAACCGCGACAACGACGAATACCGACTCTCCCGAATGCTGGACCGCATCCAAGAGAGATTTGAGTTCTTTTCCAAGGCGAGCGCTCCGGTCGTAGATCATCGTCTTGAAAAAGGGAGCGAAGGTATCCGCCTCGCCGAAGTCTTCAAAAGTCAGATCCTCGAGCACCCGCTCATCTCCGGCTCTCCACGCATCCACATAGCGGCCGACATAGCCTTCTTTGGGATCCCCGTAATGCTTCAAGGTTTCCAGCAGATAGAGTTCCTGAACCCTCTTGGGAAGCGTCCCCAGAAAAGAAATCTGCTGCGCTGGGCTTTCGAAGGGCACGATGCTGCGATCTCCCGCCCGCCGAATGAATTCTTCTGCGCTCCCCTGTTCGGGGAAATAGTCGTTTTGAACCAGAGTCTCCATGATGATCACGTTGCTGAGCAGCCACGGGCGTAAGCGGTTGGCATCGGGAAGCGGAATCCGGGTCGGGGCGAGGGTGACGCTGAGCAAATTCCAGAGCTCGGGGGGGAGGCTCCCTTTAAGAGTCTGTCCATGGGGCAACCGCCCGTAGTGGGCGATCATCTGCTGGACGCTCTCGGGACTGCTCTCGTGGATGTTGACCTCGACCACCAGCGCGCTCGACTCCTCGAACGCCGCGACCATTCCAACGGGGTATTCCCAACCCGAGATGGGGCCCATTTGGATAGCACCCAAGACGTAGAGTTCGGCTCCCTCTCCACCCGACATTCTCCAAGCCAGAGGCAGAGTCTCGTTGGGGGTCATCTCCTTGAGCACCGCTTGAGGATTCCCCAGGTAGGCACAGCCCATGAGGGACAGCCACAAGAACGGAAACACGGTGGCCCGAACGAACCGGCCCGGGCGAGGCGAACGCGAAATCGAGCGTCGCTCGCTAGTCTGTGTGCTCATCATCATCTAGCAGACTGTAGCGGGAGGGAAAATGCGCGCCGTTGTCGTGGATGGGGTTATTGACCCCAGTGATCTCCGGGTTTCGGAGGTCGAATCCTCCCCCCCGCGCCCGGGCGAAGTGGTCATCGAAGTCCGTGCCGCAGCCTGCAACTTTTCGGATCTCCTGATGCTCAGGGGGGAATACCAGGTCAAGCCCACGCCGCCTTTTATCCCGGGCAGGGAAGCGTCCGGGGTGATCTCAGCCGTAGGGGCCGGCGTGGAAAAACTCAATGTAGGCGACCGGGTCGTTGCCTATACCGACCTGGGGGCATTCGCCGAAGAGGTACGAGTGCCCCAGGCACACGTCTATCCCCTCCCCGAATCGGTTCCCTTCCACTCGGGCGCGGCGCTCCCCATCGTCTACCCCACCGCCTACGCCGCACTGGTCGACCTCGCGGCCCTGCAACCCGGGGAGACCCTGCTCGTCCATGCCGCGGCGGGAGGCGTGGGGCTGGCCGCGGTACAGATCGGCCGGGCCCTGGGCGCGCGGGTGATCGCCACCGCCGGCGGGCCGAAGAAACTCGAAATCGCGCGCCAGGCCGGTGCCGAGGTTCTCATCGACTATCGCGAAGAGGACTTTTCACCCCGGGTGCTTTCCGAAACCGGGGGGCGGGGGGCCGATATCGTCTACGACTCCGTGGGTGGCGAAACCACAAACCGCTCTCTGCGTTGCATCGCCTGGAAGGGGCGACTCGTCGTCGTGGGATTCGCCAGCGGCGAGATTCCCGAAATTGGGGCAAACCGGATCATGCTCAAAAATATCGCGGTCCTCGGCCTGCATTGGCCGCGTTACAGCGAAGAGGAACCCGAAACCGTCTCGACGATCTTTGCCGCGCTGATGGAATTGCTTGACCGGGGAGAGATCGAACCGCTGATCGAACGCGTACACCCCCTGGAAGAAGCCGGCCTCGCACTCGAAGCCCTGGCTCGGCGAGAGACCGTGGGCAAGAGGATTCTCGTCCCCTGAACTCCAACCGGGCCCTCCCCGAACTCGGCCGGCTCTCGGGCAGACGAAGAAGGGGCGCGCCACCGCTGTGACGCGCCCCCGATTGTCTCCCGGGCACCGTTTCAGGTACCCGTTCAAGCCTCACTCAAAACGGCAGAGCGGGTCGATCCTATCCAGCAAAGCCGAAGAGCAATGAAGGATCAGGAATTCGAGACGGCTCCGTCGCCTCGCTCGCCGGTCCGAATTCGCATGGCATCTTCCACCGGGAGGACGAAAATTTTGCCGTCGCCTATTTTCCCCGTGTGGCAGGCCGCCTGGAGAGAAGTCGTGACCTTCTCCGCCAGAGCATCCTCGACGACGATCTCGAGCTTGATCTTGGGCAGGAAGTCGACGACGTATTCAGCCCCCCGATAGAGTTCGGTGTGGCCCTTTTGGCGACCGAAACCCTTCACTTCACTCACGGTTAGGCCCTGCACTCCGATTCCGCTCAAAGCCTCCTTGGCCTCGTCCAGTTTGAATGGCTTGATGATTGCTTCGATTTTTTTCATGACTCGATTCTCCTGTGAAACAGGGACATTTTTACAACGTTCGTTGAGAGATGGAGCGCTGACGAAGCTGCCGGCCGTGGAGCGGCGCGCCATTCTGGCGCTGACCGCTCCCCGGCCGTCAACATTTCGTCAAGAAGCCCCGCTTTCATTCGCCAGGGATGCGGTGACCGCGGTAGCCGCCATCACACCCTGCCCGCGCAGGTGAGCGTTCTCGAAGGGGCCCGTACTCGGGGCAACGTCGTAGGCATGCATGCCGTGTTCGCCGAGATCGAGGCCCTCGACCTCTTCCTCTTCGCTCACGCGCAGACCGACGGTTGCCTTGAGGGCTCCAAAGATGATTCCTGCGCAGATCACGGTAAAGAGTCCGTAGGCGCCAACACCCAAGAGCTGAATGCCGAACGAGTGCTCGGGATTCGTCGAGAAGATCCCGACGGCGAGGGTGCCCCAGATACCGCAGGTGAGGTGGACCGAGCAGGCGCCCACCGGATCGTCGAGTTTCATTCGGTCGAAGGCGATCACCGAGAGGACAACCAAACCACCGGCAATCGCTCCCACGATGATTGCGGAGAAGGGATTGATGACGTCAGCCCCCGCCGTAATTCCGACCAGACCCGCCAAGATTCCGTTGAGCGCCATGGTGAGGTCGGGTTTCGATGAGATGAACGAGTAGGTGAGCATGGCGCCCAATCCGCCCGCGGCCGCCGAAAGACACGTCGTGACCAGCACGAAGGAGGTCAACTGGGGATCCGCCGAAAGAACCGAGCCGCCGTTGAAACCGAACCAGCCCAACCAGAGCAGGAACACACCCATGGTGGCCGACGGCATGCTGCTGCCGGGGATGGGGGTCATCCGGCCATCCGCCGCGTACTTCCCGAGGCGGGGACCGAGGAAAATAATACCCATCAGGGCGCCCCAACCACCGACTGAGTGGACCAGGGTCGAGCCGGCGAAATCATAGAAACCCATGCCGTCGAGCCAGCCGCCGCCCCATTTCCAGGAGCCCGCGACGGTATAGACAACGCCCACGAACACCAAGGTGAAAATCATGAAGGCGTTCAGCTTGATTCGCTCTGCCACAGCACCCGAGACAATCGTGGCCGCCGTCGCCGCAAACATCGCCTGGAAGAGGAAGTCCGTCCAGTACGTGTACCCGCCGTCCGCGTAGGCGGGGGTGTTGGCGCCAGCGTCGAAGCCGGCTCCCAGACCGAAACCAGCGAAACCCACGAAACCATTGAAATCGCCGGGATACATCAGGTTGAAGCCGCAGATGTAGTAGGTCAGGATGCCCGCACAAACGATAAAGGTGTTCTTGAACAGAATGTTGACTGTGTTCTTGGCGCGGGTGAGTCCGGTTTCGAGCATCGCGAAACCCAAGTGCATGATGAAGACCAGGCCGGCTGCCAACATCATCCAAACATTATTGGCTGCAAACAAGCCTGGGCTGACGCCGTCCTCGGCGAACGCGAGTCCGGGCAGGGCCAAGGCCAGGGCCCCTGCAGCGAGTAGGTATTTCTTGAACATTTTTGATCTCCGCGGCCCTGGGCCGTTTTGGGTAGTTGAGTGGATGACGTTTCGGTGTGGCTTGAGGGATTGTTCGCGACGCTTCAGGGTTTCTTCCGACGGCCCGAAATTTCCTCTTCGTCATCTAGGTAAAGCAAGCCCTGTGCCATTTGAAATGCGCTCAGAAAGGCGACGCTTGGGGCCTCCAGTGCGCTCTGCCAGACCCAGGTGAGCGAGGGGAGGGCCAATAATTCCCTGGCTTGCCTAAGGGGCGAGCAGGCCTGCCCGTTTCCCGGGCAAGCCGGGGGCGCCGCTGGCCGCGAAGACCTAGGCTCGTTTCCCCCTACTTCTCGAGGAGAGTTCCATGTCCGACCTGCCCCTACCCGCCCTTGCAATCGCGGCCGTTCCCGGCCGCCGGTCAGCCATCCTGGAACTCGCCAAGGAGATCGAAAGACGAGAGTACGCGGGCATCTATTGCGCCAGCGTCGGTGACGGGCTCGGACTCTGCCTCGCCCTGGCCCTGGAAACCGAGCGAATCCCCTTCGGGACCGCCATCGCCAACCTCTATACCCGGGTTCCCACGGACTATGCGGCGAGCACCGCGCTGATTCACGAACTTTCGGGAGGGCGCTTCCGCTTCGGCATCGGCGTCAGCCATGCCCCGCTCCTCGACCGGTTGGGAGTCACTGGGGGAAAGCCCCTGTCGGAAATGCGGCGCTTCGTCGAAGCCTGGCGAGAGACCCCCCGGACCGGCGAACAGCCCCCGCTTGTGGTCGCGGGCCTGCGCCAGCGCATGGTGGCCCTGGCGGGCGAAATTGGAGAGGGAGTCGTTTTCGCCAATGCGGCCCGGTCGCATATGCTGACATCGCTGTCGGCGCTGCCAACGAATCGGTCCGAGGCGGACGATTTCTTCGTCGGGAATATGATCCCGACCTGCATCTCGGATGACGAGAAGGCGGCGGCGGCGGTCAACCGAAGAACTCTCAGTTTCTACGTTTCGCTCCCGAATTATCGCAATTACTGGAAGGAAGCCGGTTACGTGGAAGAGATGGAAGCCATTGAGAAGGCGCTCGCAGCCGGGGAGCGCGAACGCATCCCCTCGCTACTCAGCGATGCCTGGCTTTCGGACTGCACCCTCTACGGCAGCGCGGACAAGGTCCGCGAAGGGCTTATGGCCTGGTACGAGGCGGGGGTGAGCACTCCCATCGTCGTGCCCTCATCAGCCGAAGGCAACCAGCTGAAAGCCTTCGAGGAGATCTTCGCCCTCTTCGACAACGCCTGAAGGTCCGAGGATCCCTCGCCCGGGTTCCGCGACCCATCGAGAGACGCCGCCGAGAAATCTCAACTGGGCCCTATCCGGGTGGCCTCAGTAGAGAACCTTCGAATCTCGGAGCGACTTGATCTCGTCGGGGGAATATCCGAGCACCTCGGAAAGGACCGCCTCGGTGTCGGCGCCAAGCACCGGCGCTGCCTTGCGAACCCCGTTCGACCTGCGCTCGAACGAATACGGAATGCCCGTATGCTTGCGAATTCCCACCTCGGGATGGGGCTTGGTTTCCAGAAAGCCACGGGCTTCGAGATGCGGATCACTCAACAAGTCGGCCGAGGTCAGCGCCGGGAACGCAGCGACCCCCCGGGCCTGAAGCGCCCGGGTCAGTTCCCATCGCTCGCGTTCGCGTGTGCGAGCAGACAATTCCTCTTCGAGTTCCCTTTCGTTCGCTTTCCGATGGGCGAGAAGCCTGAATCGCGGATCCTTTCCCAACTCGGGTCCGAGCTCATCCGAAACGGCTTGCCAGTCGGCCTCTGAGGCACATGCGATGGAAATCCACTCGTCCTCTCCCCGGGTGGGAAAAAATTCATGGGGGGACATGGCGGAATCGCGACTTCCCTGGGGCGTAGGCTCGGCACCGTTCATTATGTAGTCCATCCACGCCTCAACCGAAAAAACAGCGGTCGCCTCCCATAGGGAAATATCCAAGTGGTCCCCGCGTCCACTCTCTCGGCGTTTCTCCAAGGCGGCGCAAACCTCGAATGCCATGGTGATACCGGCTGTGGGGTCCGGCATGGAAACCCCTATTTCCGCGGGCCCACCCCCCACAAAACCAGTTCCCATGGTGAGCCCGGTCAATGGCGGAATGGCGGGGCCATAGCCCATGTAGTTCGCGTAGGGCCCGGTCTCTCCATAACCGCTGATACTCGCCATGATGAGACCAGGGTTGCGTTCCGCCAGTACGCCATAACCGAGACCCAACCGATCCATAACTCCCGTAGCGAAGTTCTCGACCACGACATCGCAAGTGTCGATGAAATCCTTCAGGAGTTCGATGGCCCCGGGTTCGGCCAGGTTGAGGGCGACACTCTTCTTTCCCTGGTTCCACTGGGCGAACATTCCCGATGTGTTGATTGACTTTTCGATATCGCGCGGGTGAAGCGGGAGGCGGCGGTAGAGATCAGGGCGCCCCTCGGATTCAAAACGGACGACTTCGGCCCCGAGGTGGGCAAGGTTCATGGCGCAAAAAGGTCCCGCCCAGGCCCACGACAAGTCCGCAACCCGGACCCCCTCAAGGGGCAGCGAAGCATCCTCTCCCCCCGGGCTCGAATGACGAAGAGGAAGCTGACCGCCGAGGATTTCTTCGTTGTGCTCCCCGAGCAAGGGCGCGCCTCGCAAAATTTCCTGACGACCCGCCTCTGCACGCGCCGCCGGGGCGAGGTGACTCAGGCAACCGGCGCCCGGGTGCTCCACGTCGACGAAGAACTCCCTTGCGAGGAGATGCTCCGAACCCGCCATCTCCGCCGGACCCATGATCGGGGCAGCGCAAATTCGGTGCTTCTGGAGTTCGTGATAAATTTCGAGAACCGAAGTCTCGGCCAACCATTCCTGGATGAAGCCGTGCACGAGATCGTGATTCTCCGAACGCCCCTGACTCGTCGCAAAAACTTCCAAGGAGGTCCACTCGGGGGTTCCCATCAACTCGACCAATCTTTCCCATTGGTCCTCCTCGATGCAGACCAAAAAGAGCTGACCGTCGCGACAATCGAAGATCGACCAGGGGATCATGAGCCGAGTGCCGTAGCGGGTAGCGACTTGTTTTTTATAGGAATAGAGCGGGATTGCCTGCTCGAGGACCGAAGCCGTATAGGCCTGCTCCGAAAAATCGATGTGCTCCCCCACCCCTGTCCGGCGGGCCGCCGAGTAGGTCGCCAGAGTGACCGCAGCTCCCGCCACCCCCGACATGAACCCGCATTGGTCCCCATAAACCTTGAGGGGAGGAAGATCCATTCGCCCGGTGGCTGCCGGGCAGAGACTGGCCCATCCGCCTCCGCTGCTCACTGTGAGTTCGCTGGCCTGAAACTCCGCATAGGGGCCACTGCTTCCGAAAGGCGAAATCGCAAGGGTGACAAGATCCCTTCGCCGGGCTTTGAGGGTGGCCGAATCAAGACCGAGTTGCTTCGCGCGAGCAGGACGAAAATCATGAATCAAAACGTCGGCCCAATCGAGCAGGCTTGAGAGTTCATGCGAACCCACTTTCGAATCCGGATCGAGCTGGACGCTTCGCTTGTTGGTATTCAGCGCGAGAAAGAGACCACTTCGCTCGGGGTCAGAAATTCCGCCCGGGAAGGGCCCGCGGCGGCGCATCCAGTCGTCTGCGCCGGTCTCGACTTTAACCACGTCCGCCCCATGATCGGACAGGAGTCTGGCCGCAAAGGCACTCGATACGCTGTCTGCAATTTCGAGAACCCGCATTTCTCGCAGATCGACTTCACTCATCTCGTTCAATCCATCCCGGCAAAGTCCACCGGCTTCAGCTTTCGGTGGAGCAGGCCTCAGCGACGATCGCGGAGGAGACCCTCTTGGACCACTGAGATCACCAGCTTTCCGCTCCGGGTAAAAAAGCGCCCGGTGGTGAAGCCGCGGGAACTCGACATCGATGGACTCTCGTGGGCGTAGAGCAGCCACTCGTCCGCCCGGAAGGGGCGGTGGAACCACATCGCATGATCGAGACTCGCCACCTGCATGCCCTCATCCATTGCCAAGGGATGCGGGCGCAGGGCCGTATCGAGAAGTGTCATGTCGGAGGCGTAGGCCGCCACGCATCGGTGCAAGAGGGGGTCATCGGGAAGTTGGCCATTGGCCCTGAGCCATACCCGCCAGTGAGGGTCCTGCTCGGTCTTCCCTGAGTAGTCCATGGAATCGACGTAGCGGGTATCCAACGCCGCACCGAAGAGCATCCAATCGTCTACCTCTTCGCCCCTGGCCCGCATCTCGGCGAGGCGCTCTTCTCTATCGGGCAGCTCCTCGGGTTGCGTGGCCTGGGGCATCTCCGCCTGGTGCTCGATGCCCCCCTCCTCCACCTGGAAGGAAGCCGCCAGGGCAAAGATGGCCTGCCCATGTTGAATGCCGGTCACTCGTCGGGTGGAAAAGCTGCGACCGTCACGCAAGCGATCCACCTGGTAAATGATCGGAACTCGCGGATCGCCCGGCCGGAGAAAATACGAATGAAGGGAGTGAATCTCCCTGTCCTCGACAGTCCTGCCCGCGGCCACCAGAGCCTGCCCGGCGACTTGGCCACCGAAAACACGCTGCTTGTCTTCCTGAGGGCTTCGCCCTCGAAAGAGGTTGAGTTCGAGTTCCTCGAGGTCCAGAATATCGATCAGGCTGTCCAGCTCATCTTGCATGGTCCGTCTCTCTTGAAATCCACAAATGGGCGCTCCGGGGAATCGGCATGATATAGAATCGGACGTAGAGCGCGAACTGCGCTGAGCTGCCACCTCTTCCGGGCTGAGCGCGCCGGGCTAGAGTCCTGGGGTTCGGAAAACAGAGGGGATCAACCCCGGGAGTGCGGAATGGAATCTCCGTCGCAAAGGCTTCGGAAACTACTCGAGGCCGATCGATGCCATGTCATGCCATGCTGCTTCGACGCTCTGTCGGCCCGCTTGATCGAGCGCGCCGGCTTCGAGCTGACCTTCATGAGCGGCTTCGCGGTCAGTGCGGCTCGGCTCGCCCTCCCCGATACTGGCCTCATCTCCTACGGAGAAATGGTCGACCAAGGCCGTGATATCTGCCAAGCCATTTCGCTTCCGGTGATTGGCGATGCCGACACCGGCTACGGCAATCCGGTCAATGCCAAGCGCACCGTGCGCGGCTATGCGGGCGCGGGTTTCGCCTGCACGATGATCGAAGACCAACTCGCGCCGAAACGCTGCGGACACACCCGGGGCAAGCAGGTCGTGGGTCGGGAGGAGGCCATGGCTCGGGTGCGTGCGGCGGTGGACGCCCGAGAGGAGGGGGCCGACACCCTGATCATGGCGCGAACCGACGCCCGGCATGCCCATGGCTTCGACGAGGCTCTTGAACGCTGTAAGGCCTTCGCCGATCTGGGCGCCGATATCACTTTTTTCGAGGCACCCCACTCCGAGGCCGAAATGGAGCGGCTCTGCCGAGAAATCCCCGGACCCAAGATGGCCAATATGGTCGAGCAGGGAGACACCCCTGTGCTCCCCCCCGCCCGCCTCGAAGCCCTGGGCTACTCGATCGCCGCCTATCCGCTGACCCTGCTCTCGAGCGCCGTCCGCGCCATGAACCAGGCCCTCGCCGAGCTCTCAGCCGGAAAACCCGCCTCGGGAATCCTGGACTTCGAGGATCTTCGCGAAGCCGTTGGCTTCCCTGAATACGACCGGGAGCAAGAGCGCTACAAGCACGACTGAAGCCTACGGGCGGCGTTTGCTGGGGACGCGATCAGCGGCCCTTCCAATTCGGCTTGCGCTTCTGGGCGAAAGCCATGGGGCCTTCCACAAAATCCTCGCTCTTCATCATTTCGCCCAGCACCGAGTAATGCCCAGCCGTGGCCTCCTCCAGGGTCGCCTTACCCAACCCCTCCATGGCCGCCTGCTTGCTCCCTCGCACCGAGAGCGGAGCACACTCTACGATCTGGTCCGCCCAACGGCAGGCCGCCTCCAACGCCTCACCCTTAGGCACCACCTCATTGACGAAGCCGAGTTCGAGACCCTCGGCCGCGGCCACTCTTCTCCCGGTGAGCAGCATTCCCATCGCGCGCTTGAGCCCGATCTGACGCGGAAGCCTATGGACTCCTCCGGCCAAAGCTGCCAACCCCACCCTGGGTTCGGGAAGTGCAAAGATCGCATTCTCCGAAGCCACGATCAGATCACAGGCGAGGGCAATCTCAAATCCGCCGCCCATGGCAACCCCATTCACCGCAGCGATCACCGGCTTCGTATTGTCGAAGCGTGAAGTCAAACCTCCGAAGCCCGTCGGCGGCCCCTTGATGGCGCCGCCTCCCTCACTCGCCTGAAATTTCAGGTCGTTGCCGGCGGAGAAGGCGCGGTCGCCCGCGCCGGTAATGATCGCGACCCAGAGGTCCGGGTTGGCTACGAACTCATCGAAAATTTCCGCCAATTCAAAATTGGCCGCCGGGTGCAGGGAATTCATCACCTCGGGCCGGTCTATCGTTACGGTCAGGACCGGGCCATCGCTTTCACTCCTGCAGAACTCGGGCATTCCTTCGGCTCTCCTTTGGTTGCTTTTCGACTTCTCTATCAGACCCAGACGGGGTGTTTTCCGATCAGCGAACGCGCTGCTTGAGGTACTCGATGATATCTGCGGACTCGGGCAGCCACTCGACGTCTCCCTCGCTTCCCGGGATACGAAGCACCGGTACGGTCATCCTTCCCATGGCCTCCGCCAACTCCCGGGCATAATCCTGATTTTGTCGGATATCGCGCAATTCGAGTTCCACACCGAGGCTCTCGGCGGCGGATCGCACCACGTTGCAAAAGGAGCAGGCCTCGAAATGGTAAAGAACCAGAGCCTCGCCTTCGGCCATCGCCCGTATTCTCCCAGTGGGTTGAGGATTTCGTCATGGGCCCCTCGCAGCGCCCCGCGACTCACCACCTTAGCAATCCCCGGGCCCCAAGCGGAATTCGTCGGATCTCCGTTCCCCGCGTCAGAAATCCGACCTCTGGGTGCTCTGCAGGCGTTTTTCAAAGTCTGAAGGGATGCGCATAAGTTTATACAAGTAATTGTTTTAAAAGGATAATATCTATTCATCGCATCTCGGTATTAGCACCGCGAAAGCACTGGCACGCGATCTGCAATTGCTCCTGGGAAAGGGGAAATTATGCCGCCGGAGCGAACCCGGAACAGCGCAGCGCTCGACCCAGGCCCGATCCACGAGAGTCAGATCGTGGAGCTGGTTCTGCTCGCGAGCGAGCGGACCGAAGACGCTTTCGAGGTCGACGACTTGGTGGCGGACTGGCTGGAATTCGAACCGCCCGAAGCGTCAGCACTTCTCAGCCAAGACCCAATTTGCGAGCGATGATCAGCTTCATCACCTCATTGGTTCCGGCATAGATCGTCTGCACAGCTGCGTCGGCATAGTCCTGGGAAATCGGATATTCCGACATGAACCCGTAGCCCCCGAAAAGCTGTAGACATTCGGCTGAGAGTTTTCGCTGAAGGTCCGTGGTCCACCATTTCGACATGCTCACCTCGGAAACGATGTCTTCCCCACGAACGTGGGCGGCCAACAACTTGTCCACGAAGGCCTGTCCGATCTCGACCTGGGAAGCGAGTTCTGCCAGCTTGAACTGGGTATTTTGAAATTGGCCAATGGGCTGACCGAAGGCCTTGCGGTTCTTGACGTAGTCGAGGGTATCGTCCAAGGAACGGCGGCAAGAAGCAATAGAGCCTACACCAATACAAAGGCGCTCCTGTTGCAGCTTCTCCATCAACATCTTGAAACCCCGCCCCTCGGCACCCAGCAGGTTTTCGGCCGGCACTCGGCAATCCTTAAAGAAGAGTTCACTGGTGTCCTGGCCCTTGAGGCCCAACTTGGCGAGATTACGACCGCGCTCGAAGCCGGGAGTACCGGCCTCCACCAGGAGTAAGCTCATGCCGCGATGGGGCGGGGATGCCTCGGGATCGGTTTTCGCCACCACGATGACGAGGTCGCAACTCTGGCCATTGGAGATGAACGTCTTCGCTCCGTTGATCACATACTCATCGCCGTCGCGGATCGCCCGGGTCTGGACGGCAGCGAGGTCCGAACCGGTGCCGGGTTCGGTCATCGCGATGGCCAGCACACACTCGCCCGAGATGGCCGGCGCCAAGTACTTCTCCTTTTGCTCCTCGCTACCGAAGGTCGCCAGATAGGGCATGCAAATATCCGAATGGACCGAAACCTGGGGCGTATGGGCTCGGTGGTAGGCAAGCTCTTCCATCACCACCGCATCGAAGAGAAAATCGACGCCTCCTCCCCCGTAGGCCTCCGGCGCATTGGCGCCGAGAAAACCCGCAGAGCCCATTTTTCTCCAAATATCCCGGTCACATTGGCCGTTGGCGTTCCACTCGTCGAGATGCGGGACGATCTCGGCGACCACGAAGCGTCTGACCTCGGCTCGAAAAAAATCGTGCTCGTCGCTGAAAATTTCACGGCGCATGGAGACCCTCTTCCCCTGATTCACAGTGCCCTAATTCGGCAAAAAAAGTACTCCCGGGGCGCAATCTGGTGCCCCTGGTTTTGGAAAACCCTAGAAAACGAGGGTAGCCGTCTGCTGGGGGCGGGTAAACTAGGCCGAACCCCGGACACCATGGCTTCGGGGCCTACCCGGATGAAGCCGGATACGCGAATCAACAGGGAGAACGAAGCAGATGGATCTCGAAGGCAAGGCCGCCATTATCACCGGAGGGGGCACCGGGGTAGGCCGGGCCACAGCGCTGCGCCTTGCCGAGGCGGGTTGCGGTGTGCTGGTCAACTACAGCCGTTCTCAGGAAGCCGCTGAAGAGGTCGCGGCCCTCGCCGGCGCCAAGGGGGTCAGTGCCGCCGCCTTCAGGGCCGACGTATCCGACGACAACGACTGTCGAGCCATGGTCGAAGAGGCCGGGCGCCTTTTCGGTCGTCTCGATGTTCTCGTCAACAACGCGGGAACGACGCGCTTCATCCCTCACGATGACCTCGAAGCGATCACGGCAGAGGACTGGGACAATATCCTCGGCGTTAACCTGCGGGGTGCCTTCCAGTGCACCCGAGCAGCACGAACCCTGCTCTGTGACCACGGGGGGGGCGAGGTCGTCATGACATCGAGCGTCGCTGGCCTGATCGGGACCGGTACATCGATCCCCTATTGCGCATCCAAAGCTGGGCTGAACAACCTGACGATTACCCTGGCTCGGGTCCTCGGACCGGATGTGCGCGTCAACGCCGTTGCCCCGGGGTTCATCGATGGAAGCTGGCTGCGCGACTCCCTGGGCGAACAATATGAAACCATCAAGGGCGTCGTCGCTTCGCGCTCACCCCTAGGACGGGTGAGTACGCCCGAAGACGTAGCTGCGGCCATCTTCGCCCTGATCAGCGGGCCCGACCTGATTACGGGCCATGTCCTTCCCGTCGAAGCCGGCGTATTGATCGGAACGGCCTGATGGGCTCGGTCCTGATCACCGGCGCTTCGTCAGGAATCGGGCTGACCACCGCGACCCATCTCGCACAACTTGGCTGGCAGGTCTTCGGAACGAGTCGCAAGCCGCGTGAGGACGAAGCCGGAGTGCACTTCGTCGTGATGGACGTCTGCGACGAGGCCTCGGTCAAAAAAGGGGTCGAGGAAGTCCTCGCCCAGGCCGGCCAACTCGATGCCGTGGTTTGCAACGCCGGCATGGGAATCTACGGTGCGGTGGAGGATGTCAGCCTCGACGATGCCCAGGCGCAATTCGAAACGAATTTTTTCGGGGTGCTGCGCGTCCTTCGTTGCGTCCTTCCCCGGCTACGCGAGCGCGGGCGCGGGCAGATTCTACTCGTCGGCTCTCTCTCCGGGCGCGCGCCCATCCCCTTCCAGGCCCACTACTCGGCGAGCAAGGCCGCTGTCGATGCGCTCAGCGGCGCACTCCGCAACGAGATGGTCGCCTTTGGCGTCTCGGTTTCCCTGATCGAACCGGGCGACATCGACACCCCTTTCAACGACGCCATGCACTGGGAGACTTCGCCCGATGCATCCGCCTACCGGGAGCAACTCGACCGAGCCGAGGGGGCGATCCGGGATTCTCTCCCCAAAGCCCCGCCAGCCACCGATGTGGCGCGATGCATCGCTCGCGCCCTGGCTGCTCGTCGGCCCCGGGCCCGATATACCGTGGGCGACAGCTCCTGGCTGGTGCCCTTTGCCCGCCGGGTCCTGCCCGACCGAGTGAGCCTCGATCTGATTCGGAGACATTTCCGACTCTAGCCAGAGACTTGAGCCGCTCTCCTAGGCCCGGCGCTGGAGAACTTCGAGCGCCCGTTCGACGCTTCCCTCGTTTTCCCGCAGGAGTGAACGCGCACGAGCGCTGTCCACCCCGGCAATCTCCATCACCATGCGAACGGCTCGACCGCGCAACTTGCTGGAAACCGGCGTGACATGGGTCATGAAATTCCCCCGTACCTTGCCAAGCTTCACCATCACCGCCGTGGACAACGCCGCGAGAATCATTTTCTGGGCTAAGCCGCCCTTCATCCGAGTCGAGCCCGCCACCACCTCTGGACCCACTTCGGGCACGATGCTCACCTCTCCATACTCGGCCAGTCGCGAATCTCCATCGCAGGTGATCGCGATCCGGCGCGCCCCAACTTCCCGGGCCGCCTCCATCGCTCCAATGACATAAGGGGTTCGGCCACTCGCGGAGATCCCGACCACGGCGTCGCCCGGGCACAAGCCTCGCTCCGACAGCTCGAAGGCCGCCGCATTTTCATCGTCCTCGGCGCCCTCTACCGGGTGGCGTAGGGCTCGCTCTCCCCCCGCGATCAGCCCCTGGACAACCTTCGGGCTCATGCCATAAGTCGGCGGGATTTCGGAGGCATCGAGCACCCCCAGGCGACCGCTCGTTCCAGCGCCCACGTTGAACCAACGCCCGCCCCCGGAAATCGCCGTAGCCAGAACATCCACCGCCTCTTCCATTTGCGGGAGGCAGCGCCCCACCGCAGCATGCGCGCAAGCGTCCTGCTGGTGGATCAGGGCCAACACGTCTCCACTCGCCAGACGATCCAGATCCCGGGCCGCGTCGAGGGTGGCCTCTGTGGGCATTTTTTGGGGCTTTGAGGGCATAGGAGTGTCTTCGGACAAAAGTCGAAAAGATTTGAGCCCAACCGTCAGCCCCGGGGCATCGCTACACTCGCGCCATGTCATTTCGCGTCGCCCAGGAGACCCTCGAAGCCCTCGAATGGCCCAAGGTGGTCCAACGCCTGCGGGAGCAGTGCCGCACGGCCCAAGGCCAAAAATGGCTCGATGAGGCCTCGAGCCACACGCCAGGGGAAAATTCCGCTGGGACTGCAACCGCCGGGGTCGCAACGCGCTTCCGCCCGCTGAAGCCCGCGCATCTCTTCGAGCCCACCCTCCAGGGACTGCGTGAAAAACTCCAGGAAACCGACGAGGCCCGGGCCCTGCTCGATGCCGAACTCGCCCCACCCTTGGGCGCCACAGCCGACCTCGCCCAACCCCTCTCCCGAGCCGAGAAGGGCGCCCTGCTCGAAATCTCGGAACTCGTCGAAATCGCTTCGACCCTGGCGACCCTCCGGCTAACCGCCCGCTTCTTCCAGCGCAGCGCCGAACAGGCCCCCGCTCTGGCCGAGGCGTGCGAACAAATCGAGGAGCAAGGCGAGCTCGAAAAAAAGATCGAGCACTGCATCGACCCCTCGGGAGAGGTTCTTGATCGGGCTTCCCCCCGACTCGCCGCCGCACGTCGGGAGATCCTTCAGCTCTCGAGCGATCTCCAGAAGCGCCTGGATCGCTACGTCCGCGACCCGGAGGTCAGCCGGCATCTATCGGACTCCTACTACACCGTGCGCAACGACCGCTACGTGCTTCCGGTCAAAGCGGATTTCAAGGGTCGGGTCAGCGGCATCGTCCACGATGCCTCGCGCTCGGGGACGACGCTTTTCGTCGAACCCGAAGGGGTCATCGAGGTCAATAATCGACTGAAAAAAGCCGAGCTCGATGTCAGCCGCGAAATCCGGCGCGTCCTCGAGGAACTTTCGGGCGCCGTGGCCCAGGTCTCGGGCCCGATCCGGAGCGGTCTCGACGCGCTTGCTCGCATCGATCTCGCGTTTGCCCGGGGCAGGCTCTCGGTCGCCATGGACGCCACCTCTCCCCAGGTCGACGAGGGTGCGGTCTTCGAGTTGCCCGGACTCCGGCACCCCCTGATCGAAGGGGAAGACTGCGTGGCCAACGATCTGCGCCTGGGCGACCCCTTCTCCGTCCTCGTCCTCTCGGGCCCCAATGCCGGGGGCAAAACCGTGGCCATGAAGGCCGTGGGGCTCGCGGCACTCTTCGTCCGAGCAGGACTCCACGTCCCCTGTGAAGCCGGCGCCCGAGTCGACGCCATCGAGTACCTGCTGGCGGATATCGGAGATCATCAGGATATCGGGGAAAGCCTCTCGACCTTCTCCGCGCACATGGCGAATCTCGCGGACATCGTCGGTCACGCCGGCCCCCACGCCCTCATCGTCCTCGACGAGATCGGTGTGGGTACGGACCCCGGAGAGGGCGCCGCCCTGGCCCAATCGATTCTCGAAAGCCTTGCCGATCGCGGAGCCCGGGTGATTACCACGACCCACTACAACCTCCTCAAGGAGATGGCCGACGTGGACTCGCGCTTCCAAAACGCTTGCGTCGAATTCGATCCCAAGAGCCTCGCCCCCACCTACCGGATTCAGCTCGGCGTACCCGGTGTCTCATCGGCCTCGGCGGTTGCGGCGCGCATGGGAATGCCCAGCGACGTCCTCGCCCGGGCCGATGCCCTACTCGACCGCGATGATCGCAAGCTCGAACGCATGTTGAGCGAACTGGCCACCAGCCGCGCCACTCTGGCGAGCGAAACGGAACAGGCCTCACGGATTCGCGCCGAAGGAGAAAGCGTCCGCAACGACTACCGGGCCAAATTGGAGCGCCTCCAGGAACGGCGCGACGATCTCTTCCATAAGATGCAAAAAGATCTGGACGCTTCTTTCAAGGAGGCCCACGCCGAAATCGCCGGAGTCATCCGGGACCTGCAACGCGGACCCACCTCCCAGAAAGCTGCCCAGGCCAGGGATCAACTCCAGGACCTGAAGACGCGCAGCGAGGAGCATCAAGCCGAAACCGCCCCGACCCCGAAAAGCCCAGCGAGTCACCTGGAACCCGTGGACTGGCGTCGAGCCCGGCCCGGGGACGCGCTCCGGGTACTCAGCGGTAGCCATGGAATTCTCGAGAGCCTGCCCGATCGCAAGGGTCGAGTCGGGGTTCGAGTGGGCGGGAAAAAACTGGTGCTCGCCGCCGAGCAGGTGGGCCGCCCGACTCCGGACGGAGCGCCCACCAGGACCCGGGAGCAACGGGTTCAGGTCGAAAGGGCGGAGCCCCAGGAGGATGGGGTGATTCTCGGGGGCGGGATCCAGAGCTGCGATCTACGCGGCGAGCGCGTCCAGGCCGCCCTGAGCCGGCTTTCCGAAAGCCTCGACCGGGCCGCCGCCGACGGCTGCGACGGCCTGCGGATCATTCACGGAATCGGAACCGGTGCCCTGCGCGAAGCCGTGCGCGAATTTCTCGCCGAATGTGTTTCGGTCAAGGAGTTCAAAACGGCTCCTCAGGACGAGGGGGGCGAGGGGGTCACCTTCGCCGAACTCGCCTAGCCGCGGTCCTCGGACGCACCTTCCGCCGCATCGGCGATCAGGTCGGCCGCTGCGCGGAAACCCGAAACCACGGATCCCTCCACCCCCGGAGCCACCAGGTAGTCGCCGGCAAAATAGAGTCGGCGCCCGAGGGCGCGTCGATCCGCCTGGACCCTCCGAAAACGTTCGAGGCCCCGATAGGCTCCCACGTCGAAAGCCGGGATACTCGCCTCGCTACGCGCCAGGTGAAGCTTCGCCACATTCCCCGACAACGCGGGGTAAAGAAGCTTTAGGTCGGCGAGCAGGCTCTTGATCACTGCGTCATCGGGGACCTGCCGGGCGTCCACGGCGAAGGACTCTCGGCCCTGAATAGTGGCGAGACCAGCCCCGCTCCCCGCCCGGGTCCCCGGGAGCCCGGGCTCGAAGACGATGCTTCCCGCCGAGAAACCCTCGCCCCGAGGCAGACGGACGCGCTCGGGCATGCCCCCAGGTACGCGTTCGAGTTCGGCGGTAAGCGTCACCGAGGGGCGCTCGCGCACGGCCCCTAGGTAGTCGCGCTCGGCGGGCTGCAGGAGAGAGGGCGCAAGGCGATTGGCTTCGCCGGGGGAAGTCGCGAGGACCACCGCGTCCGCGTGCAGCGAGTCCGGAGCTGCCCCTTCGCAAGTCAGGCTATAGCCCTGCTTGCCGCTGCCCTCGATCCCGCTCGCCGCGGCGTGGTAGCGCTTGGGAAGGAGCCCTCGGGCCGCCGAGAAAAGATGATCCATCCCCATTCGCGGCAAGCCCGTAAAGGTGATCCCCTGTGGGTCCATCATTCGAGCCCGCCAGAGCAGCAGCGCCGTCACCCTGGACAGTTGATTCGCCTCACCCGAAAAAAAATCCTCGACCTCGGGGGCCACCCAATAATCCAACGCGCTCTTGCCAAAATAGAGGCCCGCGAAATCCGAAACACTTCGGTAGTCCAAAGAGGCCGCGAGCTCGGGCGCCGTGGGGTCGAGCAGCGGGAGATAACGCGTCATCAAACGGGACCAACGCATGAGCCGCAGGCTGTCACGGCGGGTCACCCCGGAAATCGCCGCGACCCCGAGCAGGCGCTGGGGCTCGATGGCGTAAGCCCTATCCCTCCGGGCCTGAACGAGTTGAACCGGGCGTAGGGGGAGCAGGCTGTCGGAGATGCCGAGCTCGCCGATCCACTTGAGCGTGTAACGATCGCTGGAGTGGAGGGTCTGCACCGGCGGGAAATCACAATCGGGCGCCGCCGGATCCCTGCGCTCGACGACTTCCACCACGTGCCCCGCCTGGTGAAGACGCCAAGCCGCGGCCAGACCCGATAGACCCGCACCAATAATGAGGATTTTCATGAGCACACCCATCCGGAGGAAAACCGGGTCGGCACCTTAGCTCCGAAAATCTCCCGAAGCCCGCCGACCGGGCTCCGCTGGGGGCGGATCCCCGGAAAAAGCGTCCTCGAGCGCCCGGCGAACCCCGGCAAGGTCATCGAAATGCTCGCAGGCCACGCCCTGGGCCCCCAGGCTCTCCTCGAGGGAGCCCTTGGCAAAGACGCGATCCGCCACCCGAGCGCCGCATAGATCCGAGACCGCTCCGTCGCCGATATGCACGCAAAACGCACCCGGGTGATCTCGCCGATATGCTTCGATAATCGAACGCTTACACGTCCCCGTCCCGCAGCCGCATGCGGGGTTCAGGCCTCCGGGGGAAATCCGCCAACGCCCCGCATCGAAGACCAAGTGGTTTGCCGCGTACGCAAAGCGAATTCCGTGGATCGCCTGCAAGCGCTCGAGGTTGTAGTCAAAACCATCGGAAAGAATCCGAAAGGCGACGCCCCGCTCCTCGCACCAGCCGAGCAGTCCGCGCGCGCCCACGTCGAGTTCGATCCCCGCCAGGAACGTCTCCAGACGCTCGGGGCCAAACTCGAACCCGTCGAAGAGTTCGACGGCGTACTCCCAAGCCGAAAGCCCACCCTCGGCGTAGCGCTTCTGCAGATCGGCGCGCGCCTGGGGCAGGTACTCCTGGGCCAGGGTGGACCCCACATCGCGCTGGGAGAAGGTGCCGTCGAAATCGCAAAAGATCGCCAGACCACCGGCGCCCGAATTCGCCCCGAGGCCGGGGGACGACGGGCTCATCGGGGCGAGGCTCCGCGCGCGAGTTCGGGCAAGGAGTCGGGCAAGGGTTGGGGCAAGGAGTGGGGCAAGGGTTGGGGTTGAGCCACAGGCTGTATCATGCCGAGACCTATAGCGAGGCTGCAGCGGACTCGGCACACACCGGGAAAAACCCGTACCGGGTGAGAGCGCCCGCACGAGGAGGAGGAGGAGGCCTTGGACCTGGGCAAACAGCCCCGCTCCCCCGAGAGAGGCCACGATGCCGCGAATGCCGTGGGCGAGCGTTTGGCCCGAGGGCCGGCTCTCTGCCTCGACGGCGCCATTGGCACCGAACTCGAAAAGCGGGGGCACCCGGCGGGGCTGCCTCTTTGGTCGACCCATGCCCTCCTCGACGCCCCCGAGAGTCTCGTCGAAATCCACGCCGAGTACGCTCGAGCCGGCGCCGAGATCCTCACGGCCAACACGTTCCGGACCCAACGCAGAACCCTCGAGCGCGGCGCGGCGAAGGGCCCCGGGCTCGCCCACCGGGATGCCGAGCTCACCGCCCTCGCCGTTGATCTCGCTCGCCAGGGGGCAAGGGCCAGCGCACGCCGGTGCTGGATCGCGGGTTCGGCTCCCCCCCTCGAGGATTGCTATCGCCCGGATCTCGTGCCCGAGCCGGAAGCACTTCTCCGAGAGCACGCCCGGCACATGGAAAACCTCGCTGAGGCCGGAGTCGATCTCGTCCTGATCGAAACCATGAACTCGCTCGGGGAAGCCGTCGTCGCCTGCCGAGCCGCTCGGGAATGCGGCCTGCCCGCCCTAGTGAGCTTCGTGAGTTGGCGACCCGGCGAGATTCTCTCGGGGGAGAGCCTGGCCAGAGCCGCCGATCAGATCCAGGCGGAGGCGCCCCTAGCGGTCTTGGTCAATTGCCTGCCCCCCTCCGCCGTGGATCGCTGCCTGCCGGTTCTCGCCGCAGCCGGGCTGCCCTTTGGGGCCTATGCCAACCTGGGAGAACCCCATGCGGATGGGGGCTTCACGCCCAGCGAGGAATACGACCCCGGGCGCTGGGCCGACCACGCGAAGCGTTGGCTCGACGGCGGAGCCCGGTTGGTCGGCGGTTGTTGCGGGACCGGGCCCGGCCATATCCGGGCGATGGGCGAGGCCCTCGCCGGGGAGTAGACGTATTGCGTCGCCCCGAGGCGCAATTTGTGTCACTTCTCGGCAGCCCGAGGCCCCGACGACCCGGCGAGAGCGACGCCCAAGCTCGCCGAAGGGCCGAAAAGATTCACTTTTTCCCCGGACCTCCCCATCTCACCTCCCCCACCGGAGAATGGCACGCCCCTTGCTTTACTCTTCCTTGAATGCGCACCGGTTTTCGATGGTTCCGCGAGCGCATGGGACAATCGCGCCCGGGCAGGCCTCCCCCCCCTTTGCGAATACGCGAGGAGCCTACCCGGGCGCAAGCTCCGCCCAGGGGATTCCTGGAAGCCGGGTCCGACTTTGGCGAACCACCCCATTCGGGCTTTCTGAGCTCGGGGATCGGGACTAACCCGTCCCCCGACTTCCCAGCACTCCGCGCGCCGCCCCGGCCAGGTAGACCGAGCCCGTGCAGCAGAGGAGATCGTCCTCGGCCAGAAGATCTCGAGCGCGCTCCACGGCGACCCGGGGGTCGGGTTCGCATCGAACGCGGCAACCCGGAGCGACCCGGGCGCAGAGCCGAGCCAGTTCCCCGGGCTCCATGGAGCGCAGGGGTTCGGCACATGTCGCCCACACCGAGTCCACGCCTTCGAGCAAGGTCTGCAGAATTTCCTCCGAGGGCTTATCCCGAGAGATCGAGAGGACGAGGTGACGACTCGCGGCGGGAATCCCATCGAGGGCGCGACGAAGCGAAACGGCGGACTCCCGAGTGTGCGCCGAGTCCACCACGAGCCAGGGCCCTTCCCGAAGCACTTCCAACCTTCCCGGCAAGTGCACCGAAGCCAGACCGAGCCGCACCGCCTCGACCCATTCGTCGTCGGTCCGGTGGCCCAGCCGGCGCAGCGCGGCGATGGCGATGGCCGCGTTATCGGTCTGGTGCTCGCCGAGAACAGACAGACCCGTCGCGAGTTCGAAACCAGCCGACTCCCGGTAGACGAAGGCTTGGGCGACATCTCCGCCCACCCCGTACCGACTCCATTCGGACTTTTCGAGGCGCTCTACACTGATCTCACCGCCCAGGGCAAAGAGCGGAGCCCCCACGGATCGCGCGCGTTCGGCGACGACGTCCCGCGCTTCGGGAACAAGCGGCCCAGCAATACAGGGCACGCTGGGCTTGATGATCCCCGCCTTTTCCCCGGCAATTGCCGACAGGGTGTCCCCGAGCTTATCCGTATGCTCGAGCTCGATTTGGGTGATGCAGGTGACTGCCGGTTCTACGGCGTTGGTCGAGTCGAGTCTTCCGCCCAGACCAACCTCGAGCAAGACCCGTGAGACTTGGGCGCGCGAGAAAAGAAGCAGCGCCGTGGCAGTCGTGGCGTCGAAGAAGGTCGGGGCTTTGTCGGGATCCTCGGCTTTCAGGGCCTCGACATGGGGTCGAACGCCTTCGACGGCGTCGGCTAGGGTACTGCCATCGACTTGCCGACCCGCGATCCGAAATCGCTCGCACCAGCTCTCGAGATGCGGCGAGGTGAACGTTCCCACCCGTTCGCCCGCAGCGCCGAGGATGGCCTCGGCGAGGAGGCAGGTCGAGCCCTTCCCCTTGGAGCCGGCGACATGAACGATGGAGAGGGATTTCTCGGGGTTCCCGAGCCTTTTGAGAAGCCGGCGAATCGGCTCGAGGTCCAGACGGGCCTGGGCGTAGCTCCCCGCGCGCTCGAAGTTGATCAAACCCTCAAGCCAGTCGCTGGCCTCGCGCAGATTGCTCACCCGCCCACTCACGACCCTTTTCGCCTCCGGGCCTGCGCCCAATCACCCAGCGCAGACCATTTTCTTCGCTCGGCTTCCCCAAAATAGAGAAGGCGGCCCCGCTAAGGGCCGCCTCGCATTACCACAGACGATCTGACACCCGTTATTGGGCCATGTAGCGCTGGCTGTCGCGATACTTCTTGACCGCCTGGCTCGTCGTTTCGATGGCAGGGAAAAAGTACTTCACTGCGTGGCCGCACTCCTGGCAAACCTTATAACAGAACTTAAATCCTTCGACTTCGCGCACGCTGCCGACGCTGATGCGATTCTTGTCGGTGCAACAGCGGTCCGGACGCGGAGGCGAAACGATACGACGGGGATAATCGTTCTTCGGCGTCTCTTCCGTCGAGTACTCAATGATGTTCTGGGTCAGTCTGTGCGAGCGCTCTTCTGAATTCTTCTTCCTGATATTACTTCCGATTCGTCTCAACTCGATTCCCTCACGAAAAAACTGATGGAGCGTAGCCGGGCGTTCGCCTCAACTCTTCCAACAGAATGGAATAGTCCTTGAAGGGGGCGACACATGGAGCGCCTTCCGCGTACAGAAAACGTCCCCCTTTTCCCCCTTCGGTCTTCGTCTGGCTTCCCCCACCTCCTGTAATTGCCTGATGATTGCCGCTACTTGATTCAAAGAATGCTTCCGAGAGTTCGAGCAGGATCGAGCTTCGCGTTCCGTATGTGTCTCCAACATGAACGCAGAGATCATCAAGCGACGAGTTCTGACTCCCGTGAGACCCACATAGTTCACCGAGGGCGTCGATAATCTCGGTGCTGTCCTGAGTTGCGATTCCTTCCACCTGCTCCCGAACCCGATCGACTTTGGATCCCGTTCCTCTCCCGGACTCGCGCGGATCGACATTTCCGACCACGTGCACTCCGGGAGCGAGTTCCTCTGCGAGGGGTTCCTCTCGGTAAACAACCAAAAAAGCTTGATCACGATCTGCGACGTAAACGTTGAACGGGTTGTGGACTCCGGCTTCGATGGCCATCAACCCCTCTACCGCATCTGCCGCACTCTTCCTCGCCAGGCAGTCCATCACCACCTGGCCTCGCGATTGACGACCCGGATCCGGGTTCGAATCGCGGAGATTCGTTAGTGCCGAGAACACTCCTTCTTTATTGAGTCCAATCCAGCTGCCTCCAGCCCGCATATCCATCGGCGCGATCAGCGGCAGGCCCTGCCCGCCCCTGAGTGCCGGCGGCTCCGAGGGTCGGTCCAGGTACTCGTCCCGATTGGCCGCGACGACCAACCAACGCCCGGGCACCCTGCGATGAATCGAAATCAAAGTGCACACCGGCCGGCCTAGCTCGTCCTCTCCTAATTCTTCAACGACCTACATCTGCCCGCATCTGCATCTGCCCGAAGCGGGGAATTCTTCGCAGCCTATTCGTCACACCGACTGCCCCGTAGCTGCAGGCGAGTTGCCGACCCTTGGGCGTAACTCCATCTGATCCGGCCATTCCGTCTTCGCGACGGGAGGGTCCGACTCGCCCTGATCTCTATGACCGATTCTCGATGGCTCACCTTCCGGCTTGGTCGGCGCTTGGCCTGACCAGCCCACCCTTGCTTCTCGAGGGTGCCCCGGGAGGGGCACTTTCTAGCGGGCCCAGCGTTCTATCTAATAGCTGACAGCGGGCACACTTCTCCCAAGAAAGACCAGAGTACACGATTTTTGCGAAGAATGCAAATTTGCCTTTGTTCTCGGGTGAGTTGAGGGATTCCCTCAACCCGCCACTACGCGCAAATCGGGGGACTCCTCCACCCTGCTCGCGGTGTCCGGCCGCGGCCAGTCGTGCTCCTCTCGCAATCGGTTCGCCCGGCGGTTCGCAACCTTGCGGCTCATCTCGAGGCCGTTGCGCGCCAGTACCTCCTCCAATTCGTCAAAATGCTGGTCGATCGTGAGGTGCACGGACTCAAACCCGCGATGCATCGCCTCGGAGCGACGCCAAAAGGCCAAGGGATTGATGGCGAAGAAGCTGGCGTCCTGTTCGTGGGGTTCGATGAGAACGATATCGCCCTGGAAGGAATCGTCGGCGAGGTAGCGTTGGAGCCCCAACTGAAGGCGGGAATGAAGCAGTGTGCGGAAGACCTGGTTGATCACCAGTTTCGCACCGCGATCCGAGAGAAAGCCCCCGCCGCGTTCGGCACCGGGATCCGCCGACGCCCAATCGACATCGTTCAGGAAGGGTCGAAAGGGGTTGTAACAAATGACCAGATCCGCCCCCTTTTCGATGGCTACGTCGATATTCGCCGTGTGACGAACGCCTCCGTCGACGTAGTCGACACCGCCAAGCCGAGCAGGCTTGTAAAAGATCGGCAGCGCCGTCGACGCCTGGACCGCCTGGGCGATGGTCAAATCGTTCACCTCGTCTCCGCCGAAAATCACTCGCTCGGCGGTGTCGAGATTGCAGGCGCTGAGATAGAGCTCCACGTTCCGCTTGCGCTGGAAGGCGCGAAAATCGTTGGGCATGGAGAGGCGGTCGAGATTACGCCGTAGCCAACGCTCAAGGGATGAGTTGTCGAAAAGGCCAGCCGGGATGTAGTCGCTGGGGCCAGGGAAACTCCGGGTGGGTGCCGTGTGCTCGATGACCCGGGTGACCAAGGACTCGAAATTCGCGTAGGAGGTGTCGCGAATGAAACGCCTGAAGACGCCGCCCGCAGCGTCGGGCAAGCTGGGCAAGCCGCGAAGAAATTCCTGACCCACACCCGGCAGGTAGGAGAGCAGATCCAGAGCCAGGCGTGCGGGACGCTCGGCGAACTCCCCGAGGTTGGGCGCGTAGAAATCGATGGGACGCAGTTGGTCAAAGTCCTCGCTGGTGCCCTCCAGCACTCGGATCATCTCGTGGGGATGAATGCCGCCGGCCAGAGGAACCGCCAGCAGGGCGCCCGCCGAAAGGCCCACGTAGGTGTCGAGATCGCAGAGCCCTCGGCCGACCAGAAAATTCTCGAGGGCCGCGATGCCCCCGACCTTGAAAGCCCCACCGGTCACCGCGCCGCCGGCGAGCACCAGGGCCACCTTGGGGTTCTTCCGGGGCGCACGACCGCTGCTCTTGCGAATCAAGGTCAGACCCAAAACAATCCCCCGCGGCGCCGAAGGCGCGTTATGGGGCTTAATAGCCCCATTCACTTGGCTGTGCGCACCGTGCCGATCCACTTACGATGCACCGCGTCATAGTATACCCATAATTTGCCGGAATCCAGTCTCTTCTCGGGCAGATCTGGGCCTCCCAGTCGGGGACCCTCTAATGCAACGCGTCGGAGGCCCCCTTAGACCGAAGCCGGATCCTGGTGTATCAAAAGGAGGGTCAAAGCGGCGGGAAAATTGAGCCCCCCGTTGGGCAATCGCCGCGGCACGACGGTGGGGGAACGGGGGGGAGATGATCAGAACTGGGCTCGTGTTCGGAGTCGGCCTCTGCCTCGTCGCCCTGGCAGGACTCGCCTCTGGCCAGGATAGGGCGACCCCGGAGCCGGTGGCCGCTCCCTCTCTGGCCGAAGAAGCCGAAGCCGCGGCCCGCTCGGACCGCTCCCACCGAGACGCCGTCAAGGCCCGTGAAGCCGAGGATCGGGCGCGCCGGGATGCCCTCCAGGAAGCCACAATCGCGGCGGAGCGCGCGAAGCAACGCGACGAGGCCCGAGAACTCGAGAGAGCGCTCACCGAAGCCCAGGCGCTCCAGGATGAACTCGCCCGGGAGCACCGCCAACCCGGAATCCGGCAGGAGGCGAGAGCCGGGGCAGCGCCCCCGCTTCCCCTCGAGGGCCGGGGTTGGGATCACGATCCCAGGGTCGCGGCGGCGGCCCCCGAGCTGCGTGAGCTCCCGACGGATATCTTCGATACGTCGCGGGAAGTCGTGCCCCCAGAGACTTGGCAGAACCGTGAACCCGTTCGTGTCATCCGACTTGAACTCGATGCCGATGGCGACTCCAAGCCCGAGTTGATCCGCTTCCTCGATGCCGTCACCCGGGAACTCCTGCGCGAAGAGGCCGACCGCAACTACGACGGGGTACTCGATGCCTGGACGATGTACCGCGACCAATCCCCCTCCAGCCGGGTGCTCGACGAAAACGATGACGGCAACCCCGACGTCTTCGAAAGCTACCGGGACGGGGTCCTTGTGGTGCGGGAACTCGACCGGGACGACGACGGTGTGCGCGATGTCTTCTACCGCTACCGCGGCGATTCCCTCGCCGAGGAAAGCCACGACGCCAACAACGACGGCGCGGTCGACCTCGTCATCCACTACGCCAAGCGCCAGCGCGTACGCGCGGAGGAGGACGTGGACAGGGACGGACGCATGGATCTCTGGACCCGCTATGCCGGCGGTTCGAGCGGCGAGGAAGTGGTCCAGATCGAGCACGACCAGGCCGGCCGGGGATTTGCGGACACGTTCGAATACTTTGCGAAACAGGGCGGGAAAACGCTTCTAGTGCGCCGAGAGCACGATATCGACGGGGATGGGCAAGTCGATGTCGTCTCGTTCTACATCGAAGGGCGGCTGAGCCGGCGACAGATTGCGGACGCCGACCAAGTCCCTCTCTGAGGCTCCCGCCGCCGAGAGAAAGCGTTACTCGGCGCCCTGCTCGGCTTCCCCGGCCCGGTTTTCATCGGACCCATCGGACTCGTCGAGCCCCACCTGGATACGCTTGCGCTGGCGCTCGCGAAAAGCCTCGATGCGCTCCTTCTCGATCAGTCGCATGAGGTATCGGTTCCGCCGTTTCACGCGCTCGAGTTCGATCTCGAGCTCGCGCGCGGTCAGTCCCGACTTCTCGAACTCGAGTTCGAAGCGCAGGCGCTGCTCGCCGCCGTCTCCTCCCAAGGCCGCGACTTCGACCCGGTTCGAACCCTCGCGGACGGGGAGGAAAGCGAGAAAACTTCCGTCCGGCGCGAGTTCGACGTCGTAGGAAATTTCGCCGCTGTCCAGGTTGGTGACGATGACGTCCTCGATGCCCGCAAACGAAATGCCCTGGAGCAGGGCAACGATATCGCCGGGATTACGGACCGGCGTAAAACGCCCGCGACTAATCCTGGAGAGTTCCGAGAGGGCGAGGGGGGCGCCCAGAGCGCCTTGGCCCAGGGCGAAGCCGTTCACCTCGATCCCGGCTTTTCGCGCCAGGCGAGCCGCCGCGATGGCCGCCTCGATATCCTCGGGATCCGACGTGGAGGCCTTGCCGAAGGGGAAGGTCGGGACGCCGTCGGTGAGGAAAGCCACCACCTTCCGCGAACCCCGTCGGGCCTTGCTCCGCGCTCCGGAAAGGCCAGACAATTCGACCACCGAGAGCTGGACCGCCGCGGCGAAATTCGTGGCTCCTCCGGGCCCCCCGTCGAGAATCTCGGCCAGGGCCGCTTCGATCCGGGCAAAATCTTGGGTCAGGGGCACCCGAACCACGGCGTCGCGCTGCTGAGCGCTCAAACGTTCGCCGCTTTCGGGGTCGACCTCGCCCGAAAAGCTGATAATTCCGACCCGGGTCCGCTCGGAATCAAGGATCCCCAGCAATTGCCGGGTGGCCAGGACCTCGGCCGCGAGAATCGTGTCCTCGGCGTCGCTGCACACCATGTCCTCGGGATACGCACCCGGCAGCACGAGTTCCTGTTTCGGGTTCATCCCCACTTCGCCGTCGCCGTCGACGTCGATGCCGCTGGGATAACGCGTGGAATGCGATGTGTCGATGACCACCATGACGTCGAAGTCGACGCGTTCACCGCTGCCCGAGACCGCCCGGCCGCGAACCGGCGCCATGGTCACGCGATTTCGAACCACCTCACCGGGGCGGGGCTCGGTGATCTCCAGACGCACCGCCGCCGGCTCGAGGCTCGGGGCTTCCGCCCAGAGGGTCGACGGTGCCAAGACCAGCCCCGCCAGAGCCGCGAGAGCTCCTCCCCAGCGTGCTTGCAAAGGGCTCCTCATCGGGACTCGGCCGGCCCGAGGGAAGGGGATGAACCGCTCGGAACCACCGGATCGGCGGTGGGCCAAACCAGCCCGGGCGTGGGCTCGGGGGCCAAGGCCTCACCCATCGGCCCCTTCGAGAAAGCGTCGATGCGCTCGAGTCGCCCCTCGATCCGCTCGATGGCCTCGAGGGTGACCCCACCGAGTTGGGTCAGAAAGGCGGCGCTCGGAACCCCGGCCGGATCGGCGGCACCCGCCAGGCTCACCGTGGAACGCAGCCCCCGCTCGAGGAGCAGCAGGTGCCCGGACTGGGGAGAATCGTAGCCGGCGCTTGGAGGGAAGATCGCCGTGGCCTTGAGGCTCTCGGCGCTTTGCCAGAGGACCTGGCGCGAAAAGCGGTGGGAGCGTAGATCGCGCTGGACAGTGCTCGATGGGCCGGGCAGGGGGCCGACGAAAATGGCCAGACGGGAGCGCTCCAACGCTCCCCGGGTCTCGAGTTCCCCAGCCACAACCGCGCTCCCGGGAAATCGCCGGGCGAGTTCGTTCGAAGTGTCCGGGGCCCCATCCCCAGCACCGTCGCCCGCGATAAAGACCAGCCACACCGAGTAGGCCCGGGGACTCGCCGCCAGCACTCGCCCCAATTCGAGCACCAGCGCCGGGGCCGCGGCGGCGGCCGCCGCTCGGAGCCCTGCGCCGTCCCGGGCGTTGGGCAACGCGTCGTAGCGCGCCAAAAGAAGGATCGGGTCCGGGCTCTTGCCCGGCAGGATTCCCACCACGGCGCCGGTGGAACCCGAGGAGGCCTCGGCCAAGGGCTCCGGATGCCAGCGCTCGACGCGCGCGCCCAGGCCAGAGAGTTTCTCCTCGAGCCAACTCGCCGCCTGGGCCGCACTGGGCGATCCCGGGCGGCGGGCCCCCAGGCCGAGCAGGCTCTCAAGGTCTTGATGCGCGGCCTGGCCCGAGAAAGCCGCCCCGGCACTTTCGAGTTCCGAGGGAACGGGCGCCACAAAAGGAGGACCAGCGGGCCCCTGGGTCGAGCCGCACGCCCAAAGCGAGCCCAGCAGGACCGAAAACAGCAAGGCGCGGGGCAGGGCGGAGAGCGGACCCGAAATCCACGCCCCCCCGGCACTCAATTTCTCCCGGACGGCCACGGCCACCGGTCTGTCCACCGCCCTCCAGCGCTCCATCGAGCGGAACTCTAGGCCAAGCCAGGCCCCCCGCACGCCGACCGGGGCTCGCTTTTCCCATCCGGCGAGGAGATTCTTAACTCCCCTGGGGTCGAGGGACCGAGCATCGGGGACGCGCTGAGCCCGAGAACACTCTCGGGCTCCCGCGAGCAAGCGAAATGCCCGCAAATTTTCGGCAGGAAAAAAGAAAAGCCGACACATTTCAACGGCAACTCCTACTCACTTCATGACAGCCCCGCTCCTCGCGGGACTTTTCAAGAGTTGAGGGCAGGAACCCTTCCCTGGGGGCCTGCCCTCAATATCTTGGCGCCCTCAACATCTTGGCGCCCCTCAACATCTTGGCGCCAAGGGCCGGATCCAATCCTCCGGAACCCCGCCCACGCTCCAACCCGGGCGGCCCGGGGACAATCACTCCATTTTCTGCGGTCCCGCGGAGAACGAGGCCTTGGTGCGGGTTCTCGGAACTGCCCTGCTCGGGGTCGATGGTATCCCCGTAGAAGTCGAAGTGCGCGTGAGCGCCCAGCTCCCGAGGATCGACATCGTCGGCCTCCCCGAACTCTCGGTGCGCGAAAGCGCCGCCCGGGTGCGAGCGGCCATTGCCTCGGTGGGCGAACGCTTCCCGGACAATCGCGTCACGATCAACTTGGCCCCGGCTGGCCTGCGCAAGAGCGGCTCGGGCCTCGACTTGGCCATCGCCGTAGGCATTCTCGTGGCGACCGGAGCGATCGAGAGCGAAGCGACCCGGGGGCTGGCCTTCATCGGCGAGTTGGCCCTAGACGGACGGCTTCGCGGCGTACGCGGAGAATTGGCGATGAGCGTTGCCGCCCGAGACGCGGGCTGCCACGGCCTGATCGCCCCCGCGCGCGGCGGCCGAGCCGCGGGGCGTATTCCCGGGCTCGCGGTATACGCCGCAGAAACCCTCACCCAGGTCCTGGCCCACCTTCGGGGCGAAAGCGTCCTCGAACCCGGGGCCGACCTCGACCTCAACGCGAGCGAACCCGCGGAACTTTGCATCAGCGACGTGAAGGGGCAGGAGGGGGCGAAACGTGCCCTGGAGATCGCTGCCGCCGGAGGACACGGGCTTCTTCTCAGCGGCCCCCCGGGCTGTGGCAAGACCATGCTCGCTCGAAGGCTGCCCGGAATCCTGCCCCCCCTCGAGGATGAGGAAGCGCTCGCGGCGACGATCATCCACGACGCGGCGGGCCTACTCTCCGAGAGCCAGACCGCGCTTCGCTCGCGCCCCTTCCGATCGCCCCACCACACGGCCAGTTTGGCCGGACTCCTGGGCGGCGGGACGCCCCCGGTCCCCGGCGAGGTTTCCTTGGCCCACGGCGGCGTTCTCTTTCTCGACGAGTTGCCCGAGTTCGAGCGACGCGCCCGAGAGGCCCTTCGCCAAGTCCTCGAAGACCGCAGCATCGTCATCGCTCGCGCTCAATACACGTGTCGCCTGCCCGCGGATTTCATGTTCGTAGCCACCGCCAATCCCTGCCCCTGCGGCTGGTGGGGCAGCGAACAGCGGCCCTGCCGCTGCGATGAGCGCGCGATTCGGCGGTATCGACAACGCCTATCGGGTCCCCTGCTCGACCGGATCGACCTCCACGTCCGGGTTCCGGGGCAAAACTGGCACCAACTCGGCGAAGCGCTCCCAGGACCCACCAGCGCTGGGGTCAGAGCGCGCATCCAGCGGGCTCGCCAGAAACAACGGGAAAGGGCGGGGGCCTGGAACGCCAACCTCGACGATCACCAACTCGAACGCGCGCTCACCGCCACCGCTGGGGCCCACGGCCTGCTCGCCCGAGCCGTCGACCAATTTCGGCTCTCCGCTCGGGCCATCCGACGAATCCAGCGAGTCGCCCGCACCGTGGCGGATCTCGGCGAAACCGAGGCGGTCGACGAACCCGCGCTCGCCGAGGCCCTGGGTTTTCGCGAGGAAGCGGGCGGGCGCCCAGAGGATTGAGCCCAACCGGATGTGGCCGAATTGCAGCCCCCCCGGTCCCCTAGGACCGCTCCGGCGCCAAGGCCCAGGCCCTCCCACCCAACGCCGGAGGCGTAATCGCCCGATTTTCAAGGACTTTCGACTTATATAGGACTTCGAAGAACTTGGGCACGGAAGCTGCATTAGTAAGGACCCGACGGGAACGCATCGGCGAATCCCGAGAATACTGCAAACCCAAGGGAGCAAGACCATGACAAGCCTTTCCCATTCGTCCTCAGCCAGAATTCAGCCCTCGCGCCTCCGGCCCACGGCCCAGACTGCCCTCGCCGACGACGGCGCGGAGTTCCGCGAGCTACCCCAGATCGCACCCCCTATGGAGGCCCCGGCCCAAGCGATCGACTGCACCCTCATCGAGGTCCTCGAGGCCATCGCCGATGTCGCGGATTCCGATGAGGAAGTCCTCGCCACCCTGGCCCATATGCTCGAATCCGGCCGAATCAAGCTCTCCCAGCTGCCCGGACCCCAGCCGACTCAATCCCTCGTCTACTGCTGAATCCCTCGGATCCGGTGCCCGAATTTTTGGGCCAGAGGGTTCGCTTCGAGCGTCGAAATGCCGCCGCACCTTGACCGCCTTGCACGACCGGGCATGATCCCCAGGCGGCAAGGCCAGTCCGCCTGCCGCTACGCGAAGGGCAGCGGTCATGGCAAAGCCGAAAAAAAAGAAATCCGCCGGCAAGAAGAAGAGCGGCGCCAAGAAGAAAAAGGCGGGCGCCCGCAAGAAGGTCGCTCCCCGGAAGGCTGCGGGAAAGAAGAAGGCCGCTCGCAAGAAGAAGGCCGCCCCTAAAAAGAAGACCACCGCCAAGAAAAAAGCCACGGGGAAGAGGGCCAAGGCCAAAAAGAAGCGTCCGACGAGCAGCGCCGACGAAATGGCCGAGAAGCAGCGAGACATCTCGGTTTCCGAATTCTTTGCCAAGAACCGTCACCTCTTGGGTTTCGACAATCCCTCCAAGGCCCTCCTCACCACGGTGAAGGAGGGCGTGGACAATGCCCTCGACGCCTGCGAAGAGGCGGGAGTCGTCCCCGAGATCCGGATTGAAATCCAGCAACTCGCCGAATCGCGTTTTCGGGTCGCCCTCGAGGACAACGGGCCGGGCATCGTGCGCGAGCAGGTGCCCAAAATCTTCGGCCGACTCCTCTACGGTTCCAAATTTCATCGCCTGCGCCAAAGTCGCGGGCAACAGGGAATTGGGATCAGTGCAGCGGGTATGTACGGCCTACTCACCACCGGCAAGCCGGTCAAGATCCTGACGAAAACCGGGAAACGAAAACAGGCGCACGAGTTTGAGCTCGTCATCGACACCCAGAAGAACAAGCCCCAGGTCAAACGAGACGTGGTCGTCAAATGGCCCAAACATCACGGTACCCGAGTCGAGATCGAACTCGAAGGTCATTACCGGGGCGGGCAGCACTCGGTGGACAACTACATCCGCCAGATCTCCCTGGCGAACCCCCACGCCCAGATCACCTACGTTCCTCCGGTGGCCGAGGAACACGGCGCGGAGCACGTCTTTCCCCGGGTGACCAAAAAACTTCCCGCGCATACCGACGAAATCCAGCCTCATCCCTACGGAATCGAGTTGGGGGTGTTGATGCAGATGTTCCGGGACACCGAGTCGCGCAATCTCGCCAGTTGCCTACGCAACGATTTCTCCCGGGTCTCACCACGCGTAGCTGCCGAAATTTGCGAAAGGGCGGGCATCTCTCCCAAGCGCCGACCGGGTGAAATGCGCCGGGAAGAGGCCGACTCCATTTACAAGGCCATCAAACAAACCCGAATTATGAGCCCACCGACGGATTGCATCGCCCCCATCGGTGAAGATCTGATCCTCGCTGCACTCAAAGCCGAGGTCAAAGCAGATTTCTACTCCGCCGTAACGCGCCGTCCCACCATCTACCGGGGCAATCCCTTCCTGGTGGAAGTCGGTCTCGCCTATGGTGGAGAAATGCATAGCGACGACAGCGCGCTGCTCTACCGCTACGCCAACCGCGTCCCTCTGCAATACCAGCAAGGGGCCTGCGCGATCACCCGGGCTGTCTCGGCAACGAATTGGAAGTCCTACCTCGTGCAGCACCCCAAGGGTGCCCTCCCCGTGGGCCCCCTCTTGGTCATGGTGCACATCGCAAGCGTCTGGGTGCCCTTTACGTCGGAAAGCAAGGATGCCGTCGCCCAATATCCAGAAATCATCAAGGAGTTCCGCTTTGCCCTCCAGGAGTGTGGACGCAAGATGACGACCTATCTCCGCAAGCAGAAACGCGCCGCCGAAGAGGCCAAGAAGGCCGCTTACATCGAGAAGTACATCCCCCAAGTGGCGATTGGGCTCCAGGAGATTCTCTCCCTGGGCGATCGCGAAACGGGCAAGTTGACCCACAAGCTTACGGATGTTCTGGAGCGCAGCCGGAAACTCTAGGCGGAACGAAAGGAGAGACGATGACTGCTCGACGCAAAGCCGGTGCCCGAAAGCTCGCTGCAAAGAAAGCGGCGCGAAAGAAAAAATCCGCCGCGCCGCGGAAGGCGACGGCGCGCAAGAAGAGCACGACCAAGAAGGCCGCCCGCAAGAAAAAGGCTTCGCGCAAAAAGGCGAACCGGAAGAAGGCAGTCACCGCTTCGCGGGGGCGAAAAGGAGCACGGGGGAAGAACCGTGACAGCAAGACTGTCGGCCTGATCGTCGGCACCGCCGAGGAAATCAGGACCGAAATTCTCAAGACGCGTAAGCCCGATCTGGAATTTCCGATTCGGTCCCTGGGCAATGTTTCGTACTCGGCCAAGAAGGGCTACTTCGAGATCGGCAAGCAGACCAAGACCCGCACCCTGACGGTGAACACGGTTCGAGGCTTTGCCCAGACCCTACGCCTCATGGGACTCTCGAAAGACCTCATCGAAGCCAACGACTTCGCCACCAAGCGAGATGCCTACTACCAGAGCAAAAATTGGGAATCCGCAAAATTCGACGACCAAACGGAATCCGACACCGTGATGGACGACATCGAGGCGATGTTTTCCATGCAGGGCGTCTCGCGAGAGCAACTCCGATACGTCCCCGACGAACACGGCGGCGCCGTCGCAGGCCAACTCACAGTGATCGACCCCGACATAGAGACGGGCCAGGTCGAGCGCATCGACTGTACCCGCTTCGGCTCCGGTGCCTATTCGATTCCCTCGACGGTGGAACACCTCTCCTTCGAGACCAAGGCCAAGTTCATTCTCGCCATCGAAACCGGCGGCATCTTCCAGAGACTCCAGAGCCACAAGTTCTGGCAACGCGAGAACTGTATCTTGGTCTCCCTGGCGGGCGTCCCCACCCGGTCGACACGCCGCTTCATCCGCAAGCTTTCGGATGAGTGCAAGCTTGCCGTCTTTGCCTTCGTTGACTGCGACCCCTATGGCTTCTCCAACATCTACCGAACTTTAAAAGTCGGTTCAGGGAACGCAGCGCACATTTCCCAATTCTTTTCAGTCCCCCAAACGCACTACCTGGGCGTAACGCCCCAGGACATCATCGATTATGAACTGCCGACTCATCCCCTACTCGACGTCGATATCAAGCGTGCGAAGGATGCCCTGAAAAACGACCCCTTCTTCAAGGCCCACAAGCCCTGGAAGAAGGCCATCGAGCAACTCATCTCCATGGGCGTTCGCGCCGAGCAACAATCCCTGGCCATGTGGGGGCTCAACTACGTGATGGACGAATACCTACCGGCGAAGCTCAAGAAAGTGAAAGATTTTCTCCCCTAGCGAGATGACCTACTATCGGCTGTGGCGAACACGGTGCCCGACACGACTAAGTCGTCCCAAGATTCCAGGAGTAGCTGCACATGAAGGGGATCATCTTGGCCGGGGGCTCCGGAACCCGGCTCTATCCCATCACGATGGGCGTCAGCAAACAACTGCTGCCCGTCTACGACAAGCCGATGATCTACCACCCGCTCTCGACTCTGATGCTGGCGGGAATCCGCGACATCCTGATCATCACCACCCCTCACGATCAGGCGGCTTTTCAGCGCGTCCTCGGCGACGGTCAAACCCTCGGGATCAGTATCCAATACGCCGTGCAACCCCGCCCGGAGGGGCTGGCCCAGGCCTTCCTGATCGGAGCTGATTTCATCGGCGGTGATCCCGTAGCGCTGGCCCTGGGCGACAACATCTTTTACGGGCAGGGGATGGCTGAGTCCCTCGTTCGGGCCGCGGCCCAGGAGGGCGGCGCCACGATCTTCGGCTACCGGGTCAGCGACCCCGAACGGTACGGCGTGGTGAGCTTCGATGCCGAGGGCCAGGCCGTGAGCATCGAAGAAAAGCCCGAGAAGCCGCGCTCCCATTGGGCGGTCACCGGCCTCTATTTCTACGACAACGACGTCGTCGAAATCGCCTCGGAATTGCAGCCCTCTCCTCGGGGCGAGTTGGAGATCACCGATCTCAATCTGGTCTATCTCCAGCGGGACGCCCTGCGCGTCGAATTGCTCGGCCGGGGCATCGCCTGGCTCGACACGGGAACCCACGAATCGCTCCAACAAGCCTCGAGTTATATCCAGGCCATCCAGGAGAGGCAGGGGCTCAAAGTCGCCTGCATCGAGGAGATCGCCTGGCGCCGAGGCTGGATCGACACCGGGCAACTCGTCGCCATCGGGACCCAGATGAAATCCAATAGCTACGGGTCCTACCTGATTCAGTTGGCGGATGAAGAAGACGAGGCCAACCATTGAAGACCTTCGAGCAAGATATCCCCGGGGTCGTTCTGATCGAGCCCGAAGTCCATCGAGATGCCAGGGGGTTCTTTCTGGAGAGCTATCACGCCGGACGCTACCGAGAGGCGGGTATTGACGCGGCCTTTGTCCAGGACAACCACTCACTCTCCGGGCGGGGCACCGTCCGCGGGCTCCACGTCCAGGTGCGCCGTCCCCAAGCCAAGCTCATCCGAGTTTTGCGTGGGCAGGTTTGGGACGTCGCCGTGGATGTCCGAAGAGGCTCACCGACCTTCGGCCAGCATTTTGGGGTGGAACTCTCCGCCGAAAACCACCGCCAACTCTATATCTCCGCCGGCCTCGCCCACGGCTTCGCCGTGCTCAGCGAGGAGGCCGAAATCGGGTACAAGTGCAGCGATTTCTACGATCCCGGAGGCGAGGTCTCCATCGCCTGGAACGACCCGGAACTCGCCCTTCCCTGGCCTCTGAGCGAACCAACCCTCTCGAAAAAAGATCAGCAGGCCATGACCATGGCCGAGGCGATGGATCGTCTCCCCGAGTGGGAGGACTAAAAGTCCTCCTCGGCCTCAAGGTCTTCCTCCCGATCACCCTTGGCAAGCTTGAGGGGAGCGCCGCAGGCACTGCAAGAGACTTCGTCCCCCGCTCGCTCATCCCCCGCCAGGGGGACATCCACTTCGCAGACCGGGCAAGCCGGGTCCCGGGCCATCAGTCACCCGCCGCCAGGTCGGCTTTCTTCTGGCGGCAATCCTCACAATGACCGTACAGCTCGTGCCTATGCCGGAGAACCACGAAGCCCAGCCCATCGGCGACCTCACGCTGGGCCTGTTCGATCACCGATGACTCGAACTCGAAGATCTTGCCGCAGAGCAAGCAAACGAGATGATCATGGTGCTTGTTTTCGATCTCGTAGCGCGCGACTCCATCATCGAAACGCCGCTCCTCAGCGATCTCGGCCTCGACAAAGAGCTTGAGCGTACGATAGACCGTGGTGTAACCGATCTTCGGGTACTCCTCGCGAATCAACTGGTAGAGATCCTCGCCAGTCAGGTGACCGCCGGCTTCCAGAAAGGCCTCGAGGATGATCTCCCTCTGCCTCGTCTGCTTGAGCCCATGGGCTTCCAGGTATCGCGCCAGCGATTTTTGCTCGATATCGTGGGTCATCGAAAAAGAGTCTAGCAGGCCCTGTCCCCGCACAGACCCGTCCGGAGACTCGCCTGCTACATTCCCGGCCGCCAACAAAGTGGTCCGGGGGCTGCCAGCCCCTTCCAGAGCTTCTCCCGTTCGGCATTTCTAACCACCCGGAGCCTTCCGTTGAGCCTCTCTCTTGAACCCCCGATTCGCGATCGCGCCCAAGCCGAGGAGGAAGCCCGGGCCCAAGACGAGCGGATCCACAATCGGCCCCCGGACCAGCAGGCTCCCCCGGGCGGGCTGAGAGAGGTCTCCCTCCTCGCCTACCCCGCGATCCTGACCCAACTCTCGGGCGCCCTGATGGGCGTGGTCGACAGCGCCATGGTGGGACGGCTCGGAGCCACCGAGCTCGCTGGCGTGGGATTTGGGGGAAACTGGATTTGGACAATTTTCTGTTTCTTTATCGGCCTGGCCTCCGGGGTCCAAACCTTCGTCGCCCAAGAGCAGGGAGCCGGCCGAAACGGCCAATGCGGCGTCTGGGCCTGGCATGGCCTCTTTATCCTGATCCCGATCACCGCCCTTTCGGCGCTTCTCTGCTCCCTCGCTTTGGCGCCGATGATCGGGCTTCTTCTCGATTCGGACTCCATGGCACCTATCGCGGTCCGCTACATGTCGATCCGCACCTTCGGAGTGGTCGGCATGATCGTCGCGATGGTGATCTCCTCGTTTTTTCGAGGCATCAGCGATACGCGAACGCCCCTCTACGTCGCACTTTTCGCCAACGGGCTCAACGTCATCCTTGATTACGGTTTGATCTTCGGAAAATTCGGCTTGCCCGAGTGGGGTGTCGACGGGGCCGCGATCGCGACGGTCATTTCAGAATGGGCCCTCGCTTTCGTCATGTTGGCAGCCTTCCTGCGCCCCAAACTTCGCAAGCGATACGGCACGAGCAACATCAGCGTCTCCTGGAGGGATCAGCGTCGGCTGATTCGCACCGGAGCACCCATCGGCGGCCAATGGCTGCTGGAGATGCTCTCTTTCGCAATTTTCCTGGTCCTGGTCGCTCAATTGGGCGATGTCGCCATGGCCGCGAGCCAGGCGTTCATCGCCCTGCTCGCGCTTTCCTTCATGCAAGCCTCCGGGCTCGGCATTGGAGTCGCCACCTTGGTGGGGCGCTATATCGGCTCTGGCGATCTGAACCACGCCGAAAAAACGTTTCGCTCGGGGTTGTACCTCTCCCTCTTGATTGCTGGCTCCCTCGCTCTGCTCTTCGTTTTCTTTCCCCAGCAACTCATGCAAATCTTTACGGATAATCCCGAAGTGATCGAGCAAGGGGCTGCGCTTCTCCTGGTCGGAGCCGTCTACCAGTTCTTCGATGCCTTCGGAATTGTCGCCGACGGGGCGCTGCACGGAGCCGGAGACACCCTGGTGCCCTTTGTCGCCCGCTTCTTCCTGTCCTGGACGTTTTTCCTGCCCCTGGCCTGGTTCCTGGGCTTCTACCTCGAGGGAGGCCTGGTCGCAGCCTGGCTCGCGGGAGCGGCCCATGTCTTCCTACTCAGCAGCTACCTGATCTGGCGCTTCAGGTCGGGGGCCTGGCGAAAAATCCAAATCTGATCCCGCCCCTACGCGCCGGGCGGGGCGGGGCGGGTCAGCTTTCCGAACCGATCCGGATGCTGGCCACCACGGGCAAGTGGTCCGACGCACGCCGGGCGGCTGGAGAGTTGTGAGCCTTGACCGAGACCACCTTCGCCCCACTGGCATAGATTCGGTCCAGGGCCAGGATCGGGCGCGACGAGGGAAAGGTCGGCGGCCAGTCGACATTATTGTGGCGATGAAGCGTGTCCTCGAGGTTTTGAGAAGCCTTGCATTCTCGCCACGCGTTCATATCGCCTACCAGCACAGCTGGGCCAGCATTCCACTGGGGATGCTTCAACAGCATCTCGACCTGGCGATGGCGCGTTCGGTCCACCAGCGACAAGTGGGTCGCCACTACGCCGAAAAGACCCGAACCCGTGTCCACACCCGCCGCCAAAGCACAGCGTCTCTCGATTCGCGAGGAGAAGAGGTCGAGCACCGAAATCGATGTGAGCGGGAATCGCGAAAGAATCGCGTTCCCCAACTCACCGCGCTTGTGCACTCGATTGGAGGCGAATGCAACATGAAGGCCCAGGTCCTGGGCAAATTCTTCGAGACCGTAAATCTCGTCAAAGGGGCGCAGTACCTCCTGAAGCGCGATCACATCGGCATTCAGATCGGCGATGACATCCGCTGCCCGCTCAAATTTCGGCTTGCCCCGGCCGTTGACTCCCGCCCAGCGATGCACGTTGTAGCTCGCTACCCGGATCGAGTTTCCGATTTTCGAACGACGCAAGGGTTTGTCCGGGGCCCGGATCAAGGAAATGTGGGGAGTCGGCAGGCGGTCGGGATGCATCACCCGCCGCGCGCCATCGCCTATATCCCGAGCTCGAGCGATGGATGCCTTGGCCGCTCTGAGAGTGCCGTCCGATACCCGTTGACGAGCGCGTTGGGCAAGAGTGCCTCCCTCTCGGGTCGACTTGCCACTGGCCTTCCGCGCTTTTCTGGACTTGCGCTGCGCCAATCTTTGAATCTCCTTGCCCACCCCCCTCGCCCACTCGCAGGCGAGAGTTCAAAGGGTCAATCCGGCAGAGCAAAAGCGACGACAGAATCGCCCGAAGTGGTTCCCATCAGGGCGTGCCCGCCTGCGGCTATCACGACGAATTGCTTGCTCTCCGGGCCCACACGATAGGTCAGCGGAGTCGCTTGCCCCCCAGCCGGTAGCCGCCCCCGCCAAAGTTCCTCTCCCGAGGCCACATCGAAGGCCCGCAGGTAATCGTCCATCGCCCCGGCGATAAAAACTAGGCCCGAGGCGGTGACGATGGGCCCCCCCTGGTTGGGAACACCCAGGGGCAAGCCGATGGAAAAGGGAGCGAGGTCCTCGGTGGTACCCAGGGGCACCTCCCAGCGCAATTCACCCGTCGCAAGATCGATGGCCACCAGGGTGCCCCAAGGCGGGGGGCTGCAGGGCAGGCCCAGGAATGAGACGAGGAAATCCCGGGTCATCGCATAGGGCGTACCCTCCTGAGGTTCCCAAAGCGGAGGCACCTCGCCCTTTTCGGCGGCGGCCTTCATCGTCTCTAGAAATTTTGCTCGGGGAATCAACCGCAAAACCGATGCCATCCGGCTCGTGTTCGTGATCAGCAGTCCCCGCCCGCGATCCACAGCCATGCTGCCCCAATTCCCTCCGCCGAAATAGCTCGGGTAACCGATCCATCCCTCGACACTGGGCGGCGTGAAGGGCCCCTCATAGCGAAGGGATTCGATCTTCTTCTGACAATCCCAGCGGTCCAAGGGCGTGATTCCCCAGGCATCCTCGCTGGTCAAGCGATTGGGGTGGAGCGAAGCCGGGCGCGTGGGAAAGGGTTGCGTGGGGAAAAGGGTTTCGCCCTTCACCCCATCCCGGGGAACGGACCTTTCCTCCACGGGGAAGAGAGGCTGGCCATTCTCGCGGTTCAGCAAAAAGACGTGTCCGAGTTTGGTGCTCTGAGCCACCGCCGGGATCGGGCCCGACGGGCCGGGGAAATCGAAGAGGGCGGGC
>JAQWRT010000049.1 GCA_029243605.1 Myxococcota bacterium
ATCCGTCCACCCACGGCCTGGGCGAAAACCGCATGACCTTCTTCCGCCGAGCCCGGGCCTTCGAGCTTCGCAAGACCGAGCCCGACGATCGCCTGCGCGGGGTGGTCTTAACCAGCGGCGACGCCTGGACCGACCCCGACGTGCTCGATCTCGCCCCGGGCGCCCTGCCCGATCCCCCCGCCGACGCCCGCCTCGACTACCACGTCCTCGTCGCCACCGCCGAAATCGAGCGCGGGGCCGGCCGCGCCCTAATCGCCGCCTTCGGCGACGCCAACATCGCCAGCAACCGCGACCTGCGCGCGCTCTATAACCTCGACCTCGTCCTCAACACCATCCACTGGGCCCTGGAGCGCGAACCCGCCATCGCCCTCCACCCCAAGAGCGGCGGCCGCAGCCTCAACCAATTCCCCGTGCCCCTGGAGCGCTCGCTGCAATCCCTCTACGGCGCCGGCCTACTGATCCCCGAACTCCTCGTCCTCATCGGCGGCCTGGTCTGGCTCCGCCAACGCAACGCCTAACCCCCCAGCCCAAACGCCCAAACCCAAACAGACCCACCCACTCCCCCCCCAGCGAGGTCCGGGGGCGCGGCGTGAGCGCGCGCACTGTGAAGGCGCCCCCCCAAGCCAGACCGACCCCCCCGCCCAAGCGCCGCAACCGGAGCACGCACACGCCGCGCCCCCAGACCCGGAGACCCAGTTCGCACCAGGTCTAGGTCGAGGGCTAGGGCTCCGCCGGCTGTTGGGTCGCGATCGCGATCCCCTCGGCACCCGCCTTCTGAGCCAGGTCAAGAATATTGACCGCCTGCCCAAGCAAAACCCGCTGGTCGCCCTTCAACACCACCACCTTGTCACCCGCAACCGCCAAAGCCGCTTCGAGGGCCACCGACAATTCGCCTTCGCCCACGGCCTCGCCGTTCACCTTGAGCACCCCGGTGGAATCGATTTCCACAGTCACGCCCTCGGGCGGCGTTTCCTCGGCCACCTCCGCCGAGGGCAGATCGATATTCTTCCCCTCTTCGTGCACCGCCGTAGTGGTCACCATGAAGATGATCAGCAGCACGAGAAAGATATCGGTCAGCGGGGTGACGTTGATCTCGGCGACGATGCCATCGCCGCCCTCGCCCTCGCCCCCGCTATCGATCATCGACGCGCCCATCAGGCCGCGCCCTCGCCGCCATCCCGGCTGGCTCCGGACTCCACGAAGAGAATCGCCTGAACCAAGCGTTCGGCCGCCCGGGCGTAGGTCGCGGAGATCGAGGCCACCCGAGTATTGAGGTAGTTGTAGAGAACCAACGCCACGATGGCGACGCCCAGGCCCGCCGCCGTGGCGATGAGCGCCTCGGAAAGGCTTGTCGCCACCACCGAAAAACCGCCGCCCCCATCGCCGGCCAGATCGGCAAAGGCACGAATAATTCCCACCACCGTGCCAAAGAGCCCGACGAAGGGCGCCAGTGAGCCCACGGTGCCGATAATCCAAATCCCCCGGCGCAATTCGGTGCCCATTTCGGCGCGCAGGGTCGAAAGGATCCGGTCGTAATCCTCGAGGGCGATATTCTCCCAACGCAGGGCCTCGAGCATCATGCCCCCCACCGGCAGCCGGGACTTTTCACAAAGCCCCTGGGCGCCGGGCAAATCGCGCTTCACCAGGGCGTCGATCACCCCGGTGGCCAGCTTCCGGCTCCCGGCCTCGAGCCCTCGAAATGCCCGAATGCGGTCAAAGAAGACGCCCAGGGTCAGAACGGACCCGATGGCCAGCGGCACATTCGAGAGCCAGCCCATAATCAGCAAGTCGATGAGGTGGTCGGCGTTGAACATGCTCCCCCGGCTTCGTCCCCGCGTGCGCCCCACGCGCCCGCCGCCCCGGCATCCGGGGCTTCTTCTCACGAAGTGCCTGCACGTTACCCGAGCCCTCCCCACGATGCATTGGGCCGGTGTGCAGCAGGGGCGTTCCGCCTTCGCTAATTTTGTTCGAAGCGTGCTTGGGCGCCCGCCCCCCCTGCAGCCCACACGCCGTGGAGCGTCACGAAATGGCCCGGTTCCTCGTCATAGCGCCTCGGCGTACCCGCCCCCGGCGGCCGACCCTGGCCTGGGCCACCGCCGGGCCCTCCCCCTTTGCCGATGGGGACGCCCTGCCCCAATTCGGCCTGCCCGAACCCGAGGATCCCCGGGCCCGGCGCAACTCGACCCTGTTCTCCGCCGGCCTGCACGCGGCCTTCCTTCTTTTCCTCGGGCTCGCGGCCTTCCTGGCCCCGCCCGAACTCATCGAGCGCGTGATCCCGGTCCAGTTGATGCCCGCGCCCCAGGCCATCGAGTTGCCGGGCACCAACGCCGAACCCGCCCCCTCGGGCCCGCGCTCGGTGGGCGCCCGGCGGCCGAGTGCCGCGGCCCTGGCGGCCGCCGGCGGGCTGACCCCGGAGCAGGCCCGGGCCTTGCGCGAAGCCGCCCTCGAGGCCGCCCGGCGCTCGATCCAGCAGATGCAGGTCGAAGCCGAGGCCAAGCCCGTCCTTCCGAGTCAGGTCGAGCGCCGGGAGGCTCAGGCCGAACGCCTGGCCGCCCGAGCAGCGGCGGCGGTGTCTCCTCACGACCGGGTCGAAGTGAAAGATTTCGAGGCGGTGCGCATCGACCCCGCCGAACTCGAGGCCCTGGATCTCGACCTCGACGGCCCTCGGGAAATCGACGCCCGCAGCCTCGGCGACCTTTCGGCCCCGGCCGCCCTCGAAGCGCTTCGTTCCCTGGGCGCCAGCGACTACTCGGGCTCCCTCGATCCCGGAGCGGTGGTGCCCGGCGCCGCACTGCCCGGGTCCGGGGGCGGCGGCGTCGATACGGGAGTCGGCGAGGGGTTCATGGGCGGCAGCGGAGGTCTGGGGACCGGCGCCGGTAGCGGCGGCACGGGCACGGTCATCGGGGCGGTACGCTGTCTCGAGAGCGCCTCGGTCCAGCGCTACCTCGACGGCGTGCGCCTGCGCACGCGTCAACGCTGGATCGTGCCCCCGGGCATCGCACCCAACGCCGAGGTCGCCCTGCGCTTTGCTCTGGATGCAGCCGGTCTCGCCACCTCCATGGAAGCCGTGGGCAGCGCCGATCCGGGTCTGGCGGACAGCGCCGTCCAGGCCCTGCGCTCGGCTTCGCCCTTTCCGCCCATGACCGATGCCAACCGCTGCCTCACGGACAAGCGGATCCTTCTCACCTTCACCGTGCCAAGCCCGTGAGCGGCGGCGGGCCAGGAAACTCCATCATCCCCTTCGTTCCCCTCGATCGATTCGCTGCCCTTCCCCTCCTCTTTTTCCTCGTGCTGGCGGCGCCGGTGGCCCTCGCCCAGGCGGGCTCCCCGTCTCCAGTCAACGGTCCAGCGCCGCCCGAGGGAGCGCTGGCCTGCCCCGAGGTGGATCTCTTCTTCGACGCCCAGGAACAGGTCCGCGAGAAGCGAACCGACAGCAATGGCGACTGCCAGGTCGATCAGGTCGTTCATTACTCAGCGGGGCTGCCCCTGTTCTCCGCCCGGGACCGAGATCACGACGGACGCATGGATACCTGGCTGCATTATGGAGAGGGCGGCGCTCTCGTCCGTGAGGAGCGCGACCGCACCGGCGACGGCCTCGCCGATACCTGGACCGAAATCACGGGCACCCAGGCGAGTGAGCGCCGGGAAGACCGCAACGCCGACGGCCGGGCCGACGTGGTCACCCGCTACGCCGACGGCCAACCCCTGCGCCAAGAGGAGGACAGCAACCTCGACGGCCAGCCCGATCGTTTCACGGATTACGAGGCCGGGGTAGCGCGCCGGATCGAGCAGGATCGCAACCACGACGGCCAACTCGATGCCCGGGCCGAGTTCGACGCCGGAGGCACCAAGACCGCCGAGCGTCAGGACGAAGACCACGACGGAACATTCGAGATCGCGATCCTCTACGCGGACGGCGTGCGCAGTCGGGTCGAAGAGGACACCCGGGGCGACGGCCAGGCCGACCTCGTCGTCGTCTACGCCCCGAGTCCGGCGGGCGGCGAATCGCCTCCCGGAATTCTCCGGCGCGAGGTCGACAGCGATGGCGACGGACGCTTCGAGAGCGTGGCGCATTTCGAAGGCGGCAATGAGCGCACTCGGCACCTAGACGCCGACGGCGATGGCTTCAGCGAGATCATGGCCTGGGTCCTGCCCGGCGGCGAAGTCGAACGCGAGGCCATCGACAGCGACGGCAGCGGCCGCCACGACGTCACTCGGCATTATGCCGGGGGCCAGCCCAGCCGAGACGAACGGGATGCCGACGGCGACGGACGGCCCGAGCGCATCACCCTCTATAGCCTGGACGTGCCCGATCGGATCGTCCAGGAGCAGGCCGATACGTCAGGCGACGGAAAACTCGACACTCGGATCGCCTACCGCGACGGCCTCAAACACGAACAATTCGAGGACCGCAACGCCGACGGCGAGCCCGACGCGCGCTATCGCTTCGATCCCCAGGGCCAGATCGCCTTCGAGGCCCTCGATGCCGACGCCGACGGTCGTTTCGAGAGCGAAGCCGATTTTGTCGCGGGCCAGATCCAGGTGCGTCGAGTCGATTCCAGCGGCTCGGGGCAGCCCGATCGCATCGAGTTCTACCAGGGCGGCGCCCTCGACCGGGTCGCGCTCGACCAGGACCAGGACGGGCGCGCCGAGAGTCAGGTCTTCTACGACGAGACCGGGCGCCTGGCCCGGAGCGAAGACGACGAGGACGGCGATGGGCGAACCGACCACTGGCTGACCTTCGACCCCGAGACCGGCGAGGTCATCCGGGTGGAGAGCGATCGCGTGGGCGATGGCCTGCCCGACACCTGGCGAATCGCCGACAACCAGGGCATCACCCAGCGCGTGGAAGAAGACCGCAACGCCGACCAAAAGGCGGACTATTGGCTGCACTTCGAGGAGGGCAGTCCCCGGCGCTACGAAGAGGACCGGGACTTCGACGGGCGCATGGACGCCCAGGGCGAACTCGACGCCCAGGGCACGACCCTCTGGGTCGAACTCGATTCCACCGGCGACGGCCGCTTCGACCTGCGCCAATCCTTTGAAGCCGACGAGCTCACCCTCGAGGAGCGCGATACCCGGGCCGACGGCGCCTTCGATCTCGTGACCTATTTCGAGGCCGGCGTGCGCAGCCGGCAGGAGATCGACAGCCAGGGGGATGGGCGCTTCGACACCCTTCTCCTCTTTGCCGACGACCGCCCCCGGGAGCAGCGGCGCGACACCACTGGCGACGGCCATTTCGACCAGGTCGTCCTGCTCGATGCGGCCGGCCTCCCCACTCGGGAGGACTTCGATACCGACGGCGACACCCGCACGGATCTCGTCCGCCTCTACGCCGACGGCGTCCCGACTCGGGAGGAAATCGACGGCGACGGCGACGGGCGCTTCGAGCAGATCTCCCTCTACGAAGCCGGACAGATCGCCCGGACCGAGCGCGATCTCGACGGCGACGACGCGGCCGAGGACGTGACCGAGTACGCGGACGGCCGCCCCGTCCGGCGTCTCCAGGACCGAGGGGGCCGAGGCCAGCCCGACCGCATCATCCACTATGCCCCGGGCGGCGATCCCGGCGATCCCCTGCCTGTCCGGGTCGAGGAGGATTCGAGCGGCGACGGCCGCCTGGATACGGTGCTCTTCTACGAGGCCGGGGTGCACCGGCGCAGCGAACGCGACGGCGACGGCGATGGCCGGCCCGAGATCTGGATCTTCAACGACGCGAACGGCCAGATCGTCCGGCGCCAGGAAGATCGCCACGGCGACGGCGCGCCCGATTTCACCGTGCACTTTCGTGACGGCGTCGCGCGCCGGGTGGAGACCCGGAGGCCCGGGCCGGACGGCTGTCTCGAAGTCACGAGTTGGCTCGACAAAAAGGGCCAGGTGATCGCCGAGGAGAAGGACAGCCAGGACGATTGCCAGATGGACACCTGGAGCTATTACGCCACCCGGGGCGGGGTGGCGGGGAAGATCGAGCGCCAGGCCCGAGACGCGGATTTCGACGGCAAGCCCGACCTACTCGTCCGCTTCGACGGCCAGCAGCGCATTCGCAGCCAGGAATTGGCCGGGCCCGGCGGGCGACCGAACAAGAAGATCTTCCTCGACGCCGGGGGGCGCGAACTCCGCCAGTGCATCGACAGCAGCGGCGACGGGCAATTCGATCTCGTGGTCTTCCGCGAGGGCGACGTGCTCCGGGAGACCTGGCTCGTGACCGAACCCAAGAACGAAGACGACCCCCGGGCGGATCAACGCGACTTCTACCAGGACGGGCGGCGAGTCCGGGTCGAAATCGACACCCGGGGCAGCGGGCGGCCGGATATCGTCCAAATCCTCGACGCCCAGGAGGAGGTCGTCCGCCAGGACGAAGACTCCGGGGGCGACGGCCTGCTGGATCTGGCTTTCGAGCGCGGCCAACCCGTGCCCGTGCCCGACCCCCCCAAGGCCCCCGCCCCGCTCGAGAGGCTCGATTGCGGCACTTTCGACCGGTTCTGGGAGACCCACTGAAGGCCGGCTCCGAAGCGCGCTCCCCGCCGGCAAAAAAAAGCGCGCCCCGAGGTGCTTCGCCGAGGGCGCGAAGCGGCCGGGGATGGCATCATGGGAGCCCTCCCCGCCCGCCCCGCGCCCCGGCCCCCCCAGGCCCATTGGCGCATCCCCACATAGACGAGGACCCGCCCCACCATGACCAGCCCCCTGATCGAAGTCCAAAAGCACGGCCAAAGCCTCTGGTACGACTACATCAGCCGGGACCTGCTTCTCTCGGGCGAACTTCGCCGCCTGGTCGAGGAGGACGGCGTGCGCGGCGTCACCTCGAACCCCGCGATCTTCGAAAAGGCCATCGCGGGTTCCTCGGATTATGACCCCGCCATCCAATCCCTGGTGGGCCAGGGCCAGGCCGATGCCCAGACGATCTACGAAGCCCTCGCGGTCCAGGACATCCAACTCGGCTGCGATGTGCTCCGCCCGGTCTACGACGCCACCGACGGCGCCGACGGCTACGTGAGCCTCGAGGTTTCGCCGCACCTGGCCTACGACACCGAGGCCACCCTCGACGAGGCCCGGCATCTCTGGGACTCCGTCGGCCGCCCGAACCTCATGATCAAGGTGCCCGCCACCACCGAGGGACTCCCGGCCATCGAACAGTTGATCGCCGAGGGAATCAACGTGAATGCCACCCTGCTCTTCGCGGTCGGCTATTACGAGGGCGTCCACCAAGCCTATCGTCGGGGTCTCGCTCAGTTGATCGAAAACGGCGGCGACGCCTCCCGGGTGGCCAGCGTCGCGAGCTTCTTCGTGAGCCGCATCGATGCGGTGATCGAGAAGCGGGTCGCCACGGAACTCGCCGAATCCGCCACGCCCGACCACAAGGCCCGCCTTGAGGGCCTGCTCGCCAAGGTCGCCATCGCCAACGCGGTGGACGCCTACGCGAGCTTCCAGCGCGATCTCGCCAGCCCCGAATGGGCTGAACTCGCCGCTCACGGCGCGCGCCCCCAACGAGTTCTCTGGGCCAGCACCGGCACCAAGAACCCCGACCTGCCCGCCACCCTTTACGTCGACGAGCTGATCGGCCCGGACACCGTGAATACCGTCCCCGCCGCCACCTTCGAGGCTTTCAAGAACCAGGGCACCGTCGCCGACGCCCTGGGCGGTCGCGGCGAGGCTACCCTGCAGGAGGCCCGGGCGGTGATGACCGCCGTCGAAGAGCTGGGCATTTCCTTCCAGGAACTGACCGACGATCTCCTGACCAAGGGCTGCGCGCTCTTCTGCGATGCCTTCGATCAGGTCCTCGGCGCCGTGGCCGAAAAACGCGACGCGCTGACGAAGGCCCCATGAGCGACGCCGCTCCCGAAGCCAGCGCTCAGGCCGCGCTCGAATTCGTCAAGGAGGGCCAGACCCTGGGCCTCGGGACCGGGCGCGCCGCCGAAGCCTTCGTGCGCGCCCTCGGCGCCCGGGTCGCCGAGGGGCTGAATGTCCGGGGCGTCCCCACCTCCGAGCGCACCGAGGCCCTGGCCGCGGAGCTCGCCATCCCGCTGACGACCCTGGCCGAGGCCGGCCGCCTGGACGTGACCTTCGACGGCGCCGACGAAGTCGACCCCGCCCTCGATGTGATCAAGGGCTACGGGGGCGCGCTGGTCCGGGAGAAGATCGTCGCCGCCTCGTCGGATCGCCTGGTGATCCTGGTGGGCGCCGAAAAACTCGTCGCCGAACTCGGCGCCCGGGGCCGGCTGCCCATCGAAGTCCTGCCCTTCGCCGAAACCCTGGCCAGCGCACGCCTGGCCGATCTGGGCTGCCCCGCCCTGCCGCGCACCGACGCCGACGGCGCGCCCTATATCACGGATAACGGCAACCTCGTCCTCGACGGCCAGGTCAGCGCCATCGCCCACCCCGGCGATCTCGACCAACGCATCCTCGCCATTCCCGGGGTTCTCGGCACGGGCCTCTTCGTCGGCATGGCCGACGCCGTGATCGTTCAGGACGGCGAAAAAGTCGAGGTCCACCGGCGCTAAGCATCCCGCGACTCGGCCCTTCGCTCGTTCCGTACTCAACCCTTACGCGACCCCCACTCGCCCCTTCATTCGACGTAGCCCAGCGCCTGAAGCGCCTCTTCGATCCCGGGGTCGATCTCGGCGGCCTCGGTTTTGCGCTCCCGGGCCTCGTAATGCGAGGCATCGAGCCAGGTCCAGAGCGCCTCCTCGAGTTCGGCCTGGCGTTGCGGATCCTGGCCCGCGAGGTTGACGAGTTCATCGGGATCCTGGGCGAGGTCGTAGAGTTCGAACTTTTCACGGCGATAGTGATAGGGGTTGAAAAAGTCCGGCGGCACCCAGAGTTTCCCCAAGCCCTCGAAGATCGCGTCGATGGCGAAGCCCTCGCGCCGAAAGTCCACGATCAACTTGTGCGTGTCGGTCTGAACCGACTGGGTGGCATACGCGAGCCTGCCCGTCCCCGTCGAATAGTGGTAGGGCCGCAGACCCCGCTCATCCCCCTCCAAAATCAATCGGGCGAGACTCTGGCCCTGGATTTCCGGGTTCTGAGGCAACCCCAGCAGGGAAAGGACCGTGGGCACGATATCGACCAGACTGACCTTGCGATCAATTCGCAGCCCACTCGGCAGGTCGGGATGAGCGATCACCAGCGGCACGCGGATCGTGTGCTGGTACGGGTGAAAGTGTCCGAAATAGACGCCCCGGTGCTCGCCCATGTTTTCCCCATGGTCCGCCGTGAGGATCACCAGGGTATTCGAGGACAAGCCCAATTCATCGAGATACGCGAAGAGTCGGCCGAGGTAATCATCGAGGAATTTGATCTCGGCGTCGTACTGTGAAATCGCAAAATCGACGCCCCGGTTCCGATAGAAGGGGGACGAATCCTCGATGGGCTTGTAGTAATTGCTGTGGGCCGGCGTCTGGGCGCCCTTGTTCGCGTCCGAAAGCGGGTCATCCAAATAGATTTCCCGGTAGTCCTCGGGCACGATATAGGGCGTGTGGGGGTCCATGAAATGAAGCCACGCAAAGAAGCGATCACCGCGAACCTCTTCGAGGAGTGGCAGGGCGAGTTCACCGAGCAGATCGGCTTCTCGGGGATCGAGTCCATAGACCTCTGCTTCCCCCTTGATCGCAACGGTCTGAAAGCTCTCGAAGCCCTGGTCGAACCGAAAAGCGCGACCGAGCCCCGGGTTGCCCGCCGCCGCGACGGTCTTGAAGCCCATTTCGCTCAGGGTTTCGGCGAGCGTCACGTTCGAGGCCCGCAGATGAGAGCGGTTGTCCAAAGTCTTGTGCGTCGGCGGATAGGTTCCCGTCAAAATGGTCGCGATGGACGGCGCCGTAAAAGTGCGCTGGGAAATCGCACTCTCGAAGACGACCGAGCGCTCGGCCAGGGCCTCAAGCGCGGGAGAGGTTCTTCGCCCGTAGCCATAGAGCGAGAGATGATCGGCCCGAAGCGTGTCGACGGTAATCAAGAGCAGGTTGGTGGGCTTCGATGCGAGCGGAGATAGGGGCAATGCTCCCGCTGCACTTCTCAGCGGTGCGGGCGGAACGTACTCGCCGGCCCGGGTCGCATGAAGCCCCCACGCGAGCAACGCGAGGAGAACGATCCCCACCCAGCCGAAGCGCCCCCGACTCGGCCCGCGAGCAGAAAGCCAGTACGAAAAAACCCAGAGCAAGCTCGCCAGGGCCAAGGCCGACACCCCAATCGCCGCCAATTCGATCGGTCGGCTTTGCCGACCAAGAACATGAAAAACCCACCACGGCCAGAGAATCAACCCGGCGGCCGCCACTCCCGTGGCCATGCCCATTCGGCGACGCGCCGAAGAAAAGATCCGGGTTGCCAGCCAAGCCCCTGCGGTGAACGCCAAACTCAGAGCGACGCTCAGGCTGGCCGCTACGAAGACAAGGAAACCCAGAGGGTCGGGCATCGGCAGGTTTTTGTACCCGGCCCCGGCCAGAACAACGAAGACCAAGGAGACGAGGCTGCCGCATAAAACGCCAATCGCGTCCGAGCGAGCCTTCACCATCACGCTGGCGCTCCTCCCTAGATTTTCTACCCGAGTGGAATTCTACCCGACTGGATAGTAGGGATCGAGCGCGCCTCCTCGGAGCAGCCCCATCAGAAAGGGGGTCAGCGCCTCGGCCCCAACGCCCTCGGCCTTCATCATTGCCTCGACGACGGAGAAGGGCTGGGGCGTGTCGGGGGTTTCCGAGAGGCCGGTCACGAGCCTGACGGCGGCCCGGCCGCTGACCATCACCGGGTAACCGTGGAGCGACTCCATGCGGACGGAATCGTCCCCCTCAAACTCGAGCTCGCTTCCCTCAAGTTGGGGAACGCGGAATGTCAGCCCCGGCAGGGACTGTTCACAGAGGCGAATCGCCTCGCGCTGCTTCCAGCCCGGATAGGTGAGGTAGACGATGGCGGCGAGGCCCGTGGGCTTCAGGGCTTGATGGCAGAGTTCAAAGATCCGCTGCTTGGCGTCGTCGGGAACCCAGGAGAACGTGCCGTGGCAGAGCACCAAATCGTAGGCGCCTGCCTCGACCTCGACGTCGCGAAAATCACCCTGGATCAGCTCGACCTGAGAAAGCCCCTGGGCCTCCACCCTCGCTCGCGCAGCGGCGAGTTCGGTGGCTGAGAAATCGACGCCGGTAAAGGCCACGTTGGGATTCACTACTTTTAAAAAAATCTAATTCTGGAGGATTTTTCAAACATTCCCTGACCCACCTCAATCCCCGAGGGAATCTCGGACCCCCAGTGCCGTCGGCCGGCCGCCGGCCATGCCGCCTCGCCGCCCCACCCATTGGCCAGAAACTGAGCCCGGGAAGCACCGGGAACGCCGCAGAGCCCCGGCATCCGCCTTGCATTTCGACCCGGACACACACCCCGGCAGAAGCGAGGAGAAAGCCATGCAGCCCATTCGTTCGATCCTGTGGGTCGGTTCCGCCGAGGGTCTGGCCCGGAGCGGCGGGCTGGGATCGCCCACCTTGGACATCACCTGGGTGCGCGACGTCCCGGCGGCGGCCGCGCTTCCCCCCATGACCCTCGACGCCGCCGTGGTGGCCGGCCCGGCGGCCGAATCCCTGGCAGGAGCGATCCGCGAGCTCCTACGGCGCCCGGGGTCTCCGCCGATCCTCGCCTGGCTAGAACCCGACCCAGGCCTCAATGCTCCCGACGATGAGGCCCGGGCCATCAGGAGACTGCTCGCCGTCGGCGCCCGAGATGTGCTGATCGGCGCGCCCACGGGCGACAACACCGACCAAACCGACAACACCGACAACACCGACAACACCGGCGCGCTACTCCGCCGGCTCGATGCCTTGGCCGAGCAACAACCCACGGCCCCCCACTCCGAGGAAGTTTCTCCCCAGGGCGCAAGCCTGGGCATCATCGGTCGCAGCGACGCCATGCGGGATGTCCACGCCCTGGCCCAGCGCGCCGCAAACTCCCGGGCCACGGTGCTCCTGCAAGGAGAAACCGGCACGGGCAAGGAACTCGTCGGCCGACTGATCCATGCCCTCGGCGATCGCAGGCAAGCCGCCTACGTCGCCATCAACTGTGCGGCGTTCCCCGAGAGCTTGCTCGAGGGCGAACTCTTCGGACATCGCAAAGGAGCCTTCACCGGGGCCGACCGCGACCGGGCCGGGCATATCGAACGCGCTCATCGGGGAACCCTCTTCCTCGACGAGATCGCCGAGACCTCGGCGCCGCTCCAGGCCAAGCTCCTGCGCGTGCTCCAGGAGCGCGAGGTGCTCCCGGTGGGTGGGACGCACCCGCGGCCGGTGGATATCCGCGTGATCGCCGCCACCCACCGCGACCTCCTCGCCGAGACCCGGGCCGGGCGCTTCCGCGAGGATCTCTACTACCGCCTTGCGGTCTTCCCTATCGCCCTCCCCCCCCTGCGCGATCGCCCAGGGGATGTTCTCGAACTCGCCGAGCATTTCCTCGAACGCCACGGCGAACGCGAGCAAAAGCCGGGCTGCTCGCTCTCGGCCGCCGCCCGACGCCTGCTCCTCGCCCACGCCTGGCCGGGCAATGTCCGGGAACTCGAGAACGAGATCCAGCGCGCCCTGGCCCTGGCCGAGCCGGGCGAGCGCATGGGGCCCCGGCTGCTCTCGGACCGCCTCACCGGCCTGCTCGAGGCCATCGCCCAGGCCCCGCACCCTGCCGAGAACCTTCAGACCAGCCTCGCGAGCATCGAAGCCTGGCTGATCCGGCGTGCCCTCGCGGATAACGAAGGCCGACGGGCACGCACGGCGCGCAAGCTCGGGGTGACCCGCGAGGGGCTCTACAAAAAAATGAAACGCCTGGGGATCGACTAGCGGGCGACCCGGAGGACCAGGGGATCGCGAATTCCGTTCTGAACGTTGGCGTGGGTGGTGATCGAAATATGCGAGAGCCCGCCGCCCCAGCCGGTGTTGGTGACGTTCACATCGATATCCGACCCCGGCACCGAGTCTCCCCAGATCCACCAGAACCAATTCGACTGGTAGTAGTTCACGTGATACGCCGATCCGATCGGCAGACGGATTTCGGGGTCGAGGTCGGTATCGGAATCGTTCTCGACGGCATCGATATAGCCAGTGAAGGGAATATCGAAGGGGCCGATGGTGGCCGCGTTAACCGCCAATAATTCGCTGAGGTCGTAGAGCGCCCCGCCACCGTGACTGAAGCCGAAGATCGCCACAGAGGTCACCCCCCGGTTCAAGACCGCGTTCACGACTTCGTCATAGACGGCGCCCGAGCCGTCGCTGGCGACGTCGTCCTCCTCGTACATGTGCGCGTCGTAACCGTCCTCGTGAAGATCGATGGTCACGTAGGAGATCCCCTCGTTGGGCCCATAAACCGGGTCCGTCGGGAATTGGAACTCGCCGTGAAGGCCGATGACCAGACTCGTGAAGGGGTAGAACTCGATGCGATCGATGGAGAGCACCCCGCTGCCGACGATTTCACGCGCTTCGAATTCCAGAGAGGCCAACCCGCCGTCGCTATTCTCCACCCACAACGAACCCACCAAAGAGACCAGGTCGAGAACGACTTCGTCCGCCGCGCCGAAAATCGCGCTCCCCTTGGTCGCATCGCTCCAGACCTGGATATTCGCGTTGCTTCGCCGGAGAACGTACTCGACGCCTGGGGGCGGCGGCACTTGATTGACCCCCCACTCCACCTCGATCAGGTCGTTCTCACCGGCCACCCCGACGTCGTCCCGGTCGGCAATCAAATCGCCATCGTCGTCGTCGCCGTTGATCCGAATCCCCGCTCCCAGGCCTTCCTCCTCCCCTTCGGGCACTCTACGGCGCTGCAAGGGATCGCCGTAGGCCTCGGATTGGGGCCGGTACGCGATCATTTCCACCGAGGGCGGCGCCGGAGGAGGTTCGGGATCGTTGACGATCAGGCACCAATCGTCG
>JAQWRT010000055.1 GCA_029243605.1 Myxococcota bacterium
CCTTGATCTCTCTCGACCGGCCCGGGCTCAGCGAACGCTATCCAGCCATGCCCACCGCGGTTCTGCCTGGTTGCCCGTCACGGGGCTCCCCCTGGGTATTTAACATAACGCCCATACCCGGACGTTGTGCTGGAACCCAGCTTGTATGTCCTATCCCCTGTATGTCCTATCCCCAGCTTGTATGTCCTATCCCCAGAGTCAGGAGCGCCGACGGCCCGACCACGCAAGGCCGGTTAGACCGAGGCCGAGGAGGAGTGCGGTGGAGGGTTCGGGAATTGGTGCTGTATTAATATCTGCTGTTAGTGTTGCATCCAAAAAGTAAAAATCTCCATTTTCAGACGAAATATCAAAGCCTAAATATCCATCAGTCGTGAGACTTGCCAACATGTTGGAGTCGGCAGCGATGATTAAAGTAAAAAGCCCAGTATTTCCTGATATATTTTCATAATTCCGAGTGTAGTTAGGGGCGCTGTGGGATATGTAACATGTACTAAACCCACATTGATAAGAAGTATAGTAAGTGTGAGATCCAGTCTGAGTAGTGCCAAGATATTGTGGCCCAGTACTATAGTACGAAGAGCCTACTGTGAAATTTGGTCCTTCAATTGAGACGCCAGCTACATCAGCCCAATCAGTCTGATAAGTTGTCTGATTCCTATACCACGACGAACTCGGGGCACCACTATAACCCGTTGTAACTACACTAGTGGTATGAAGTTCATTACTGCCGTCATCAGAAAAATGGAATGCAAGTTGTGCGGTATCAATTGAATATCCTACCCCCGAAAAAACACCGGTAAGTATTGAATTGATATCAAATTCGAAAGAATCCGAACCACCTGTTGGGATGTATGCACCAGAAACATTAAAATCATAACTGGTTGCATTAGAGTGTGTCGCCATTCCAAAAAATAGTACCCCCGTTGCTAGTCCGGATAGAATTTTTTTCTTCATTTCCATTCTCCTTTGTTTGGTTTTATTTCAGCCTTGGTATGAACGGCAACCACAGGCAGCGCATGTGTTGTAGACGGGGTCTACGTCCGCTACCCAGTCGTACATGCTGGCCTGCATGAAAGACCACCCGGCAGCGCTCGTAGGCGTGGCCATATAACCGCCCCGTGCAATTGCATCGAGACGTGCTTCTGCCCAGGTCCCAGGTATAGACGTTGGGATTCCCGGCGAGTCCGTTCCCAAGGAAGTCGTAGCAGTGGTCATTCCCGCCAGAAGCGGCTGTCCATTGGATGGAGGTTGTCGGATATGGATTCCCATGTCGTGGACTCCTCAGAGGGCGCGCGCATCACGAAGAGGGATGCGCTTGCTGTCCTATGATAGGTCGGTCGGCGACACCGAGGGAATCGGGTCAGAATTTCGAAGTTTGGTGGAATAAAGGACTGTTTTCGGGGCCCAGTAGGCTCAGTTCTGGCACTTCCAGCCGTATTTGCTGCCCCAGGAGCAATTCGTGTAGGCACAGCTTCCCAGGGAGAGCGTCATTGCCCGCCACGGGGCTCCCATCGGGATTTAACATGACGCCCAGGCTCGGACGTTGTGCCGGAGGACAGCCCGTCACGGGGCTCCCCCTGGGTATTTAACATAACGCCCATACCCGGACGTTGTGCTGGAACCCAGCTTGTATGTCCTATCCCCGGGGCTGACTCGGCCTCGGAAGAGGAGCCCGTGAGCCTAGCCGGAATCGACGAAGAGCCCGCCGAAGAAGCGGGGGGGGGCTCCCTGCCGGAAAACGAGGGGGCCAGGCCGCTTGCCGATCAAGTCGAACCAGGATCCGAGGACCGACCGGACAGGGCCATCGGAGCCGAAGCCGCCTATGAAGCCGCTCAAATCGACAAAGCCATCGAAAGAGCCCTCCTCATGAAGGAACTTGAGCAAGGAATCGAAGCGGCCCGGGCGAACCCCGGCCTGCCCCCGACCGCTCTCGCAGGGATCCGGCGAAGCGCCAACACGCCAGTGCCCATCGAAGTTCTACAGGCCGCCGAGCGTGTCGTCACGATACCCCCGGAAATTCTCGAAGCGATGGAGCCCCGCGAAACCCCCGACGAGATCGAGCAGGCCCTCAGGGAAGCCAAGGAAAGAGGAACATCGGAAGCCATGCGGCTCTACATGGCTGGCGAAGGACCTCCGCCTCCGGGCTGGGCCGACTGAGAGCCCCGCACCACGCCACTCCCGGACCGCACCACTCAAGAGGGTTAGGGGTGGTAGAGAGGGTTAGGGGTGATAGCCGCAGAATCGGCTGTTCCCGTAGTAGCCCCCGAACGAGAGGCAGAAGTCGTAGCGCTCGGGCTCCGTTCCGCCGTTTTCACAGGCCTCCCGAATCTCACGGGCCGTTCGACAATAGTATTCCTCGTCGTGGTACGCGTAGGCCGTGGGTGGCTCGGGGCGATGGCTCTGGTCACCCGCGCCATTCCAGCTGGAAGAGCCGCGGCCGAAACCGCCCCCTCCACTGGGCGCTGCTCCAAAGGGATTGCTGTTCTCGGCCGAGTACGCGACCGGCGAAGCTGGAGACTTGCTCCCGGGCAATGCCAACCGGGAGCTGGACCGATCCGCCTTGGCGAAAGCCGCCGAAGAGCTCGCGCCTGACCCGTCGTACGAGGGGCCGCTGGGCGAACCGAAATTTCCCACCTGGGCAAAACTTCGTGAGCGGTCAGAGCGGGGGTCTTCTCGATAGCGGAAATCCCCTATGGCAGCGGCTGAATCCCGAGTGCCCTTCGCTCCACTGGCGCCCGGTTTGGCGGCAGTGCCAATCGCACCCGCACCGCCCGTCTTCGTTCCCCGGGCATAAATTCTCTGGGCATCGTCAGCCAACCCTGCGCTCCCGGAGGAACTCGCGCCGGCCGCTCCCCGAACGCCCTGCTGCTCCACGCGGAAGTCGTTGACTTCCGCGGGAGCAGCAGGTGATTCGGACAGGTAAACCGCCGAGCCGAGACCAACAATCAGCAACCAACCCAGAACGATCGCCAATTCGACTCTGCTCACATTCGTACCTCGCTAGAGTTCAATATAGAGGTTCCCCTAATTCCTTCTTCTGAGCCTGACCTACTTCAGCGCCGAAGGGCCAGGAGGCGCGTCGTAGAGGTCCAAGAATCGGGCGATATCGCCGAAGTTAACGGAACCATCCGAGTTCAGGTCGCCGTTTTCTTCCTGCCAGATGAAAGCCCTAACCATGGGGCCCACGTCACCGAAGTCAACATACTGGTCGTTGTTCAGGTCGGCGTCGCAGATATTCCCGTAGAGGTCCCCATCCGTATCCACCTGGTTGGCATTGGCAACGCCGAGGCAGTTGTCGCAGATATCCACAATCGACTCACCATCCTGATCGAGCAAGGCGAACTCGGTCATCATGCCGCCGTCGCCGGGCATATCATTATTGGTCAAGCGATGAGCTCGTCGATCATAGAGAGCGAAGTTTCCCGTGCTCGCCATGGGCTCGGGGAGATTGGAGCACTCCAGGGAGAAAATGGCATCGTGGGTCTTGCCCGCAGTCAGCATCACCGAGTACTGCTCAGCCGGGTAGGGCGTGGGGTAACCATCGTCGGCGACGATATTCATGTAGAAGCCCTGGATCACCGGAATCGCCGTCTGGAGTCCCGCGTTCAGGAAGCGAATCAGCAGTCGATCACCGCCGGTTCCGATCTCGACCGGGTTGCTTCCAGCTTCCTTCGGAGCACCGTTAATGAGGAAGTACTTGGGATTGTAGTCGATCGTGCTCGTGGTTCCCTTGCCCGGTCCGTAATCATCTGCTGCCACGGCCGCGTGGAGAGCCGGGTCGATCTCACTGAAGAGCAGGGTGAGATCCTCGTCAAAGATGATTCCGGGATAGGCCGTACCACCGCCCGGAGACGGTTCGCAGAGAGGACCATCCACGAGAAGCCCCACCATTGCACCGTAAAGGCCCATCTGGACCTGAACCGCCGGATTGGTGGCACTCGCGTAGAGGAAGGTGCCCGGGCGAACATTCGACCACGTATACGTCACCGTTCCACCGTTGGCCGCAGCTTCATCGCTGAACGACATCACCCTTCCGCCTTCAAAAGTCGGCGTGGTTCCATCAGCGGGCTGTCCGGTAATCATCAGAGATGAAGCAACCGGAAGATCGTTACGCAGATGGATGGTCAGGGTTGTGTCTCCGGCCGGGACCGTGATCTCGGGACCAGGAACCGTCACGATTCCATCTACGGTCGAAAGATCCTGATCGGCATCTTCGCCATAACCCCACATGTCAATCACTGCACCGTCGGGCATGGTGAGCGTTGTCGTGCCAGCTCGCAGCCAATACTCCGCCGCGTTGGCCTCAAGACCCAGAAACGCCAGAGCCAGAACACTCGTGAGAGCCAGGCTCACGGTTTTTGAAAGAAAATTACTCACTGTCTCTACCTCCCTAGCACGGATTATCATGGAATGGGAACTCCGGGGGCCTCTACAATCATCATCGTCATCATGCCGCCGGGGAAGATGTCGTAATTGCAAAGCTCCTCTTCGGCATGGGAATGCCACATGTAGAAGAAGCCACCATCCAAGTTCAGACCACCTTCGCCGGGGGGCAGCGCGCCCTCCTGTCCGAGGAAGGGGCTACCACTCCAGAAACCACCGAAGGTAAGGAACTGCTGCTCCGGCAAGGTCACCGGAATCGGCTTCCCGTGGTCGTAGTACGGGCTGGCAGGGTCGCATTCCTCGGCAGACGCCTCACAGGGGTCGCCAGGAGCGTGGCCGAAGATATCCCAGCCGAGGTTCTTGCCCTCCCAGGACCAGATCGCGTCGTAGGTCTGTCCCGGTGCCACAGTAAGGGTGAAGTCGGAGATCCCCGCGTCGGCCCCACTTAATCCGGGAATCGTTTCGCGCATGCGTCCGTCTCGAGCGATGACCCGAAAATTCTGCCCGTGAGTATGGAAGGGATGCAGATCAAGACCGGCACCAACCACACGCATCAGCACCTTCTCGTTGGGGTGCGTCCGAGCCATGGCCCCATAGGGCTGGTTGGGGAGCCAGGGGACACCGTCCGCGAAGAAGGTATCCGGCCCAGAGCGACCGTTGATCATCCAGTACTGCGCCTGCCGATTGGTGAGGTCCGGAGTCTCCCCAGCCTCGACGGCCGTGTGGATATGGGGGTCCATCTCCTGGAGAAAAAAGAGATACTCCTGATGGAAAGCAGTGCTGGGGCTGTCGTACGCCTGGTTCATCGCATTGGGGCGAACGACGAGAGCACCGGCCAGACCCATTTCGATCTGCAGCGCAACGTTCGAACCACTATGATACTGGTAAGTCCCCGGGTTCGAGGCAGTGAAGGTATAAGTCACCTCGCCACCCGAAGCCGCGGCCTCACCCGCCAGGTATCCCTGGGAGTCGGCGCCCGTGGTCACCACGTCGGCCTGCCCCGGGAACGTGATGGAGACGGCCTCGGCCAGATCGTTTGTGAGGGTGACAGTCACAACGTCCCCCTCGTTCACGATCAAGGTGGGTCCCGGCAACTGGGCCGGACCACCGTTAAGGGCATAACCCCACATGTAAATTGTCGCCCCGTCGCCCATGGAAACGTAGCCTTCCTTGGCGGTGAGGTTGAAATTCACCCCGGTCGTTCCAGTAATCACGGCTTGAGCCGTTCCCCCGATCAGGAGTCCGGCCAGCATCAGGATCGAAATACCAATCCTGCGCAGGGCGGAAACGTGTCGAAGGGCAGTGTCGGTCGCTGTCTTCATCGGAAAAGCCTCTCTTCGCATCGATTCGGTCATTGACCTGAGGGACTTGGCTCCCTCAGGGACGTATCCTGCCGATTCTCTAGGGGTTGATGTGGATCTCAGTCATGATCCCACCACGTTCTTCGGTGTTGTTGCTGAGAAAGTTAAGGTTCGAGGTGTATATAAAGTAAGTACCTGGTGCGACATCAGCGGTATCTAGAATCGCGTCAAATGCCTCGCCACCTCCGAGGTTCACGGAGTTGGTCAGATAGGAGAGATCCGCACCGCCCGTGCCGCGCAACTCACGCGCTCCAGTCCCGACAATTCGCATTGGGATCTGGGGAGACATCAGGGTGAAGTACTCCGTAATCGAGAGATTCGAGATTCGCAGGAGCACTTTGTCCCCAACATTCGCCTCGACCAACGCATTCTCCCGCTGAGAAACAACCCCGTTCTCAGTATTCGCCAGCTCGGCCGTGTTGACCGTTTCCGGGTATCCCCGGCCGTTCAACATCGCGTACGTGTCATTCATCAACGCAAAGGGAAGAGGCTGAGTGCTCTCACTCGCGTCGTGAAATTCAGGATCCATACTGGACAACTGAAGGGGAAAGTCCACGTCGTAATAGGTGGAACCGTCACCGTCGTTGTAGGCGTACTCATAACCCGTGTGATGAATGAAACCGTTCAGGTTAGTTCCATCGGGAAGGTCGTTCTGAGCCGCATTCACGTAGAGATTCGCGAGCATGCCCATCTGCATGTGCTCGGTCGCTTCCACATGGCAGTGGTACATGTACGTCCCGGGCTCATTCGCCTGGTAGTAGTAGGTAAGAGTTCCACCCATATGAATCGAGATCGAAACATCGGGAAGTCCGTCAAAGGCGGGAGACGCATCAGCATACCCATGCCAGTGAACGGTATGCGGATCATCCAGATCAGGACGACGCGCCATTCCCACGTTCGTGAGTGAAAGGTAGAACTCATCCCCTTCATCCAACTCAATGAGCGGACCCGGGTACCACGCAGCCGTCGTTCCTTCATCGATCACGTCCAGCGGCGGAACGCCCGTCACATCGGCGAAGCCAAACATGTAGAGCTGTCGCCCTCGAGCTCCGCCAGTGACCGTTGTATCTGCCATGTTGATGAAGCCGTCACCACCCGTGATATGCATACAAACCGCATTCGGGTGGGCCAGCAATTCGGGGTCAGTAAAGTCGTCGATCACCCCGTCACCGTCCGTGTCCCCAGGACACTGAACATAAACATCTGCACCTGCTCCCCCGGCAACAAAGACCAGGGCGAGAGAGGCCAGAACCATTTTGATTGCCACTCCGTATACGCGCTTCATCGTCCCAACTCCTCATGGCTAGGCTGACCATCGCAGATCCGCGTTTTCCTCCTTCTCCTGCGTAGGCTCCACTGCACTAGCGGGAGAATCAAGGCTGCTTCGAAACCGAGGCCGCAGAGGGCACCACCAGCGGCCGTGTACTCATCAGCACCAGCATCGATCGGACCGGCCCCCCCACCTCGGGGATCACCGTCGAAATCGGTTTGGAGCTCGACGTTGGTATTGATCGGGTTAGAAGCGCCGTTAATGCTCGCCGCCGAGGACGTTGGTTCAATGTGGTAGTCACCAAGCAACTTCAGCGGTCCGTAGCTGATATCGATGAAGTTACCGCCTTCATCGAATGCAACCGCGGTGAGAAGAGGCCCAGCCAGAAGCTTGAACTCGATCTCGACCAGCGAGCCACGCGGACCGTTGTGATAGCCGTCCACGAATTTCGGATCGGCGTCCGTGTTGTTCTTGTTCGCATTACCATAAGGAGCACCGGCCACCGACGTATCCGAAATCACAGAGAACTTCGGATTCAGCCATTTCTGGTTGGTCGTTCCCCAGACCTCGAAGTCGTTGTAGTTCGGCGTCAAGGGGTCGGGGATCAACTCACCGGTTCCACCACCTGCTGGAATCGCCTGCCAACTGAAGGATCGGTTATGCCAGACAATGTTGTTCCTGAGATATGGATTCGAGAAGTTCTTATTGCCCGGATCAACCGCACCCATCGCCTGGGAGTGCACGTACGACACAATCCCAGCTCCTCGCGGAGTTGACGACTGCAGGTCAACACTCATCGCCTGCGAAGCAGTCGCGGTGCTGTCGTTGTTCGCGATCGTGTTGTTGACGATGTCAACATTCACAGCATCGAGAAGGGTGACTGCACCAGCGTTGCCCGCGACATTATTCACGATGATGTTGTTGAAGATATCGACACTCCACCATGTAGAGGAATCCGCCGGATCGGCTTCAACATCGGCACCGTTGATCGAGAAGAGGTTGATTCCAGCCCCATCGCCGGTTCCTGCAGAGTTGCCCTGGATGAGGTTGGCATCGATCGTCACGTCACCACTGCCGGGGCTCATCGGGGGATTCCCATCGACGTCGGCTTCAGGAATTTCCTGACCGGCCATCCCGGCAACCTGAATTCCACCACCCGACGCGGCCAGTGTTCCGTGCCACGCTTCATTGAAGATGATGGTGTTCCCACGAATCAGACCGCCATCGCTAAGACCGATATGGCCGATGCCAGCACCGCTCGAACCCGTGTGGTTACCGCAAACCAGGTTATCTTCGATAACGTAGTTATCAGCACCCGGGTAGATGGCGATGCCGCCAGGCCCATCGAGGCCCGCGTTGAACGCCACCTGATTGTTATGAATGGATATGCCGTCATTCTGTCCGTCGACGATACCCTCAATGTCGTTGCGACCGACCCGGATGCCACCACCGAACACGCCAACGTTGTTCTTGACGATGTTGTTGGAGACTTCCATCGATTCGGCATACCCGTTAAGGAGAATGCCGCCACCGATTTCGCCGCTCCTGACGGTCAGGCCGTCAATGCGGGGGCGATTCGGAGCCGCAGCAAAATCACCATCGGCCGGCGCAACGAAGATCGTGGGCGACTCTTCCGCGACCAATCCGCTCTCCCAACCAACGGGAGCCTCGGCAACCGGGCCTTCTTGGCCCGGAAGGAGTTGCGCAAGACCGGCGTCGAGCTTGGCCTGAAGGGCTGCTCGCCATGCCACCGCCCTGCTGGTCGGCAGGTTGGTGCCGCTGATGATCGTCGAGCCCGCTCCGACGCCCTGCAACTGAATACCGCGATCAATGATCACGTTTTCGTTATAGAGGCCACCCGGAACAATAATCAAGTCTCCCGGATCAGCGGCATCGATGGTCGCCTGAATGGAGCCACCCTGGGGCACAGTCCGAACCAACTGGGTGGGATTCACGGTCAGGGTCACGCCAACTTGAGTGGAATTGCCGTTGTCACCACGCGTCACTACGAGTTGACCGGAGGTCATACCGGCCGGAATTTCGGCCGTAATCGCGTAGTTGTTCCAGGTGACGTTTGCCTCAGGAATATCGACTCCACCAACCGAAACGGTACCTTCGGTGTTGCCGAATCCAAAGTCACGACTGACCAGCTTGGACGTGAGCCCGTCATTCAAGAAGCCCGGGTTCGGGACATCCTGTGAACCCATGGACTCGATCGTAATGATGTCACCTGTGTTGGCGACGGGACCCGCAAACCCGGGACCATCGACGCGTCGGAGTACCGGCTCGGCATCCGACGGCTCGCAATCGACCGGCGAAGTCGGACCGGCGAAGGCAGCGATGGGAACGACCGGCGTGTCGAGGTAGGTCGTCGTACCCGAGTGGAAATTGAAGGTGTAACAGAACCTCGAGTACTGCGGGTTGTAGTGGGGATCCTGGATCATTTCGCCCGGGTTATTAGGATCTTCAACCGGACCGGGATCATTGATACACACCGTCGACATAAACGGTGACACACCACTCGGCGACGGGAGGTTGATGTTGTAAGTCGCCGGAATCAGCGAGTTGTAGGCACCGAACTCATCCGAATAGACTCGGCTAAACGGCTCCTGCTGTTTCCAATCGTAAAAGGCGATGGGAACATTCGGCGGCGCATACTTCTCGGCGAAATTCGGCGAGGTGCTGTCGAACTCATTAGCGAGGTCGTCCATCGCGATACCCACCGCACGACCCGGCAAGGGAACGTCAGTGGTTACGAAGAACTCGACACCGGCATTGAATCCACCAGGCTTGAGCTCGACCTGCTTGCGGTCACACAGGGGAGTCTGCTCGCCCGCTCGAGGCGATTCGACCGCCCAGCCCTGAGTAAAGAGATTGAGGTGCTGAGGGACCGTGTGAAGATCGCCAACACAGGGAGGCGGAAGAAGCTGAGTCGAAGGCGTCCAAAGGTCGCCGAAATCAACATTCTTATCTTCTTCAGCCACCGTGTGCATCAGGCCGGGAGGAACGGACTCTACGATATAGGTGCCGGCAGGAATGGGGCTCAGCTCGGGCGCGCCCGAAGAGACACCACCGGGAACGATGGCCCCAAAGGCGAAACCACCGTCAAAAATTCCGTCCCTGACCTGATTGTAGGTGCGCAGGCCCTCAAAGCACGAGCCAGCCGTGGCTCCACCGCCACCGGGCACGGGGAAGTTGGCCTGGGTTCCGTTTTCGCCGGGGCAGTCCTCGGGAAAGCTATCGTCCCAGCTATCCGTCGTCGTGATTGCAACGGCATCACCGGAATCGAAAGTGAAGTTGTAGTTGCGATCAATATCCTCGTAGCCGGGGAAGTTGCCGAAGGGGAAATTGTCCACATCGGACAGAACCCAATCGCCGCTTTCGTCGACATCGTCGATGACACCGTCACCGTCGAGATCTTCATAGAGATTGACCACAGCGTTGGCCACGCCGGGCTCCCACTCTTCAGCGGCAGCGTATGACGGATCATCCTCGGCGCGAGTCACGCCGTAGATGACGAGGCCAGAAATCCCGCCATTCTCGCCGGGCCCGTAGACGCTCTTGCCCC
>JAQWRT010000058.1 GCA_029243605.1 Myxococcota bacterium
TCGCCGACATCCCGGTGAAGTTGGCAACCTCCCAGTCCGTGGGCACGTTCGTCATGAAGGGAGTAGCTGAAACCGTTCCCGGGCCCGAGTTGAGGTACACGATCATGCTGCCGCTTCCATCCTCCACCGCCACGGTGTCGACGATGCCGTCGTTATTGAAATCGGCAAGACCTTCCACCCCCCAGTTAGTGGGCAAGGTCACGCTGTTCGTGCTCGCTCCCGCGTCCACGGCAACGCCCGTGGCATCGGTTACGAAGACGTAGAGCAGCCCGTCTGTTGCGCCGCCGCTTTCGTCCATAACCACGAAACTGCTGCTCGTCGCTGCGTCGGATGTGAGACCAGCCGCGCAGCATCCGTAGCCGTCGGGAACCCCTGCCGGAGAACCGCTCGCAGCGCCGTCCACGGTAATGCCGCCCACCGCGCTAATGAAGGTATAGAGAGTGCTGAAGCCGCCATCACTCGGCGCCTGGCCGGTGAAATCGCTGAGCCCATCGCCGTTCATATCGGCCACCGTGGCCACAGTCCAAGTGTCCGGGAGCGCAATCGGCGCGCCGCTCAGGCTTGCACTGCCCCGGGGTTTGCCCGCATAGTCGGGTTCGGTCAGACTCGTGATGTAGACGTAGACCGTGCCGTTGGTGTTATGGACATAGGTGTCAGCCAAGCCGTCGTTGTTCGCATCGCCCACCCCGGAAACCGACCAACCCGCGGGAGGCGTGCCGATCCAGCCCGTCAGAGCCGGGTCGAGGGCAACCGGGTTGCCGGCCGGGACCGAGGCGTCGTTCACGAGCACCACCAAGTTCAGCCCCGACTGGACCAGAATGTCAGCGCGGTCGTCGCCGTTGAAATCGCCCACCGCCTGCACCGAGGCGCCCTCGGGAAGCGTCGTCAGGAGAGCACTTTGAGACGCAAAAACGTTGACCGTGGTGGGTATGCCCGTCGCCGTCACATACACGTAGAGTTCGCGGGATACCGTGTTGCTCACCAGGACGTCCGTCCGGCCATCGCCATTAAAATCGCCCATATAGGTTCCCGGGTTAGCGGGCGCCCCGCCGCCGGCGAAAGCCGGGGGGGCCAGAATGGACCCCAATGCGAGGATCATCGCGAGGGTGATGACGCGCGAGGGAAGAGATAGAGCGTTTCTCATGAGGGTCGCCTCCGAGTTGGCTGCCGGGCCGAGAGGTCCACCGCCCCCCGGACGACCCTATGATATGACCATTCGGCCCAACTATCGACCCTAGACCGGCGCTTTTCTGGTGACCGGCTGGAAGTCAGACGACTTTCTAGGCCTAGAGGGAAGGGGTTCGGGGGCTGTCCCAGGCGCAGATATTCCTCCCAGGGCGAGGCTTCGGGGTTTTTCTGACTCCCTCAATGGCAAGGCGCTTTATCAATGCCGCGGTCCGAAAGACTCAAGCACCGGTGAAGGCTTGGATCCCGGTCTGAGCTCGGCCAAGGATCAGGGCGTGGACGTCGTGGGTGCCCTCATAGGTGTTGACGGTCTCGAGGTTCATGAGGTGGCGCATAACGTGGTATTCCTCGCTGATCCCATTGCCCCCGTGCATATCCCGGGCTTGGCGAACGATGCCCAAGGCCTTACCGCACGAGTTTCGCTTGACCAGGGAAATATTCTCGGGGGCGCAGGTGCCCTCGTCGAGCATCCGGCCCACTCGCAGGCAGGCCTGAAAACCCAGGGCGAGCTCGGTTTGCATATCCGCAAGTTTGAGCTGGATGAGCTGGTTGGCGGCCAGGGGTCGGCCGAATTGTTTGCGCGCCAGGGTGTAGTCCCGAGCCGCCTGCCAGCAGAATTCGGCGGCGCCGAGCGCTCCCCAGGAGATGCCGTACCGCGCCTTATTGAGGCAGCCGAAGGGGCCACCCAGGCCGCTGACCTTCGGGAAAAGGTTTTCTTCGGGCACGAATGCATTATCGAGCATGATGGATCCGGTGATCGAAGCGCGCAGGGAGAGTTTCCCCTCGATCTTGGGGGTGGTGAAGCCCGGGCCCGCGCTCTCGCGCTCCACCACGAAACCCCGGATATCCCCATCGAGCTTCGCCCAGACTACGGCGAGGTCGCTGATGGGCGAGTTGGTGATCCACATCTTAGAACCCGTCAGGCGGTAGCCGCCCTCCACCGGGACGGCCCGGGTGGTCATCGAGCCCGGATCCGAACCGTGGTCGGATTCCGTGAGTCCGAAACAGCCGATTAAGTCGCCGGTGGCCAGGCCGGGCAGGAATTTTCGGCGTTGATCCTCGGTGCCGTAGGCGTATATCGGGTGCATCACCAGGGAGGATTGGACGCTCATAGCCGAGCGATAGCCCGAATCTACCGATTCGATCGCCCGGGCCGCCAGCCCGTAGGCCACGTGGGAAACCCCCGCCCCGCCGTACTCGGTGGGGATGGTCGATCCCAAGAGTCCCACGGCCCCGAACTCGCGCATCACCGAGATGTCGAAGCTCTCTTCGCGGAAATCTGCGATCACTCTGGGCAGGAGGTGATCTTGGGCGAACGCGTGAGCGGTCTCTGCCACCATCCGCTCCTCGTCGCTGAGTTGTGCGCTCAGTTGAAAGGGGTCTTCCCAATTAAATCCTGGTCTGGCCATGGTCGCTTGTTTCCTCTTCTCGGTGTTGCCTTCTGTGCTCTCGCCCGGGCGAGAGCAACATTTTCTTTAGTGTAGCGTGCGCATCCCGCGCCATGGGTTGCTCAACCGGCGGTTGGAGTCGCGCCTTGGTCTCCGGGCACGAACCAGATGGGGGATGACCAGGCTCGCTCCTGGATCGTCGTTGGAAAATCCGGTCGAGGTGCGACGCCCGTACGCAGGGCATCCCAGGTCGACCAGCGACAGGTCGGGTTTTCGATGGTCCGCAGGTAGTAGAAAGCGCGCTGATCCGGAGCGAAATCGGGATCGCTCCAGACCGCCTTCAGTTCTGCGCTTCCCAGTTTCTCATCGTAGGAGCAATTTGACAGATCGACCTTTGCCCCGTTATCCGGACACCGGTTCGTGACGGGATCGGGCAGGCCCCCATCCGAACACGCCACATCGTAGACACGCTCGAAGGTCTCCTCGCCCTCCACCCAACCCTTGACGACCTGGAGTCGTTGGAGTTGGGCGCTCAGGGGGTCTCCCACCGCCCAGGCAAAGAATTTGGGGGAGGCATCGCCCTGCCCCGCTAGATCGCTCCCCATAGGGACCCCGTCGGCGTAGGCTCGACTCACGGCATCGGGGGACGTGAGAAGTTCTTCGCCGAGTTCATAGCCCGAGAAGAAGCGAACGCGAATGCGCGGGCCCGAAGTCGCAAAGGTTTCCTTGCGACGGAACGCGTCGTAGATCGCTTCGCGGGTATTCTCCTCGGCCCAAACTCCGGCGATCCCCGAGGCACCAAAGGTCGTCGTGGGGGTGCGGGCGTAGTTTCGTCCCTCGACCTCTTCAATCTGTTGGGGAGCGAGGATCGGCAAGAGCATGGCTTGCCACGCCGGGACGGGCACCGAGCCGCGCAGCTCAGCCGTGGCGTCGAGAACCCCAATTTTCGAAAAGAAATTCTTCTCGTCGTCCGAGATCGCCCCGGTATGGGTATCGCTTGCCGCGACAAATCCGAACCGGAAGGGACTGACCTGTCCCGCTTCCTCCATGGCCAGTCCCCGACGGAGCGCTTGGCGCGCGTAACTGCCATCGGCTTGACTCGGCAGGAGTCCGCCCACCCGGTAGGGCATGATCTCGAACTCAGCCCACTCGTCGTTGTCGGAGAGGGAAGGATGAGTTTCCGAAGTGCCCTTGACCTGGGTGAGTTCGACCAGGGGTTCGTTGCGCATCCGTTGCTTCGAGTAGGCATCGTCCAGGGGATTTCCTGCCCAGTCCACCATCTTGAACATCTGGCCGTTGGAGCCGTTGGAGTTGTGGGGGATGGCGAGAGCCTCGATGCCCTGGCCCCGAAGTCCGTCGAGCCAATCCCAGAGATCCTCGGGATTCTGGGAATGAAAACGCGAAAAGGGCTCTGCGGGGAGGCGGTCGCTGCCTCTGAAGATCACGTTCCGGTGGAGGTTTCCCCGGTCGTTGGCGGAGGTCGTGTATTCGTAGGCGACGAAGGTCGTGAAGTGGCCGGGGCTATTGTACTGGTCGGCGGCCTCGACGATATCGCTCCAGGCCGTTCGGGTGATGGCAGCGGTGGTCTCGGGGTCCAAGCTCCCGTCCAGGATCCCACCGAGAAGACCCGGAATCGTGGTGGCAAAGGCCTGCACCCTGGGTAGAACGCTGAGGAGTCCCTTGCTGTCCGGGTGATTGAGGTCGTTCAGGGGCTCGGAGACCTCGAGCTTTGAGAATTCCGTCGAGGTATCCCCTGCGGCGGCGGCCACGCCGAGGAACATGGCGTGATCCGTGATCGCATAAAAGTCCAGGGGTTGGCGAAGGGTCATGTCGAAGCCGCCTGGGTGCTCAATGGTCCCGCCCAGGGCATAGCGGTAGGCCTCCCTCGGACCCACGGTCGTACCAAAGACGAAGGCATCGAAGGAATACGTCGTGTGGACGTGGAGATCACCGAAATAAGCGTTGCGCTCGGGGTTCGGTGCGGCGCGGGTGCGGTCCAGGATTGCCGGATTGACCTCTAGGATCTGTTCGGGGACGGCGCCTCGGCTGGAGGTGCCCAGGGGCGAGTCGTCGTCGGTAGACTCGGATAATCCGCAGCCCAAGGGGCCGAGGATTAAAGTGGTGATCAGTCCGAGCTCGATCCCTCTACGCTTCACGGTATTTCCTCCTCGCCGACGGTTCCTATGGGCTCCGGGGCTGGGTTATTCTTCAGTTTGTAGCCGGTCTGAACCGGGGGATCGCGAGGTCGGGGCTCATGTCCTCCCAGACCAGTTCGACGCGCATTCCGATGGCGACGGCATCCGCTTCTATCTCTACGACATTGGAAATCATTCGGAGCCCGCCGGACCCGTCGAGCGCGATCACCGCGATGATAAAGGGAATCGCCTGTCCCGCTCCCAGGGGTCGGTGAACCCGAGTAAAGGTGTAGACCTCCCCCTCGCCCGAGACCTCTCGCCAGCCGAATTGGTCAGAGCGGCAGTCGGGGCAGACCGGGGATGGGGGAAGGCGGGTCACCTGGCAGGCTCCGCATTCCTGGACCACCAGTCGATGCTCCGCGGCCGCCTTCCACCAGGGAAGGCTCGTGCCATCCGCCATGGGGGGCGGCATCGTGTCGGGAAAATACCGTTCGCTCATTTCCGCCCCAATAGAACCGCGCTCGAGGGCACGCACGCCGCGCTCGTCACGAGGCAGACTTCGGCGTTCTCGACCGGGCTGGTGGATTCGCCGCGCAGGGATCGGACCCCCTCGACGACGTGGTTAAGGCCGTGAATGTAGGCCTCGGAAAGGCTTCCGCCGTGAGTATTCGTCGGCAGACTGCCGCCCTTCCAGGCGAGAGCTCCGCTCTCGATAAAGGCGCCGGCCTCGCCCCGCTGGCAAAAGCCGTAGTCCTCGAGTTGCATCAGCACGCAGCCCGTGAAGTGATCGTAGAGTTGGGCCACGTCGACATCCCCAGGCGAGAGTCCGGTTTTGGCCCAGAGGCGCCCAGCCATTTCCTCTCCTCCTCCGGTCGCGTAGAGCGCGTCGGGGATATTGGCGTTGGTAAATGGGCCGAATGCATAACCCCGGGGCGCGCCCTGCTCGCTGCCCAGGATTTCTACCGGACGTTTCGCCAGATCCCGCGCTCTCTCCTCGGTGGTCACGACAACCGCACAGGCACCATCGCTCTCGAGGCAGCAATCGAAGAGTCGGTGGGGATCGGCGATCATGGGTGAGGCCTGGTGATCTTCGAGGGTCAACGGTCGCCCCCCCATCACCGCACGAGGGTTTCGGCTCGCATGCTCGCGGAAGGTCACCGCCAATAATCCGAGCTGTTCGCTGGTGGTTCCGTAAAGGTGCATATGCCGCCGTGTGGGGAGAGCATACGCAGCAGCGGCCATGAGGAGGCCATAGGGCATGGCGAAGCCCATGGAGGCCATGAGCAGGGAGTTGGCCTGCTGCAGCGAGGGAACGGGGGGGTCCGCTGGGGCGTCGGTGCTGACCCCGCCACTTCCGAAGCGGTAGAATTGTCCCTGGCAGAGCGAGCGGTAGACAACGACTACCTCAGCTTGGCCCGTTTCCACCGCCATCGCGGCGTTGGAAACCGCGGCGCATCCCCCGCCTCCACCGGGCATCCATACCATGTTCCCAAAACGCAGGGCGGGCAGACCCAATTCGGCGGCCAGGAAGACCGCCTCGTTCCGGTCCTCGGCGAACGAGGCCAAGCCATCCACGTCGTCCATAGAGAGGCCCGCGTCGGCGACAGCGCGTTGAATGGCCTGACAGGCCAGCGCGTGCTCGCTGACCTCCCCAATCTTTCCCCAGCGAGCGTATGCGGATTCGCCCACGCCCACGATATGCGCCCGAGCGGGACTCATGAACTCGGCTCCAGGGGAAGCGAGACCACCACCGTACCGGTGGCGTGGTCGCCGAGGTCATTGGCGGCACGGATCGTCACCTCGAAGACGCGCTCGTCATTTTTATCCTCAGCCGCGATCACCTGACCGCTGAAGCGCAGGGGCTGGCCTGGGATCGCGGGCCCCCCGAGCCGGATGGCGATCTTCTTCACCATCGCTTCCGGGCCCGCCCAATCCGTAATAAATTTAGAGACATAGCCATTGGTGGTGAGAATATTCATGAACATGTCCGGCGCCCCCTGGCCCCGGGCGTATTCGCTGTCGTGATGGGCGGGCATAAAATCTCGAGAAGCGATGGCGCCCGCGACGATCACCGTCGAAGTCACGGGCAATTCGAAAACCGGGAGTTCGTCTCCCACGTGGATCGTGCCCGCACTCATGCCGCTCCTCCCATGGTGCTCGGATCAAACTTGAAGATTCGAAAGAGTTGGCGCCCCACGATTTCGTCTTCCCCCGCCCAATAGGTTGTGATCCAGGTCACGAAATATCCCAGACCGAGCCCCGTTCGCTTGCGCGGGGAAATCGACTCCAGGGCACTGGTGGTCTTGAGCCGGTCTCCAACTCGGAGGTAGCGTTCGAACTCGAGTTCCGAATTCGTGGCGAGGGTGCCCACGTAACCGGCGGCGTCGAGCGCCGTCACGACATTCTCTGATTTCATCGCGGTGGGGGCACCGCCGCGTTCGGCGATCCCGGCGATCACCGGGCTTGGCATGGTCCAGGTCTGAAGCATGGCGGGGGGGGCGACGACTCCGCCCATCCGGGTCTCCGCGGCCACTGCCTCATCGAGGTAAATCGGGTTCCGGTCGTCTAGGGCGTCCACCCAGTGGCGGATCATGGGCAGGTTGACTTCTTCGGGGGCGACAGCTCCCTCCCCCATGGGCTTGCCGATAAAGCGCTCGAGAGAATCGCGAACCGGGTCGTCAGCTGTCAACTTTCTGTTCTCCTCGCCTGATGGACTTCCGGCGCCAGAGTGTACGGAATCGACTCCCATGGGGCATCGACGATTTCGGGGGCGGGGAGCCGAGCTCACGCTGGATGGGGACCGCGAAAAGACCCTGATTTATGGCATGCTTGGGGTCGCCGCCTGAAGCGGCCGGGCCTTGCGCCCCAGGGAGATCCTTCAATGCCGGGAAGCCTCGCCGGAATTCGTGTGGTGGATTTCTCTCACCAGATCGCCGGACCCTACGCGTCAAAGCTACTTCGAGACGCCGGGGCCGAAGTGATCAAGGTCGAACCCCCGGGCGGTGACCCTCTGCGGCATTGGCGTGCCAGCGAACCCGACACCCACGCCGACAATTCGGCGCTCTTCGACTTCTTGAATGCGGGCAAACGCTCCTGGCTCGGCGATCCCGATACCCCCGGCGTTGGCGAATTGGTCGCCGGGGCGGATCTCGTGATCGAGGCACACGGTCTTGAGACCGATACGGGCCCACGCCTCGATCTGGCGAGTTTTCGGAAGATCTCCCCCACGCTGGTGACCCTCTCGATTACTCCCTACGGACTGACGGGTCCCTGGGCGCACCGAAAGGCCACCGAGTTCACCCTCCAGGCCGAGTCGGGCTCTCTGGGCGTGCGGGGTCTGATGGGCAAGGAACCTTTCCAGGCCGGTGGCCGTCTGGCGGAGTGGGCCGCCGGAACCTACGGCGCGGTGGCGGCGCTGGGCGCACTGCTCGCCGCGCGCCAGAGCGGGCGTGGAGAAGCCATCGATCTCTCGATCCTCGAAACCGCGAACATGATCTTCACGAATTTTTCCGACACTCTGAATCGACTGATGAACGGCGGCGTCGAGGATCCCCCGCACGCCTTCCTCGGCCAATCCGTCGAGACCCCCTCCATCGAGCCCACTCGGGATGGCTACGTGGGTTTTTGCACCAATTCGCGACAGCAGTTCTCAGATTTCCTCCTCCTCATCGATCGGCCGGATCTGCGCGACGACGAGGAGCTCGCACAATTCGCCGGGCGTTTGATGCGCTTCGAGGAGTGGAGCGCGATTATCGCCGATTGGCTGAGTGCGAGGCCGAGTGAGGAGATCATCGAAAAAGCCTCCCTGCTCCGGATTCCCGTGGCTCCGGTCTGTAACGGGGAGACCGTTCAGGCCCACCCCCATCTGGTGGAGCGAGGAGTTTTCCTCTCCGACGCCAGCGGCCAGTTCAAGCAGCCCCGCCGCCCCTACCGGATCGATCACGCCCCGCCGGCTTCTCCAGAGTCCGCGCCGGGATTGGGTGAACACACCGGCGTGGGCTTCGCGGTTCCCGCCCTGCCCCCGGTGACCGCTCTCCGCGAGGGCCTTCCCCTAGACGGCCTTCGCATTCTCGACCTCACCGCGTGGTGGGCGGGTCCCTCGGCCTCCCATGTTCTCGCCTGCCTGGGAGCCGAGGTCATCCACGTCGAAGCCATCCAGCGACCTGACGGGATGCGCATGGTGGGCGGCATGGTCGCCGCTCATTTCCCGGACTGGTGGGAAGCCAGTGCTCATTTTCTTCAGGCCAACACTAATAAACTCGGGCTTACCGTGGACCTCAACGATGCCCGGGGCAAGGGGCTCCTCGAGGCGCTGATTCCCCATTGCCACGCCGTCGTCGAAAATTTCACACCCCGAGTCCTCGATAATTTTGGCCTGGGCTGGGAGGAGATCCAGGCGCTGAATCCCCAGGCCAGCATGATGCGAATGCCCGCATTTGGACTCTCGGGTCCGTGGCGAGATAACACGGGTTTCGCCCAGACCATGGAGCAGTTGTCCGGCCTTGCCTGGGTCACGGGGCATGCCGGCGATCAACCGCGGATTCCCCGGGGCCCCTGCGACCCCATCGCGGGCATGCACGCGGCCTTTGCTTTTCTCGTGACTCGGCTCGACCCATCGGCGGGTCAGACCGCTTCCCACGTCGAGAGCACCATGGTCGAGAGCGCGCTGAACGTGGCCGCCGAACAGGTCCTCGAGTGGAGCGCCTACGGACACCTGCTCGAGCGCGACGGCAATCGCTCGCCCCTGGCGGCCCCCCAAGGTCTTTATCCCTGCGCCGATGGCCAGGCCGGAGCCGAGACTTGGCTTGCGCTCTCGATTTGTTCGGATGCCCAGTGGAGGGCCCTGGGCACCTGCCTGGACGAGCCCGGTTGGGCCGAGTCGACAAAATTCGACACCCAGGCAGGACGCCGGCGGCACCACGATGCTCTCGACAAGGAGCTACGGGCATGGACGGCACAGCACCCGCGCTCAGCCCTCATCGAGAAATTGCGCGCCGCGGGAATTCCCGCGTCCGAAGTCGCCAACCCGTCGACCCTCTATGCCTCGAATCCCCAGTTCCGTGCGAGGGGCTATTTCGAACGGACTCCGCATCCGACAGTGGGGGCGCTTCCGCTCCCCTCCCTGCCCTTCCGCTTCGCCGGCATCGAGCACTGGCTGCGCAAGCCAGCGCCGACCCTCGGCGAGGACAATCATCGGATCCTCGGCGATCTTCTGGGGCTCTCGAAAGCCGAGTTGCAGGAGTTGCGCGCTGCGGGGGTTATCGGTCAACGTCCCGAAGGCCTCTAGGAAAGCGGCGCGCCACTCCCCCCGGCCCACGGGCGATCCGGTGCCTCGACGCCGTAGAGCTCTGCTGAATTTCCGAAGAGCACTTTCTGCTGGGTCTCGGCGGGCAGGTCCCCGAATGCGGCATCGATTTTCTCGCGCACTTCCTGGCCATAGAGGCAAATCGGGTGGGGATAATCGGTTTCGAAGAGAACGCGGTCGACCCCGACCTCATCGAGGACCGTGTGTGGAGCGTACTCTTCGAAGAAGGTGCACGACCAGACCTGCTCCCGGATGTAGTCCCCGGGATGCCGGGTGAACTCGGGCTTCTCCTTGCTGACTCCGGCGTAGTCAAAGCCGTGGTTCAGGGCCTCTTTGACGAAGGGGACCCAGCCGATTCCCCCCTCGACGGAGACCAGCCTGAGTCGGGGGTTGCGCGGGAGAACGCCGGACATGATCACATCCATCAACTGGATGGCATTGGTCAGAAGGATCGACATGGAACCCGAAACCGTGGTCGGAGCGATTCCGTGGGCAGCGAAGCGCCCCGGGTTCATGATCTGATCCTGGAAATCCCCGCTTCCGATATGCAAGCTGATGGGAAGGTCCACATCTTGGGCGGCTCCCCAAATGGGGTTCCAGTGGGGGTCACCGATAAAGGGCATCCCGAAATCTTGGGGCGCACTGGTGAAGAGAATCGCCTTGTGCCCGATCTCTCGGCAGCGGTAGATCTCCTTGACCGTGGCCTCTACGTCCCAGAAGGGCGTGGCCATGACGGGGATGAAGCGCCTCGGGTCGGGCGAGATCCACTCGATCAGCCAATCGTTGTAGGCCTGGACGCAAGCCAGCATCAACTCGGGGTCATTGAGGCCGAGGAAAGTCTCGCTCCCGAAGCCGCCCACGTTGGGGTAGAGCGCCATGGCCCAGGCGCCGATTTCGTCCATGTAGGCAAGGCGCGCCTTGGCGTCGTATGCGCCGGGTGTGCACTCATCCAAATTTTTGGGAAACGAGGGGAAGGGTTCGGGCCAGCCCGCCATGGCTGTCGCGCCCACCGGGATCTTTCGAGCGTGGCTGCCGAATTGCCAAGTGTCCACTCCGTCGTCGCCGCGAACCATCCGTGGCGCCGCATCGAGCATCCGAGCGGGCAGGCGCGCCGTCCAGACATCCGCGGGCTCGGTCACATGAGTATCCGCGTCGATAAACCAGTCGGCACATTTCATCCCAGGTCCTCCTTGAGCGTCCGTTACCCGAAGTGCGAAGTATAGGGAAAGCCGGGGGGGCAGCTCCCACTTTTACGTATGCCAGCCGCCCCAAACGTCGAGGCCCAGGCGCTGACGCCCCGGGTTCCTGTATGCTTTCATCAGGGTTCAGATAAAGAGGGGGGAACGGTCATGCTGGCTTTGATCTTCACCATCCAGGCGATCGCTTTGATCCTGGTGCTTCAGGAGAAGGAAAAGGCCGCGGTGGGCTGTTTCTGGGCGAGCTTGGCTCTGACCCTGATCTGGTTCAATCATCATGCGACCGAATCTCTGGGGTTCTTGTTTTGATCGCCGACGGAAGGCGCCTCGCCTACAACCTCAATATCCTGGCACTCGTGTGTATGCAGGCCCCGCTCTATGGCGCCCTCATGGTGCAACTCACCGGCGACCTACCCTGTCCGCTTTGCTTGCTCGAACGCCTGGGCATGTTCGCGGTCATAATCGGCCTGGTCATGAACGTACGACTCGGCATCCGGCCCGCTCACTACGGCTTCTCGATTGCCGGTGCCATGACAGGAATGGCCATTGCGGGTCGCCACGTCCTCCTGCACATCAACGACCCGCCCGGGGGTGGCTACGGCGGCTCGGTACTTGGGCTCCATCTTTATACCTGGGCTCTCATCGTTTTTCTCTGTTTTCTCGCCGGAAGTGCCGTGCTCCTGATGATTCCCGATGGCATCGACGAATCGGGGGATGACGTGAATCCCCGCGCTCGCTGGTCCGGGAGTCGTCCCGCTCGGGTGGTCTGCTACATGGCGGTGTTGATTTGCGTGGTCAACGCTGTTCTCGCCCTCATGGAATGCGGACTGGGGCAGTGCCCGGACAATCCCACCGGTTACTGGATCTTCGGGAACTAAAAAGAGCCACTCCCTCCCCTGGACTCGACGGGCGAGAATGCCGTATGCTGCGCGCCCGATGGAAAATGAATCCGGCGATGAAATCAATGATGGGGTGTACTCCGAGGACGGCGAATGGATCGTGCCCTCGAATTACGCCCAGGGCCCCTGGAACCCCGACCACCAGAACGGCGGCGCCGTGGCGGGGATACTCGCACGCGCGGTGGATATCCAAGAGTCGCCGTCGCCCATGCGCATCGCCCGACTCACCATCGACCTGATGCGCCCCGTCCCCATGCGGCCCCTGAAATGCCGGGCCAAGATCGTCCGGGGCGGGCGGCGAATTCAGGTCGTCGATGCCTGGCTAGAGGACGAGGGCGTCCCGGTGGCGCGCACCTCGGCGCTGCGTATCCGCAGCGACTCCGCCCTCGCCCAGGATGCGGGCTTCGCCGATGAGACTCCACCCCCGCCCCGCCCGCCCGTGGAGCCCGGTGTTCGCGCCACACGGCGCAAGATCTCCTACCTCCCCGGCTGGCTGCGTGCGGTGAATTATCAAAAAACGGGCCTCGCCCAACCCGGCGAGGAGGGTCGGTGCTGGGTTCGGTTGCAGCGGCCCATGGTCAGCGGGGAGCCCAACCAACCCGTGGTTCGCCTCGCCGCAATCAGCGATTTCTCGTCGGGGGTCGCCAATGCATTGGACCTCGGGCGCTGGGTTTCGCCCAATGCCGACCTCTCCCTCAATATCCTGCGCGAACCCGAGGGCGATTGGTTTTGTATCGAGGGACGCACCGATATCTCGAACGATGGGGTCGGGCAGTCCAGCGCGCGCATCTACGACGATCGGGGGCCCTGCGCTCGGGGTTCGGCGACGTTGCTGGTGGACCGCATCCCCGGCCAGCGTGAGTAAGCTCTCCACTCCGCCCGTCTGCTAGCCTGGGGACACGAACCGGGAGAAGCTCGGGGCGCACACACGGCATTAGGAGCGGGATTGATCGCATGGACCTGAAAAAACTGATCCGCACCATCCCGGACTACCCCAAGGCGGGGATCCAGTTCCGGGACATCACCCCGCTGCTCGAGCATCCCGAAGGCTGGGGCCAGACAGTAGAAGCGTTGGTCGCCCCCATGCGGGATGTCGGGATCGACTGTGTCGCAGGGATTGAGGCCCGGGGATTCATTGTGGGCGCCTCGGTGGCTCAACAACTGGGCTTGGGTTTCGTCGCGATCCGCAAGAAAGGCAAACTTCCCTACACGACTCACAGCGTGAAATACGATCTCGAGTACGGGAGCGACGAGATGGAGATGCACGTCGATAGCGTGGGAGCCGGCGATCGAGTGCTTCTTGTCGACGACTTGATCGCCACGGGCGGGAGCGCCTGCGCCGCGATCGACCTGATTCAGCAATCGGGGGGGAAGCTCGTGGGTGCGAGTTTCGTGATCGACTTGCCCGATCTCGGCGGAAGTCGCCGACTCAAGGCCCAGGGTGTGCCCTTCCACCGGTTGATGGATTTCGAGGGCGCCTGAACCCTCTGGGCCGGCTCAGCCCGGGCCCACGGTCCCCAAGCCGGCCCGCTCGAGGGCCTGGATGATCGCCACCAATCCCCGATCGCGCTCGCGCACGAGTTCCGGCACCCCGAGCCCTTGGGAGGCCTCCTCGCAGCCCTCGACCACCGCGTTGCGAAGCTCTGGGGTCAGTTCCGGTGCGGCGAGTCGCGTCCACGGCGACTCTAGGGAGGGGCCGAAATGGTCGAGCATATGCGCCATGCCCCCCTCCCCCCCGGCGAGATGAAAGGTCAGCATGGGCCCCATCAGGGCCCAGCGCAGACCGGGGCCCGCAGTGATGGAAAGATCGAGTTGTTCGACGGTGGCCTCGCCGTTGGCCACCATGTGCAGGGCTTCTCGCCACATGGCCTCCTGCAACCGGTCGGCGATGAACCCGTCGACTTCGCGCTCCAGGCGCAGGACCCGCTTCCCCGCGCCGATGTACATTTCCTCGGCGCGATTCATGGCTGAGGGGTCGGTCCCCGGCCCGGCCACGAGCTCGACCAGAGGCAGGAGATAGACCGGGTTGAAGGGGTGCCCGACGACGATCCGCTCGGGATGCCGGTGGCAGTTCTCGGTGAGTTGGCTGATCCGGTACCCCGAGGTCGAGGAGGCGATGATCGCTTCGGCGCTCGCCCCGCGATCCAACTCCGCGAGCAGGGATTGTTTGAGGGGCAAGCGCTCGGGGGCACTCTCCTGGATCAGCGCCGCGCCCTCGAGGGCCTCGTCGAGGCTTTTAACGAAGCGAACGCGATCCGGGCCGCCCCCTTGACCCAGGCCCAACTGCTCCATGGCCGGCCAGGCGATTTCGAGGGTGCGTTGAAGACGCCCGGGGGCTTGGGGATCCGGATCCCAAGCTCGAACATCGATGCCGCGGCTCGCGAAATAAGCCGCCCAGCCGCAGCCGATGACCCCCATGCCCACGCAGGCGACCCCCGGGTTCAGGGATTCAGGTTTTTTCGGGTTGCCCGTGCCTTCGCTCACTCCGCCTCCCTCCGAGAACCGTGACCTCTGACTCTTGGACCGCCCGAGACTTTGTGCCCGGGCATCACCCGCCCTGTCCACGGAGTCGGGGACAAGATAGGCGAACCGAACTGTCCCGCGGCAACGACTCGAAGAATTCGGCTACTCTTGCCGGGTGACCACCCCGACCGCGCGTCGCAACCCAAGGATCCGGAGCTTTTTGTCTTTCCCGGAAGCTTGGACTCGCCTCCTGGGGAGGCTTCTGCCCGTGCTCCTTCTGCTCGCTTGCGGCGGGGGCGGAGGTGAGAGCGGGCCCACCCCAGAGCCGTTGGTCCCAAGCGCCCGCTCCTCAACGCCATCGGGGCACCAGATTCTCGCCCGAGTCGAGGGACGACCGATCCGAGCGGCTGAGGTCGATGCCGGCCTGGCCATCGCGCTTCACGATCTGGATCTCGCGCGTTACCGCTTGCGCCAGGAGCGCTTGCTCGAGATCGTCGAGGGCCGTCGTGGACCCCGGGCCATGGAGGCCGAAATTCTGCTCGAAGCCCCGGCGGCCCCGCGACTCGCGCTGCCCCTTGAGGGTGCCCGAATGCGCGGAGCCGAGCAGGCTCCGGTCACCCTGGTGGAATTCATCGACTTTCAATCGACACCCAGTCGGGCGCTCCAGCCCCTGCTCGAGAGACTTCTGGAAGACTATCCCGACCGGGTGCGGTTGGCGGTCCGCGACCTGCCCCTGCCCTACCACCGCTGGGCCCAATCGGCGGCAGAGGCTGCTCGTTGCGCCGGAGACCAGGAAGCCTATTGGCCTTACCACGCGATTCTGCTCCAGGAGCAACCGCGCCTCGAGTCGCAGCATCTCACTGCATACGCACGCCGGCTGGGCCTCGATCTAGAGGCCTTTGAGAACTGCCTGGGGAGTCGCCGCCACACCAACGCGGTGGCTGGCGATGCGGCGCTCGCCGGTCTGCTGGGGATCCCCAGGGCGCCCAGCCTCTTTGCGAATGGGCTCTACCTTCCGCCGCCCTTTGACTACGCCGATCTCGTCGATGCGGTCCAGCGCGAGGCGGGTGCCCACACGGTCTCGACCCCGCTCTCGCCCGGAGGGCCCGAACCGGGAGCGCCCCCGCCGGCCCCCGCGGATGACCCCACTGGGCGAGCCCCTCTCCCGGCGATCTTCCCCGAGCAACTGCTCGAACCCGAAGCGATCATCGACCTTCCGCCGAGGGTGATTCGCCAGGCTCTGGCCGAGCGGCCCCGGCTCGAGGCCCGGCTCGCGATCAGCCCCGGGACCTTCTCAGGACGTCGCCTTCTCAAGCTCGATACGGTGGAACCGGGGGATCTCTACGACCGCTTTGGACTGCAGCCCGGTGACGTGCTTCTACTCGTGGATGATCAGTGGGTGACCGACGAGTCCAACCCGCTTTGGCAGGCCTTGGAGCGTGGGGACGATATTACCCTGCTCATCATGCGGAAGGGGCTCCCCCACCGCTTTCGCTACCGCATTCGCTGAGCCGCTTAGGGGGCGGTCCCCTCTCGGGGATTCGAGTTCCAGGCTTCGGTGGCGATGAGCCGCTGGCCCTGGAGATTGGGGTGAAAACAATCCCCGCCATTGAGCTCTCCGGCATCGAAGCTCGTGGTTCCCACCGAGGGCGTCGATTCGTTGACATAATCGGCCACCACTTCGATTCCCAGCGGGTTGCGATTCGTCGCGTTGGTCGAGTACTCCCAGGCTAGGTCCCGGAGAACCTCGTTGTAAAGCTGAACCCGACTCTCGATCCCGGTTAGGCGAGTCGCATGCGTCTCGCCATTGAGGGGAGTGTCCAGCGTCGCGATGGTGCACACATCAAAGGTGTCCCAAAAGGAGCGGCAATTGACGTCGCCCTGACTCTGCTCGAGTTGCACCCCCGCGGCGTAGAGGTCCTGAACCCGCGGCACTCCCAGGAGGTAGACGGTGGCCCCAGCGGGAAGTGAGAGTGGATGGTTGAATCCAACCAGTTTATCCAGGCCCGCCCTGATCGCGATCTCCCACTCCGCCTCGGTGTAGAGGGGGTTCGCACAGTTCGCGGGGTCCACGCAATCGCGGTTGCAGATGTCGTTGCCCCCGAGTTCTACGGTGACCAACTCCGGCAGGGGAACCAGGGCCAAGAGGTCGTCGGCCTGGGTTGAAAAGTGACTTCCAGTCCCCCGCATCTCGGCGCCGCTAACGGAGACCCGAGCCGAACTAATTCCCGCGCCCAGACCGTACTGATCCTCGAAGCTACCGCCGAGAGAGGCTCCGTTGAACCAGGAGTGTTCGGCTTGATCCCCGCCCGCCGGGCACAAGAGACAGAGGAGCCCGAGAAATCCAGCATTGCAGGTGCAATCCGCCGAAAAAGCTTGAGTGATGCTGTCGCCGGCAGCGGCCATCCGGATGGGCGCTGCCGGTGTCGGAACCGCAGCATCGCAGACCTGGGCTATCCCCGGAGCCAAGCCCACTACGGCTTCCCGCATGCTATAGGCGTCGTTGGGTTCGCAGTCCAGGCGCCCGCCGGTCACGCTGCAGCGACCCGGCGCGTCAAATTCCGGAAGCAGGCCAGCGAGATCGCGCTGGTAGATGGCCACATCGAGCAGGTCGATTTGGCCATCGCTGTTCAGGTCGCCGCACTGACAGGCGTCGCCAATGCCGTCCTCGGCGGGGCCGAGCAAGCCGCCGGAATCCGCCTGGCTGGGATTGGCGGCGAAGACACAGTTGTCGCTGGCGTCGGGGATGCCGTCAAAATCGCTGTCTTGGGCCAGGGCATCCGGGGCACCGGCCAGGCCTCCAACCCAGAGAAGGAGCCCTGCCTTGGCGAGTACGCTTCGCCGCCGGCCCCGGCGCGCGAGTCCGCCCAGGAGGATCACGCCCAGAAGGAGTGGAGCGGCTCCTATGGGCTCGGGCACGGCCACGACCTTGGGCGATAGCCCCCCGAGCGAGAAGTCGGCGGCCACCACGCTCCCGGCGTCGAGTTCCAGGCGCCAGTCGTTTCCTGTGACGGCAAGAACGAGTTCGCCCAGGCGCAGAGGGCCTATTTCCCCGGCGATGGCGTTTCCCCCGGTGGCGCGGAAACTCGAGACCTCGGCGTTCCACACCGCATCGCCCCCGGGCTCGGGCAAAAATCCCTGCACACTGACCGGACCCACCGTCGTCAGTTCAAACTCCCAGGCACAAATCTCATCGCCCTCGCCATCCAGGCAAGGCGTGCCGACACTCGAGACCCCCCCCCCCGGCGTCGAGGTAGAGATAAACGCGCTCCTCCGGGCTTCCCGCCAGGGTGGGCACGCCGGCGGCGGGGGCACCCGTATCGCCGGGGCTGTGGAAGAGATCCGCAGCGAGAGCTACGGGGCTCCAAACCAGGCCAAGGGCGACGAGCGAGCCCATGCCCCCAGTCCACAGCCAACGGGCGAGGGACCGGGACCGGACATGCTGGAAAAAGGCACTTTTCATCTAGCCAGCATACTCCTAGGGCGCTGGATTCAGAAAATTTTATTCCGAGACCGCACTATTTTCCCCGGGGCTAGTGCCGTTGCTGCGTACAGGCGGCATAGTCGGCGGGGACGCGGCCTCGAGTCTTGGGGGCCACGGGGACTTAATGGCTCTTCATCGAGGAGGTGAAAAATGACATTCGCTCGTTGGTGCCAGTGGCTTTTCTACGCCAGCCTGCTCTTCGCCGCTTTGGGATTTGTCGTCGCAGTCGCTCCCAACCTCGGATGGGTCGGCACTTGGTCGGCGCAGGTCGACGCCCATTTCTTTCCCGAACGTATCCACCCCAACGCAATAGCCGAGCGCTCGTTCCTGATGGCGATTCTCGGGGCCACCATCGCGGGCATGTATATCCTCCAGGCCTTCGTCGTCGCCTTTCCGTTTCGGAATCGAGAGGCCTGGGCTTGGTACGCCATCGCCGGCTCGAACCTGGCCTGGTTCGTTCTCGACTCGGGCCTCTCCGTCCTCCACGGGTTGACCTTCAATATCTACACGGTGAACCTCTTCCCGCTCTTCATCCTGGGGATTCCCTTGCTGGCCACCCGCTCGGCGTTCAGTTCCCCTCGGGCCTGAATTCGCCCGGGGAAGATCGCCCGGGGGCGAAGCTGCCCCCCAAGCACAGGGGAAGCCGGGAGTTCTCCGGACGACCACCGAAATTAAACCTCCGGGTGCGAATCAATTTCTCACCCGACGCCGGAAGGAATCTGAATGGGCCAGGCCGGGGGCGACGTCAGCGAGCCTCCCTATGGAGTCGGGGACGCGTCCTATCGGGCCGCGGGCGGCCTCGAAGGGATTCGGCGTCTTGTGGATTCCTTCTACGATTTCATGGAGAGCCTCGACGAGGCCCAGAGTATTCGAAAAATGCACCCGTCGGATATGACTAAGGCGCGGGATAAGCTCACCCTCTTTCTCAGCGGCTGGATGAACGGGCCTAATATCTATCGGCCCAAATACGGCGAGATCAATGTGCCCCGGGCGCACTCCCATCTCCCCATTGGTCTCGAGGAGCGAGACGCATGGCTGCTCTGCATGAGGCGCGCCCTGGCTGAGCAATCCTATCCCGAGGGTTTCAGGGAATACCTGCTCCGAGAACTCTCGGTCCCCGCCGAACGCTGTCGAACGCGTTAGCCATTGGTCTGACACCTCGCCGGAATTGGCTTCAGGAGAACGCGCCCCCGCCTCCTCCCGAGCGTTTGCCCATGAGCCCCCTTGAGGTTATGACCGTTGGCCAGCGCAACTATCTCCAGGACTGGCAAGGCCAATGTCATGCCGCGGGCTTGATCGGCTGCGATTACCCCGAGAGCTACGGCGGAGGCGGACACACGAATTTTCAGGCCATCGCCAACCATGAACTGGGCAACGCCCGGGTCCCCTTCATGATCAATACTGTGGGTCTGAGTATGGCTGCACCGACGATTCTGGTGCACGGCAGCGAAGAGCAGAAACGCGGGTTCATCCCGGGGGCACTGAGCGGAGCCGAGATCTGGTGCCAGGGCTTCAGCGAACCGGGAGCGGGTTCGGATATGGCGAACCAGCAGACCATGGCCGTCGCCCAGGGCGACGATTGGATCGTGAATGGTCATAAGGTCTGGACCACCCTCGGGCATTTCGCCGAGTGGATGATCTTGATCACCCGAACCCGTCGCCATCACAAATACGATGGGCTGACCTATTTCCTCGCCCCCATTGCCGGGCACCCTGGCGTGACGGTTCGGCCCCTGGTGAAAATGACCGGCGAGAGCGGTTTTAACGAGGTCCTCTTCGAGGACGCGGTGATTCCGGACTCGTACCGACTCGATGATATTGGCAAGGGTTGGACGGTGGCCATGACCACCCTCACCTACGAGCGCGGCGCGGCGGAGAGCGCCGGCGGATCTGGGGGGGCAATCCTCAGACCCGGCTCAAGGGCTCATCGATCTCGCGAAGGAGACCCAGCGCAACGGCGTTCGCGCCTCCAGCGATCCCGTGACCCGGGATGCCTTGATGCAGCGTGTGATCGCCATGCAGGGCCTGCGCCAGAACGCCCGCCGAGCTCGGGTTCCTGGGCTATGCGACCACCCCATGCGCCTCCCACTTCAGCAGAAACTGGTCTCCAGCGAGAACCATCAGGCCAACTCTCGGCTCGGTGTCGAAATCGCCGGGGCGGGCTCGACCCTCTACAAACTCGATCCGAATGCGCCGCGTCAGGGGCACTGGCCAGGCGCGAAGAATGGCCGGGGAACTGATCCTCGACGGGACCGCGCATTTCCTTCAGGATGCGCTCAAAGCCGAGCTTTTCGTTCTTACCGCGCATCTCGATGGGGGAGTCGGATGTGCACATCTTCTTCAAGCGGAGCCTGCGCGGTCAAGCGATCTGGGGCGATGGCGTTCATCAGCGCAATAAGCTGGCAGAAATCCTGATCGATGGCTGAGCGGCTTTCCGCGCCGTCGGCGATGCCACGAATTTCCTGCCCACAACCCCGTCTGGGGGTGGGCAGGAATTCGCTCTTCTAATTCAGGGACCCGTCCCGCGAGAACTTAAAGCCGTCCAGAGTGGCCGAGATGTTCACTCCCTTATTGGTGACCTGGTAGATCAGGGGATCCTGGTCGAGGGTCGCTTTCATGGACTTGTCGAAGGAGGGATCGTCCTTCTTACCCTGGTCGGACTTCAGCGCCGCCGATGCGCCGCCGCCGAAGGTCCAGCCCTCCTCCTTGAATTGCTTGAGGGTCTTGTCGGTTTTAAAGACCAGGAGAAGGCTCAATTCCTGAACGCCTAGACCGAAGCCCACCTGGAGTTTGGCCATTCGCATGAAGGTCTGTTGCCCCGAACTCTTCTCCGTCAGAAGTCCGTATCCGTTGCCCGTGCCCCCAAAGAGGATCTTCGCGTCAATGGTGCTGAAAGTCGCGTAGGCGACACCTTGATTGACTTGACCACGCGCGGCGGGAAACTCAGCATAAACCTTCTTGAGGATTTCCTGATTGCTGCTGCGGATCGTTGCCCGTTGATCGTTGCCCGTTTCGCCCGCGGGAGTCTTGCAGCCCGAGAAAGCCAGAGTGACGGCTAAGACAATGAGTAGGCCTCGGCCGACGCCCATCGCGACCCCCGCTCGAGTGCTTACTCCTTGGATATTTATCCGCATAATGTTCTCCCTTTCCAATTGCGTATCACCATTCCTGGGTTTCCCGCGTGAGTTCCGGGCGATCGACTTAGACCGACTGATGGTGGACCACTCAGCCATTTTTTCCAGCCCCACCCGCTAAATATCTCTCGTCGCACCCACTCCTCTTTCCTGGGGGTTGCGGCCCGAATCGGAGACCAGGGGCTCAGATGTCGTCGATCAGGTCGAGCAGGGAGTGGGAGCCGGCGATCCGTGCGAGCGCCGAGTCCATTTCTTCGAAAATGGGCTCCAGTCGTGTGTCTCCGGAAGGCTGAGTGCCCTTTTGAGCGGGCTCAGGACTATTCAGCGCCGCCCTTGAGCGCCGGATGGCCCCGAGGATATCCGCCACGCTCGTGTCTTTTAGGGGGCGGGCCGGGAGGTAGGCGGGCGCGCGTTCGCCCAATCCGGCTGCGATCACAATGCCGGCCTGTTCCAATTCGTCCAAGAGTTCGCGTAGGGTTCTGACCGGAACCTCGAGTTGAAGCGCGAGGGCGTCGCAGGTCCTCGGCGCCTCGTGACGCGCGAAGGTGGACGCGATGGCGACCATCACGCGAACCGCCAGGAACTCCTTCTCCGCCGGGGGAAGCGCCGCGCGTTTCAACTCCTCGCGGTAGTGAGCAATATTCTGGTGGGCGTACGCGATCTCAGCGCCGAAGAGCACCACCGCCCAACAAATGTAGAGCCAGGTCAGCACCAGGGGCAACGCGACGAGACCGCCAAAAAGAACGCTGTAGCGCGCCGCGCCCACGCTCATATCGACGTAGACGACCCGGGTCAGAGTGAAGAGCAGCATGGCCACCAGGCCCCCGACAATGGCCGAACGAATATTCACCTGGGTATTGGGAAAGAACCAATAGAGAAAGGCGAAGGTCGCCCAGATTAGGATCTGGGGTAACTGGATCAGGTTGAGGTCGTGGATCCAACCCACCACGGGGAGCGAACTGAACCCCTGGGCGGCCACTTCGCTCCCGAGACTGGCCCAGAGCGAAACCGCCACGCCCGTCAGGATCGGCGCCACCACCAGCACCGCCAGGTAATCGGCAAAGCGTCGAGGCCAACTGCGATTTTGGCGGACGCCCCAAATGTCCCCGAGGGTGCTTTCGAGATGCCGCAGAGCCAAGACCGCTGAGATCACCAAGGTGGCGCCACCGAGAGTTCCCAGGCTTCCGATGTGCACCTCCTGGATCCGAGAAAGGATCCAACGGTGCGCTTCAGGACTGACTGCGGTGGCCTGGCTCACGGCGTAGTCGATCAGGGTGTCCTGGCCGCCTACCAAGCCCACCAGTGCGACGAGAACAACGAGCAGGGGCATGGCCGAGAGCGCGGTCATGAACGTCAGGGCGCTGGCCCGGAGGAGCAGCCGATCTTGGACGAACCCCTCGGCCACCATGACGCCGAATTGGAGCAGGCGCAGGAGCGAGGCGGTTACCGATCGCGGTCCCAGATCCATCTGCCAGAGATCGTGAAGGATGAACGCGCGCGCCCGGGCAAAAGTCCCGTCACGATTCAGTTCTGGACTCCCCTCAGTCACTGAACTCTCCCAAGGTCACCATGGGCAGAAGTCTATCTCGCAGCCCGAGTCGAGACGACCTCTTTCGTTGGATGGGAGTAATCCTCATTAGGGCACTCGCCGACCCCCCCTCGTTGGCTAGAGTTCCCTCCCCCTCAACACAGCAACTGCAGAGGAGCCAAGGTGGACGCAAAAGATCAAAAAAATCGGGCAAGTGACGAAATCGTACCGACCTATTCAGCCCGAGAGCTTTCGGGACCGATCTCCCAGCATGAGATGTCCGAAGGGGGCATGGCTCCGAGACTCGCCTACCAGATCATCCACGACGAACTCCAGTTGGACGGATTCTCCCTTCTTAACCTCGCCACCTTCGTCACCACCTGGATGGAGCCCGAAGCGAAGCAGTTGATCAGCGAAACTCTCGATAAGAACATGATCGACAAGGATGAATATCCCCAGACAGCAGAAATCGAGAAGCGCTGCGTTCGAATCCTTTCCAACCTCTGGCATGCCAATCCCGACGAAAACCCGGTGGGCACCTCGACCATTGGATCCAGCGAGGCCTGCATGCTTGGAGGAATGGCCTTGAAATGGCGTTGGCGGGACCGCCAGCGTGCGGCGGGCAAGCCGACGGATCGGCCGAATCTGGTGATGGGCGCCAATACCCAAATCTGCTGGCACAAATTCTGTCGCTACTGGGACATCGAGGCGCGGGAGGTCACCGCAGAAGGCGATCGCTTCACGCTCAATGCCGAGGAAGCAGTCAAGCTCATCGACGAAAACACCATCGGCGTCGTGGCCATCATGGGGAGCACCTTCGACGGGAGTTATGAGCCCGTTGCCGAACTCTCCGATGCCCTGGATGAGTTCGAAAAAAAGACGGGTTTGGATATTCCGATCCACGTGGACGGGGCGAGTGGCGCCTTCGTAGCCCCCTTCATTCAGCCCGATATTGAATGGGATTTTCGGGTTCCCCGAGTCAAGTCCATCAACACCTCAGGCCACAAATACGGCTTGGTCTACCCCGGCGTGGGCTGGATTGTTTTCCGAGGCGAGGCCGATCTTCCCGAAGATCTGATCTTCCACGTCAAGTATCTCGGAGGAGACATGATCGACTTTTCGATCAACTTCTCCCGCCCGGGGAGTCAGGTCATCGCCCAGTACTACAATTTTCTCCGGCTCGGCCTCGGTGGGTACGCCCGAATTCAGCAGTCCTGCCAGGACGTAGCGCTCTACCTTTCAGCGGAGATCGGCGGACTGGCGGCCTTCGAATTGATCACACGCGGAGACGATATCCCGGTCTTTTGCTGGAAGATGAACGAGGATTATGCCAAGAACGCGAGTTTTTCGCTCTACGACCTCGCGGACCGACTACGGCAACGCGGCTGGCTCGTTCCCGCCTACCCCATGCCCAAGAATCGCGAAGATCTCGTCGTGCAGAGGGTCGTCGTCAAGGAAGATTTCAGCCGAGATATGGCGGAGCGACTCTTCCAAGACATTAAATCAGCGGTGGATTATTTCGAAGCTCAACCCAAGCTCAACAAGAAGGACGACGGCAGTCACTTCAGTCACTGATCGAGGTTGGATAGCCTGAGCGCGTGCGGGTGATCTGAGCCCGCACGCGTTTTGGGCCTGATTTCGGGCTTGCGGCGATCCGGTAGGCGATGTGAGGAAGCGGGAGCGCGCCTAAAAGCTTGCGTCCAAGAGGCCGCCATCGCTGAGTTGGCACTTTCCGGTTCCGCCACCCGGAATGCCATGCTCGGTGTTTGCCAGAGTGAAGCGGCAACGCGCCTTGCCCCCTCGATTTCCGTCGAGCCCAGAGACCACGTGGCCATCGTAGTGGCTGACCCAGAAGGAAACCCCCCAACCAGGTTCGAACCAGGGGTTGACGCCGGTCACCGACCACGAATCGTAGATTCCGTCATCCCAGAGGCCATAGAGAGATTGTGCCGCGACGTGGCTGGTGGTCTTCTCGATGAGCATGTAGGGCCCGACGTAGCGCTGCCCCCCACGGCCGAGGGTAAACGTCATACTTCCGGTGATGCGAGACTCGGACTCCCAGGCGATCATCACTTTCTGGGGTTGGTCTTTGGATTTTGCCGGGGGCTTCCAGTCGGCGGTCATGATTCCCGTCTGGGGCGAGTACGCGCACATTGCCAGACCAAGGCTCAGAGAGGCGAGAAGGGCATGATGTTTTCGCATGATCGATGGCGTCCTCTAGAGCCGGCAGTCGCGCCCGGCGCAGTTGCTCCTCGAGCCGACTCAGGGACTCGAAGTTCCGCGAGAGTTCATGCCCGAACCGGACGTATTTTCTCGCCGGCGCCTAGGATACCCCGCTTCTCGGAATTTGCTGGGCACCGAGCGAAGCGACTCCTCGAGTTTTCAAGCGGCCACAATGAAGACCGAACTCTGGCAACTCTCCGCCTCGGCCCCGGCTCAGCCGGCTTGGGTCCGAGTTCTTCCAGGACTTCCCCCTGGTCATCGCCGCCACGTGGACCGATCGCGGGCTTAGGCAGGGTGTCGATTGAGAGGGTGTGGCTGGGGCCATGGAGTCCGCCCTGGGCCGCATAACACCCGTCGACCCCTGGCCTGGGGAGCCCGGGTGGTTTGAGGCCGGGGCTGGGTCATCGTTGAGGCGTTCCTAGAAATTATTCCCAGGCGATTCTCCGCCCAGTTCTTTGACCCATCGCTGGGCCTGGTCGACCTCGCGCTGAGCCGACTTCTTTTTATCGTAGAGCAGGATCCGGGCCTCACCGGTGGGATAATCACGACGCATCATGTTGCCCACCGCGGTGTTAGCGGCCTCGAGCCGGGATTGGGCGCCTTGGAGCATGGCCTTCGCTTGGGAGAGGCTCTGGGGCCGAGGCGCGATGACATCCGGGTTCTGGCCTGAATCGTCCCCCCACTGGTAGCCGCCCGGGTTCGGGGGCGAGTCGCTGAGGGGTTCGGTGCCCACGGTGAGGGAGTCGGGAGAAACCCCGCTGCCGTGGATGGCGTTGGGGGCTTGGGAGCCCACGGAATTGGGCAGAGCGGAGGGGGCGACCACCATACTATTGGGATTCTCGGTGCCCACGGTGAGGGCATCGGGGTTCTCGGTGTTGACCACAGCCCCGTCGCCCTCGGTCCCCTCGTCCCCGGCCATCTCGCTGAAGCTCCCCTGAGCCCAAACCGGGATCGATCCGAATAAAAGGAGTGCGACCACGGCCACCCCCACCCCATGCGCCCACCGGCCGCGAATCCAGGTGCATTCAGCCCCTAGGGGAAGTTTGGGCTCGTTGGGCTGGACGCTCTGGCTCTCGGCTTTCATCGCTGCTCCTTCATCATTTTGGTCGCCGCTCGATTCCCCCCGGGCTCCGCCGGCTGGGGACTGGGGCTGGTACAGGGTAGTCGAATAAACCCCGGCTATCTTGACCTAAGCGCGCGGAAGGACCGACCGCCAATGCCCGGAGAGTGAGGGTGCCCCGATTCGGCCCGAGAAATTTTGGTCCGAATCCCCCGTGCCGGCCGACTCAACCTGCATAGGCCATCAAAGAGCGTCGGAATTCCAGCGGTGTCCCGGCGCCGTAGCTCAGTGAAAGAGAGGAAAAAATGCCCCTGTTCATGATCGGAATGCAGCGAAGCGGATCCAACTTGCTGAGGTTGATGCTCAACCAACTCCCTTCCATTGCGGCCCCCCACCCTCCCCATATTCTCGAGCGCATGGGTCCCTTCGAGTCTTCCTATGGCGACCTCTCCGAGGATAAGAATTTCCTCTCCCTGGTCGACGACGTCTGTTGCTTGGTAGAGACAAATCCGGTTAAGTGGGAATCGGTGAACCTCGACCGCAAAGCCATCGCGGCGTCTTGCTTCGAGCGATCCCTGGTCGCGGTCTACGGCCGGGTTCATGACTCTTTGGCTTGCGCGTGGGGGGCCGAGGACTGGCTCTGCAAGAGCATGGCCAATGTTCACTATCTCGACGAAATCGAGCGCTATTTCGGGGAAAGCGCGAAATACATTTTTCTTTACCGCGATGGCCGGGATGTCGCGCTTTCGTTCCGGAAGGCGCTGATCGGCGATAAGACTTTCTACCATCTCGGAAAATCCTGGCACGAGACCCAGCAACTCGCGCTCGACCTTCGGGATCGAGTCGATTCCCAACGGTTTTTCGGGATCAGCTATGAGGAATTGGTGGCCGATCCCGAAGCTGTGCTTCGCCGGATTTGCCACTTTCTGGGCACGGCGTACAGCCCCTCGATGATGAATTTTCATGAATCTCGGGAGGCGGGCCGTACCGCCGTCACGGGGCTGTGGTCCAACGTGAGCCGGCCGGTAGACCAGTCGAATTGTGCGAAGTTCTTGAAGGAACTGAGCCCCCAGGAGATCGAACTCTTCGAAGAGGTCGCTGGGGATTCTCTGGACGCCCTGGACTACCCGCGCTATTTCGTGGAGTCCGGGTCCGAGAAGGAACTGTCTCAAGCGAGGGTGGCCGAGCTCTCCGCTGAGAACGAGCGACTCAAAGAAGCCGCCGTCCGTAATTCGGATCCCATGGACCTTGAGCTTCGCCAACCCCAGGCAAAATTGATGAAATCCATTCAAGCCCGCTTGGCTTAGCGAACGCCCAGGGCCGTGAACGACGGAAAGACAATGCTGGCCCAGGCCGATGAAATCCAAACACGCGAAACCAGGGAAGTCGGACTTCTCTTTCTGGCCTGGACATTCCTCCGCATCGGCGCCACCGCTTTCGGCGGCTTCATGGCCCTGGTCTCCGTTGTCCAGACCATCGTCGTCGACCGAAAGAAATGGCTGCGAACCGAGGAGATGCTCGACGGAGTCTCCCTTGCCACAATCCTCCCCGGACCCGTCGCCATCAACGTGGTTGCCTATGTGGGTTATAAGCTGAGGGGTGGACTCGGAGCCCTGGTCTGTGCCACCGCGGTGGTCCTGCCCTCTTTTCTTCTCCTCGTCGCGTTCACCATGGCCTACCTGGAATGGGGCGAGATCCCAGTCGTGGACAAGGCCCTCATGGGCTTCATCCCGGCAGTGGCCGCGATTATTCTCAATGCGGCCTGGGGTATGCGTACCAAGGCGCTCGGGGGCTGGCTCGAGATCGTGTTGGCGATCCTGGCGTGTCTCCTGATGATCCTAGTCGGCGGCTTCTATTTAACCCTGGGCATCGTGGTGGGCGCTGGCGGCGTCGGATTGTTAGCTTTTCGCCGAGCGAAGCCCTTGGCGCAAGCCGGAGATTCCGACCAGGCCCCCCCTCGCGACGCCCCTGCACCCTCGGGTTCCCTCCTGAGTTGGCTCGTCCCCTCGGCGTTCCTCGCCCTGTTCCTGGGACTCTTCGTGATTCGTCCGCCCGGGATCGAAGCCAGTCCCCCGGCTGAACTTTTCGTGACCTTTTCGGGGATGAGCTTGATGCTCTTTGGTGGGGGGTTCGTCTTCATTCCCCTGATTCAGGAAATCGTCGTCGATGGACTCCATTGGGTTTCCCAGGCGGAATTCGCCAGTGCCATCGCCCTGGGCCAGATCACGCCTGGACCCATCCTCATCAGCGCCACGTTCATCGGCTACAAGGTCTACGGCCTGCTGGGCGCGTTTCTCGCCACCTTCGGCATCTTCTTCCCGCCCGCGCTTCTGATGGTCACCGCATCCAGGGCTCTGGATCGGATCAACCACTCCCAACCGATCCAAAACGGCCTCCGGGGGATACGCGCCGCGGTGGTCGGACTGATCGTCGCCGCCGCCATCGTCGTCGGACAGAGTGCTGCCTTGAATTGGGCCACTCTGGTCATCTTCCTTGCGACCCTCGCCGGGTTGATTCGTTTCAAGATCGACGTGGCCTGGCTCATCCCCACCGCCGGATTGCTGGGCGTGCTCCTGCACTGATGCGCGAAGGCGCGGCCCCCCGTATGGCAGGGCCCCGGGTTGCACTAGAATGGCGGGCCCAGCCATCGAAGAGCGGGCCCGCTTCCCTCGTAGATCGGGTCCCGCCGAACGCCCGGAGACATCGTCGCATTGCGTCGCGCAGCCACTTGGACCCTCGGAATTCTCCTCGTCACGGCGCTCGCGCTTGCCTTGGCGCTTCAATCCGTGGATCGTGCAGGAGTTCGGGCGCGCCTTGCCCAGGAGTTGTCCCAGGCAACGGGCTACACCATCGAGATCACCGGAAATCTCGCCCTTGGCCTCTTCCCCCATCCCGGGGTGAGCGCCGCCGGAGTCCGTATCGCAAGCCCACTTCCCGATCAGCCCCACCCGCTGATCCAAGCCAAAAGGCTCGATATTCGGATCGCCCTGCTCGCCAGCCTGCGTCATGGAAGCGTTCGCCTGCAAACGATCGAGCTCGGGGACGTCGACCTCTGGTTGCGTCGAGACGCCAACGGCCAGGAAAATTGGAGTCCTCCCGGGGAGGCCAACGCCTCTTCCCACGCTCCTCCCCAGCCGGCGAATCCCGGCTCCCCTTCCCTGGGGCCGACGGTGGACCCGACGCCTCGTCGGCTCGATATCGTCGATATGAGAGTCCACTTTTTCCATGCCGACGCCGATCGTACGTGGCTTCTCAACCTCTCCCGGGTTGAGCTATCGCGGTCGCACAAGGGCGCTCCGGTCCACTATGACCTCGATGGCAAGCTCGATTCAGCGGCCTTTGAGCTCGCGGGGACGGTCAGCCTCGACGCCACCCGGCCGCCGCCCCAGCCTCGACGCTGGTCCATCGAGACCACGCTCTCGATGAAGGCGACGGGCACTCGCCTGGGCATCCAAGGCGTCAGCGGCGTTCTCCCCGACCTCAGCGCTTTGAGTCTGGCCCTCACCCTCGAGAGCGACGAGCCCCTCGAACTCGCTCACCGGCTTGGGGTCCCGGGGGTCGAGGCCTGGGCCGATGTCCTTGGCCCGATCAAGCTCACCGGCCAGGTTCTTGGAAGCGGACCCGAAGCCCTTCAGATCAAGGACGCGGTTCTGTCCGGTGGCCGCAAGGAACTCGCTGAATTGAAAATCTCGGGCAGCGTGGCCGATATTCTCTCGGGGAAGGGGCTCGATTTTGATGTGTCTCTCGACACTCCGGATCTGGGTCCGGTGCTGGCCCCCCTTGAACTGGGTGCCGCCGAAGTCGGTGCCTCGAGGCTCCGGGCGAAGCTCCGGGGCAGTGTCCAGGCCCCCCGAGCCGAGAGCGTCGAAATGACCCTCAGCCCGAAGAATGGGCTCGATCTACACCTGCGCGGAGATCTCGGCTACTCGACTGGCGGGTTCCACGGCGGCGTTGACCTCACCCTTGAGGGCCCCGACCTTCAAACCGTCACCGATTATCTCCTGAGTCTGCGCCCCTCCCAGGACAAGGCGCTCCGGGCAAACCTCGGCGAATTGAAAGCGCGGCCTATGATCCAGCATCTGCTCGCGCTGCACCCTCTGCGGTTCACGGGTCGCCTGAGCTCGACCGGATCGGATTGGTCCCTGAGCAAGCTCGACGGAAAGCTCGGGCCGACCGGGGGCGATTGGGTAGAGGTTTCGGGTCAGGCAGCCAAACTCTGGCCCACACTGGATCAGCTGGCTTTGAAGCTGCGCGGACATCTCGTGACCCCCGCCCACTTGCTGAGCCAGGCGAGCCATGCCGTCGATGCCATCGAGCGGGTCGAAGCGGAGGCTGTCCTCGCCATGAGCCATGGGAAGGACCCGGCGCTCCAGGACCTGAAGCTTTCGGTGGGAATGGCGAATTCGGTGGAGATCGGGGCTCGGGGCAAACTCATTCTGGGAGACCACGCGGCCGACCAGAGCGGGCAGCTCGCACTCTCGCTGAAGGCTCCCGATCTGGCCGCAGTGGGGAAGGTCTGGGGAAGTTCGCTTCCCGTCTTGGGTCCCTTCTCGCTGAGCGGTGACCTCACGGGAACCTTGGACAGCCTCGCGCTTACAGGGCTGGTGGGCCAACTCGGGAGAGAATCTCTCCGTGGCCAGGGGAAATACGCCGGGGGCGGGCCGGTGCCGGTCTTCGACCTCGACCTCCAATGGGCGCAGCTCGATCTTGCTCGTTGGCACTCGGGTCCGACCAAACCAAGCGACGAGGGCGATCGGGATCAAGCCTCGGTGGCGCCCTTTCGCTTGGAACCGGCTCAGCTGGCCTGGCTCTCCAAAACCAAGGGGCACGTGGCCCTGGATGTGGGCCAGTTGACCCTGAGCGAAGAGTGGGTCGCCCAGGAACTGAGCGTGGGTTTCGACTGGTCCGGGGGCGTCCTGCGTGGCCCCACGCTGGAAATGCATTGGCCCGAGGGCAAGCTCTCCCTGCGCGGCGAGTTGGACGCTCGCGAACCCTCGCCGGCCCTCGCCCTTGGGTTCGCGGGAAAGGGGTTCCCCCTCGGCACCTTCGTGCGCTGGGCTGGGTATCCGAATCTCGGGACTGGCTCCGTGGATGCGACCCTGTCTCTTGCGGGTCGCGGATCCGATCTTCCCGCTTTGGAGAAGAGCCTCAGCGGCGGTCTTCTGGTTGAAATTGGACAGGGGAAGGTATCGGCCCGATACGCCGACGCCGTCGCTCTCTCTCTGCATATCAAGCCCGATGTGGGGGACGTTCCCATGAACTGCCTGATCGCAGCGCTTCGTGTCGAAAAGGGGATTGCGCGTACGGACGCGCTGCTCTGGGACACCCCGGACAAGCAGGTTCGAGGCATGGGGTTCGTCAACCTTCCCGAGCGCAGCCTGGATATCCTCTTTCGGCCCCACCTCAAGCAGACCCTCGCCACGGGGATCACCGCGGCCATCCGCGTCAAGGGACCCCTGGGCGACCTGAGCCTGAGGCCCGAACCTCTCCAGACCGCGACCGACCTGACCCGAGGTCTCCTGGACCGGGCGGTTCGCGTTGTCGGCAAGACTTCCCCTGAGATCTCCGGTGCGCTCAAGGAGTTTGGAGCCCGCACGGATAAGGCCTTCAGCGCCACCGGCCTCGATATTTCAGTGGTTCAAACTTTGCTGGGCGAAGATGTCACGTGTACCTCGGTCAGGAATAAACGTACGGTTGTGGAGCTCGAGGCCTACACCCCGGCTCAGCACTTCCCCATCGTCGCGTCCGAGAAGAGCCCTCCCCAATGACCGGGTCCCGGGAAAGCGGCGGATCGCCCCCACAGCGTCATTCCCGGGTTTTTAGGCGGCACCCAGGGACTCGAATTTCCTGGGTCACGAGGTGACAAGGCCCGGGCGCGACGCCTATGCTTCACACCGCGACCCCGCTGGGCCGCCCCACGAGAGAAAGGGCGAATAACGAATGGCTCTACTGGCTCCCAAATGCGATCGATGCGGAAGACGAACCCGGCATACCGAGGAAGACAAGCCGATCTGTGAGGCGTGCGCCGAGGAGATGAATCTCCTAGTCCAGGCCGACTATGAGGTCGATCGACTTTGCCCTCTCGACGGAACCGCTATGAAAAAAGAGGTGGCGCACATGCTGGTCATCGACCGCTGCCCGAAATGCAGTGGAGTCTGGCTCGACGGCGGAGAACTCGAGCGTCTGAAAGAGGGCGTCCAGATGGAGGCCGTGCTCGCCACCACCCGCGGTCTGACTTCGCCTCTTATCTGATTCGCGGAGCGGCTTCCCTTGCCTCCCTGGTACGCGTCCGGACTCGAGTTCGAGTGTTCCCAGTGCGGCCGATGCTGCACCGGCGAGCCGGGAACAGTCTTTGTGACCGAGGAGGAGATCCAAGGGCTCGCGGGTGAAACGGGCCTCACGCCCGAGGACTTTCGCGCGCGCTACACCCGGGTGCTCGGTGCCCGCGAAACGGTCCTGGGCGAGCGAGAGGATGGCTCCTGCGTCCTGCACGGGGGAGCCCGAGGCTGCCTTGTCTACGGCGCGCGTCCCCGGCAATGCGTCAGCTACCCCTTCTGGCGGAAGGTGGTCGCCTCCAGGGAGCGCTGGCAGGCCGAGGCGCAGAATTGTCCGGGCATCGGGCAGGGGACGCTTCGAACCCCGGCCGAGATCGCGAACTTCGCAGACGACGATGGGACCCTTTCCACCCAGCGAGAGAAGAAGTCCCGGGGCGGCCGGAAGGGCCCAGAGAACTCCGGCGGATAACTAGGCGGGCCCAGGGGCCGACGACTCCTCCGTCTCCGTCCCCGTTCCCGCAGCGACCCGCTTGATTCCCTCCTCGAGCCCCCTCTCCGAGAGTTCGCCCGAACCGATTTCGATTCCGTCGAACTCGACAACCGGGAGCCTGGATCCGTAGCGGGCCTGGAGTTCCGGATCGCCTTGAATATCCAGCCCCAACCACTCGAGATTCAGTCGCTGGGCGAGCCGTGCCACGGTCTCCTGCCCCTCACCTCCCGCCTCATCTGGGGACGCGTAGTAGAGGATGAGCCGTCCGGGGTTTTCCGTGTCGGCGTCCCGCAGCACCCGCTCGAGGAGAAGGGTGTAAATCGGCATGCCCCCGAGACCGTGGGCCACCAGAGTCGCTGGGATGCAGGTCAACACGATGGGTAGAAGCTGGGAGTAGCCCCCGGTGAGTTCCATGGCCAGGGCGATGCCGGTGATGGGCGCCCTGACCGTGGCCGAGAAGAGCGCCCCCATGGCCGCCACCGTGTAGACCTCGGGGTGGTCCAGGAGCGCCGGAATCCAGCCGTGGGAAATCTGTCCGAACCAGAGCCCGAAGAGCGTCCCGAGGGCGAGCATCGGCGCAAAAATGCCCCCCGGCGCCCCGGTTCCATAGCTCGCCACCGTCAGCAGGAAGCGGCCTAGAAAGAGGGCCAATAAGAAGAGGGTTGGGATCGCTCCGGTCAGGGCCCGCTCGATGAGCGCTTCGCCTCCGCCGACCGCATTGGGAAGCGTGATGGCGAGCCAGCCAACGATCCCCCCCACGCAGCCGGCGAGCAGTAGGCGTTGGCGTTCGCTCGTCCGGGCCATGCGATCCACCGTACCGAGTAAAAGACCGTTGAAGGCGTATCCGATCAGCCCGATCAGCGCGCCAAAGAACGGAAATATCCAGAGGGCCTCGAGCGGCGGGGCCTCGAGCGCCGGCATGGGAAGGATTAGGGTGCCCCCGAGAACCGAGCGGACCACGATATCCGAAGTCGCGCAGGCGATGAGGACCGCCTGAACCGAGAGCGCGTTGTAGTGAAATTGCGGTCGCATTTCCTCGATGACGAAAAGCATTCCGGCCAGGGGGGCATTGAAAGCCGCGGTCAATCCAGCCCCGCCCCCTGCGGCGAGCAGCACGTGGGCGTGCTCGGGCCGGAGGCCAAAGGTTTCCGAGAGCATTCGGCCAAGGGCAGCGCCCATCTGGATCGTCGGGCCCTCCCGGCCCATCAGCAGCCCCGACCCCAGCGAGAGAAGCCCTGCCCCGAACTTCACCGGGAGAACGCGTTGCCAGCGCATGGGGCGAAGGCCATCGAGGGCCCCTTCGACCTCCTGAACGCCGCTACCCCCTGCCTCGGGAGCGAAACGCCGAACCAGCCAGACCGCCGCCATCACCGCCAAAGCCGATAGCAGGGCCGCCCGCCAGGGACTCGGCGCGCCGAAGCCCAGATCTCCGGAGTCGAAATGAGACCGCAGATTGCCCATCCCCGTGACGCCTGCGCGAAAGGCTGCGCCGGTCAGGCCAGCGCCCGCCCCCACCACCAGAGCCCAAAACATCAGTGGTGCATCCCGACCCTGCGCTTCGATGAAGCGCGCGAGCATTCGCCGGTTGGGTCCCGATTCAGCGTTGTCGGTCATGACTCCCCGGGGTTGCTGCGTGTGGCATACCAACGGGTCGTGGAGCTTCCCGCGGCGGGTCCGCACCCGCTCAGTTCGGGTCGAACATACTCTTTCCCGCGGCCAGAGGGGTGGCCTCAGGGTAGAATTCCGCGAGTTCAGAGGGGAGCGAAGGATCCTGGATACGCGAAAGATCCACGCGCAAGGCCGCATCCCGCTCGGCGAGATCCCGATTGAAGATCCGACAGAGTTCGGCCAGGGAGAGGCGATCCTCGGCCAACTCAACCCGCTCGGCTTCGCTGGCGTAGATATCCGCCTTCCATAGGACGCTCGCGCGATAATCCGAGAAAGGAGCCCGGAACAGGGCACGGCCCGAATGGGTCACCGCCCAGTCCCCGCTTCCATCGGCCAAGGGCGCCAACTCGCTACTCGCTGGCACACCGAGCGTCCCCCCTTCAAAGGGGCCCACGGGCTCGACCTGATGAAACATGCCGTGGTTGTCGCCCAGGAGTGCCGTATTGGCCATGGGCTGGCGATGACGAGAGGGAGCTGCATGGGGACCGTCTGGCCAGTAGCGAAAACCCCCGCCCTCCACGTCATTCATCCACCAGACTGACGTCGCCTGGCGGATATACCAGCGTTCGAAGAGGCCCGACCAGAACATGGCCCGGAGCAACATCATCGGGGTATTCGTCCTATCCCGACCACGAAAAGTAGGGTTGTCCGTATGGGCGGGGCCGCACTCGGAGATAGCGGCCATTAGGTTCACATAGATCGTCCGCGGGACGACCACCTCCGCCGAATAGAATTCCCGGGCGGCGGCGAGCATCCGAGGGTGGTGAAAGAAAAGATCCGAGCCCTGGGCCGAGAAATCGGCATGGACCCAATCCTTTTGAAACCACATGGGGCTCTTGGCTTCGTCGCCGTCACGGTCGGGCCGAAACCAACCCCCCAGCGGAGTATAGGGAGCGTTGCGGGCAAAAATGCCCTCGACCTCCCCAGGGTCATCGATCAGCGTCTCCAGCAGAATCGGGGCCTTCGCGTTCAACTCCATCCCGGAAAAATAGGCCGAACCGGATCCGCCGTAAACGGGGCGAGTCTCCTCGAGCCCTCCTAGGCGCCTAGTGGTTCCACCAGGCAAGATCGGAGAAGGCACGCAGGTCCATTTCGTGGGTCCACGCCGAGCGATGCTGCTGAGCGAGATGGTAATAGGTGTCCGCGATCTTCTCGGGAAGCATGAGTCCGTCGTGCTCCATACCCCGAGTTTCCCGAAGCTTTGCAAAGACCTCGGGCCCCAACATCTTTCCCAGGGTGTCGGGGGCATCCACCGCGCCGTCGATGATGACGTGGGCGATATGGACTCCCTTGGGCGAAAATTCCGCATTCAGCGACTGGCAGAGCATTCGTCGCCCACCCATGGCCGCAGCATGGGAGTGCTGTCCGGCGTTCCCTCGCACCGCAGAGGTCGCCGACGTGACGAGCAGGGTCCCCCGGCCTCTCTCCTCCATACGAGGGCAGAGCGCCGAAGCCAGACGGAAAAGACCGAAGGTTCCCATACGCCAGCCGAGTTCGAAGGCCTTGGCACTCGTGTTGGCCAGGGAGCGGTCGCCGATTTGTGCACCCAAATTATAGAGAGCGACCTCGATTGGTCCGATTTCCGCCTCGACCTGGCTCACCATGTCCTCGATGGAGTCGGGCTCCACGGCATTGAGCAGAAAACCTGAAGCGCTGGCCCCGCTCTCCGAGATCTCTGCCACAAGAGAATCTAGACCCGCTTGATCGCTACGTCGGCAAAGAACTGAGTGAAAACCTGCCTTGGAAAAACGACGGGCCACATGACCGCCGATTCCCGCTCCGGCTCCGACTACAAGACAAACAGGTTCCATTGAGGGCTCTCCCTTTCTGAGCGATATGAGCGGGTACACTGGGGTGCTGCTTGCCCTCGCCGGACGGCGAAACCAAGCGAAGAATAAGCCTAGCAGGCCCAACCCTAGGCTCCGCAAGTTCGCGTTCGCGCTGAGACCGAGGAGGGACCCATCTTTCAGTTCTCTCAAGCAAGCCTGCCCGAGCAGCCGAGCTCGACCCGGAGAACTCAAGGGATTATCAGTACAGCAAGGGGATCACTCTCCAGCATTGTGTAGAGTCACTCCTTCCACAGGAGGACATATGCCGGGACCCCTCGAAGGAATCAGGATCGTCGACGCTTCCGCCGTCGTCTCTGGCCCACTGGCCACCATGATGCTGGCCGATCAGGGCGCCGAGGTCATCAAGCTCGAGCCGACCACCGTCGGCGATGTCCTTCGACTCTCGCCCTTCATGCGCGGGGGCTTGACCTCGTTCTACGCCAACTGCAACCGGAACAAGCGCGGGATCGCCATCGATCTGACGACGCCCGAGGGGCTTGAGGTCGCTCAGCGCCTGATCCGGGAGGCCGATGTCTTCGTGCAAAACTGGCGGCCCGGTGCTGCCGAACGCCTGGGCCTGGGCGTCGAGGCGCTCAGGGAACTGAATCCGAACCTCATCGACTGCTCGATCTCGGGCTATGGCCCCAGCGGTCCCTATAGCGGCCGCCGAGTCTACGATCCCATCATCCAGGGCCTTTCCGGGCATACGGCGGTGCAGCTCAACCCGGAGGTTCCGATCCGGGATCTCGTCCGGAATATAGTCGCCGACAAGTCGACGGCGTATACCGCCGCCCAGGCGATCACGGCTGCCCTCTTTGCGCGAGACCGGGGCGCTGGCGGTCAGCATATCGAGGTTCCCATGATCGATTCGTCCCTGGCCTTCTTTTGGCCCGATGGCATGCTCGCCCATACCTTCGCCGGCGAGGATCCCCCGAGTGGGCTCGCTCTTTATCAAATCTATCGCCTGTCCCAGACCAGTGACGGGCATCTGATCTACTTCGCGGCGACCGATGTCGAGATGCACGGGCTCTTTCGGGCCCTGGGACACCCGGAGTGGGTCGAGGATCCACGCTTCGCGGTAGCCGCGAGCCGTTCGGTGCTCGAAAATGCCGAGGCCCTGGGCGAAGCCATTGCCGGAGCCATGCTCACCGATACCACGGAGAATCTATTGGAGCGCCTGATCGCCGAAGACGTCCCGGCCGGTCCGGTCCTCGACCTCGATCAACTCTTCGAGGATTCCCAGCTCGCCCATAATGAGAGCATCCTGGACTTCGAGCATCCCACCGCGGGTGAGTACCACCAGGCCAGACCCGCCGCTCGATTCGGTGTCACCGCTCAGGACCCTCACCGCCGGATGCCCCCCCTGCACGGGGAGCACACCGAGGAAGTCCTCCGGGAACTCGGCTACACCGAAGATAAAATCGCGGAACTGCGAGAGGCCGGCACTATTCTGGGAATCTAGAGGCCCCTAGTTCAAGCCCCTAGTTCAAGCCCTAGTTCAAGCCCCTAGTTCAAGCCCCTAGTTCAAGCCCCTAGTTCAAGCCCCTAGTTCAAGCCCCTAGTTCAAGCCCTTAGTTCAAGCCCTACACCCGGGTCCCTAGACCATGGAGCCTCGCACGACCACGTAATAGGGGACGAGCAAGATCGCCAGCAGGTAGACCAGCCAGTGGACTTCTCTGTTTCGACCCGACGCCAGCTTGACCAGGGCGTAGCTCACGATCCCCAGGGCAAGTCCATCGGCGATGGAGTAGGTGAGCGGAATCCCCGCGACGGTCAGGAAGGCGGGGAGCGCCTCGCTCGGCTCCGACCAGTCGATTCGCGAGGTCGCCCCGAGCATGAGCGATCCCACGACCACCAGCGCGGGGGCGGTAATCGGGGGGTAGCTCGCGACCATTTCCACGCCGGGGCTCACGAAGAGCGCCAACAAAAAGAGCGACGCTGTGACCAAGCCCGCGAGGCCGGTGCGCGCCCCCTCCTCCACCCCCGCGGCGCTTTCGACAAAACTCGTCACGGTGCTGGTTCCAAGGCATGCGCCGAGAGTGGTGCCCACTGCATCCGAGAGCATGGCTTGCCGGGCCCGGGGAAGGCGGTTTCCCCGCATGAAACCCGCCCGCTCGCCCACCGCGACAAGAGTGCCCATGGTGTCGAAGACATCCATCACGAGAAGAACCAGAATAAAGGGGATCATCGACGCGGAAAAAGCCGCCACCAAATCCATTTTTAGAAAGGTGGGAGCCAGGGAGGGCGGGGATGAAAAGACACTCTCCGCCACCTCAAAACGTTGGGCCAGCTCGGAACTGGCCACCGACCCGGACATCCCCTCCCCCACCAGAGCGAGCTTGAGGCCAATGGCCAACCCGGTGGTCAGCGCGATGCCCCAGGCGATGGCCCCGGGTGTTCTCCGGGCGACCAGAATCGATGTAATAAAGAGCCCCCCGAAAAATATCCCGAGATCCGGCGACGCGAAGTCGACATTCATCGAAAGGGTCTTGTCTACCTCGATCAAGCGGCCGTTCTCCAGGCCAATCAATCCGATAAAGAGGCCGACACCCACCGCGATGGAGTGTTTGAGAACCGGTGGAATCGCGTCTACAAGCAGGACCCGCAGCCCGGTCAGGCTCAGGAGGAGGAAAACGAGCCCGGCGAAGAAAACGCAGCCAAGGGCCACCAAGCCGGGCTCGGCGTACCCCAAGGCCGCCGCCGCCGGGATCACCGAAACGACGAAAAAGAAATTCTCGCCCATGCCCGGGGCCTGAGCGATGGGATAGCGCGCGTAGAGCGCCATGATGGCGGTGGCCAAGGCGGCGGTCAGGCAGGTGGCCACCATCACAGCCCCAAAATCCAGCCCGGTCTCGACCCCCAGCATTTCCCCAGAGAGAATCGCGGGTTGAACGAAAATGATATACGCCATGGCGAAGAACGTGACCGTTCCTCCCCGGACCTCGCGGGAAAGGGTCGTTCCATTCGCCCGAAGCGAAAAACGGCGCTCGAAGAATTCGTTGCTCATGGGTTTGGAGCCCCGGTGGAGGAACTCTCCAGGATTTCGAGTACTCCGCGGTCGGCATCCAGGCGGATCCGGTCACCGGTCCGAACGACTTTGGTCGCCACGCGCAGGTTCACAATCGCCGGCAGTCCATACTCCCGAGCGATCACCGCACCGTGGGAAACAGCGCTTCCCACATCCGTGGCCAGGCCCGAGATCAGGCTGAAATAAGGCGTCCAGCCAATATCGGTGATATGGGAGACGAGGATCTCGCCGGGTTCCAATTGGGTGGCCTCCTCGGGGGTCAAGGCAACCCGCGCCCTGCCCTCGACCACGCCCCGGCTGACCGGGCGCCCCAAATACTCGCCCTGGCCCAGGACGTGCTCGGGGTCGGCCTCCAGGGGCTCGGCGAAACCCACGTAGATATCGTCGAATTCGAGCTTCTCTTGGAAT
>JAQWRT010000059.1 GCA_029243605.1 Myxococcota bacterium
TCGCTCGAGGCCCCAATGCTCGAAGTAATTGACCGCCTCCAGAAGTCGAACAGCGACCAGAGCCTGGAGGATGTAGGCCAAACAAGCGACCGGCCCGAAAAAATAAAGCACCCCCGCCACTCCAGCCCAGCCGACAACAAGACCCTGGATAATGCGGTTTTCCACCAGCCGAGCCGGGAAAGAAAGTCCCGCGCGACCCTCCAGACGATCGGCCTCGAGCCGCCAGGCACTGCGGAATTGGCCGGGCACCGTCCGGCGCCAGAACTCTCGGTAGCTCTCCCCGAAACGAGCCGTGGCCGGATCCTCGGCAGTGCCTACGCGCACGTGATGACCCCGCAGGTGCTCGGTATAAAAGTGCTCGTAGAGAACAGTGCTCAGCATGAGCCGACCCAGCAGGCGGGAAAAGGTGTCGCCTCGATGGATCAGTTCATGCGCCGTGATGATGGAAAAACCCGAACTGCCACCCACCAGCACGAAAACCATGAGCATGTCGAACGAGAAGACGGACTGCATGGCAAAGAGCCGGACCAGCCCCACGAGCACCGCGAAATGAACGATCACGAGGAGATAGACGATGATATTGAAGGGCCAGGAGGGCAGCGTCTCCACAGGCTGACGTCGTTCGTAATGCGGCTGGACGTCCATCCAGTGAAAGATCGCCAGGGGGGCAATAAAGAGGAGGGCCGCGTACCAGCTATGAGGGCCCGTCCATACAAATGCCAAAGTCGTGAGCGGTATCAAGAAAGACATCAGGTGCCCCAGCCAGATCTCAGAAACCTCGCTCGGCGCCATCTCGGGAACATCTTCCAAAACATAATCTGCTGAAGCCATGATCAGGACTCAACCTCTCGTAAAGACACACACGTTTTATTGGTCATCCCCGCATCCGATCCACGGAAAGAACTCCCTTGACCCGCGAGATCTCTGTCATGACGGCCTCTAGGGTCTTGGCGTTGCTCACCCAAAGTTCGTAGCTCTGTACCGCGCGATCGTTCTCGATGACGTTGACCTTCACGCCGGCGATATTGATGCCCGCCGCAGAGATCGCGTTCGTAATCTTGGCCAGAATTCCAGTTTTGTCCCGGGAGGTAATGCGGACACTCACCTTACGGGGGACGGCGCTCTCGGTATCCCACTGGACATCGATCCGCCGCTCGGGATCCATCTCGAAGACCCGGGCGCAACCCCGGGAATGAACAGTCACGCCCCTGCCCCGGGTGACGAAGCCGAGAACTTCATCTCCGGGCAGCGGATCACAACAGCCCCCGAAACGAACCATGACATCGGATTCCCCACCCACCAGAATCCCGCTCTCGGACCCCGAGGCTGGCTCTGATCTCTTGCGAAAGAGGCTCTTCAACCGAGCGGGAAGGGCCTCGGACGACGGCTTGGGAGGCGGGGGCTCCTCCACGCTTTCCCCCTTGAGGAGCGCGACCACTCGGCTTGGCGGAGTCTTGCCGTAGCTCACCGCCGCGTAGAGGTCGTCTTCCTTCCCGCCCTTCAACTGAGCGTTCGCCAGGGAAAGCAACACGCCCTGGGACTCGAGTTTCGTCAGGGAAATACCTGCCTTACGGCACTCCCTGGCGAGGATATCCCGACCGAGTTGAATCGACCTCGTCCGCTCGTTCAGCCTGATCGAGTGACGAATATGGTTGCGCGCCTTGCCCGACACAACGAAATCGAGCCAATCCTTCCGGGGCAACTGATTCTCATTGGTGATAATTTCAACCGTGTCGCCGTCCACCAGAACGTGCCGCAGAGCGACCATTTTTCCGTTTACTCTCGAGCCTGCGCACGCACTCCCGACTTCGCTGTGAATCGCGTAGGCAAAATCGATGGGAGTCGAGCGCCTCGGAAGGTTGATCACCTCGCCCCTGGGTGTGAAGACGAAGATCTCTCCGGGGAAGAGATCCATCTTGACGGTATCGAGAAATTCGTGGGGGTCTGACAACTCGCGCTGCCACTCGAGAAGTTGCCTCAACCACGCAAATCGATTCTCATCCTCTTGGTCGTCGCCCTCTTCAGCCGACTTGTATTTCCAGTGGGCCGCGATCCCATACTCGGCGTCTCGATCCATCTCGGCGGTTCGAATTTGCACCTCTGCGCGCTCGCCGTAGGGTCCGATCACAGTCGTGTGCAACGACCTGTAGCCGTTCTGTTTCGGGTTCCCAAGATAATCCTTGAAGCGCGAAGGCACGGGGCGCCAAGCAGCGTGAATCAAACCGAGCGCCGTGTAACAGCTCTCTGGCGGGCCGTCGATCACCACGCGAAAGGCGAGAACATCGTAGATCTGGTCGACGTCCACCCCTTGGGCGTGCATTTTTCGATAAATCGAGGCGATTTCCTTGAGCCGACCCTTCACCTCTACCTTGAGCCCACCCTCTTGCAGGATCGATGAAATCGAGCCAATCATTTCATCGACATAACGCTCTCGTTCATCGCGGCTGCCCTTGAGCTGACGAGAGATCTCCTCGACAGCCTGGGGATGCAGGGCCCGGAAGGAACAATCCTCGAGTTCCTGCATCATCCAGCGAATCCCGAGCCGGTGTGCCAGGGGCACATAGATCTCCATGGTCTCCTGCGCGATTCGCTCCGCCGCATCGCCTGCGTGATGCCCCAGGGTCCGCATATTATGAAGTCGATCCGCAAGTTTGATCAGGAGGATCCGAATATCCGTCGACATGGCGATCAGCATTTTCCGGAAATTTTCGGCTTGCCGTTCGCGAGCGGAAGTGAACTCGAGCCTTGCGATCTTGGTCAGGCCGTCCACGATGAACGCCACCTTCTCCCCAAAAAGACGCTCGATCTCTTCTCGCGTGGTCAGCGTATCTTCGAGGGTGTCGTGGAGAAGCGCCGCCGCGATAGTCACATCGTCCATCTTCAAATCACCGAGCAGGCCGGCCACCTCGAGGGGATGCACGAGATAGGGCTCGCCGGAGAGTCGCTCCTGCCCCTCGTGAACCTTCGCCGAGAAGACGTAGGCCTTCTGCATCAACTCCAGGTCCGCGTTGGGGCTGTAGTCGAGGACGCGATCGGCGATATCGTTAAAACGCAGCAAGCGAATAGATTTCCTCTTTTATATCAGTGACTTGGGGAAATTCTACCCGGCGACAAGGCCCCTGGCAACGCAGGGGACGCAGACGGCCGTGACGGGCCGCTGGCGGGCTATCCCTAGAGCCGAGGCGTCCACTGGGCCAAAACTCGGGCTCGGCCGTGCCGGGCCTTCACCTGGGAGATCCGTTCGGGGACGCCATCCCGTTCCGCGGAGATGATTTCGAGCACCTTGCTCACCGTCTCCTCCAGGTCAGCATTCACCACTGCGTAATCGAAGAAACGAATGGCTTCGAGCTCGCGATCTGCCATGGCGAGACGACGATCGATGGCGTCATCGCTATCCGTTCCCCGACCCCGAAGGCGAGCTTCGAGCACTTCCATATCCGGGGGCAGAAGGAAGATGAAGCGAGCGTCCGGGCGACGCTCCCTGACCTGGGCAGCCCCCTGAACCTCGATCTCGAGCAGGACGTCGTGGCCGCGCTCCTCCAGAGGGAGCCGCAGGGCCTCGTGGCTCGTCCCATAATTTTCGCCGCTGTACTCCGCATGCTCGACAAAGGCACCCTCTTCGACCATTCGGCGGAATTCCGCAGCGCTTACGAAATGGTAATCGACCCCGTCATTTTCTCCCTTACGCGGGGAGCGCGTGGTATGCGAGATCGAAAAGTCGAGTAGAGAATCACGCTCCAAGCCAAGGCGACAGACCGTGGTCTTACCCGTTCCCGAGGGCGCCGCCACAACGAAGGGGATTCCAACACGCGACACCTCAGACATGGCTCCCAGCGGTGCCACCGGGCTCAAGCCGGGCAGCAATCGTCTCCGGGTTGATCGCGGAGAGGACCACGTGATCACTGTCAGTGATCAGAATCGATCGGGTCTTCCGCCCCTCGGTGGCATCGATCAACTTACCGGCCTTGCTCGCCTGCTCGCGCAAGCGGCGCATGGGCGATGATTGGGGCGAAACGATACTCACCACCCGCGAAGCCGAGATCAGGTTGCCATACCCGATACTGATCAGGGTCGGAATCGAGCTCGGCCCTACCGGCTCCACCCGGGTATTTCCGCCGCTAGGCAACGTTGAGCACCTGTTCCCGGAGCCGCTCTAACTCCGATTTGAGTTCGACGACCTGGTGAGCCAGAGGGGCATCGCTCGCTTTAGAACCCACCGTGTTCGCCTCCCTCAGCATTTCCTGGATCAGGAACTCGAGTCGGCGACCCACGGGTTTCGAATCCCCTTCGGGCTTCATAATATCCGCGAATTGCGAGACGTGGCTCCTGAGCCGAACGAGCTCCTCGGTGATATCGAGGCGATCCGCCGCGATCACGATCTCCTGGTGGAGTCTCGCCTCGTCGAGGAGACCCGAATCCTGTTGGATCTGCTCGGCACGCTTGCGAAGTCGCTCCCGAGCGGCCTCCACCACGAGCCCCGAGCGCTCCTCGAAAAACGCCACTGTATTCAGGACATTGTCCAGCCGACCGCCCAATTCCGTCGCCAATTTCCGGCCTTCGACGGCTCGCATCTCCACGAGCTCGGCCAGCGCAGAGGCCAAGCCTTCCATCAGGACCGAAGCCAGCGCCTCATCGGGCACCCCGGCATCGACAAATTTGGCGACTCCGGGCATCGACAGCAGAGTGGCCACGTCGAGGTCAGCATTCAGCCCGTGGGTCGAACCGAGTTCTCGAGCGGCATCCACATACTGGGCCGCCAGAGCCTGATCGACCTTCAGCTCAGCCTGCACGCCTTCCGAATCCACCTGGTTGACACTGACATCGACCTTCCCTCGTGAAACACTCTCCTGTATCAGGAGCTTGGCCGAGGGTTCCTCGGCGGAGAGCTGGCGAGGAAGCCGCAGGCGGATATCGAGATGGCGGTGGTTGACGCTACGCGCCTCCACTTCGAAGCCATGCCCCTCGACTTGAAAGCTCGCCCGCCCGAATCCGGTCATGCTTTGGATCATCCGGTCTCCTGACACCTGGAAGAATCGCTCCCCCCTGCCCCGCCTGAGCGGAAGCCGAGACAGGGAAGCCGAAAGAGCAGGCTCACTACTGGGCCTTCTCCACCTGGGCGATAATCAGGTCGGTGACATCTAGGGCTTCTCGGCTATAGACGATGGGGGGCTGGCCCCTGACGAGAATCAGCGAGAAGCCTCCTTCGCGGCCGACCTTGCTCACTGCCTGATCGAGACGCTGCTGGAGAGGTGCAAAGAGCCGTTCGAAATCCATCCGCAGCCGGGTTTGAGCTTCTGACTGCTTGAGTTCGATTCGGTTCTGAAGCTCGGTGATATCCAGCTCCATCTCCCGGCGTTTCTCGTCGCTGAGAACAACTCGCTTCTTCTGGTACTCCTCGGCCAACTCCTGGTATCGATCGATCATCGGCTGAAGCTCGAGTTCGGCTTCCTTCTTCTTCTGCTCGAGTTCTTCCCTGGCCGCCTTACCCACAGCCGTGGAGCCAATGGCCTGGTCCATGTCTACAATGCCGATCTTGACTGCCTGGTCTTCCGCACCCAACCCCCAGCCAAGGGCCAGGATGGCGATTGCCACGATCAGGGTCTTCTGGATACTCACGAATATTCTCCTTGCTTCGAATCAATCAATCCGAGCACCTGCCCTCAACCTGAGGGAACTCGGTCACTCGCGGTCGCTATTTAAAGTCCGAAACCACCTACCGAAAACTCGAAGACCGGACTCTCTTCGAAGGGTTCGGGATCAACGGGGAAGCCCAACACTAGCTGCAATGGGCCGAATGGGGAAAACCAAAGCACCCCAGCCCCATAACCGTAGCGCCATTGGCTCGCGTCGAACATGTTCTGCCCCTCGTAGAATGCGTTACCGCCGTCTACAAAGACGACACCCTGGAGCCCCACGGACTCCGAAATCCCGAATCGATACTCTACGCTGGACGCGATAAACGAGTTGCCGCCCACGACATCGGTCTCGTAGATATCCCCGAACTCGCTGATCTTCTGGGTGTTGAGCGTATTGCAGCGACCATTCCCATTGCCCTGACTGAAGATGCCGTCATCGTTACAGACGGCAATCAGACGGTTATTCACGTTGTCATACTCGACGGTGGTGCCCACGGGATGGAAGAGCGTTCCCTCTCCGGTAAGGCCGGTCCGCTGAAGGATTGCCCTGCGCGGCCCCACCGATCGGGCCCGAAAACCACGCAACTGAAAATTTCCGATGCCGCCCAGGAAATAGCGCTCGGTCAGGGGAAGCTTCAGGTTGGTATCGATCTGGTCGAGTCGCCCAACATTCTCACACTCCCCGGGTGTGCTGCAGAGGGTCGTATCGTCAATGGCGAGATCCCAATCGGAGATCTCGTTGAAGGGCAAGGCGTACCCCATTCGGGTGGTGAGAACGAAAGCCGATTGCTTGAGCATCCAGGAGGGAGCTCTCAAGTACCAGGAGCCGCGTAGCTCCGCGCGCAAGAAGCGGGAGAAGCCACCAAGTCCTGCGTACTCGATATTCGCGCCTAGATTCGTCCCTTCTGTTGCCGAGTAGCGATCATTCCGCGTATCGCGAATGAACGAGACCCCGACCAGACTCGCGGTATCCCGCGTCCTCAGCAGCTCACGATAGATCGGCGCCGAGGCATTGACCCCGGCCGGCTGTCTGACTTCACGGCTTCGCCAACTGTAATTAAGCGAGATCCGTGCCGAGTTATCTTCGGCCAACGCGTGCCCCAATGCGAACTGAATTCCCTGCTGGTACTGCTCAAACGACTCAAAACTCGTGTCCGTGACGAAGAGCGTTCCTGAGAAGCTGAAGCGACTTCCCATAAAATAGGGATCGGAGAGCGAGACAAAATAACGACTCGTGGAACGACCGATATCCACGGAGAGGTTGACGAAATAGCCCCTTCCAAAGAGATTCGATTGAGCCAGAGAAGCCGTGAAGAGCAAACCATCCTGGGACGAATAGCCGGCGCCAAAGCTAAAGGAGCCCGTTGGCCTTTCGACGACGTTAACGTTCAGATCGAGTTGCGAGGGGTCATCGGTGGGCTGGGAAGAGAACGCCGCATCCTCGAAGAAACCCAAGCGCCGAATGCGCTCCTGACTCAACCGAAGGCCCCGGGCCGAGTAGAGCTGCCCTTCGACGACTTTCATCTCCCGACGAATCACCGGATCCACGGTTCGAGTATTTCCCGAGATATTGATATTACGAATGAAGTAGAGCGGGCCCTTTTCAACCGCAAACTCGACGTCGACCTGTTTCGTCTCGAGGTTCATCCGAGTTCCGGGCTGGACCTTGGCCAGGAAGAATCCTCGGTCCGTGTAATGACGCTCCAGAATCTCGACATCGGTGGTCAGAAAGGAGCGGTTGAAGACATCCCCCTCCGCGAGGCGGACCTTTTCCCGAAGGACTTCGAGATCCATGGTGTCATCGCCGCGAACATCGATCTCCCCAACGAAGAACTGCGGCCCCTCGACGATATCCACCGTGACGAAGAGACCCTCCGGGTTGGCTTCAACCTGGGGCTCGCTGACCTCAACCTGAAGGTAGCCATCGTCGGTATACATTTTCTCGACCGAGCGGAGGTCGCGCAGAAAGATCGGTTCTGAATACGTTCCCGTCTTGTCGAACCAACTGGTCGCCCAGGAATACCAGCGGTAGGTCTTGATCTCAAACCCGGACAGCAATTCTTTATTCGAGAAGGCCTCACTGCCCTTGAAGGTGACCTTCCTTAGCTTGAGCTTCTCTTTCTCTTGAATGGCAAATTCGACGGAAACCGCCCCGGCAGAGACGGGTTCGACTTTGGTGGTGACTTCGGCGAGGTAGTACCCCTCCTGCTTATACCTCTGAGTGATTCGCTCATCGTTCTCGTAGAGGAGCGGGTAGTCCAGGTTGGAACCCGTCGTAATGGTCAGAACGTCGTCGATCTTTTCGTCATCCAGGCTCTCGTTGCCCGTGACCGTGATCGCACGAATAACCGGATTTTCCTCCACATCGAAGGTGAGAAGGATCCCCTCAGGCGATTTCTCTGCGTACACGTTGACGTCGCTAAAGAAGCCGAGGGACTGAACCTCCAGAACATCCTTGGCAACCTTGGCTCGGTTGAAGGGCTCTCCCGCGCGAGTCTTGATCCGGCCACGGATGACATCCGACTCGATCCGGCGATTGCCACGGATTCGGATCTGGCCGACCGCCTCACCCGAACCGCCCAGTACGCCGCTCCCCGAGATCGCCTGGGAACGCACCACCTGGAAGGTGATCAACACACCTCCGGCCTGGCGAGCGGTCTCCACCGTGACCTTGGCTACCCCGGACTGCGCCTCCATCACGGTCTGATCCTGGGCAATCTGCTCCGAATCGTAAGCCACCCCCACCTCAGATTTGAGAAGCGCCCTCAGGTCGGGTTCGAGATCGCCCGCACCCTCGATGCGAAGGGAGACCACGCGATCGGGATCCGCGCCCATAACCACCGCGACGATCTGATCGGCGAGTTGGGCGAGTCTCCCCACGAGGCCATCCTCTCCGTCGGCGGTATAGGTCACGCTGCGACTGGGGCCGGTGGGGTCGACCGATGTAAAGCGAGCGTCGAGGCTGTAGCGACCCGCGAGTTCGGTCACGCTGGCGCTCACCGTCCCCACCGCGCCGAATTTCGCCGCAACTTCACGCAGGCGATCGTCTTGAAGATCGGGCACCGCCCCCTTGCCCAGGGTGTCCTCGGCCTGACTGGGATCGACCGCCTGAACCTTGGCGCTCGCCTCGAGGCGAGCGGCGAGTAGGCTCGGGAGGCTTTCTCCGAGATATTGAATATCCCGGCCGCTATGGACCTCAAAGGGAAGCACCACGATCAGGGGCCGAGCGCTCGCGGGGACTTGGGTGGCGGACTCCGCCGGTGCAGGGGCGTCCTCGGCCCCGGCCACCGCTGCGGCGCAGAGCAACGCAAACATCAATCCCCGCGAAACCCATCGGACTCGCCGATGCGATGCAACTGGGCGCAGGGAGCGCAAGGACATCCTCCGATCGATCGGGCGGTGAAAAAAACAGGTGGGCGGAGACGGGGAAGGATCCAAAAGGTCCAGGGAGGACACCGCCGGAAGCGCAATGCCGCGGGCCTCCCCCCCAACGCGCGGAATTCTAGTGGCCCACGCCGGGGGTGACAAGACTTCCGGCGCTCAGTTTTCTTTTTCAAATTCGGAAGGTTATCCCGCGATCACCGGCAGGGATTCCAGGCAACCAAGGCGCCGTCTCCGGTGTCTACCCGGGGTCGACGAGAGGCCTCCCCAAGGCGCTCCGAGCCTCAGGCCAGGCCCTCGGCGGCGCCGCTGGCCTCTTCGAGTCGACCTTCCCGGAGGACCAGGGTTCGCCCCAGTTGCTCGGCCATGCGAGCGCTGTGGGTCACCACGATCAAGGTCGTGCCCCGAGTCCGGTTCATCTCGAGCAGCAGGCCCGCGACATCGGCTCCGGTGGCCGGATCGAGGTTGCCGGTGGGTTCGTCGGCGAGCACCACCGGCGGCTCCAAAACCAGCGCTCGGGCCACGGCCACCCGCTGCCTCTCCCCCCCAGAGAGTTTGCCCACGGGATGCCCCAGCCGATGGGATAGGCCCACCTCACCCAAAATCGCCGCCGCTCGTTCCTGCATCTCGCTCCGCGGCTGCTCCTGAAGCAGTCCGGGCATCATCACGTTCTCGAGCGCGCTGAACTCGGGGAGCAGGTGGTGGAATTGGAAGACGAAACCCAGGAAACGGTTCCGAAGTCGCGCGAGTTCCTGGGAGGAGCGCGAGAACACATCCTCACCCTCGAAAAAGAGGCCCCCCGAACTGGGATGATCGAGGGTGCCCAGGATATGCAGGAGAGTGGACTTCCCCACCCCGGATTGCCCCACGATGGCCACTCGATCCCCTTTTTCCAGGGTCAGATCGACTCCCTTCAGCACCTCGATGGCCGACTCTCCCTCCCCAAAGCGCTTGCAGACGCCTTCGACCCGGATCAACGAGCCAGCCCCACTACTCATGGCGAAGACCCTCGGCGGGATCGATTCTCGCTCCCTGGCGGCTGGGCAGAAGAGTCGCCCCGAGTGAGAGGACCATCGCGATAGCCACTACCCCCGCCACCTGGAGGGGATCCAGACGCGACGGCAGGTTGGAGAATTGGTAGATACCAGCGGGGAGCGCGTCGACGCCGGTGAAACTCTCGATGCGATCCTGGATCCAGCCCAGGCGATGGGTGACCGCAAGCGCCGCCACCACGCCGATGGACGTTCCCGCCAGACCAATCAAGGTGCCCTCCAAGGCGAATATTCTCTCGACCAACGCGTCCTCGGCCCCCATGGCCTTCAGGATCGCAATATCGCCGGATTTTTCCATGATCATCATGATGAGCGTGGCCACGATCACGAAGGCGGCCACCACCATGATCATCGTCAATAACATGAACATCATGATCCGCTCGGTTTTGAGAGCCTGGAAGAAGGCCGGGAAGAATTCCTTCCAATCCCGGGTGCTGAAGGGGTAGCCCAACTCCGCACGAACCGCGTCGGCGACCCGGCGCGAGCGATAATGATCCGTGGTCAAGCCCTCGACCCCGTCGATCACATCCCCCACCCGGCGGAAACCCTGGGCCGCCTCGATGGCGACGTAGGCAAAGGCCTCGTCGAATTGGTAGAAGCTCGACCGAAAAACCCCCTCCACCTGAAAGCGCGCGAGCCTGGGTGAGGGACCGAGGGGGGTCGGCGGCCCCCCGAAAGGCGAAATAAGGACGAGCGAATCGCCGACATCCACGCCGAGGGCGGTGGCCAATTGATTGCCGATGACGATCCCGGGCGCCGGCGGCTCGACTTCCTCGCCCTCTCCCTCGGCTTCCGCCGACCCACGATCCGGCGTGGCCTCGAGACTCGCAAGGGACCCGCTCACCATGTCCTGGCCCAGCCGGGTGACCTCCGCCACCCGATCGGTGTCCACTCCCCGGACCCGAACCGTGTAGATTTCGCCCCCCCGGCCGCGAATCATGGCATCGGCGTCGACGAAGGGAGAAGCCGCCACGACCCCGGGCACGGCCTCGACTCGCTCGAGGACCGCTTCGTAATCCGCAAAAGCGCCGTCTTCGTTCTCCAACACGAAATGAGCCCGATTGCCGAGAATCTCGTCGCGCCAAGTCTCCTCAAAGCCGTTCATCACCGAGAGGACCACCACAATCAGCCAGACCCCGGCGGCGATTCCCAGGATACAGATCGCGGTAATCGCCGAAATGAAGACCTGCCTGCGACGAGCGACCAGGTAGCGAGTGGCGATGAACCACTCAACCGAGCCAAACATCCCCACCAGGCCCGCGATGGCGAGGGGGAGCAACCCCAAGAACACCCCGACGCCGAGGACGGCGAGGATGGCCAGGCTCAGATCCCCAAAACGCTCCCGGGGCACCTCCCCCATGAGCGCCACCAGGGATCCGGCCACCAGAATCAGCACGGTGCCGCGCAATTGGAGCTCCCGGGGCGAGGCCACCCCGCGCCCGGTATAACGACGGCGCAGGCCGGCGACGGCGAGCACGCACGCCAGGGCCATAGCCAGAGCCAGGGGCAGCTCGGGCAGGCCCCGAGCCCCAGCTAAGGTCGCTCCCGAGAGAAGCGCCACGAGTTGCAGGAGCCCGCCCCCCCGGCTGGAATCGACTCGTTTCAGCAGCAACGACACCGCCCCCATGGCGAGGAGCGCGAGGCCGAGACCCGGCCCGAGCACCTGCCCCATGGCGGCCCACCAGGCAGACCAGGGCTCGAGGCCCAATTCCGGGCGAGTCATTTGAAGGAAAACGGCCGACGCGACGAATCCAGCGCCCGCTCCGCTGGCCACCCGGGCCGTCATACCCGTCGAAACCCGCGCGAAGCCCTCGAGGACAACGACCGCGCTCGCGCAATAAAGCACCGTCAGAACAATCATTCCCAGGGCCAGGGCGACGATAAACGCCAGGGCGATGCCGCCCCCTACGGAGGCCGATCCCTGCCAGATTGCCGCCCAGAGTTCCAACTTCTTTTCTCCTCGCGCGCGCCGGGGGCTAGCCCGCCGTCAGTCTTCCGCTCGCGATCCGCCGGATTGATGCAAGAGGGCGGAGCGGATCAGCCGGTCGAGGTCTCCATCGAGTACCCCCTCCACGTTTCCAACCTCAAGGTCTGTCCGATGATCCTTGACCCTTTGCTGGGGATGAAGCGTATAGGAGCGAATCTGGCTGCCGAACCCGATCTCTCGTTTCTCCCCGGTGATCTCCGCCATCTTGGCTTCCTGCTCCCGACGGGAGAGTTCGAAGAGCTGCGCGCGCAAAACCTTCATCGCCGTGGCCTTATTCTTGTGCTGAGAACGCTCATTCTGACATTGGACCACGGTTCCCGTCGGGATATGGGTAATGCGAACCGCCGAATCGGTCTTGTTCACATGCTGGCCACCCGCTCCGCTCGAGCGATAGGTATCGATACGAAGATCACTCTCGTCCAATTCCACATCGACATCATCGTCGATCTCCGGAATCGCAGTCACGCTGGCGAAGGCGGTATGCCGGCGAGCTTGGGAATCAAAGGGCGAGATACGAACCAGCCGATGCACCCCCTGCTCGGCGTTCAGGTGGCCGTACGCGTAGCCCCCAGCGATGGAGAGCGTCGCGCTCCGGATCCCCGCCTCCTCGGCGGATTGGATATCGATAACCTCGGCGCGAAACCCTCGCCTCTCGGCCCAACGGAGGTACATCCGCATGATCATCTCGGCCCAATCGCAGGCATCGGTCCCGCCTGCCCCGGAGTTGATCGACAAAATCGCATCCGAACGATCGTATTTCCCACCGAGCAACTGGCGAAGCTCCGCGTCCTCCAGCGCCGAGGAAACCTGGGAAAATTTCCCCTCAGCTTCTGCCCGGGCCTCGTCATCGTCCGCTTCCCCGGCGAGTTCGAGCAGGATGGCCGCTTCTTCCAGGGAATTCTCCACGCCATCGTAGAGCGAGATCTCGGCTTCGAGTTCGCTCTTCTTTCGCGAGGTCTGCTCGGCGTGCTCGCGATCATCCCAGAAATCTGGGCGGCCCATTTCGGATTCGATCTCTTCGTGCTGCGCTCTCAGACCAGACAGGTCAAAGACGCCCCCGAAACTCATCGAAGCGGGCACTCAAAACTCGAAGCTTCTCCTCGAGTTCGTTCTGGTCGAACTTATTCGCCGGGTTATCGGCCATGTCGCATCCCCATGAAATCTCCCGAATCCACCCGCCCGCCAGGCACTCCCTTGGACCGAATCCGGAAGGCAGATCCGCACTCTCCACCTCGAATTTACAGCCGAAGCGCTCACACCGAACGCGCAGTAGATAGCAGATCGCACGGATCGATCGGAATGCCTCCCGGCATCACCCCCCCAGCGTCTCAGCCGACGGCCTTCCAGAGCCGCCGCTGCTCGGCTCGCATGATTCTCGCCTCTTCCGAGTCCTCGTGATCGTGCCCCAGAATATGGAGCAACCCGTGAATCACCAGGCGAGTCACCTCTTCGTCGAGGCCTCTATGGCGCGCGGCGGCCTGGCGCGCCGCCGTCTCCACGCTGATCACGACATCCCCCAGGAGTCCACCACGGTGCCCCACCCCTTCGCCCTCGAGAAGCGAAAACGAGAGCACATCGGTGGCCTTCCTCTTCTGCCTCCATTCCCCGTTCAACTCGCGGATATCCGCGTCATCGACCAGGGCGATGGACAACTCCGAGTTGCGGTGCCCGGTCTGGGCCAGCATGCCCCGAGCGCGCTCTTTGAGCAGCTTGACATCCACCCGGGCGCCGCGAACGCCGGGAGGAGGCCCACTGAGCCGGACTGCCATCAGTCGATTTTCGAGACCGGGGGCGACTCTCCCCCAGGTCTGCGGGCCGCGGTGGGCTCGTAGGCCTCGTAGGCTTCGACGATGGACTGGACCAGGGGGTGGCGAACGACGTCTGCTCGGGAAAAATGCAGCTGGCCGATCTCGTCCACGCCCTCCAAGACCCGCATGGCCTCCACCAAACCGCTGAGGGTTCCCGAAGGCAGATCCACCTGGGTCACATCTCCCGTCACCACGGCCTTGGAGCCAAAGCCGAGCCGGGTCAGAAACATCTTCATCTGTTCGCCCGTGGTGTTCTGGGCCTAGTCGAGAATGACGAACGAGTCGTTCAGGGTTCGACCGCGCATAAAGGCCAGGGGCGCCACCTCGATCACTCCCCTCTCGGTCAGCCTCCCGATCTTCTCGAAATCCATCATATCGTGAAGCGCATCGTAGAGCGGGCGCATATAGGGATCGACCTTCTCGGTCAGGTCGCCGGGCAGGAAGCCCAGCCTCTCGCCCGCCTCCACCGCGGGGCGCGTCAGAATCACCCGGCTCACCTCCTTGCGATTCAAGGCGGCGATTGCCATGGCCATGGCGAGGTAGGTCTTACCGGTACCCGCAGGCCCGATGCAGACCGTGACGTCGTGGGTCCGGATCGATTCGACGTAGCGACGCTGAGAGAGATTCTTGGCCCGAATCGGGCGGCGGGCTCCGACGCTCCCGAGGACGTCTTCATAGACTTCGTTGAGTTTTACGCTGGGCCTTTCGACGACCATTTCAATGGCCGCCCCCACGTCACGCTCGTGCACTCCCCGGCCCGACCGCAAAACTCCGTAGAGTTGCTCGAGCACGTTGCGCGCCAGCTCCACAGGGACACTCTCCCCCGCCAAGCGAACCTCGTTGCCGCGTGCATGGGCCTCGACACCCAACCGCTCCTGGATCAGGCGGAGATGCGCTTCACCGTCGCCATAGAGTTGGGCCGCGGTGAGGTTGTCGTCAAAGGTAATGACCTTTCGAATCGCCGTAACTCCGTCGCTCAGTCTGGACTCCTGTGTTCAACGCCGTGGCGCGAGCAGAACCACTCCGTCTCCACGCCGCATGTAATAGTACGCGGAGGCGCTTTCCGGAGTCAATCCCCCAGCCTCTCCCCAGCCACTCTGGAGCAGAAAGTTCAGCTCGTGGGGCCAGAGCCCAGTGGCGTAGCGACGCGCCTCGAGGAGATTGTGCAAGCGCTGTCGACCGAATTGTGCCCGGGCCTCTGCGAGGGGATCCTGCAGGATGCTCCGCTGGCCGGTGCGCTGAGCCGCCAGGGACTGGCTAAAAATCTGAGCGCTGACCCCGGCCAGCAGCAGGAGGGGCAAAAGCGCGGCCAGGGCGTATTTCACCGCCGCCAGGGTCCGACCCGAGCCTCGTTTCCTGCCCTTCCGGCGCGACCGAAAGATCGGATCCAACACCTCCACCACCCCAGCCCGACGGAGGTCGGCCAGGATCCTGCCCGCCACAAAGGTGCCCAAACGCGAGCGATCGATCACCTCTCGAAAAGTGCTCTCACCGTCCACGAAATGGGCGATCAGGCGGACTCGATCCGTCCCACCCCGGGCCCCGTCCTCGAGACGAGCGCAATATTCATCGACAGGGCTGAGAATCTCGAGCACATCGCTCTCGCCGGGCAGGCCGCCGGCAAAGGTCTGCCACTCGTCCTGCATCCGCATGCCATCCATCAGGACCTGCTCGGCCACCAGGGTTCCCTCGGGCGGAGAAGCGTGCTCCACGGACCCCGCAATAAATTCGAACGAGCCACCGACCTGGGCCATCAGGGAAAAAAGGGTTTCCCCGGTCATCAACTCCGAGATGGCCGCGATCTCATCCCCTTCCGCGATGCCCTCGGCTTCCAGAAGGTCGGGGAGCGGGCGCGCCGAAGCCGACGACTCGCGCAGTTTCTGCTTGATTTGGTCCGCGGAAACCAGACCGCACCGGGTCAGAAAATCGGCCAGACCGGCGAATTCTACTGCGCCCACCGGAATCGCCCACACCAGGGCCCCGCCCTCGAAAGCGACGCGAGTCGAGCCCTTGGCACCTGTCACCTCGAGAAAGCCGGTCTTCCTCTGGTGGCCGATCAACTGAAAAATCTCTGCGACTCCAAAGTCGGCGAGATTGCCTTTGAGAGCGACACTCATCCTAACGAGGTCTCCAGCTGATCAGGCTACTGAAGAGCACCCCGAGATAGAGGATGGCCACCAGGAAGGCGGCGGATCCGAGAATAAAGATCCCGGCGGAGCCCACGGCCAAGGGGTCGGGCACCACGCCCCGATGCCAGAGCAGAAAGAGCAGGCCGGCGAAGAAAAGAATCAGAGAGACCAGGGCGAGTTCTGGCCTCCGAGCCCGAAAGCCGGCCAGGCCGGGAACCGCGATCGAAGCGACGATCCCGATTTTCTCCAGGCGATCGGCACGGGAGCGCAGCACCTCGATCCGGCGGGTCCTCAGCCTTGGGTCCGTATCCTCGGGTTTTCTGAAGATGTGATGACAGGCTTCACACAACTCATCCCCCTCCACCTCGCCGTCGCAGCGGCGACAGAGCCGTCGTCCGCAACGCAGGCACTGGCGCGCGTGACCGAAGCGGCCCTGGACCAGGAGCCCAAGAAGAAAGATCCCAGCCAACCCCGCCGCGGCGTTGCCCGCAGTCTCCCCGAGCCAACCCGGGGCGAGGAGTCGAGCCGCTGAGCGCACCATGGGCCAGCCATCCGAGGCTCTGATCATGCGCTTGCGGACCGGAGCCAGGGAAAAGGGTGGATCCGCGACGAAATTCGGATCGTTCAGGGCGAGAAATTCGGCCACCACCACCGAGTCCATTTCCTGGGCTCGGGCCAAGGCGAATTCGCCGTCCTCCATGCGAAAGACCTTGGCGTAGGCTTCGGAGAGATCGAACATCAACTCAGCGGATTGTGCTCGTCCCCGGCGCCCGCGCTCGTAGAACTCGATGGCGCCCTGGGTGTCCCCTCCTTCGAAGGCGATATTGCCCAAGACCGTCAGGGAAAAAGAGTCTCGGGGATCGGCCTCAACAATCCGCAGAAAACGCTCGCTGGCGTCGCGATTGGCGCCGAGCCGCCGTGCGCGGACCGCGAGGCTGCGATCCACCAGGGGGTCCCGGCCGGGCACGGTCTCCAGAAGAAGGGCAAGCTGCTGAGGGGTTTCGCTGCCCCGGATCAGCGCCAGGGAAGCCGACGCCAGGGGGTCGGCATTCAGGGCGCTCAGGATCTTCCCGCTGGCCTGGAGCACGGGGTAGAGCCCCACTAAAAAAACCAGGGCGGCCAAGGCCAGGACGACTCGATCGCGTAAGCGGCCATAGACCACAGCCACTCCGAGCAGGACAACGCCCACTCCGAGCAGCCCCTCCCCCGCGAGGACCGGCAGACCTAGAAGTGAAGCCAACAGAGCGGCCCGGGCGAAAGGGGGCATACTCCGGGCAAAACCATCCCCCAGGTCGTGGGCCGCCGGACTCAGGACCAGAGCGCCCGAGGCCAGGATGAAGATCCCGGCTCCGCCGATCAGGGCCCCCGCCAGAATCATGAGCAGGGAGCCCACCAACCAGACACTCGCCTCGAGATGGCGGGGAATACTGACGATGCTCTGGCCGTACTCCGCCAGGGCCGCGGCGTACTCGCCCTCGTCCCAGTGAGCCGCCGCCATCGCCGAGTGGGCAAGAGGTAGATCGGGCGCGAGCTTGACCGAGAGTTCTCTTCGACCGAAGGCGGTGCCCTCCTCCCCCCCGGCGATGAGCGCCCGAGCCGGAGAGTCGAGGCTTCCCACGCCCAGGGCCAGGGCACGGCGGCGAATCTTCTGCCCCCGAGCGGTGAAAGTGACACCCGGGGCCAGCCAAATGCGTTCGAGTTCCGAGCGATACCGCGCGTCCGAGTTCGGCCGGGCGTCACCCGAGGTCGGGGCGGAATTCATCAGCGGGTCGGGATCCGAGCGCGGGGCCGACCCGGACGGAGCCGCCAGGCACAGCAAGGCCAAGGCCCAGAAAGCCGCCCAAACGCAAATCCTGTCCCGGGAAATCACTGCACGCATGCTTCCCCTGTTTCGGCGCCAACGGCCCTCGCCTGAAGCCCTCACCCCGGTCTCCCCGTGGGAAAAGTGTTTAGTGTCGATCTGAGCATCGACATTCGGGTCAGTCGGCACTAGTATGCGCGCCCCAGAATTACCACGGGAGAGGATCTTGGCTAATCACAAGTCTGCGCTGAAGCGTATCCGCCAATCTGCGCGGCGCCAGAAGCACAACCAGCACATTCGCAGCGGTATGCGAACCGAAATCAAGCTTTTTCGTCAGGCTGTCGAAGCCGGCGATGCGGCCGGAGCGAGCGAGCGTTTCGCCTCGGTCGAGCGCGCCATTCGGCGGGCCTCGACCAAGGGACTGATCCCGAAGCGGCGCGCGGATCGAAGCGTCGGCCGGCTGGCCAAAAGCCTGAACGCCCTCGGCAGCTGACGGCTCTCCGAATCCTCCACACAGGGGTTCGGAGCAAGCGTCAGGAGCGCAAGGGTTCGGAACGCAACGGCTCGGAACAAAGCCCATCGGCGCTTCGGCGGTCCGTGGGAGGCTTTTGGGTGCGCGGAAATCGCGCGGCCGAGGGTCCGCTTTTTTCGGCGTTCTCCACCCGGCCCTCTCGCCAGTGGATGACTTTTCCCTGGGTTTACAGCGCATCTCAGCCCGAGAGATCGATCACTAGGCTCTCGATAGCCATCTCCCGGGAGAGCGAACCGACCCCCTTGAGTGCGGCGTCGGTTTCGTGAATGCGCTCCAGGCAGGATCTGAGGCTGCGCTGGCTGTGCCTCCGAGCCTGCTTGCTCAATTTCTCCGCCATGAATCCCCCGGCCGACACGCCCCCGCCCCCACGCACCCGGGCCAACTTGCGGAAATGGCTCGCCAGCATTCCCAGGATGGCTTCGGGCGCAGAACCCGAGCCGAGCATCCTCGCGAGTAGACCCACAGCCTTCCCGGTTTGCCCGGCGCAGATCGCGTCGGTGAGATCCCAGACGGGACGATCGGCGACGTCGCAGGTCGAAGCCGTCACGTGGTCCCGGGTAATGGGTTCGTCGATCCCCGCCAAGAGCGCGACCTTGGCGAGTTCGCCTTGCAGGACGAGCAACTGCGGGCCGATGCGCTCGGAGAGATGCAGGGCGACACCCTTCTCGAGGACCAGATCCTGGCGAGCCGCCTCGGCCTCGATGAATGCCACCACCCCTGCCCCGGCTTTCGGGGCGTCGCACGCGACGCGAACCGCCGGCGACTTGAAGGCCTTGACCCAGCGAAAGCGGCTGTTGGCCTTGCTCGCGGTCACGACCAACACGGTCTCTGTCTGACTGGCTAGGGACTTCACCGCCTCCACCAGAGTGCTGGACAATCGCTCCCGGGCGTCAGCCCCGCGCCCGGCGCGATCGAAATCACCCACGATCACCAGCCGGTGGTCGGCCATGACCGGCAGCGCTCGGATGCTGTCCTCCAGCGCCGATGGGGTCAGTTCCTCCGGCGTCAGGCGTTCGAGGTTGAAATCGTCCGCAGCGCCGCCGAGAATTGCCGTTCTGAGCGTCGCCAGGCTTTTGTCCCGCAGGAGAGGCTCGCCCCCCGCCAACAGGTAAGCCGGGCGAATTTTGCCCTGGGCGACCTCTTTCTCCAGTTCTTCGACCTTCAGTGGTTCCGCCTCCAGCCCGCAGGGTGTCTCCCCGGGCCCGGGAAATCCATCGGGCTACTCCATAGCAAAAGCCGCCGGAGAGCCCGGTTCGATGGGGGCAGTTTTCCTGGGAACTCAGCCCTCGCGTCGCTCTTCGGCGACCCGGAGGAGTTCTTCGAGAATATAATCGCGCTCCTTGGAGACCCGATCGTCGATCCGCTCGGCCAGCAGGCGCCGTCCCTCCCCGAGGTCGACCCGGAAATCCTCCAGCAGGGTGCCCTCCCGGCTGGCCCGATCGAAAATTTCCTGCTGATACAGAACGATGTCGGAAACCACGATCCGAGCGAGCCGTTCGGCCCGGGCGCGCTCTTCGTCGAATCCATCGGCCGCCGCCGGGGCAGCGCTCGGCGCCGCCAAGTCCACCCGGGAAGCCGTGCCGCGCTCGGGCGGGAGGGAAACGCCAAAATCCTCCATCACCTCGCGCAGGGTCTCCGGAACGTCGGCCCATTGAAGGTTCGCATCCGGGGCGTACTCGAAGAGCGAAGCCGAGGCCCGAGGATCCTCATCCGCGGAAACCAAGAGGACCTTGATCTCGTCCAGGCTGGCGTTGCGCTTCATGAACTCGCAGATCTGCCGGCCATTCATGCCGGGCAGCCCCGCATCGAGGATGACCCAGTGGGGCAGCGTGCGCTGGATCGCCAGCATGGCCTCGGCTCCGTCATTCACGTCTACGGCCTCGACGCCCCACGCCCCCAAGCGCGTCAGAATTTCGCTGGACGAAGCCCCCGGCCCCACGGCGACCACGCCGGGGACGTTCGCCCCCTCGCCGCGCCCTGGGTTCGACGCCCCGGGTTCCGGTTCCTGAGAGGACAGTGCGGGGGGCTCGCTGGCCTGGGCGGGGGAGACCCGGAATATTTCCGAACACTTGGCACAACGAATTCGGGCGCCGCGCGGGCCCACCTTCTTCTCGTCCACGCGATAGCGGGCGGCACATTCGGGGCAGGTCGCAATCATCGACTCTTTCACCTCGCTTTAGCGGCTCGTGGGAACCCAGGATCGCCCGATCCTGGGGAGTCCGCACGCGCGGAGATCCCCTTCTCGGGCCGAAGACGCGATTCGTGGCCAAATCTCCGACCGGCGCCCACCCTGGAAATATCGGCCAAATCAGGGCTTTCTTGAGCCCTGGAACCCCGCCCAGCCCCCGTCAGGGTCGCGAGTGCGCCGCCGCGCCCGGGCCATCCCCACGCTGGGGAGACGGGCTGTGCCGGCGCCGGGCGATGGGCCGGGCGACAAATTCGTGATCCTCAAAGGCACCCACCGCGCGCTCGAGGGCTTCTGAGGCGGCGTCGATGCCCTGCTCGGGCACGGATAGGCGAATTTCGAACGCATCCCCCTCCCCCCCCAAGGCCTCCAGCCCCTGAATTGCTTCCGCCACGCCCCCGGCCACGGCCACCGCGTGCCGAACGAAATCGTCCGAAGCGATCCCCAGGGGCGCGAGACCGATCCGGTGCACGCCCAGGGAGATGCAACGTTGCATGGCGTCCCGCATCAGGTCCTGGGCCACGGCCACGCCGAAATCGGCCCGGGAGCCCAACCCAACCAGCATAATTCGTGAGGCACTAAAGGCGCCGGGAGCGCCCACCAGAAGGGCCGTTCCACGCTGAGCCTCCAAATCGCCGCTCGCGAGCATCTCGGAGATCAGTCCGCAGAGCCTCCAGTCGATCCGACCGGCTCCCCCTCGAAGCGGGCGATCCTCGAGAAAGAAACCCGCCACCACCAACTCGACCTCGAGGGCGTCCAGGGGGAGGCTGTCCATCACGAGTTCGAATCGCGGCTTCATGCTTCACAGTCTCGCACGCCTCGGGCAAGCGCGTCGAGGATTCCGTTCACAAAAGCGGGTGAGGGGTCGTGACTGAAACGACGCGCGAGGTCCACGGCCTCGTTGAGAATGACACCCACCGGGGTCGCGGTATGAAGGAGTTCGTAGGTTCCCAGCCGCAGAATATTGCGATCGACCGCGGCCATGCGTTCGATGCGCCAGTTCGCCGAGTACTCGCTGATCGAGTTGTCGAGTTCCGCGCGGTGCCCCTCCACTTGGGCGACGAGTTCCCGGGCAAAATTCCGTGCCGCTGAGGGCATCTCGAAACTCTCGGCGACGGCATCGAACATGCCCGCGGGATCGCTCTCCCGGGGTTCGGAGGAGGCCTCACCATCGCGAGAATCCAGCGAGCGTCCACGCCCCAAATCCACGGCGTAGAGAACCTGAAGAGCCACTTCCCGGGCTCGACGCCGGGAGGAGTTGGACTGCGGGTCCTCCACTAGGCCCCGCTCTCAGGCGCGGCGGCCAGACGATCGCATAGGCGCGCCATCTCGATCGCCGCCAGGGCCACTTCCTCGCCCTTGTGCCCGTGCTCGCCCCCACAGCGATCCAGAGCCTGATCGAGATCGTCGGTGGTCAGTACCCCGAAGGCGACCGGCACCCCGGTATCGCGCATGACCTCACGGACACCGTCGGTCACCCCAACACAGACGTAGTCGAAATGGGGCGTCCCGCCCCGAATCACCGATCCCAGGGTGATGATGGCCGCGTAGCGGCCGCTCTCGGCCAGCCCACGAGCGGCCAGGGGGATCTCAAAGGCCCCGGGTACCCAGGCCACATCGATGGCTTCGGAAGCCGCACCCCGCTCGAGTAGGCAACGCTCGCACCCCTCCAACAAAGCGGTGCTGACGAGGTGGTTGAAACGCGAAACCACAACGGCGAAGGACAAGCCACCGGCATCGAGGTCCGAGGGATAAACGTTCACTGGCTATTCTCTCCGTTCTCAGGCCTTCGGCGCGCCCGGATATGAAGGTCTGCTCCCAAGTGCCCGACCTGAGCCCAGTCGAGCATGGGGGTCTGACCCAATTCCTGGATCCGAAGCTCACCCAGGGCGGCCGCTCCATCTGCCCCCATCAGGCGTGGAGCCAGGATCCAGTGTATCTCGTCGACGAGGTCCGCGCGCACCAGCGCCGCCGCCAGTCCGCCGCCGCCCTCGACCAGCACCGAGGTCAGGCCCGCATCGCCCAGGGCTTTGAGCCCCGCCCCCAGATCCAGCCCCCCGGCGGGTCCCGACAAATCCAGGAGTTCGGCCCCGACGGCCTCCCGAGCCCGACGCCCCCGAGCGCTCTTGCGCGTCAGAACCAGAGTCCGGGCCGCCTCATGGGCCTCGTAAAGCCTCGCCGTGGCGGGCACCCGCAGCCGGGAGTCCACGAGGACGCGCACCGGACGCGCCACCACCCGCTCGCCACGCCGGGCGGTCAGGGAGGGATCATCGGCCAGGGCCGTCCCGGATCCGACCATCACCGCGTCGCTTCGTGCCCGCATGCGGTGCACCAGTCCCCGAGCCTCGGGGCCGGTGATCCAACGGGATTCCCCCGTCCGAGTGGCGATCCGCCCGTCGAGGGTAGTGGCGAGCTTGAGGCTGACGAAGGGGCGACCGCGCTCGCAGACCGATAGAAAACCGCGATGGTGCTCGACACAGGCGGCCTCGAGCACGCCCATCTGAACCTCGAGGCCGGCCCGCTTCAGCGCCCGCACCCCGCGACCCGATACCCGGGGATGGGGGTCACCACAGCCGACGTAGACCCGGCGAATCCCGGCCTCGATAATCGCACGGGTGCAGGGCCCGGTTCTGCCCTGGAAGGAGCAGGGTTCGAGGGTCACGCCCATGGAGGCCCCGCGCACCCGCCTGGCCCCATGCCGCCGAATCGCCGCCTCCAGGGCCACCACTTCCGCGTGGGGGCCGCCCGGAGGGCGGGTACGCCCCTGCCCCAGGATCTCCGCCCCCTTCCAAACGATGGCCCCGACGCTGGGGTTGGGGAAGGTCTTCCCCGAGCCCCGCCGGGCACTCTTCAGGGCTTCGCGCATGCGCGCTTCTGCGACGAGCCGATCCCCCATGCTACTTCGCCTCACCCTCGAGAGCGGCCATGAAGGCCGCGTAGTCCGCCGTGCTCTCGAATTCCTCGTAGACCGATGCAAACCGGATCGCCGCCAGGGCATCCAGAACCTTCAACTCCTCCATCACCCGATCCCCGATCTTCCGGCTGATCACTTCACGATCTCCCACTTCGTGAAGCCAGGCCTCGACCCGATCCGCCAAGCGAGCGATATCGTCGGCTGAAACCGGACGCTTCACGCAGGCACTCATAATTCCAGCCAGCAGCTTCTCACGATTGAACTCTTCCCGGCGTTGATCGCGCTTCACGACTTGGGGCAGGGAAACCTCGAGCCGCTCCCGGGTGGTAAAGCGACGGCCGCACTCCTCACACTCCCGACGGCGCCGAATCTCGGTTCCCTCGCGTCCCACACGGGTGTCGATCACCCGGGTCGTCTCGTCACCGCATGAAGGGCATCGCACGACTCAGCCCTGATCGCTCCAGCGATGGCCGTAGAGCGGAAAGCGCCGGCACAGTTCTTCGACCTCGCCGCGAACGCGATCGAGCTCTTGGACATCGCCGGGATTCTGAAGGACCCGGTGCAGGAATTCAGCAATCTGGATCATCTCCGGCTCGCGCATGCCCCGGGTCGTCACCGCCGGGGTTCCGATACGGACTCCCGAGGTCACCATGGGCTTGCGGGGATCGAAGGGGATCATGTTCTTGTTGGCCGTGATGCCCGCCCGGTCCAGGGCGAGTTGGGCGGCTTTGCCCGTGGTGTCTCGCTCCATCAGGGAGAGCAGAAAGAGGTGATTGTCGGTTCCGCCGGAAACAACCTTATACCCCTGGCCGGAGACCGCGTCCGCCAATGCCCGAGCATTCGCGACAATCTGCTGGGCGTAATCCTTGAATTCGGGCGAAAGCGCCTCCTTGAAGGCCACCGCCTTGCCCGCGATCACGTGCATCAGCGGTCCGCCCTGGAGCCCCGGGAAGATCGCGCTGTTGATCTTTTTACCGATCTCGCCATTCGAGAGGATTAGCCCCCCCCGAGGCCCGCGCAGGGTCTTGTGGGTGGTCGTCGTGAATACCTGGGCCAGGCCGGCGGGGCTGGGGTGGACGCCGGCGGCGACCAGGCCGGCAATGTGGGCGATGTCGGCGAAAAGGATCGCGCCGACTTCATCGGCCACCGAACGAAAGGCCTCGAAATCGATAATCCGAGAATAGACCGTGGCCCCACACTGGATCATCTTCGGCCGGTGTTCGAGCGCAAGCCTGCGCACCTCATCCATCTCGATGAGCTCGGTCTCTCGGTTCACGCCGTAGGGAACGATGGTGTAGGTCTTCCCCGAGAAGTTCACCGGACTGCCGTGGGTCAGGTGGCCACCGTGGTCCAGATTCATGGCCAGAATCGTATCTCCGGGGTCGAGCAGGGCGTGGTAGACCGCAGCGTTTGCCGAGGACCCGGAATGGGGCTGGACGTTGGCGTTCTCCACCCCGAAGAGTTCCTTGGCCCGTTCGATAGCGAGGCTCTCGACCTCATCGACGAATTCACAGCCGCCGTAATAGCGCCGGCCCGGATACCCCTCGGCATATTTATTGGTCAGCACGCTGCCCACTGCTTCGAGAACGGCTTCGGACACGAAATTTTCCGAGGCGATCAACTCGATGGACAGCCCCTGGCGACGCCCTTCCTGGCGGACGAGGTTCGCGATATCCACATCGACGATGTCGAGTTCCGGCGTTGCTGACTGTGCCATTCCCTGCGCTTCCCTTCATGGAGCCCTGCGGACGAAAAAGGCCTGGTCCCGGGCCTTCGAAGGGCCTTTGAACCGAGTGCCTGAGGAATTAGGACGGCAATATAGCGACGATCCCGGCGAGCGTCCGGCGCGGCGCCTGGGCCGCCCTCCACTGCTTCAGAGTCGACCCACCCCGAAGATCAGGCTGGCATTGGTGCCCCCGAAACCGAACGAGTTGGAGAGGACCGCCTCCACTCGGGCCTCCCGCGCCCGGTTGGCCACATGATCGGCGGCGCACTCCGGATCCGGCTCATCCAGATTGATGGTGGGCGGCAGCTGGCCCCTTTCCATCGCCCCGATCGCAAGGATCGCCTCGACGCTGCCCGCGGCCCCGAGGAGGTGCCCCGTCATGGACTTGGTCGAGGAAACCGGCAGGTCGTCGAAATGAGACCCGAAGGTTCTGCGCAGAGCCAGGACCTCGGCGGGATCCCCGGCCGGGGTGCTGGTCGCGTGAGCGTTGACATAGCCCACCTGCTCGGGGGCCATATCCGCACTGGAAAGAGCGGCTTCCATGCACCGGGAGGCGCCTTCTCCCTGCGGATCGGGCGCCACGGGATGCCCCGCATCGGCGGTGGCCCCATAGCCCATCAATTCGGCCCGGATCCGCGCACCCCGGGCTCGGGCGTGGTCCAGGGACTCGATCACGAGAACCCCGGCCCCCTCCCCCACCACGAAGCCATCTCGGCCCCGATCGAACGGACGACTCGCCTGCTCGGGTGTCTCGTTGCGCGTACTGAGCGCCTTCATCGAGGCGAATCCCGCCACGGTCACCCCCAGGATCGGGGCTTCGGCTCCGCCGACAATCATGGCCTCGGCCTGGCCTCGGGCGATCATCTCAGCTCCCTCACCGATCGCGTGTGAACCCGAGGCGCACGCGGTCACGTGGCAGATATTCGGGCCACGAGCCCCATGATGGACCGAGATCATGCCCGCCGACATATTCGCGATGCCCATGGGGATGGTGAAGGGAGACACTCTTCGCGGCCCCTTCTCCCGCAGGATCGCGTCGTTCTCCAGAATCGTCCCCAGCCCTCCGATGCCCGAACCGATGGCGACGCCCACCCGATCCCTATTCTCGGCTTCGATCACCAAACCCGAATCGGCGAGAGCCTCGGCGGCGGCTTCCAAGGCGAAGAGCACGCAACGGTTGGTGCGGCGCAGTTCCTTGGCGGACAACACGGCGGGCACCGGCGCCTCGGGGACTTGCCCCGCAATGGCACTCGCGAATTCCGAAGCCTCAAAGAGACTGATCGGAACCACTCCGGAGCGCCCGGCCAGGGCCGACTCCAGGGTCGCCGAATAATTCGCACCGATCGGCGTGATGCAACCTATCCCGGTGACGACCACTCGCCTCGCGCGAGACGATCCGTCTGTCATTGGAGTCAGCTCTCCAGGCGCTCTTTCAGGTAGCTGACCGCGTCGCCGATGGTCTGCATCTTTTCGGCGTCATCGTCCGGAATTTCAATATCGAAGGACTCTTCCATCGACATGACGAGTTCGACGATATCCAGGGAATCCGCTCCCAAGTCGTCTACGAAGGAAGCCGTAGTCACAACCTCATCCCGAGAGACGCCGAGTTGCTCGACGATCAAATCGGTTACACGAACTTCCAGGGACATGGACAACATCCTCCGATCGCAATACCTGCGTTGCTAGGTATGCAGTTTTACGTTGCCTCAACGGGCAACTCAAATCATAGCATTGTCCCGAAGAGGACAAGCAACATCATTCCTCAGCGATAAAATTTCGTACATTTTCGAGGTCTTCGGCTGCCGAAAGGCTCTCTCTCTTGCTCCGGCGTTCGATCCGGGCGAGCAGGCCACTCAACACCCGGCCGGCCCCAACCTCAAGGTAATGGGAGACGCCCTGGCCCTTTAAACACTCGATCATCTCGGTAAAACGCACCGGGGCCGTCACCTGGGCCTCCAGCAGATCCGGAATCCGGGCCGGATCGGCGTTGGGCACCGCTTCCACGTTGGTCACCACCGGGGGGGATGGGGGCTGAAAGCTGACAGTGTCGATATCTCGGCGTAATTTAGCCGCTGCGGGCGCCATCAGGGCGCAATGAAAAGGAGCCGACACCGGCAAGGGAACGGTTTTCTTCGCCCCCGCCTCGAGTGCGCGCTCACAAGCCATAGCCACGGCGTCCGCCTCCCCAGCGATCACCGTCTGCTGGGGAGAGTTGTAGTTCGCCGGCGAAACCACCTGCCCTGTCCGATCTGAAATATCGGTACACACGTTCGCGATCTCTTCGGCCCCAGCACCGAGGATGGCCGCCATGGCGCCCGTTCCCTCGGCGACCGATTCCTGCATATACCGACCCCGGGCATTGACCAAACGAACCGCATCTTCAAAGGCCATCGCTCCCGAAGCCACCAATGCGGTGTACTCCCCAAGACTGTGGCCAGCGACGAAGGCGGGCTCTACTGGGCCCGCTTCACCGAGTGCACTCAAAAGCGCGATGCTCGTAGTCAGCAGCGCGGGCTGCTGAATCTCGGTGCGGCGCAAGTCGTCTTCGGGACCTTCAAAGCAATACCGGGAGATCTCGAACCCGAGAGCTCGATCCGCGGAAGCAAAGACCTCACGCGCCGCTGGCGAACTCTCAAAAACATCCTGCCCCATGCCCACTTCCTGGGACCCCTGGCCGGGAAAGAGCAGCGCGAGCATGAGCGGATTAGTCCTGGTCCGTCTCGATGATCGTGCGCCCCTTGTAGCTGCCACAGCTTCCGCAGATCCTGTGCGGCATCTTGGGCGCTCCACATTGCGGGCACGTACTCCTGGGCGGTGCCGACAGGCTGTCGTGACTTCGGCGCTTATCTCTTCGTGACTTGGATGTCTTTCGCTTGGGAACTGCCATTTCTACGAACTCCCTTCCCTCTTCTCTTTGAGCACCGCGAGCGCGGCGAAAGGAGAAGCGGGTTTCGTCTCTTCTTCACAGGTACAGTTTTTTTTGGTCCGGTCGACGCCACACATCGGGCAGAGGCCGGGACAATCGTCTCGACAGAGCGGCTGAATGGGGATCGCGAGGGAGATCACCTCGGTTAAAAAGTCTTCAAGATCGATCTCACCGCCCCGGTACGAACCACTCTCCAGATCTTCCCCAAGGCACATTCCACTGCGCTCGAGAGCCGCTTGGCCCTCCTCGTCACCGGGCCCAACCTCTTCATCCAACGGCGCCAGAACGAGCTGAAAGGATTCTTGGAGGGCGTGACGATAGCGCTTGGCGCAGCGAGCGCATTCCGCATCGAGAATTCCCTCGAGATCGCCTTCGAGATGGACGTTTTCCGCCACCGCTCGGGCAGCGAATCGAATCTCGGGCTCGCCGACCAATTGGGCCCCGGACGCCACGACATCGGCAAAGTGCTCCCCCCACCAGCCCCGCTCGATGGGGTAGCGAAAGGCCTTTGGGGCCGGCCTCAGCTGATCGACACTCAGTTTCACGGTTTTAGTCTCTGTCAGGGGATCTAAAAAGTCTTTAAAAACAAATGCTTGAACGAAAATCCCAGCGATTCGGGGGGCAATCGAATAGCAGAAGCCCGGTGGACTCGGCAAGGGCTGCGGTATGCTGCCGCGCCCATGACCGATTTACGCACCCGATTCGCACCAAGCCCCACGGGGTTTCTTCATCTCGGGAGCGCCCGTACGGCGCTCTACAACTGGGCCCACGCCCGCCGCCACGGCGGCTGCTTCGTCCTGCGCATCGAGGATACCGACCTCGAGCGCTCGACCCGGGAATCCGAGGAAACCGTCCTCGACGGCCTCCGCTGGCTCGGACTCGACTGGGACGAGGGCCCCCACCGCCAGACCGAGCGCAGGGAGCGGCACCGCGAGGCCATCGACGGGCTCCTCGACGCCGATCGCGCCTATCGCTGCACCTGCTCCCGAGAAGAACTCGAGGTCCGGAAAGAGGAAGATATCGCCGCGGGCGGCCCCGGGACTTACGACGGTCGCTGCCGAGACCTCAACCTGGGCCCGGATTGTGGCGCCCATACGGTTCGGCTCCGGGTTCCCGATGAGGGGTTGCTGGGCTGGGACGACGCGGTCTTCGGTCCCAGCGGCCAAGATGCCCGGCAGATCGGCGACGCCATCATCCAGCGCGGCGACGGAACGCCCCTCTACAACCTCGCCGTGGTGGTCGATGACATCGACATGGCCATCAGCCACGTCATTCGGGGCGCGGATCACCACCCCAATACCCCCCTCCAGATCGCCATCTACAGGGCGCTGGAAGCCCCCTTGCCGATCTTTGCCCACCTCCCCCTGATCGTCGGTGAGTCCGGCAAAAAGCTCTCGAAACGGCGCGACAACGTCTCGATCCAGGATTTTCGAGCCGACGGGCACCTTCCCGAGGCCCTGGTGAACTGGCTCGTCCGGCTCGGCTGGTCCCACGGAGACGACGAGATTTTCTCCCTCACCGAGATCGGCGAACTCTTCAGCCTCGAAAATGTCGGACGCTCTCCCGCCCGGGCCGAACCGCCCAAGCTCGCCTGGCTCGGCCAGCACTACATCAAGGCGCTTCCCAGCGACGAGCTCTTCACTCGGGTCCGCCCCTACCTCGAAGGGGTCAAGGGCGCGGCGGTCGAAGATGACAAGAGTCTTCGCGCCCTCCTCGAACTTCTGCGCGAACGCAGCCGAACCCTGGTGGAAATGGCCGAACTCGCGCGCTGGAACTTGTGTGAGGATCTGGAGTACGACGAAAAGGCCGTCAAGAAGCACCTGCGCCCGGCGGCCCTGCCCGTCTTGCAGGCCCTCCAATCGGCCATGGAGGGACTCCCGGAGTGGGCCCTCGTCGACCTCGAGAAGGCCTTCGAGGCCGTGGCCGCCGAACTCGGGGACCTGAAACTCGGCAAGCTTGCCCAACCCGTGCGCGTCGCGATCACCGGCGGGCCCAACTCGCCCGGGATCTTTGAGACCCTGGAAATTCTCGGACGCGAGCGCACCCTCGCCCGAATCGACAAGGCGATAGAAATCGTCGAGGCGCGAGTAGAATCGGCGGATTGAGATTGAGAGAGGCCCGCTCTCGCACTAGTATCCCGACGGCTCAGAACGGTTCGCCCTCGGGTGGAATCAGCCTGAGCGGCGCGCTTCGTTCCCCGGTCGTCTAACGGCAGGACAGCGGACTCTGAATCCGCGAATCATGGTTCGAATCCATGCTGGGGAACCAAGCCGCAGCCCGCTTCCTACTTCAGGACGGAGCCCCCGCCACCAGCAAGCCCAACCAAAGCTCCTGGAGCGGGACGAAGACCGAGAAAATCGCCCCCGCCGCCAGAGCGGGGCCAAAGCCGAACGGGCTCGAAAGATCCCGGCGGATGAGTCCCCAGATCACCCCCACCAACAGGCCGATCAGGGACGCGGACAGAAGGGTGTCGAGCACGCCCCAGGGGCCGACAAAGGCCCCGATCATGGCGAGGAGTTTGACATCGCCAAAGCCAAGGCCCGGAAACCAGAGCCAATAATCGGCCTGCCCCGGGCGTGGCAGGGATTCGCCCTCCCCGGGCCAATGCGGGAATTTCCGGCCGAGAGCCACGGATAGACGAGCGTGAAAGAAGCCGACACTCCACAGGAAGCCCGCTCCGATCAACGCGCCGAGGCCGCTGTGCACCAGGGCCGCTGAGTAGTCGATCTCCGTATCGAGACTGGTCGCCAGCGGGACACACACGAGCCCCACCACCAGCCCGCCCAGGGAAATCTCATCGGGGATGATCTGGTGATCGAAATCGATCATGGCCGCCGCGACCAGCGCCGCCGCAAAGGCCATGAAGAGCACTGCCAGGGCCGTCGGCCCGAAGCGCCAGGCCATGGCCACGAAGAGGATCCCCGTGACGGCCTCCACAGCGGGATAACGCAGGGAGATTCCCGCGCCGCAATGGCGACAGCGCCCTCGGAGGGCGATGTACGAGAGGACGGGAATATTGTCCCCCGCCGAGATCGGCGTCTGGCACCCCGGACAACGGGAGCGAGGAGAAACCACAGATTCGCCCAGGGGCAAGCGATGAATCACGACGTTCAGGAAGGAGCCCACCACAAGGCCGAAGGCCAGGGCAGAGCCGATGATGAAGGGCGCTCCGAGTTCTTCGATCATTGCCATTTCACTGTCCAGCCGGGCCTCTGCCCAGAGTCCCTACTCGAGGTCACGTCGGTGAAAGATATAAATCGCCAGGGAGAGGAGCGCGGTGGTATAGGCCAAGCCGTAAAGCACAGCCCAACCCACCTCGGTGGCCGGGATCGGAAGCCCATGCACCGCCTGGATCGATACGTTGAAAGTTTCGAGATCGGGCAGCACGCGGTAGAGAAAGGTTGCGGCGCGGCGGACGTTTTCGACATCGGCCTCCTGGCCGAGGAAGTAGAGGTTGCGGGAAAGGTGACCCAGCGCATAGATGCCTAGGGTAAAAAACGCCGAGAGCATGGGCGTCGAAAAGGATGAGAAAAGCGTCGCCACCGCGACGATCACCATCAACTCAATTCCCACCAGGAACAGTGCGGCGGCGTACCCCAGATCCAGAGGCGCCCCCACCAACAAGGAAACCCCGACGAACGCCAGCCCCATCAGCAGGAGTTGCAACCAGACCGTGAGCAGGAGCCCTACGAATTTCCCGAGTAAGAATTCGGCGCGAGTCACGGGCTTCGCCAGGATCGTATAGATCGTGCGACGATCCACCTCGCCGTGGATCAGCCCGATGCCCACGAAGATCGCGATTCCAACGCTGAAGAGTCGAATGGAAGCCAGGCCGATATCCTGGATGATCCGCTCGCCCTCCACGTAGGAAAGGCTCGCAATCAGAACGGCGACACCGATCATCGTGACAGCAAAGAAGAGCAGGGTGTAGAGCAGGCGATGGCGAATCGCCTCGCGGACCGTGTTGGTCGCAATCGGCCAGATTCGCTGAAGCGAGCGCGTCAAGAGGTGCCCTCCCCGCCCCGGTCGGCCCGGGCATCGGCCCGCTCACCCTCTTCGACAGCCTCGAGAAAAATGTGTTCAAGGGAGACTCGGTTCGGCGTCACCGAGAGGATCTCGGCCCCGGCCCCCAAGGCTGCCTCAAGAAAACCCTGAACCTGCCCCTCTCGTACCTGCACCTCGATCGTCTCCCCGACGGTTTGCAGGGTCGCCGAGAAACGCTCGCCCAATTCCGTGGACGTTTCGCTGGGCAAGCGGGCCAGCACGATATCACTCCGCAGTTCGTCCTCTCTCAGGAACTCCCGGATCGGACCTTCGTAGCGAATCCTGCCGTTGACGATGATCGCAACCCGGTCACAGATCATCTCCACATCGCTCAGGATATGCGTATTCATAAAGACGGTCTTGCCGGCGGCCTTCAGCCTGAGAATGATATCCCTGATGTCTTTGCGTCCGATGGGATCGAGGCCGCTCATGGGTTCGTCAAGAAAGGCCACTTCGGGGTCGTGAATCAACGCCTGGGCAATCCCCACGCGCTGAAGCATCCCCTTGGAATAGGTACTCAGCCGGGCGTCGGAAGCATGCTCCAGTCGGACCAGGGCGAGCAGGTCGTTCACCCGCTCGGCCAGGAGAGACGACTCCACCCCGCAGAGCCGGGCGTAGAAGCGGAGAATCTCACGCCCGGTGAGGAAGGGATAGAAATAGGGATTTTCGGGCAGGAAGCCGATGTGCTGTCGGAAGCCCGCCTCGCCCACATCGCAACCCAGGATGGAAGCCCGACCCGAGGTCGGCCGGATCAGACCCATCAGAACCTTCAGGGTGGTCGTCTTTCCCGCCCCATTGGGGCCCACGAATCCAAAGATTTCCCCCTCGCGCACCGCGAAGGAGACCCCGTGCAGAACCCGCTTGGAGCGCAGTCCGAGGCCCGGCCTGAAATCCTTGACGAGGTCGTCCACGCGAACGATTTCCGGGGGGCTATCCGTCATAGGCCCCACACACCACTCTTCTCGGTCAACCCACGCTTCCTCATCATCTCCCAGCCGCCTCGCGAAGCTCTCTTTCCCGGGCCCAACCCTCGGCGCGTTCGCGATCCGAGGCGGGGACGTGGAGCTGGTAACGCCTCCCATAGTAGGTCGAAACGATCTGATTATTCGAGGGATCGACGATCCACTCGGACCCGCGACGCAGGGAAGCGGGCAGCGAAGACGGTTCGGGGGAAGGAAGCTCCCCCACCAGGGGCTTGGCGCCCCGGGTCAGTTCATCCACAGCCTCGATATCTCTGCCCTCGAGCTCACGAAAGCGGACTCGAGCCGCCTCCAGCTGGCGCGCGCGCTGTTCGACCTCGATCTCATCGAGGGCCGATCGGTAGCTCTCCCGGGCGGCTTCTCCCTGAGTGCCCCGCAACAATTCTTGGAGAAAAACCGACGCCATGTCCAGATCGGCGGATTCCGATTTGAGCCGGGCGGCGAGTCGCGGAAGGTAGCGAGGTGCATTTGGCAGCTGGCTGGCCCCTTCGAGGACCTCGGCGGCTTCGGCATTCTCGAGCAAATAAAAGAAATGGTTGAAGCCGAGGTAGTAGTGATTTCTCCAATCCCCGGGGTGAATCTCGATGCCGCGCCGGAGCAGGCGATTGGCGGTGCGCACGTTCTGCTCGTTCTGGGTCATCCAGATTCCCGCGAAGCGGTAGGGATGATCGACCCAGGGATTGAGCGTGGTCACCACATCCACCAATTTGCCCAGATGGGCGCCCAGCTCGGGAGTGATCCGCACATCCCCCCCCACCGCCTGGATCGCCTGGAGCCAATAAAAATCCGCAACCACGGCCCCAAAACCCAGGGAGGCGAGATCGGCCACAGCGGGATCGGGCACAAAGGCGTCGCCCAGGCCCTCCTGGGCCGAAGGCGGATTTCGCAGGTGGACCGCGTCGGCGACGAACAGGGCCAGAAACCCTACCCCGAGCCCCAGGAGGCCGCGTAGGAAGCGCGCTCTACGCCGTCGGGAGGCCCCCTCCTCGATTACACGCAATCCTTCCGTCCCCCCAGTCGAATTCCACGAACCGGCCTTTCGGCTCGACCCGCCCAGATCCCTCGCAAGGACCCGGCCCGAACCCGCATCCCGCCCCCAGCTTACCCAAATCACCCCGGCTTCTCATGATCCCGGTGAGGTTCCCAGAGGAGGACTCGGTGCAAAGGCGATTCGTCGGTTGACAGCCCGCTAGGCAGTTGGCAAAGTCGGCCCTCGCTGCTCCCATCGTCTAGAGGCCTAGGACACGGCCCTCTCAAGGCTGAAACACGGGTTCGAGTCCCGTTGGGAGCACCATCCCCACCCCGTTTGACACCCCGGACGCCCGCCCATGGGGCGAGTCGCGCAAAGCGGATGCCCGTCGGACAAGCCTCCACGAGCCGCTCGATCCCTCCATAAGCCCTTCGCCCCGACTGGAGACGACAGACACCCAATGGCCTCGGAATTCGCCTTTGCGTTCATGGACTGCGAGTTCGGCGGCCTGGACCTGGAAAAACACGACATCACGGAAGTGGGCGTCATCCTCACCGACGAAAAGTTGGTCGAACAGGGGGAGCGCCAGTGGCGGGTCAAGGCCCGTCCAGAACGAATCAGCGATGAGGCAGCGGCTATTTTCGGCTACGACCCAGACCTTTGGGCCGAGGCGCCGCCGGTGCGACAGGTTCTCGAAGAGCTGTCGGCCATGATGCCCAAGGGCAAGGTCGTGGTGCCGGCGGGTCAGAACGTCCGCATGGACGTTGCCTTCCTCGAGCGCGCCTACCGCAACTGCGGGATCCCCTACCCCTTCGACTACCACGTGATCGACTTGGCCACGCTCTTCTACACCTGGAGTCTGGTGGCCGAAAAGCCCGTAGGCGCTCTCTCCCTGCGCCGCGCGGCCACCACAGCCGGGCTCCTGGGAGACGAAGGGGTCGCCCATCGGGCCCTGGCCGACGCGCGGCTGACCCTGGAGACGTTCCGCCATTACGTGGGACGCCTGGCCCTGGCCCCCGCCGAGCAGCCCGACACCGGGGAAAACCCGAGCGCGAATTCAGCCCCAGTCAACTCCGAGGCCGAAGAGGCCTGATCAACGGTCCCGCTTCCGCCCCGGAAAGCGCGGACTCAGCCGTCGTCGCGGGGGTCGTCGCGGGGATCGGCGCGGGGATCGGCGCGGGGGTCGTCGCGGGGATCGTCGCGGGGATCGACGGAGGCCTCGCCGTACCGTTTTTCGACCAGCTCCCAGAGGGTTTCGCGAAGTCGCGCCTTGAACCGAGGGTCCGCTTGGGCGCCCTCGTTCTCCGGCGCTGCGAACTCGCGCAATTCCTCGGGATCGATCGCCAGCTCATCGGCCACCGATGAAGAGTCGACGCGGGACCAACCCGGCGAGTCCGCGGTGCCCTCGGCGCCCGCTGAACCCTTGGAGCGGCTGGCCCTACCCCGAACCCGGTCACGTCCCCCCGAAATACCGGTCGGCGGCTGTTTGCGATCCACGGCCTTCTCCCGTCACCTAAGCCCCCCAGAGCTTCGCTGACATTGATTTTGGTACCTGACGCTCAACTCTGCCGTCTGCACCTGTTACACGATCTCGATTCGAAGATCACCTGACGGTCATACCACCCGCTCTCGCCTCTCCAAACCGCCCGCAAAGATTACCAGAATGAAAACAAGTTCCTGGGACCCTCGCTTGCAGGAGGATGTGGTCCCGAGGAGCCCGTTGTGGCAAAAACAGGGGGCGAACCACATATCGGCTCTGGGCCCAGAACCTGGGCGGCCCAGGGAGCCCGAGACCGGGCCTCCCCGCAAAAGCCGGACCCCCTCGGGGTGACGAGGGCGGTGGGGCTGCGGTGGGGCTGCGGTGAGAGTGGTGAAGGGCCTATGCCCCGGTAGCGCTCCGGGCTAGTGGCTTCGAAGCAGAACTTCGATCCCGGGCAGCGCCTCGTTCATCGAGGTGCGCATTCGGTACAGGTTCGCCTTGATGGCGTCCTCGGACTTCCCAAGCGCCTCGGCGATCGCGCGAATCGACTGCTGGCGAAGATGTTTCAGGTGGAAAATTCGGCGCTGGGTCTCGGTCAGATCATCGCGGATGATCTCCTCGCAGCGATGCAGCAGCCTGCGCGCCTCGAGGGCGTGATCGACGGCGGGTTCGGAACTCGCGACGTCCATCGCCGAATCGGAGTCCATGGCGGAGAGCCAGGGGCGCTCCCTCCTGAAGGTCCGGTTCACCTTATTACGGGTGATCCCGAAGATCCAGACGAGCAAGGCGGAGTCACCGCGGTAATTCGGCAGGGCATCGAGCAGGGTCAAGAACACTTCCTGGGCGATGTCCTCGGCCTCTGATCGGTCCTTCAACCGCTTCAGGGCAAATCGGTAAACCCTGGGAAAATAGGCGTCATAGAGCATGTCGAAATGCTCCTGGCTGCCCGACAAAATCAATTCAACCAGTTCGCCGTCCGAAGGCAGAGCCTTCATCGTCTCTTCCATGGGGGGTCCTCGCGTGCATCCGGGTCGAGGGGCCATGTGAGGGGGGAACGCGCCTTCGAGTCTCAAACGCTAAGGATTCCGAAACCGACTGCCTTTCGGTGTCCGCCGCCGCCATCGAACCGAGCGCTGGATTCTGAGGGTCTCCCCTGCTCTCCTCTTTCTCGCTCGCTTACTGTCTCTGGGGCCCTTGGTGGCTTCCGTCCGCCGAACTCTCTCGGCTTCACGGGGCTACCGCCGACCCACAGTTTCCAGTTCTTCGATGGTGCGTCGAATTCCCAATATGCCGGGTGTTTCCCTGTTTCCGCAAAGTGCTTCCCAACCACCGCACGAATTCACCCGGCTCCAGCAATCGACCGATCTACCTCTCCCGCTCTCCCATATCCCGTGACGACCAAACTTTTCAAGAGTTGTTGTTCAGCCCTCTATAAAGCAATCGATGTGCCATTTTTTACGCATATGAGGTACGGACTCGATGTGTTTGATTTACCACCTCTTTCGTGGTTCCCCACCCGCCGGGAACCCCGGGCATGGGGGAGCTCAGAGGGTAATTTTTTTCCTCTTTAGTGAAGTATCCGCGGTCAGGTCGGGTGCGGGTTGCTCTCGGGCGGGCGCGGAAGGCGCCGGAGCTTGCTCCCGGGACCGGGAATGAACCGCCTCTAGACCTTGCCGGGAACGATCCACCAGCGGCCCTGGGAAAAAGCCCACACATCCTCGCGAACCGTTTCCGTGGACCACCAGCGGAGGGGAAGCGCGTTCTCCCCGCGAAAGAGGACGCGAACGCTCACCGTGCTCGGGCCCGTACGGTCCATGGACTTCAGGGTGACCGCCGTCGGTCGATTCGATTCGAAACGCGCGCGGGTCAACGCCTCGGCGAAGGCAGCATAATAATCCGCGAAGGCCCGCTCGGTACGGAAGAACTCGCGCAGGGCCGGATCCTCGAAGGTCGCCAGGCTATCGAATCGGCGGGCCTCGACGCGCTGGTAGAAGAGCTGGGCAAGCGGGACCAGAATGGTGAAGTCGGCCTCACCGCCCCGGTTCAGAGTCTCCGGCGAGAAGCCGTGATAAGTCGCCGATCGGCCCCAGGCCGAGTCATTGGGGCCCGCGCAGCCGGCGCCTGCTCCGGCCAACAAAACGACGATCAGCAGCCCCAGGCTGTACCTCTTCGCCTTCGTCATGGTTTTCTCCGCGCCGCGACCTGGGCCTGGGCGGCTGCCAGGCGAGCCACGGGGACCCGGTAGGGGGAGCATGAGACGTAATCCAACCCGAGGCCGGCGAAGAAGCGAACGCTCTTGGGGTCGCCCCCGTGTTCGCCGCATACGCCCAATTTGAGACCCGGACGGGTCTTGCGCCCCAATTCGGCCCCCATCCGGACGAGTTGCCCCACGCCTTCCTCGTCGATCGACGCGAAGGGGTCGTCGCGCAGAATCCCCTTCTCGACATAATCGGGCAGGAAGCTGTTCGCGTCGTCCCTGGACATGGCGTACCCCATCTGGGTCAGGTCATTGGTCCCGAACGAAAAGAAATCCGCGTACTCCGCGATGACATCCGCCGTCAGCGCCGCCCGGGGAACCTCGATCATTGTCCCAATGGAGGGACGGACGCGCACCCCCGGGTTTTCCTCTCGGACTTCGTCGATCACGTCTTCGACTTCGGCGCGCAGCAGCGAGAGTTCCCCGGGATGGGCAACCAACGGAATCATAATCTCCGGCTCGACCTTCACTCCCTCGGCGGCCACACCACACGCCGCCTCGACGATCGCCCGGGTCTGCATGCGATAGATCTCGGGAAAACTGACGCCCAAGCGGCAGCCCCGATGGCCGAGCATCGGATTGAATTCGCGCAGGGATTCCAGGCGCGCCCGGAGTTCCTGCTGAGGCATCTCCAGGGCTGCGGCTACGCCCTCCAGCGCTTCTTCACTCTGGGGCAAAAATTCGTGCAGAGGCGGATCGAGCAGCCGAACCGTGACGGGAAGCCCGTCCATGGCTCGAAAAATTCCCTCGAAATCCTTCCGCTGAAAGGGGAGGAGATCGGCCAGGGCAGATTCCCGAGCCGCCCCGTCGCTCGCCAAAATCATCCGCCGAACGCTCAGAATTCGCTCGGGCTCGAAGAACATGTGCTCGGTGCGACAGAGTCCGATGCCCCGAGCACCGAAACCCCGGGCCAGCTCGGCATCCTGGGGCGTATCGGCGTTGGTACGCACCTTCATCCGGGACATTCTTTCGGTCCAGCCCATCAATTCCTTGAAGGCGAGGCTCAGCTCAGGGGTCACCGTCGGAGCTTCGCCGAGCATCACATCACCTGAGGATCCATCGATGCTAATCCAATCCCCGAGCCGAACCACACGCTCGGCCACGCGCATCTGCCCGGCTTGGTAATCGATGGCCAGGGAGCCACAGCCCGCCACGCACGACTTCCCCATCCCTCGAGCAACCACCGCCGCGTGGGAGGTCATCCCACCCTTGGCGGTCAGAACGCCCTGGGCGGCGTGCATGCCAAGGATATCCTCGGGCGAAGTTTCGACCCGAACCAGGATGACCTTCTCCCCGGCCTTGGCTCGACTTTCGGCCTCGCCCGCCGAAAAGACCACCCGGCCGACCGCCGCGCCCGGGGAGGCGGGAAGCCCTCGGGCGACGACCTCCAAATCGGCGCTGCGATCGATGGCAGGATGCAGGAGTTGGTCAATGGAGCCCGGGTCGATGCGCAGGATCGCTTCGTCCCTGGAGATCAGCCGCTCCTTCACCATATCCACAGCGATCTGGACCGCCGCCAGGCTCGTCCGCTTGCCGTTCCGGGTCTGCAGAATCCAGAGCTTGCCGGCCTGGATGGTGAACTCCATGTCCTGCATATCCCGATAGTGCTTCTCGAGCGCCTTGTAGATCTTGGTCAATTCGCCATAGGGCTCGGGCATTTCGGCTTCCAGGGTGGGAAGAGCCAAGGTCTCCCCGGTCTGACTCGCCCGATTGATGGGCTGGGGCGTTCGGATCCCCGCCACCACATCCTCGCCCTGGGCGTTCTTGAGGTATTCCCCGTAGAACTTGGCTTCCCCGGTCGAGGGATTTCGCGTGAAGGCCACCCCGGTCGCGCAGTCCTCGCCCATATTCCCGTAGACCATGGACTGAACATTCACCGCCGTGCCCCAGGAATCGTCGATATCGTGAAGCCGGCGGTAGGCGCCTGCCCGTTCGTTGCCCCAGGACTCAAAGACCGCACTAATCGCTCCCCAGAGTTGCTCCTTGGGGTCCTGGGGAAAGGGGTGCCCGGTGTACTCCTCGACCAGGTCCAGGTATTCCGCCACCAGATTCCGCCAGTCCGCACCCGAGAGTTCGGTATCGAGAAGCACCCCTGCCCTGGCCTTCGCGCGCTCGAGCAAGAATTCGAAGCGGTCCAGGGGAACTCGGAGAACCACATCCCCGTACATCTGGACGAATCGACGGTAACTGTCGTAGGCGAAACGCTCGTCGGCGCGCTTGGCGAGGCCATTGACCGTCACATCGCTGAGCCCCAGGTTCAGCACCGTATCCATCATCCCGGGCATGGAAACCCGGGCTCCCGAGCGAACCGAGACCAGGAGCGGACGCTCGGGGTCGCCGAAGCGAAGTCCCATGAGCTGCTCAACCCGCGCCAGGGCCGTGAGCACGTCGGCCTTCACCCCGGCGGAAAGCTTGCCCCTGCGCTTCTTGAAATCCGAGCAGACCTCGGTGGACAGCGTGAAACCGGGAGGCACCGGAACCCCGAGCAGGGTCATTTCTGCCAGATTTGCGCCCTTGCCACCGAGGAGATCTCGCATCTCGGCACTTCCGTCGGCCGCCCCTCCCCCAAAGAAGAAAACCCTTCGCGAGGAGTTCTTGGACGACGGCTTTGAACCCGCGGCCTCGGCTCGAACAGCGGGCTTAGTCTTGGCCGGCTTCTTCTTCACGGCCTTTTTCTTGGCCGGCTTCTTCTTCACAGCCTTTTTCTTGGCCGGCTTCTTCTTCACAGCCTTTTTCTTGGCCGGCTTCTTTCGGGAAGCGGCCTTCTTCGCCGTGGCCGCCGAACGACCGGCTGCTCGCTTTCGAGCTGTCAAATCCCAGCCTCGACGCGTTCGCGCACGTAGCTCACGACGCCCTCGATGGAGATCCTTTCCTGGCCCATGGTGTCCCGCTCGCGGACGGTGACCTTGCCGTCGTCCTGGGAGTCGAAGTCATAGGTCACGCAAAAGGGCGTCCCGATCTCATCCTGTCGTCGATAGCGACGGCCGATATTGCCGGCATCGTCATAGAAAACGTTCATGGTTCGGCTCAGATCCGCGTGCAGAGCGCGTGCCGGTTCGGACAATTTCTTCGAAAGGGGCAACACGGCGGCCTTCACCGGGGCAATCCCCGGGGAGAGCCGCATGACGTTGCGTGTTTCGCCTCCCTCGATTTCCTCCTCGGTATAGGCGTTGACCAAGAGTGCCAAGCAGGTCCGATCCACGCCCATGGAGGTCTCGATGACCATCGGGGTATACCGCTCCTTCGTCGCCTCATCGGTGACGATGAGGTCCTTGCCCGAAAATTCACTGTGCCGGGAGAGATCCCAGTCCCCCCGGTCGTGAATCCCCTCGATCTCCTGCCAACCAAAGGGAAAGAGGAATTCGACATCCTCCGCGGCGTTGGCATAGTGGGCCAACTCATCCGGGGCGTGGGGACGGAAACGCAAATTCCCCGAGTCGAACCCAAGATCGTGATGAAAACGCATTCTCTCCTCTCGCCAAGACGCAAACCATTCCTCGCGCTGGGAGGGGTGACAGAAAAATTCCATCTCCACCTGCTCAAACTCCCGTGAGCGGAAAGTGAAGTTGCGCGGCGTGATCTCGTTGCGGAACGCCTTGCCGATCTGGCCGATCCCGAAGGGCACCTTCTGGCGGGCCGACTCCCGAACGCGCTTGAAGTCGGTAAAAATGGGCTGACACGTCTCCGGCCGCAGGTAGGCCGTCACTTGGGCTTCCACCGAAGCTCCAATTTGGGTCTGGAGCATCAGGTTGAAATCTCGCGCCTCGGTCAGGTCACAATCGGTCAGCGCTCGCTTCCTGGGGGCTTCGGGGCAGCGTTCGCCCTCGATCTGATCGGCCCTGAAACGGCGCTTGCAGGTCCGGCAATCCACCATGGGGTCGCTGAAATGATCGACATGACCCGACGCCTCCCAGGCGCGCGGGTGACTGATGATCGCGCTGTCGATGCCCACCACGTCGGTCCGTTGGCGAACCATCCGCTGCCACCAGGCGGCCTTCAGGTTGTTCTTGAGTTCGACACCCAGGGGGCCGTAATCCCAAAAGCCGTTGATCCCCCCGTAGACCTCGCTCGAGGGAAAAATGAAACCCCGACTGGCACACAGGGCCACCAAGGTTTCCATGGCGAGGGGATGGCGCTCCTCCTCGGCGGACGACGACTGGGTTTCGCTTTGATCTGACATGGTCTCTATCAAACTCGCTTGGCCGCTTGGGACGCGGCCTCAGGCAGTGAATTGAAAATTGAAGGGCACTCTGGGGTGCGGGGCCGGACCCGCTCCCACCCGGGGAGCGGATGATAACCCGCCCAACCGCGAAGCCGAGGAGTATTCTGCTAGGAAGCGGCCGCTGTCAAGCCAGCCCCCCGAGGCTCTCCTCGAGGAAACCCTCGCTCTTCAGCTCGAACCCCAGGTGAAACCGGTGGAATCGGAAGAGAATCTCCCGAGCCTCCGCCAGGGCCTGGCCCTCGAGGCGAAGTCGCGGCAGCTGATCCATGGGGGAGCCCAGACTCGCGTCCAATGCCCGGAGCGTCCCCAAGTGAACCCGGAGCACCCCCGAGAGTCCCTCCGCCCCGTGGGCATCGCAGATGCCCCCGCCGTCTGCGACGTGGAACCCCACCGGGCCGGGAGCCAACTCGCTCCCGCAGCGCACGCAGCGCTCGAGTCCCGGGCGCAAACCAAGGGCGTCGAAGGCGCGGAGTTCGAGAAAGAGTCGCATGCACAGGTCGGGCTGCCCCTGGCCCAGGCTCACCAGGGCCGAGTGCACGAAATCGAAGAGTCGACGCATATCGGGCCCGGGCCCTCCCTCGGGCGCCATGCGATCCATCAATTCCACCAGGTAGCTGGCCAGGGCGAAGCGCGCTGGCACCTCGCGCAAGGGGAGAAAGGGATCCAGCAGCAGAGCCTGCTCGAGAAAACCCAAAGCGCCTGGGCGCTTGCGCGAGACTCGCACGCGAATGTGATTGAAGATGTCCAGGGAACCGGGAAATCGCTTTCGGCTCTTTCGGGCGTGCTTCGCGATCACCGTCAAGCGCCCGATTTCGGGCACGAGCAGGTGGGCAATCAGGTCCGATTCCCCGAAATCGACCGCCCGCAGCACGATCGCCTCATCCTCGATTCCGACCATGGTGCGAGTCTAGTCGCTCGGCCCGGGTTCAGCCCCTGGCGCCAAAGATCGGCGAGGTCCCGGGGCTATCGGCAAGGCGGCGTCCTCAGACGCTGCCAAGGCGCGCACCGGGTCCCGGCGAAAAATGATCTCGCGCTCGCTCTCCACCGGCGACAACTCCTCGCGAACCGAAACTCGATAGAGCACCACCGCCAGAACCAGCAGAATCCCCAGGGCGATCACGCCCGCCCCGACCCTCGAGAGTCGCCGTCTGAGGCCGGCCGTGGGATCCCGCTCGAACTCGGGCTCGGAGAGCATCCGGGAAAGCGTATCGTCGGAATCCAGGCCCAAACCCTCGGCCACGGTGCGGACAAATCCCTTGACGAAGCCATCGACCTGGCCGTCGAAAGAACCCGCCTCCAACCGCTCCAGGGAGCGCACGGGCACACGAATCAACCGGGCCAATTCCTCGACGCTGATCTGGCGAAGCTGGCGCTGGTGTTTCAGGTAGCTGCCAATCGCCTGGCTCTGGAGCCGATCGGTTTGAGTCACGCGGAAAACCTAGAGCAGAATTTCGAGCTTTGAGCGGGATTTCTCTGCCCACTCCCCGTCGGGGGCGATTTCGATGGAGAGTCCGAAGCTCCGAATGGCATCGCTCCGGCGCCCCTGGATCATGTAAATCTCGGCCATGAGGAAATGGGCCTCGGACCGGGCGGAGGGCGCCAAGTCCTTGCTCTTGGCGGCCACCTGCAATTCCCGCAGAGCATCGGGCCAGCGCTGCTGTCCGTGGTCGAGAATCCCCAGGTTGAAATGGGCCACCGCGTAATCCGAACGGAAGCTGAGCGCCTCGAGGTAACTCGCACGCGCCTTCTCGAATTGACCCGACTTGTACTGGGCCCAACCCCGGACATTGAGGGCCTCCCAGGGGCGGTCGTAGGTGGGGTCGACGATCAGGATGTCGCAGAGCGCCTCGGTCTCGTCGTAGCGCTCCCCCTGGAGGTAGAGGGTCGCCAGGGTCAGGACCGCGAGTTGATGACTCGGCGCCTGGGAGTCCGGGCTCACCTCAAGGGATTTGAGGAGGTTCAGTTCCGCTTCATTAAGCAACCCCTTGCGCCGGTAGGCCTCCCCAAGGCCGTAGTAGACCAGGGGATCGCTCGGGTTCTTCAGTTCCGCCTGCTGCAGCTTGCGGATTGCCATGGAGTAATTCCCCTGGCGCAGCTGATCCAGCCCGACGTCGCGTACCGCCGCCGCGAGGGAAACGGGATCGACCTGAGGCTCGGAGCTCACCGTGGTCCAGCAGCCCGTCAATCCCAACATAAACAGGGCAGGAAAGGCCGCGAGAAGCCTCCTGAAGCCCCCCCTGAGCCGCTTTCCCTCGAATATCCCGGCCATCTCGGCCCCCCTCCTCAATGCCACCCATCGATCCCAGCCGCCCCAAGCTAGCGATTCGTCGCCCGCCTGGCCCAGATCACTAGGAGATCCCCCTCAAGCCCGGCGAGCGACAGCCGGGCGCCTCTCCTATCCGCACCCAAAGTGAAGCAAAAGAATCATCCCCGGGGCTTTCGCGCCCCGGCGCGCGGGATACACTTCGCGGAATCGGCAACGACCCTCCCTTCCAGGGATTTCGCGGGTTTGAACGCCCAAGCATCGACCGTCCAGTTGGAGCCCTCAGCGTCCGCAAAGGAAAGCTCAGGAGATCTATTCGAGGCATGACCACCAAATCCGTTCTTAAAATTGATGACGTTGCGATCCGTTTCGCCGGCGACTCCGGCGACGGAATGCAGTTGACGGGGACCAAGTTCACCGACGAGACCGCGTTGGCCGGCAACGACCTCTCGACCTACCCCGATTTTCCGGCCGAGATCCGAGCTCCGGCTGGGACGATGGCCGGGGTTTCCGGCTACCAGATCCACTTTTCGTCCAAGGATATTCATACCCCTGCCGACAAGGTCGATCTCCTGGTCGCCTTCAACCCGGCGGCCCTGCGGGCCAACGTCGAAGACGTCCGTTCCCAGGGCATGGTGATCATCAACGGTGAGGCCTTCACGAAGAAGGCGTTGGTCCGAGCGGGCTATTCCGAAGATCCCCTGCCGGATCTCACTACGCGCTTCAACCTCGTCGAAATTCCCCTGACCAGCTTGAACCGCGAGGCGCTCCAGGGTCTTGCGCTCTCCCAGCGCGAGGTCGACCGCTGCAAAAATTTCTTTGCCCTGGGTCTCCTTTGCTGGCTCTACCAACGCCCCATGGAGGCCACCGAACGCTGGCTCAAGGGTAAATTCAAGGATGACGTACTCGAGGGCAACCTACGCACCCTCCGGGCGGGACACGCCTTCGGCGAAACCACCGAACTCTTCCCTACCCATTACACGATTCCGTCGGCCAAGATCGAGGCCGGTACCTACCGCAATATCACGGGCAATACTGCGCTGGCCTGGGGCATCGTCGCGGCGGGTGAGCAGATGAACAACCCCGTCTTCCTGGGGGCCTACCCCATCACTCCCGCCAGCGAAGTACTGCACGAGGTCGCCCGCCATCGCAATTTTGGCGTCAAGACCTTCCAGGCAGAAGACGAGATCGCCGCGGCAAGCGCGACCATCGGTGCCGCATTTGCTGGTCAGTTGGCCGTGACGATTTCCAGTGGGCCCGGCTTCATCTTGAAGCAGGAGGCCATCGGCCTGGCGGTCATGGTCGAACTTCCCCTTGTGGCCATCAATGTCCAACGCGCGGGGCCGGCCACCGGCTCTCCCACGAAGACCGAGCAGGGTGACCTACTCGCGGCCATCTTTGGCAGGCACTCCCAAAGCCCGGTCCCGGTTCTGGCTCCAGCCAGCCCGGGAGACTGCTTCCATACGATCCTCGAAGCTTTCAAACTCGCGGTGGATTTCATGACGCCGGTGGTTGTCCTTTCGGACGGCTACCTCGCCAACAGCGCGGAACCCTGGCAAATCCCCGACATAGACTCCCTCCCGCGTAAGCCCGTCAGCTTCGCCAAGGCCGAGGATGCCGAGAATTTTCAGCCCTATAGCCGAAATAGCGAAACCCTTGCCCGGCCCTGGGCAATCCCGGGGACGCCGGGGCTTGAACATCGGATTGGTGGCCTCACCAAAGAGGACATCTCGGGCAACATTGTCTACGGACCCGAGAACCATCAGCACATGGTTGATTTGCGCGCCGAGAAGATCGCCCGCATCGCCAACGCCATCCCTCCCGCCGAGGTCGAGGGCCCGCACAGCGGCGAACTCCTCGTCATTGGCTGGGGCGGAACTCGCGGTGCCATCACCGCGGCCATCGAAGAGGCTAGAGAGAATGGGCAGGAGGTATCCCAGGTTCACCTGCGGCACCTGAACCCCTTCCCCTCGAATCTCGGCGAGGTCTTGAACCGCTTCGACAATATCCTGTGTCCCGAACTCAACGAGGGGCAACTCTCGATGCTGTTGCGCTCGCGCTATCTCGTCGATGTGCAGCCTTTCTCCAAGATCGCCGGCCAGCCTTTCAAGGTCAGCGAAATTTTCGAACGGATTGATGCAATCCTGAATCAGAAGGACTGACCGATTTGGCCGCCGAAGCTGCTCCCAAACTCAATCGTAAGGATTTCGTCGCCGACCAGGATGTACGTTGGTGTCCGGGCTGCGGCGACTACTCGATCCTCGCCAATGTCCAACGGGTCATGCCAGAACTCGGCGTTCCTCGCGAGAACATCGTGTTCATCTCGGGCATCGGCTGTTCCAGCCGGTTCCCCTACTACATGAACACCTACGGTTTTCACACAATTCACGGGCGGGCTCCAGCCTTTGCCACCGGAGCCAAGGCCGCCAACCCGGACCTCTCGGTTTGGGTCGTCACCGGAGACGGCGACGGACTCTCCATCGGCGGCAATCACCTGCTCCACACCATTCGCCGCAACCTCGACATCCAGATCCTGCTCTTTAACAACAGGGTCTACGGCCTGACCAAGGGGCAGTACTCCCCCACTTCGGAATTGGGCATGAGGACGAAATCCTCTCCCCACGGTTCCATCGACCACCCGATTGACCCGATCTCATTTGCTCTCGGCTGCGGAGCCACCTTCGTCGCGCGAACCATCGACGTCGACGCCCCCCACCTCCAGCAAGTGCTCCGGCGCGCTCACCAGCACAAGGGGACCTCTTTCGTCGAGATCCTCCAGAACTGCCCGGTCTTCAACGACGGCGTCTTCTCCGAGGTCGAAGATCGAAAGACTCGCTCGGAGTCGGCACTCGTGCTCGAGCAGGGCAAGCCCCTGACTTTCGGCTCCGCCGGCAGGCTCAAGGGAATCGTCATGCAGAACGGTCTCCCCCAGATCATCGAATTGGCGGACGATGACGATCCCGTCGAGCGCGGCGTGGTCGTCCACGACGAACGCCAGGAGATGCGCTCGTATGCCTCCGCCCTCGCAACCCTCAAGCGGCCAGATTTCCCGGTGCCGGTGGGTGTGATTCGGGAAGTGGAGAAACCCTGCTACGAAGAAATGCTCGTAGGTCAGGTCAACGCGGCCACCGAACAGAACGGCCGCGGAGACCTGAAAGATCTCCTCAACTCGGGCGATACCTGGGAAGTCAGCTAGGCCAGTTCCGGCGCGGCCTTTGCGAAGGTCTCGCCGATCATGGCCGGCGAAGGCGCCACAGCGACGCCATTGGCTTCCAGGGCCGCGATCTTGTCACTCGCCTTGCCCTTGCCACCCGCAATAATCGCCCCGGCATGCCCCATTCGCTTGCCTGCGGGCGCATGCTGCCCCGCGATAAAGGCGGCCACGGGCTTCGTCATATTCGATTTCACGAACTCTGCCGCCTCTTCCTCAGCCGAGCCACCGATCTCGCCGATCATGACCACGCCCTTGGTGTCGGGATCGGCCTCAAAGAGCGAGAGCGCATCGATGAAATTGGTCCCAATAACGGGATCGCCACCAATTCCCACACACGTCGACTGACCGATGCCGAGCCGGGAAAGCTGGTCCACGGCCTCGTAGGTCAGGGTTCCCGAGCGCGAGACGACGCCCACCGGCCCTGGGCGAGTGATCTGCGCCGGCATGATGCCGATACGGCATTCGCCCGGAGTCACGACCCCGGGACAATTGGGGCCCACGAGACGCATACCCGAACCGGCCAAAGCGCTTTTGGCCCGGGCCATATCGAGAACCGGAATTCCCTCGGTGATACAGACGGCCAAGCCAATACCCCCATCGGCCGCCTCAAGAATCGCATCTGCGGCCCCGGGCGGGGGCACGAAAATCACCGACGCGTCGGCACCCGTTTCGCGCACGGCCTGGGCGACGGTATCGAAAACCGGAAGGCCCATGATTTCCTGGCCTCCCTTGCCGGGCGCAACACCGCCCACCACCTGGGTTCCGTATTCAACCGAAAGATTGGCGTGGAATTGGCCCATTCGGCCCATCCCCTGCACGATCAACTTGGTGTTCTTGTCGCAGAGAATCGCCATAGCTCAGCCCTTGCCTCCCTTAGCCGCAGACACAGCCAACTCGCCGGCCTCCTGCAGCGTTTCCGCGGGCGTGATGTCCAGCCCTGAACTCGCCAGGATCGCCCGGCCTTCCTCGGCCATGGTGCCCTGGAGCCGTACGACCAGGGGAACAGACAGTTCCAGATCCTGAGCCGCCGCCGTCACGCCTTCGGCGATCAGATCACAGCGAACGATTCCGCCAAAAATGTTGACCAGAATGGCTCGAACGTTTTCGTCGCGCAGGATCAACTTGAAGGCCTCTTTGACCTTCTCCTTGTCGGCACCCCCTCCTGCATCCAGGAAATTCGCAGGGGAGCCACCGCAATAATGGATCATGTCGAGGGTCGCCATGGCGAGCCCCGCACCGTTCACCATGCAGCCAATATTTCCATCGAGCCCTACATAAGCAAGGTCGATCTCCTTGGCGGCTCGTTCGCGCGCATCCTCTTCTTCAGGGTCGCGCAAGCTTGCGATCTCAGGGTGACGATAGAGGGAGCTGTCATCGAAATTGATCTTGCCGTCGAGGGCGACCAAGTCGCCGCTCTCGGTCACCACCAGGGGATTGATCTCGACCTGGCTGCAATCCTTCGCGAGGAAAAGCTCAAAAAGACCCGCCACGAAAGCCACGAATTGAGTGACCTGCTCGGGGGCCAAACCCAACTCGTAGCCGAGAGCGCGGCTCTGATAATCCTTCAACCCCACATTGGGTTCGACGTGGACCGTATGAATCTTCTCGGGATTCGTCGCGGCCACTTCTTCGATCTCCATCCCGCCCTCTGTCGAGGCAACGATGGCAAAACGCTCCACCGCACGATCGAAGAGAATCGCCAGGTAGAGTTCATCGGCGATGGCCGAACCGGCTTCGACGTAGACTTTCCGAACCAATTTGCCTTCGGGGCCCGTTTGCGGCGTATGAAGGGTCATGCCGAGGATTTCGCTGGCGGCCTGCTCGGCCTCTGCCGGCGATTTCGCAAGCTTCACCCCTCCAGCCTTGCCGCGACCACCGGCGTGAATCTGGGCTTTCACCACCACCACCGGCGTCCCCAGCTTGCGAGCGCCCGCTTCGGCTTCGGCCGGGGTCGTTGCCAGAACACCCGCCGGTACCGGGACACCGAACTCTCCCAGCAGGGCCTTGGCCTGGTATTCATGAACGTTCATCGAAGATTCCCCTCGAAGTGAAGATGTGGACGATCAGATTTCGATCTGGGTAACGAGTTCCTTGACGTGATCAACGGAAGCATCGAAGAGCTTGCGCTCATCGGAATCGAGCTCGACTTCGAGGATCCGCTCGACGCCACCGGCCCCCATCACACAGGGCACGCCGACATAGAGCCCGTCGACGCCGTACTCGCCCTCGCAAAGGCACGCACAGGCGAAGACCCTCTTCTTGTCGCGAAGGTAGGCCTCGGCCATTTCGAGCGCCGAAAGAGCCGGCGAGACGAAGGCTGAACCGGTCTTGAGGAGACCCACAACTTCCCCTCCGGCTCCCTTCGTGCGCTCGACCATCTCGTCGATCCGTTCGGGCGAAATCAGCTGACTGATCGGAACCCCGGCCACAGTGCAATAGCGAACCAGGGGAACCATGGTGTCGCCATGACCACCCAAAACCAGGGCGTTGACATCCTTGACGGAAACACCGAGTTCCCAAGCGATGAAGGAGCGCAGACGCGTCGAATCCAGGATACCCGCCATTCCCACCACGCGATTCTTGGGGAACCCGGACACTTCCTTGAAGGTGTAGACCATGGCATCCAAGGGGTTGGAAATGACAATCACGAAGGCATCGGGCGCATTATCTCGGACGCCCTCGGCCACCTGCTTCATGATCGAAAGGTTCGTCTTCAGCAGGTCATCACGGGACATCCCAGGCTTTCGGGCGAGCCCCGCGGTAATGATCACCACGTCGGAACCCGCAATATCCGAGTACTCATTGGCACCCGAGATCTTGGAATCGGCCCCAACCAACGGGGCTCCTTCGGCCATATCGAGGGCCTTGCCCTGGGGCAGTCCCTCGACCACGTCGAAGAGCACAACATCACCGAGTTCGCGGTAGGCCGCCTGTTCGGCCAGGACACCACCGATATTCCCACCACCGATAAGCGCGATCTTCTTTCGCATTGGGCACTCCTCTTCTCTTCTTGGACCTATATGGACAGCCCACCGGGGTCGTCCCGTGGGCCAGGGTCGAATTTTTCGTGGCACATATGTATTCAAGACTGGGGGCCGGAGGGCCCCAGGATTCAATCGGGCTTTGCGGCGCGAACTCGAATCGAGAGCTCTTCGAGTTGATCTGGGCTCACCGGGGAGGGAGCCTCCATGAGTAGATCCTGTCCCCGTTGGGTCTTGGGAAAGGCCACCACGTCGCGCAGGCTATCCGCCTTCGCCAGAACCATCACCATACGATCGAAACCGAAAGCGAAGCCGCCATGGGGCGGTGCTCCTACTTCCAGCGCTTCGAGCATGAAGCCAAAACTCTTCTCGCTTTCCTCTTCGGAGTATCCCATCAGTTCGAGAATCCGACGCTGAAGATCGGCGCGGTGGTTGCGCAGGCTTCCCGACCCCAACTCGACGCCGTTCATAATCACGTCGTAGTGGGTCCCCCTGACCTTCTCTGGGTCAGTTGCGAGGAGCGGGATATCTTCTTCGAGAGGGGCGACGAAGGGCTGGTGGACATAACCGAGCTGCCCGTTCTCGTCTCTTTCGAAGAGAGGGAAATCGACAACGAAGAGAGCGTCCCATTCGCGACCATCGGTACGCCCGAGTTTCTCACCGAGATCAATGCGCAACCGGGACAGAATCGCATTGGCGCGATCGAAGGCGTCGGCTTGGAAGAAGAGCAGAGAGCCCGGCTTCGCCCCGCTCCGCTCGGTGATCGCGTTCCGCTCGGCATCGGACAAAAACTTGGCAATGGGTGAGCGCCATTCGCCCTCGGCGTCGACACGCACCCAACCTAGGCCCTTCGCACCCAATTCCTTGCGGACGAATTTCTCGAGGCGATCGATCTCGCTGCGGGAGATCTCCTCGGCATCGTGGACCGGGAGGCACTTCACGATACCGCCCTGGTCGACAACCCCCCGAAACGCCTTGAACTCGCTTCCCGAGAAGATATCCGTCATGTCGACAAGCTCGAGCAGAATACGCGTATCCGGCCGATCACAGCCGTAGCGATCCATGGCATCGGCGTAACTCATCCGGGGAAAGGGCCTGGGTAGGTCAACGCCTGCGGCTTCGCGACAGCTGTCCTCAGTCACCTCTTCGAGAATCTCAAGGACGTCCTCGACGCCTACAAAGGACATCTCAAGATCGACCTGGGTGAATTCAAGCTGGCGATCGGCACGCTGATCCTCGTCTCGGAAACAGCGCGCGATTTGGAAATAGCGTTCGAACCCGGCCACCATGAGCAATTGCTTCATGATCTGAGGTGACTGCGGAAGCGCGTAGAACGCTCCGGCCTGAAGGCGACTGGGCACGAGGAAATCCCGGGCACCCTCGGGAGTTGCCCGAGCCAACATGGGGGTTTCAATCTCGAGGAATCCCGAGTTCGAGAGCGACGAACGAATCGCCCGAGCCAACTCGTGACGAATAGTCAGCGCCCGCTGGAGCGGAGGACGGCGGAGATCGTGCACCCGGTGGCGCAGCCGAACGGCTTCGTCGACGCCAGAGTCCTCCTCGATGACGAAGGGCGGCGGAGTGGCCGTGTTGAGGATGCGCACCTCATGGACATTGATCTCCACTTCGCCGGTTTTCATCCTCGCATTGACGGTTTCGGCGGAACGCGATTCCACGACGCCGCGCACCATCATGACCCATTCGCTGCGGAGTTCTCCGGCTCGCTCGTGAGCCTCGGGCGATGTCTCGGGACGAAAGACAACCTGGACGATCCCGTTGCGATCCCGGAGGTCGACAAAAATGACGCCCCCATGGTCGCGACGGCGGTGAACCCAGCCCGCAACGATCACCTCTTCGCCCACACAGGAGCTGTCGACCTCGCCACAGACGTGGCTGCGTCGCTGGGATCCCATCCCGTCGAGTTGAGTGGCCTCGGTTGTCATCGCTTCATGGTCCCATCGCCTGGTCGCTCTGGTTGGAGGCCCTTTCCCGTTCGGGAAGCGTACCCGTCCCGAAGCGGTCTCCGCCTTCCCCGGCGGCCCTGAAGCCTGAACCCGCGCCTCGGTGCCGGTCACCCCAGCCGCTCCGCTGAGCCGCGCCCGGGCCTGTGCCTGGTTCGGGGAAATTCTGTGCGAAATCGAAGGGTTGGGTAGCAACGCACCGGTCGGATGTCAATCCTAACCGGCGGCCTGCCGGGCCCAGATCGGCCGCGGAAAGCCCCCCGGGCTCAGGCCGCTCCACTCGCTCCCACCTCATCGGCAGAACAGACGCGGTTTCGCCCCTCGGATTTGGCCCGATACATCGCCTTATCGGCCAGATCGAGCAGTCGCTCTCGACTCACGCCGTGATTGGGGCACGTCGCCACCCCGATACTGAGGGTGAGGGCCAGGCGAACGTCCCGCCCCACCTCGAAGATATAGCTCTCGATCCGAGCCCGGATCCGCTCGGCCACCAGCAGCGCCGTCGTGTGGTCGGTGTCGACCAGCAGAATCGAGAACTCGTCCCCCCCATAGCGGGCAAGGGTATCCACCTGGCGAACGCACTGTTCGAGAACCCGGCACAGGCGCCGCAGGGCCTCGGTCCCCGCCAGGTGCCCGTAGTCATCGTTCACGGACTTGAACTGGTCGAGATCCAGGAAGAGAATCGAAAGAGGAGTTCCGTAGCGCTCAGAGCGCTGAATTTCGTTGTCGCATGTCCGAAGGAGATAGCCCGCGTTATAGGCCTGGGTGACGTCATCGACGAAAGCCCGCTCCTTGGCCAGCGCATAGGTCTCGGAGTTCTCCAGGGCCGCGATCCCGTGCCGCGTCACGATGTCCGCGCGTTCGACGTCCTGGGCGGTAAAGGGGCGGCCATCATCCAATAGAGCCACGATGCCCGACTCATTGCCCTCCCCTCCCATGGAGACCACAAGCAACGTCCTTACTTCAACATCCGCGGCGCGGAGAGCGTCGTGGAGAGCGCCGCGTTTCAGCACGGCGAGCCCTTCGTAGTTGTCGAAGTCAATGGCCTTATCCCCGAGCAGGGTTCGACAGATAAGCGATGTGTCCTGGTCGTCAAAGCCCCGAAGAGCGACGGCATCGCTCTGGGGAACATTCTCTCTTCTGAAGAGGGTAAATCCCCGACGTCGCGAGGTGGCCGCCAGGAGGAGTTCCACAGTCATGGGATAGAGCTGGCCCGGCTCGAGGCAGTAGGCCAAGGGCCGACAATCCTCCATGATGCGAATCGTCTCGTGGAGAAAGAGGCTACGAATCGCCGCCCTTCGAGCATCGGAGAGCCTTTTTAGCGAACGGCGCAGGCTCCCCTCGTCGTCCGGGGCAACCAGGCAATCATCGGCTCCGGCGGCAAAGATATCGTCGACGTGCTGGGCACTTCCCTCGTCCATCACCACGAGAAGACGAATGCCCGAAGAGGCCTGGCCGATCCACTCGGCCGCCTGACGGACGCCTTCCCCATCGGGGCTCGCAAAGTCCAGGACCAGAACGTCGATCCCGGTCGGCCCCTGATCATGGGAAACGTCGGCCAAGTCTGAGCAGAGCGTCACGTGGCAGAGATTCTCGGACTCAAGCCGGGCAAGCCTCTCGCGAAGCCCGTGTCGAACACCGACACCCACTACCCGAAAAATGCCCTGATCTGAACCCATCATCGGCTCACCCCGGCTCGGCTACGTACTCAGCCACCGTTTCCGCTCTCCTCGGGAGGGGGAAGTACGCTCACCCATTCCCGCCCGGAATCATCGGAACGCAGGATTCGCCCCGACTGCCCCACGACCAGACCAATTTTGCCTGTCGGATCGAAGGTCATATCCCTCATGAAGGTGAACAGCCTCGGAAAACTCGCTTCAGCGGGGGGCTCCCAGGTTCTGCCGCCATCAAGTGACACCCGGACGAGTCCCTTCTCGCCCACGGCAAGAGCCCGATCGGCCACCGAGGCCACCGAGAAAACCGCCATCTTGCGATCCAGCTTTCCATAGGCCCAGTTTTTGCCCCCATCCTGGGTGGAGAGCGTCACCCCGCCCAGGCCAGAGATCATCCCGTTATTCTCGTCGCGAAAGCGAACGGTGAAGAGAATAGGATTCTGAATAACCCGAACTTTCACTCCGGGATAACCGAAGAGCCGACTCTCGTAATAGCGTTCGAGAAAGCGGGGGTCCTCCTCGAGATAATCCTCGTAATCCCACGGAGGCTGCCCCCGGAGCCGCACCCGCTCGGATTCGAGCCCGGCGTCTTCAAGCACCGTGCGGACCTCCTGCATCCGGGCTTCGAGGGTCTCGAAAAAGTCGATGGGTTCGCCCTCTCGACCAAATTCCTGAATTTCTTCCTCGTTGGCGACCGCTTCAACCGCCACGTTCAGGTGCGCCTCATCGATCACGCTCCTGGCGAAGGAACTCAACCCTTCGACGTAGGCGCTGTCGAATTCAACCTCGTTGTAGCCGAAGCGCACGGGCTCGATTTCTCGAGAACCCTCGATATTCGATTTGTGCCAGCTCTTCCCGCCGTCTTCGGAATAAAAGATGTAGCCGAATTCGCCAATCAGCCAGCAACTAAGGCTGGGGGCACCAAGGCAATAGACATCATTGAGGCCCACGTCCTCGAAAACAGTTTCGCCCTTGCGCACCTTCTCCTGTTCGAAGGGCGAAAGCCACTGAAACATCGGGTGCTCTTCGGTGACGGTGAACGAGTAGTCGTCCCAGGTCTTGCCACCATCCTCGGTCCGAATTCGCGTTCCCCATTCTCCGATGGCAACCGCAGAATTGGCATCGATCGCCGCAACGCCGAAGAGATGTACGCCTTCCTTCTCTTTCGAGTTCGGCTGACGCACCCAGTGTGCCCCCCCGTCTTCGGTTCGCAGGATGAGTCCTCTTTGTCCCACCGCCCAGCCGTGCAGGGCATCGGCCATGGACACCTTGTAGAGGGAAGTCAGGGTATCCGTCACCCCCTGGCTCCAGGTTTCACCCCCATCCGACGTGAAATAGGCGCTCCCGTAATAACCAACGGCGACAGCGTGGCTGTCGTCGGGCATGGAAACCGAATAGAGATCGTCGTAGAGGACGATTTCCCCCGGGCTCTGGCTGTAATCGAGGTGAACCTCATGACAGCCGAATGCCAAAAAGATCAGTGGAAGGACGAGCGGAACTCTGTTGAAAATCGAATAGCCCAAATGCTCAGCGCCCCTTCGTCAAGCGACCAACATCGATATAGCGGCGAATCTTTCCCTTGCTCTTGAAGGGGACGCCGTTGCCATCCCAGAACTCGATCCGGTTGCCCGTCCCAGTCTGCACATTCGTAATGATATCACTCACGATCTGCTGAGCGCGGGGTTCCGGAACTCCCTCCCAACCGGGGTAATAGTCCTCGGTGAGGTCCTCTTCACTCCAGCGCTTATTGTGCCAAATAATCTTCCAGAGCTCTTCCTTCTGATCGTATGCGAAGGAGTAGAGCGCCCGCAGAGTCTGCTGGTCGACGAAAATATCTTTATGGTGATAGGGGTGGTCGTCGTTCTTCGGAGTCATTCTGATCTTAAAGACTTTCCGAACCTCCCAGCGATCGTCGGCGAAGGAAAGCCCATAGGGGCCGAAATTATGATCTCGCTCGTAGGGAAACCCGAGCACTTTCGTGTTCGAGGGGGCGATGAGGTCGATCTCACCGAGACATTCCCACTCGTATTGGGGAACGATTCCCGCGAAGCTATTCAGATCATCGAAGGTGAAGTCCGTACCCGAGATGGAATCCGTACGCTGGGCCGTGGATATGCGCCGGACGCGACGCAAAGTCGGCAGGTAGACCCAAGTATCGTCGTTTTTGGCCTCATCCCGGGGCTTATCCGTTGTCTTGTACCGATAGGACATGAGCATGATTCCGCGAGCATCGAAGGGAGCGGTCACGTCGACCCCGAAAGCATTCTTCCGCTTCTCGTTTCGGAATACGTCGCCATTGTTCTTGGCGTATTGAGGCTCAACCCGATGGGATAGGAAAACGCTCTTTGACTCGCCCTCGTAGTAGAGGGGCAGTTCCTCGCCGCGATCCCAATACGAGTAGTAGAAGCTTCCGTCGCCGCCGGCTCCCGCCCACGCATAATCGAAATTCCACATGATCTTGACCCCGGCCAACGGGTCCGTGGCGCAGTCGATTTCATCCATGGGAAAGGGGCGGCCTGCTTCGTAATTCTCGAGGCTGTTATCCGGCCCAATGCGAGACCCACCTCGTCCCTTCGCCGTGGCCGCCTTATAGGCTTCGGGTCCTGAATAGTCCCGGTGGAAAGGTCCGATCTCGAGTTGCATGCCCTCGTAAAAGAAGAAATCCCGGTTATCCCAGAAGGGCTCGGGCAGATAGCTCTTCAGAACATTGAGATTCTCGTAGGTGATGACGTCACCTTCTTTGAAGCTCGGACCCGCTCCTTCGGCATCCTCCTGAGCGACCGCAATCTCAGCAGCCGCCACGAAGCAGATAAGCGCGGCGGCAAAAAGGCTGCCTCGGGTTCCAATTCCGGTCATTCATGAGCTCCTTCGAAGATCACCTGTTGCGCGTAAATCCGGAACTCGGCGAGGCGGTCGCTGGATCCCGGGCCGAGAGAATAGTCCCCGATGGCCCCAACTGCCTCGGTCCAGGCGACTTCCCTCGAGGCGCGTGCCATTCGGGCTTACCTTTTCCTAGAGTACCCGCAGGACAGACCCAATCGATCCCCACCGGTCCCTCGGTGGACAACGGAGAAACCCTCAATAATGACTCGGCGTCTCGAGAACAAACACGAGGGTCGGGGGAACCCCGCCCCACAAGCGGCCCCCTCCGGGGACACGCGTCTTTCCGGCCTTCCCCAGACCCGAGGGCTGGGAGCCGTCCGAGTCTGGCTACGAACCAGCGGGGTGGAACCCGGGATTCGGATCCTCGGCTGCTCTCTCGCCACCCTGCTGGGGATTTTATACACCTCCCTGCACCGGCGAATCCGTCCCGGGCCGGCCTCGCTGGAGGACCCAAGCGAGGCCCTGCGACGCAGAGGCGAGCGCTGGGCCAGACTCCTGGGCTCCCTGCGCGGAGCCTACGTAAAAGCCGGCCAATTCGCGGCCAGCCGCCCGGATCTGATCCCCCCGGCGGCCACCGCTCCTCTCGCGACTCTGCGTGACCGGGTCCCCCCCCTGCCTCTGGCCCAGATTCAGGGCGTCATCGAGTCCGAGTTGGGGCAGCCCCTGCACCGGGCCTTCGCCGAGTTCGAGCCAACGCCCCTCGGTGCCGCCTCCATTGCCCAGGTTCATCGCGCCACCCTCCCCGACGGCACCCCGGTGGTGGTCAAGGTCCAATACCCTTGGATCCAGGCCTCCCTGGCCGCGGACCTCAAACTTCTCCGGGCTCTGGCGCGGACCTTGCTCTGGCTGGGGGCGCGGGGGCGCTGGCGCGCGGACTTCGAGCGCTTCTTCGCCGAATTTTCCGAAGGGTTGGCCGACGAGTTGGACTTCACCCAGGAGGCCCGGGCCGCGGCGGAAATCGCCGAAAATCTCGCCGACGATCCAGCCATCCAAGTCCCCGAGATCGTCGCCGACCTCAGCCGCCGACGGGTCCTGACCATGGTCTACTGCCCCTGCATCGGCCTTTCCGACCGACCCGGACTCGAGGCCCTGGGAGTTCAGCCCAGCCAGATCGTCGAAATCCTGGCCCGGGCCTATGCGCGCCAAGTCTTCAAGGACGGCCTCTTCCACGCCGATCCCCACCCCGGCAACCTCTTCGTCATCGACGAGCCGGGCGCCCAGCAATCTCCCCGCGTCCTATTCGTCGACTTTGGCCTTCACCGAAGGCTTTCCCCTGAACTCCGCAACGAAATGCGCCTGGGGATCTTCGCCCTCATGCAGCGGGATCCGGATCGTTTCATCGAGCGCATGCAGGCCCTGGACATGATCGCCCCGGGCGCCGAGGCCGGTGTGCACCAGGCGGTCTCGAGCATGCTCGAGAGAATCGCCAGCGAGGGGGGTAGCGAAGGACTCATGCAAGGCCCCGGCGGCCAAGTCCTGGGGCTCAAGGACGAGGCGAAGCGATTGCTCCAGGAGACGCCCGGGCTTCAGCTCCCGAACGACCTCCTTCTCTACGCCAAGACCCTCAGCTACCTCTTCGCCCTCTCTGAGGATCTCGCCCCCGAGGTCGATGTGATGAAGATTTCGGTGCCCTACCTGCTCGAATTCCTCGGTGGAAGGGACTGAAGGCGCCGCTTCCGGCTAATCGTTGTGAGCGCCCAAACGAAGCCCCTGGAGCCGAATAAAGCCACCGGCATCGCGTTGATCGTAGGCGCCCATATCCTCCTCGAAGGTCACCAGATTTTCGGAATAGAGGGAAACCGGGGAGCGTCGCCCCTGGATCGTCACGTTGCCCTTGTAGAGTTTGACCCGAACGTCACCCGTGACATTTTCCTGGGATGCGTCAATCGCGGCGCGCATATAGTCCATCTCAGGCGCAAACCAGAAGCCGTTGTAGATCAACTCAGCGAAGCGCGGGGCCATCCGGTCGCGTTCGTGCATCACCTCGCGATCCATCGTGATGGATTCCATGGCTCGATGGGCGGCATGGAGAACGGTTCCACCAGGAGTCTCGTAGACGCCCCGAGACTTCAAACCGACGAAGCGATTCTCAACCAAATCGACTCGGCCTACTCCGTGACGCCCGGCGATCAAATTGAGCTTCACGATCAAATCGGCGGGGGAGAGGGCCTCTCCGTCCAGAGCCGTGGCATTCCCCTTCTCGAAGGAGATCACCAGTTCCTCCACCTCGTCGGGGGCCAATTCCGGCGCCACCGTCGTGATGAACATTTCTTCCTCGGGCGCCGTCCAGGGATCTTCGAGAATCCCTCCCTCGTAGGAAACGTGCATGAGGTTTCGGTCCATCGAATAGGGCTTGGCCACCGAGGCGGTGATGGGGATATCGTATTTCTGGGCGTACGCGATGCAATCGCTGCGAGAGCGCAGGTCCCATTCTCGCCAGGGAGCGATCACCTCGAGTTCCGGCGCCAGCGCCCGGAATCCGAGTTCGAAGCGAACCTGGTCGTTCCCCTTGCCCGTCGCCCCATGGGCCACGGCGTCGCATCCTGTGGCCCGAGCGACCTCGACATGATGCTTGGCGATCAGCGGGCGAGCGAGTGCGGTTCCCAACAGGTAAACGCCCTCGTAGACCGCGGCTCCCCTGATGGCCGGGTAGACGTAGTCCCGGGCAAACTCCTCCCGGAGGTCCTTCACAACACAATCGACGGCGCCCGTGGCCGCGGCCTTCTCGTCGAGACCGGAGAGTTCCTCTTCCTGTCCCACGTCGGCGCAGTAGGCAACGACTTCGCAGTCGTACTCCTCGATGAGCCAGCGCAGAATGACCGAGGTGTCGAGCCCGCCGCTGTAGGCGAGACAAACCCGGTTCACGGAATCCTTTCGAGCCATGGGTAACCTCCTTGGGAGCCTCAGGCCTTGCCTGAAAGCTCGTGGAGGCGGGAGTCTACCCACTCATCCGAATTTTTCACCCAGGATTTAGCCGGGAAAAGTCTCGTCTCAGCCCTTGAAGGCCAGCTCCAATCGGGTGTTTTCCTCGATAATCAGGTCCACCTCCTCGCCGGAGAGCGAACTCTTGGAGTTGACGGTGATCGACTGCTCACGTCCCGTGGCCAGATCCCTGGCCGAGACGCTGACGATCCCGCTCGAGTCGATATCGAAACCCACCTCGATCTCGGGCTCCCCCTTGGGAGCGGGCGGGATTCCCGAGAGTACGAATTCGCCGAGCAGGTCATTCTCCAGGGCCTGCTCGTTTTCTCCCTGGAACACCCGAATTTTCACCGCGGCCTGATCGTCCCGGGTCGTGGTGAAGAGATGGGACTTATTCACGGGGACGGTGGTATTGCGTTCGATGAGGCGTGCAAAATGACCGCCGTAGGTACTGATGCCCAGGGAGAGCGGAGTGACATCGAGCAAGAGGACGTCCTGGGTGCCATCCACCAGGGCACTGCCCTGGATAGCGGCTCCCAGGGCGACGACCTCGTCCGGGTTGACTCCCTTATGAGGCCGCTGGCCGAAATAATTCGCCACCGCCTGCTGAACCATCGGCATGCGGGATTGGCCCCCAACGACCACCACGTGATCGATCTCATCGGCACTCAGACCTGCGTCCTTCACACAGAGCTGAACGCTTTCCAAGGTGCCCTCGACGATATCTTCGACCAGGGACTCGAGTTCGTCTCGCCGAATCTCGCAGGTCAAATGACAAGGGCCTTCGGCGTCGGAGCCAAGGAAGGGCAGGTTGATTTCCGCCACCTCCCTCAGAGAGAGTGTGCACTTCGCCTTTTCTGCTGCGTCCTTGAGCCGCTGCATGGCGACTGAGTCGCCCTTCAGGTCGATCCCCGTGTCCTTCTCGAATCCGTCCAGAAGGTGGTCAACGATTCGACAATCGAAATCCTCTCCTCCCAGAAACGTATTTCCCGCAGTCGCCAGAACCTCAACAACCCCCGCGGACATCTCAAGGATGGACATGTCGAATGTTCCGCCACCCAAATCATAGATCGCGATTTTTTCTTCTTCTTCTCGGCCCATTCCATAAGCGAGGGCTGCGGCGGCGGGCTCATTGATGATTCGGAGAACATCCAGCCCCGCGATCCGCCCTGCATCCCGGGTCGATTGCCTCTGGGCGTCGTTGAAATAGGCGGGAACGGTAATCACCGCCGCGTCCACGCTCTCGCCCAGATAGGCCTCGGCGACCTTCTTCATCTCTTGGAGAATCGTCGCCGAGATCTCGGAACACGTAAAAATCCTGTCGGCGACCCGGATCCGGGGGTCCGAATGCGGCCCTTCCAGAATCTCATAGGGGTAGAGCCCCCTGGAACGCTGAACTTCCACCGAGTCGAAGCGCCGGCCGATCAGCCTCTTGGCCGCGAATACCGTATTTTTCGCATTGGTAATGGCTTGCCGTTTCGCGCGGTAGCCCACGAGATACTCGCACTCGGACGCAATTGCGAAAACCGAGGGGGTCGTCTTGTACCCCCCCGCGTTGGGGATCACCACGGGCTGGCCGTCATCCACCACCGCAACGCAGGAATTTGTCGTCCCGAGATCGATGCCGATCACCCTACCCACGGCTCACTCCCTGGCTAAGGCCTCGCGCGGCCAGGCCATCCAGGCCTCGCCGTGCCTCGCGATCCAGGGGATCTCTCTCAAGAGCCAACTCGAACTCCCGGCGAGCGTGACCCGTATGCCCCTTGGCGGCGTGAACTCGAGCCAGAGTGGTGTGATGCCGGGCAACCTCGGGGCTTCTTTCCACGGAAACCCGGGCAAAGGCCAGCGCTCGGCGAAGGTCGTTGCACGCAAGCGCCACCGAAGCGCCGCGTTCGTAGAGCGCTGCATCTCCGGGTTCCTCGGCGATCATTCCCTCGATGCTCTTGAGCATGACCGCCAATTCCTCGGCGCTTCTTCCCGTAATCACCTCTAAATCGTCGCGGCTAGGCGCCGCTGCCCCCTGCTCGATGCGACGAAGCATCTCCCGAAGAGAGATTCGATAGCCAAGGTTGCCCGGGTCGAAGACCACGGCCATTCGAAGGTTCGCCGAAGCCTCGTCGGCACGCCCCTCCCTCTCGGCGATCTGGGCCGCATCGAAAAAAGACTCGGCTTTCTTACTCCGTTCCTCGAGCACAGGTCGAGGGACGGTGTGGAGAGTGCGCTGCTCAAGTCGCCTCAACTTTTCGAAGCCAGCCTCCTCACCGGCAGCCTGGGTGGGCCGAGGGCTGGAACTCGCGTCCAGTTCGTTTTCCGAAGATCGCGAATTCTCTTTTCCCGGCCGGGTGAGCGCTTCGTACGCGCCGAGAATCGTCTTGAAGATCAGGGATAGACGCTCGCCCCAAGCGCCGAGTTCGGCCCGAAAAAATCGATCCGGGTGAAATTCCCGGGAGAGTCGAAAATAAGCTTGCTTGATCGCGCGCTGATCCGCCCCGGCGTCGATGCCGAGGATCTGGTGGTAGGTCCCGCCCAAGCGCGATTCGAACTCGATCACCCGGTTCTGGGTTTTGGCGTCGACCCCCAACGCCGTGGTGGTGGAGGTGGTGGAGGTGGTGGAGGTGGTCGTATTGGGGCTGCCCGAGGCCACGGCGCCGGCCACGGTTTGCACGGCGCCCGCATCGAGCCATCGCGACAAACAGGCTTCGGCCCATTCCGGGGCGAACCCCGACGATTCGACGAGGAGTTCCCAGGGCGTGGAGCCGTCCAGCCGGGAGAGCAGGAAGGCCTCCTCCGGGCTCAGTTCCATCTGGGTCGCGTCAAATCCTGGCGCAGGGCGTAAAACACCCCTCGCCTCTGGTTCGCCGTCGTTTCGTCGGGACATCCGACCTCCAGGGGGCTTAAATCCGAGAATCCCCTACCCCATTCCATCGGACGTTCGAGCCGAAAACTGAGGCTCCCCTCGTCTCAGGCCGGGCCCAGGCCCAGCAAAATCCCTCCAGGCGCCCGCAAACCCCCGCTGGCCATCCCCACCGGGGCTCTTCGGGACGGGTCGCCGGTGCCCAGGACCGCCTTCTCAGGCGCCCCGGGTTCCCCCTCGGGGCAATCGGCCTACTCCACGCCTTCGGGTCGCATGACGCGCTCGAGGATTGCCTTCTGGGCGTGGAGACGATTTTCAGCTTGCTCGTAGATCAAGCTCCGATCGCCGTCGAGCAGCTCGCCCGTGATCTCCTCCTCCCGATGCGCCGGCAAACAGTGCATCAGCCAGGCCTTGGGGGCGCGCGCGACGAGTTGCCGGTTCACCTGATAGGGGGCAAAGACCCTTCGCCGCTCCTCGGCCTCCTCCTCCTGGCCCATGCTGGTCCAGGTATCGGTGTAGATGAAATCGGCCCCTTCCACTGCGAACTCGGGATCTTCGAACCAGTTGATCTCGGCCCCACTCACCGCGCCGAGTTCCGCCGCCTTCTCGTCGACCCAGGCGGGGATTCGGTGACTGCTGGGCGTAGCCACCCGACACCGCATCCCAAGCACCGCGGCCAGTAGAACCAATGAACTCGCGACGTTATTGCCGTCGCCGACATAGCAGAGCGTGGCGTCCCTCGGGTTCATGACGTCGGCGATCGTCTGCAGGTCGGCCATCGCCTGGCACGGGTGCAGGCGATCCGTCAATCCGTTGATCACGGGAATCGCTGCGTACTCGGCCAACTGTTCCACCAATTCGTGACTGAACGTTCGCGCCATCAAGCCATCGATCCATCGCGAGAGATTCAGAGCCACATCCAGGGGACTCTCCCGGGTACCGATCCCCACCTGGTCTGGGCGCAAAACGATCGCGTGCCCACCGAGTTGAGCCATCCCGGCCTCGAAAGTCACATGGGTGCGCAAGGAGGGCTTCTCAAAATACATGGCGAGAGTTCGCCCCTGCAGAGTCTGCGGCCGTTGGCCGGCCCTGTGGAGGCTGCGCAATTGCCGAGCGCGAGCGAGCAGACCCAACAACTCCTCGGCGGACCAGTCGGCGACAGTCAGAAAATCTTTCGGCATTTCGAGTCGTTTCCCAGGCTGTAAAGACTTCGGGTCAGGGGGTCAACAGGGTACCCACTCCCGCATCGTCTGTAAAAATTTCGAGTAGAACGGCGTGGAGAACTCGTCCATCGACGATATGAGCCCGGGAAACCCCGTGCTCGAGGGCGTCGATGCAGCAGCGGACCTTCGGGATCATACCGCCTGTGATCGTGCCATCCGAGAAGTGCTTCTCGACTTCGCCCGCCTTGATCTGGCTGATCAAATTACCCTCGCTGTCCAGCACACCCTCGACGTCGGTCAGCATCATCAACTTTTCGGACTTGAGGGCACCGGCCAACCCGCCCGCAGCTTCATCGGCGTTGACGTTGTACGTGAGCCCATCGCGGTCGACTCCGATAGGGGCAATCACGGGGATAAAGCCGGACTCTGAAACAGAGTCCAGAACCCTCGGATCGATCTCGACGACCTCGCCCACCCGACCAATATCTTTTCCGTTCACCTGCTTTCGGCAGACCTGCAAGAGCGCGCCATCACTTCCCGTGAGCCCAACCGAACGTCCGCCCGCCCGCTGAATGGAGTCGACGACCTCCCGATTGACCTTGCCCCCGAGAACCATCTCGACGATATCCATCGTCTCGTCGTCCGTGACCCGAAGCCCTTCCACGAAGGTCGACTCCTTGCCCAATCGCTCCAAGGTTGCCGCGATCTGGGGGCCGCCGCCGTGAACGATCACCGGCTTGAGACCGATGAATTTGAGAAGAACCACATCCACGGCAAACGAAGCCCTGAGCGAGTCATCCGTCATGGCATGGCCGCCATATTTAATGACGATGGTCTTGCCGATGAAGCGCCGCATATAGGGCAACGCCTCGACCAGCACATCCGCCTTCTCTATCAAACTCTGCATTCTGGAATTCCATCTCCGAGGGATTTCTTGACATCGGGTGAGCGGGCTCCGACTCCAGAGCCACCCGAACCCGGTCTTGGGACCTGGACGCGAGTTTCAGCTGCGTCCCAGGCGCCGAGCCTCGGCAATCTCTTCGATACTTGAGACTAAGCTACGGTACAGAAGCCCGTTCCGCACCGCAGCAGAGAGCACCGCGGCGGCCACCTCGCCCGTCCGGGAAGATACCGGGGCGCCCTGCTGAAGGAAGGCCCGCACCAGCCCGATCACCCGCCCCCGGATGGAAATCGGCATAAATAACAGGGGGAGGGGAATTCCATCCTCGGGCGTATCGATATCAAAATCGAACTCGGGGTCCTGGATGGGCTTCATACGAAGAATGACGGCCCCTTTTTCGAGGACACGCGCGGTAAGACCTGGGGACAGGGGCAGATTCCGTCGGTCTCGGGCCCCTTCCCCGCCAGCGGAACTTTCGAGATTCAGCACGCCTGCATTGGGGTCCGCGAGATAGAGCGAAACCATATCCGCCGAAATTCCCTTGGCGAGGGCGGCCAGGGCGGATGCCAACGTGGCTTCCGGGCCCAATTCGAGGTTGGCGGCCTGGCAGATCTCCCGGGCGAGTTCGGCGTCCCCATCACTTTCCAGGGAGACCTCCTGCTCGGGAAGCAGTTCGAGGGAGTCGGCACCTCCCGTCGAAGGCTGCCCCGGCGCGAGGGCAAGCTCAAATTCGCCAAGACCGGCTGTCCTGGGTGAACGACGCCCGGAAATGCCCCCCACCAACTCCCATCCCGTCATGAACTGTTGACCGAGCAGGCGCAGAAGCAAAAGCGCATCGTTGTCCAGCGGCCCGCCGTCCTGGCGCTCGGAGCCGCATAAAACACCGACCCCCCGCCCTTCCGAGAGGAGGGGAACCACGGCAAAGGATCGATCCGCATAGCGCTCGGGCACAACGAGACTTCGGTAACGAGAATCGCTCTCGGCATCGACGACCAACTGGGGCAGGCCCTGCCCCAGTGCGAATCCCGCCACCCCTTCGCCGGGGAGCATGACGTCCATCTGCTTGGGAGCCATGCGATGCCCCGCGGTGGCCACGACTCTGAGCCAATTGCCTGGCGCATCGAGCATCATCAAGGAAACCTTGCCGAGACCCAGGGCCGCCGCAGCCGCGTCTACCGTCGATTGGGCGAGAGCGGAGACGGCATCGTCCCCGGGCACGACCGAGCCGGGCCCAGGATCGGCCTCACGGATTTGGAGCACCCCGGCGACGAGTTCCCTAAAACGGACTTCCTCCTTACGGCGACGCCAGGAGTCAACCGCTCGCTGAACCGCGAGGCGAGCCTCTCTGGCATGCAGGGGTCGGGCGAGGTAATCCGACGCGCCGTCCTCCAAGGCATCGAGCAGCCGGTCGTGTTCTTGTCCATCGGAAAGCAGGATGATCCGGGTATCGGAGTCGTTTTGACCGAGTTGGGCCAACCCTCGGCGAAGGTTCTCTCCCTCCAGAGCTCTCCCCAAGACGATGACCGCTGGAGACGAGGCCCTCGCGATTTCAAAAACCCGGCCCATGCTCCGGGCGGATTGGAAGCCGAGGCCCAGGGCAGCAGCAATTTCAGCAAGGGTATCCAGGACGCCCTGCTCGTCGTCTGCCACCAGGATATGAGCGCTAGCTGCCGTCACCGATCTCCCAGGCCCAATCGGACCGAACTGCTCGGGCACATCAGAGAATATATTGGGAGAGATCCTGGTCTTCGACCAGCTCTCCAAGACGTTCCTCGACCATCTTCCCATCGACGATCACGGTTCGAGCCGAAAGGTCTGGTGACTCGAAGCTCAGTTCGTCGAGCAACCTCTCCATCACCGTCTGGAGCCGCCGGGCCCCGATATCCGCCGCGTTTTCGTTGACCCGCGCGGCCACATCGGCGATGGCATCAACCCCCTCCTTGGTAAACTCGAGTTCGATCCCCTCGGTCGCCATCAGCGCCGTGTACTGCCGAACGAGTGAATTCGCCGGTTCACTCAGGATTCGAACAAGATCATCCCGGCTGAGGCTCGCCAACTCGACGCGAATGGGAAATCGGCCTTGGAGTTCGGGGATCAGATCCGAAGGCTTGGAGACGTGGAACGCACCCGCGGCGACGAAAAGGATATGATCCGTCGCAACCGGTCCATGCTTGGTCTGGACGGTGGACCCCTCGACGATGGGGAGCAGATCCCTCTGAACGCCCTCCCGGGAGACATCGGGACCCTGCTTGCCAGCCGCCCCCACGGCGATCTTGTCGATTTCATCGAGAAAGACGATTCCCGTCTGCTCGACTCTTCGAACGGCAAGCTCTCTGACTTCGTCCTGATCCAAAAGTTGCGTGGCTTCCTCGTTGGCATAGGCGACCCGCGCTTCGCTGACCTTCATACGCCGGCGCTTCGTCTTGTTCGGAAACATGCCCCCGAGAAGATCCTTGAATTGAACGCCCATCTCTTCGACGCCCTGGGGAGTCATGATCGACATGGAGGGACCACCCCCCTCATCCGACAGCTCCACCTCGATTTCACGATCATCGAGTTCGCCGAGTAGAAGCAGTTTTCGGAGTTTCTCCCGGGTCTCGTTGGGCACGTCTCGAATGGAAGAGTCAGGAGACGTCGCGACCGGGGGAATGGGAAGAAGCGCATCCAGAATTCGCTCCTCGGCCTGTTCTTCCGCCTTGGCCGCAACGGCTTTCTTCGATTCCTCGGTGACCAGGGAGATCGCCAACTCGGTGAGATCACGAATGATCGACTCGACATCTCGCCCGACATAACCGACCTCGGTAAATTTGGACGCCTCAACCTTGATGAACGGAGCCTGGGCGAGTTTGGCCAGGCGGCGGGCAATCTCGGTTTTCCCCACCCCGGTCGCCCCGATCATGATGATGTTCTTGGGAGCGATTTCGTCCCGCAGATCACTCGAAACCTGCTGGCGCCGCCAACGATTTCGCAATGCGATAGCAACCGCGCGCTTGGCCTCGCGCTGGCCGATGATATAGCGATCCAATTCGGAAACGATCTCTCGGGGGGTAAAGGTCGGAATCGAACTCATGGAAGACTTTCTACGCTGATTGAATCGTTGGTGTAGATGCAAATATTCGCGGCTACAAGAAGGGCCTCGCTCGCAATCTCTTCCGCCCCCATTTCCGTGTGCTCGGCGAGAGCACGGGCCGCCGCCAGGGCATACGCGCCGCCAGAGCCAATCGCCGCGATGCCGTCATCGGGCTCGATCACGTCGCCGTTCCCGGAAACCACGAGGAGCGAATCGGCATCTCCAAGGAGCAGCATGGCTTCGAGTCGCCGGAGCATGCGGTCGGTTCGCCAGTCCCGGGCGAGTTCCACAGCCGCTCGCCGGATATTTCCGGGCGAGGCCTCGAGCTTGGCCTCCAACCTTTCGAGCAGGGTCAAGGCATCGGCCACACCCCCAGCAAAACCCACCACAGCCTTGCCCCCCGCCACTTTCCGAACCTTTTCGGCCTTCTGTTTCATCACCATTTCGCCCACGGTGACCTGACCATCGGCGGCCATGGCCACCCGGCCCTCGCGCAGGATGGCGACCACGGTCGTACTCCGCGTCCTTTCGGCCTCACCATTCATTCTTCTCTCTCCTTGCCGTGTTTCTGTTCGCGCCGCTTATCCGGCTTGCCACCCTTGCCCCGCCCCGTGGAGGAGCCGGACCGCCCGGAAGCCGAGGAGACCTCGCCTCCGTGAGCCCGGGGGTGGGCACTGTCGTACACCTGACGCAGATGTTCCACTGATACCGCCGTGTACTTCTGGGTCGTGGACAGGCTGGCGTGCCCCAGGAGTTCCTGGATCTCCCGCAGGTCGGCACCCATATCGAGCAGATGGGTCGCGTAGCTATGGCGCAAGCGGTGGGGATGTACCCGATCGTTCAGCCCCAGAGCCCGAGCCCTGCGGGCAAGCCCCCGGCGAACGTCTCGAGCGGAGAGCCGGCGGGGCTCCTGCTCGTGATTGCGCCGGAGCACGATAAAAAGGGGCTCGGCGAGAACCCCGGGACGGCGACGCTCATCGACCCAGAGAGTGACCGCCTCCCGGGCTTTCTCAGGAATCGGCAACACCCGCTCCTTGTTTCCCTTGCCGAGCACCCTGACTTCGCCCGCATGGAGATCGACATCACGCACATCCAGCGCCGCGAGTTCTCCCACCCGCATCCCGGTGCCGTAGAGCAATTCGATGATGGCCGTATCCCGGATCCTCGCCAACCGCTTGCGAGGCTGCTCGGGACCCCGGGAAGGCCCCTCGCTCGCGTTTTCCGCCAGGGAGAAACAATCGTCCACGGAGAGCGGTCGGGGGGCCCGCTTGGGCAATTTGGGCGCGGGGATTCCCGCAGTCGGGTCCAGGACAACTACCTCCTCGCGCTGGAGGAATCGAAAGAAGGCCCGCACCCCCGCCAGGCGCCGGCCCAAGGTCGCCGCACTTCGTTGTTCGTGGAGCCCGGCGAGCCAGTGGCGGATCTGGTCCGGATCGACCTGCTCCGGGCTGCAGTCCGACCCCACCGACTCTGCCAGCATCCGAATATCGGCCAGGTACGCACGACAGGTATTGCTCGAGAGCCCGCGCTCGACCCGCAGATGCCGATCGAAATCCCCGATGCCGCGCTCCCAGTTCATTCGTCCCCCGGGCTTGCCGCCTGCCGATACGCCTCCAGGGCCTCAAGGGCACGGGAAGCCAGGGCTTCGTGCTTCTCCCGCTTGGGCCGTTTGCGCGGCCGACTCGAGCCCGGGATCGGATCCAGGGGCGGAAAGAGACCGAAGTTCACGTTCATCGGCTGAAAATCTTTCGCACCCGTATTTCCCAGGTGGCCGAGCAAGGCCCCATGGGCTGTCAGCGCGGGAGCCCGCAATTCGGGTTCGCCGCGAATCGCCCGAGATGCGTTAATCCCCGCCAGCCCGCCCAGGGCCGCCGACTCCACATAACCCTCCACCCCGGCGATCTGGCCCGCTAGATAGAGCCCCTTGCGCGCCTTCAATTCCAGGGTCGGAGCGAGCCTCAGCGGCGCGTTCACGTAGGTGTTGCGATGGACCGATCCGAAACGCGCGAACACCGCCTTTTCAAGACCCGGCAGGGTCTTGAAAATCCGCTTCTGCTCGCCAATTCGAAGCTTGGTTTGAAAACCCACGAGGTTGAAGAGAACGCCCGCTTCATCCTCCTGACGGAGTTGAACCACGGCGTAAGAACGCTTGCCGGTCCGCGGGTCGGTAAGCCCTACCGGCTTCATGGGACCGAAGGACAGGGTTTGCGGCCCCCTGCGCGCCATCTCCTCCAGGGGCAGACACCCCTCGAAGTAGAGCGCTTTCTCGAACTTGTGCAGGGGAACGGTTTCCGCCTCGAGCAAGGCATCGACGAAGGCCCTGTACTGACCTTGGTCCATGGGGATATTCAGGTAGTCGCCCTCGCCATCCTCGTAGCGGGAGGCCCGAAAGACGATGCTGTGATCGATGGAGTCCGCGTAAAGAGTCGGTGCGATGGCATCGTAGAAGTAGAGGTATTCCTCCCCGAGCAGTCGTTGAAGATCGCGCGCCAACTCCGGGGCCGTCAGGGGGCCGGTGGCCAAAACCACGAAGGGGTCGTCGGGAATCTCGGGGACGAGTTCGCGCCGAACCTCGATGCGAGGATTTTCCTCCACGGCCCGGGTGACGTATTGAGCAAATCCCTGTCGGTCCACCGCCAGGGCGCGCCCCGCCGGCACCGACGTGGCATCCGCCGCCTCGAGGATCAGCGAGCCCATGCGGCGCATCTCCTCCTTGAGGAGCCCCACCGCGTTGTGGGTCGGACTCGCCCGCAGAGAATTGCTGCAGACCAACTCGGCGAAGTCCTCGGAAATATGGGCGGGGGACATACGCTCGGGCTTCATGTCGTAGAGGGTGACCTCGACCCCACGGCGGGTGGCCTGCCAGGCCGCTTCGCAGCCCGCGAGCCCGCCACCAACCACTACGAGCCGGGGGTTTTCGCCTGTCTTGGAAACCATCTCACCCTTCCTTCGCAAAAACGCCCGCCCCTCGGCGGCCGATTCCTCGCGAACTCGCGCGAAGCTCGCGGAAAATCCGACCCGTCGCGGTCCGGACCCAGGGTAGCCCATCGGGCGGATGACTCGGAAGCGCCTCAAACCCCGGCCGGGGGCGCCCTTCGCCGAGCGGGCACGGCGGAGAGGCGACCATCGCGGTCCTCTTCCACCCACCCCCCCATTTCGAGTTCCATCAGCGCCAGGGCGAAGCGACCGGAGGGCCATTCCATGCGACGCTGGAGACCGTCCCGATTTCGGGGCTCGTCGACCAGGAGCGCGTAGAGTGCGGCGGAATCGCGCCCGGGCGGGCCGGCCTCGGACAGAATCGGGTCTGGCCGAATCGGCTCGGGCAAAGCGCGGAAGGGGCCGGTCAGCACCTCGAGGACATCCCTCGCCGCGAGTACCGGCCGGGCGCCCTCGCGCAGCAGGGCGTTGGAGCCCTGGGCCTGAACCGAGTCGATTCGGCCCGGGACCACGAGCACCTCTCGGCCCTGGTCGAGGGCGTGCCGGGCCGTGATCAGGGAGCCACTGCGCGGCCACGCCTCGCCCACCCCCACCGCCCCGACCAGACCGCTGATCAGCGGGTTGCGCAGGGGGAAATGGGGGGCGGCAAAAAGACGTTTGGTCTCAGTGACTTAGATATTGAGTCCTGCCCCCAGGACGGCGTTCGGAAGCAATACGGAAGCAGAGTG
>JAQWRT010000093.1 GCA_029243605.1 Myxococcota bacterium
GTCCGAGACTTGCTGCAATTCGGATTGTGATAAAGAACAACCTTTTTCATCGCCGGCTCCCCCATCCCATCGCTCTTCTACGACGGCAGCAGATTTAACCAAATGTCGGGCAACGCTCCAAGGGATCGCCATGCAAATTCACTTGATCGACGGAACCTATGAGCTTTATCGCTCGTTTTACGGCGCGCCGCCTGCGCTCTCCCCGGACGGTCAGGAGGTGGGCGGCACCCGGGGTCTCCTGCGTTCACTGCTCTCGCTCTTACGCAGCGACGAGTGCACTCACGTCGCCATTGCTTTTGATCAGGAGATCGAATCCTTCCGAAACGATCTCTTTGACGGGTACAAGACCGGCGACGGCATCGATCCCGAACTCCGGGCACAATTCCCCCTGGCTGAAGCCGCGGCTAAGGCCCTGGGGATGGTGGTTTGGCCCATGGTCGAGTTTGAGGCGGACGATGCTCTGGCCACCGCCGCCTGGCGCTGGACCAAGACGCGCTCGGTGGACCGCATCCTGATCTGTTCGCCGGACAAAGATTTTGCCCAATGCGTGGACGGCGAGCGAGTCGTTCTCTGGGATCGAATGCGCGAGAAGATCATCGACGAGGCTGGCGTTTGGGAAAAGTGGGGGGTGGCGCCTTCTTCGATCCCGGACCTGCTCGCGTTGATGGGAGACACGGCGGATGGGATTCCTGGAATTCCTCGCTGGGGTCAGAAAACGGCGTCCACCCTTTTGGCCGCATACGGTTCACTCGAGGCCATTCCGAAAGAGCCTACGGACTGGAGTGTGTCCGTCAGGGGGAGCGCGGGTTTGGGGAAGATTTTCGCCGAGGAGTACGAGAACGCGGAACTCTATAAGCGCCTAGCCACTCTGCGTCGGGACGTGCCGCTCTCGGAGAAGCTGGTGGACCTGAAATGGCGGGGCGCGCGGCGCGGCCCCCTGGAAGCCCTGGTGGAATCCCTCGGCGACCCTCGCGTGCTCGAGCGTGTTCCCCTCTGGCGGTCCTGAGCCTTTCCGCCCTCGCCGGGGTCGGAGCGCTTAGGCTCCCATGAACTGGAGAAACGTCTCCAGATTCGCAACTCGTAGGAAGGGGTTGGTCTCCTTCTGCTCGCCGATGGTGGAATGCGCCTCCTCGGAGTAGAGGTGGCCCGGGAAGACCAGGGTCTCATCGGGCAACTTACGGAGGGTGCCATTCAGGCTCTCGTACATGTGCTCCGGGTTGCTTCCCGGAAGGTCGACTCGGCCACAACTGCCCAGAAATAGAGTATCGCCCGAGACGAGTTGAGACGGCTGGCCGGCTTCTTCTACGAGGAAGCACTGGGAACCGGGCGTGTGCCCCGGTGTGTGGAGGAGCCGCACGGTGATTCCGCCCAACTCGATGGTGTCGCCCCCCGAATGTTCCTCGAATTCACTCTTTGGGATTCCCGACACCTTGGCCACGCCATCGGATTCGAGTTTTTGCACGTGAATGGGGCCGGGGCTCCGGGTCAAGAAATGCTCGAGGCCCTCGATCTCCATTCCGAAAATGCTTCCGCCGATATGGTCCTGGTGGTAGTGCGTCACCAGTGCCCCGACGATCTCGACATCGTCCTCCGCGGCCTGGTCTACCAAGGCATCGACGCTCCAAGCGGGATCAACCACAAGCGCCTTGCGCTCGGAGCGACTTCCCACGAGGTAGACGAGATTCGCCATTTCTCCCACAGCGATTTGGCGAAAATAGAGATCCGACTCTTTGTCCATATCCTGCTCCTTGGAAAGGGCCCATGCGTGACTTACAGAGGCCCATTGTACCCGTTCGAGCACCCGAGAGCAGGGGTTGCATTTGCGTTCCCTGAGGTATGCTTCGCCGATCTGGAAAGAGGAGCATAGTATGTCTGGAACCGGCGCTGGTTTTGACTCGTTCGATCTGGTTAACCCGAAGGATTATGCCGATCAAGGGTACCCGCACCAGATTTGGGATTGGTTGCGAGCGAACGACCCGGTTCACTGGTATGAAGGATCGGGAGGAGACCCCTTCTGGGTGATCACCAAGCACGCGGATATTACCGCCATCGGTAAACTCCCCGAGCAATTCATCAGCGGCCCCCTGCTGGTCCAGTCCCACGTCCCCATCCCTAAAGAGCGAATGGAGTTCCCTCCGACGCTGATCCAGCTCGATCCCCCGAAGCATGGGGTCTACCGGCGACTGATTAGCAAGCGCTTCACGCCCCGGGCCCTACAGCGTTTTCATCACGATATCGAGGGGATTGGGAAAGAGATTGTGGACGATCTCCTCGCGCGAGGCGGCGAAGGAGAGTGCGATTTCGTCGACGCGGTCTCGGCTCCGTTGCCCATCGCGGTGATCGCCTGGATGCTCGGGCTTCCCAAGGAGGATTGGAACCTTCTCTTTGACTGGACGAATCGAATCATTGGAGCGCAGGACCCCGCTTTCAGGGCCGAAGGCAAGACTTCCGACGAAACGGCCCAGGAAACGATGATCGAACTCTTCACGTATTTCACGGAACTCGCCGAAGAGAAGCGAAAGAATCCCGCCGATGACCTGATTTCCCTTTTTACCCAGATGGAAGTCGACGGGGAAAAGCTTCCCCATATGGACATCATGACCTGGTGCCTGATCATCGTGATCGCGGGCAATGAAACAACCCGCAACGCCACCACCGGAGGCATGTTGGCCTTCATCGAGAATCAGGAAGAATTGCGGAAGGTCCAAGCGGAAGAAGCCCTGCTGCCCTCGGCGGTCGAGGAAATCGTCCGCTGGACGGCTCCGATCATCCACTTTGCGCGTACGGCAACAGAGGACTTTGAACTCCGGGGAAAGACGATTCAAGCGGGACAAAGCGTGGCTCTTTTCTACCCTTCTGCGAATCGTGACGAGGATGTTTTCGAGGCTCCCGGCGAGTTTCGCATCACGCGGAATCCGAACCGCCATCTGGGCTTCGGCGTCGGCGAACACTTCTGCCTCGGGGCCCATCTCGCGCGCCTCGAGATGGAGGTCGCCTACAAATATCTTCTTCCCCGAATCGAGGAGGTCGAATTGGCGGGTCCCGTTGATCGCCTTCATTCGAGTCTGGTCGGGGGTATTAAGCACCTGCCCATCCGCTATAAGCTGCGCGAGGCCTGATCGGCGAGGGCCCTGCATCAAAGCTCCTGGGCGCGGATCGTACGTTCCCGAGGCTGGCTCAGAACCGCTCGGCGAGCGCACACTTGGAGATTGCATGGAAGCCATCCGCGACTGGGTAGAGGCGTCGCCCTATACACGCCTGCTCGGCACCAAGCTCGAATCCATCGAGACCACAGAGTCCGAGACCACTGCGCGCATCCTCCTCCCCTTCCGGGAGCAGAACTCGAACCCGGGGAATGCATTGCATGGCGGATGCGCGGCGACCCTCGCGGCGGTGGGGGGGCAATGCGTGGCTCGAGCCGCAATGGGGGCGGACGCCGGGCCCTGGCATACCGCGTCGGTCCAGGTCAATTATCTCGCCGCTGCTATCGGCGAGGCTGTGGTCGCCGATGCCCGACTGCTGCGCCGAGGCAAGGATATGTGTTTCGTAGAGACCGAGATCAGGACCGAGGAGGGCAAATCCATCGCCCACGCCACGGCCATGGTCAGGGCTCGGCATGGGGCCGACGCGCTTGAGCCCCAGCGTGCCGAGGGGGATGCCGGGGATACGGATCCCGGGCCCATGGGCCCCCACGTCTCGAAAATGCCCTATATGAGCGAGCGCGAGATGGAGATCGAGCATATGTCCGACTCCCAATCCCGCATCGTCCTGCCCTATACCCCGGCCAATGCCGATCTCGAGCACGGGGTTCATGAGGGCGCCGTGCTTGCCCTGCTGGATTCTACCGGAGCCATGGCGTCCTGGGCCGAGACCGGGCCGGGGCCCTATAAGGCATCCACCCCATCGCTTCAGGCTCAGGTGCTGTGCCCGGCCCCGAAGCAGGATCTGGTCGCCTACGGCCAGGTGGTTCAGCGCGACGATGCGATCTTTTGGGCCGACGCAACGGTGGTGGGCGCCCTGGATGGCCGGTTGGTTGCCCGGGGAACCGTGATCTACCGCATTGTGACTTGATCCCGTGGCGGCGTTCAATCCCGGCCGAGGGAATCCTCCCGATTCCGTAGGGGCAAGACGATGAGCGACGAACAACCCGATCCGGCCGGTTCCTCGCCGACCCACTCGGTGGATGAGATCCTACGGACCACCCGCTCAGTCCGTCGGCGCATCGATTGGGCCCGTGCGGTGGAACCCCGGGTGATCTCCGAGTGCATCGAGATCGCCAGCCAGGCGCCCACGGGTATCCCCGCCGAGGCCTGGCGGTTTCTCGTACTCAACCAGCCGGAACCCAAGCGGGCCCTGGCGGAACTCTACCGGCGTGCCCTGGCAACCCTGGCCGAAACCCTGGAGCGCCCGGTGAAGGCCAGCCAGCAGCACCTGGCAGAGCATCTCGAGGAGATGCCCGCGCTGATCTTGGTCTGCGCTCAGGGGCGCCCTGCCCCAGATTCGGTGCCCCGCCAGGTTTCCTTCTACGGGTCGGTGTTGCCAGCCGCTTGGTCCCTGATGCTTGCTCTGCGTGCGCGCGGAATCGGGGCGACCTGGACCACCCTGCACCTGCTTCATGAGAGAGAGGCGGCCGAGGCCCTGGGGATTCCCGAGGACGTCACCCAGACCGTGCTTCTGCCCATCGGCTATTGCCGCGGTGCGGTGCTTCGCCCGGCCCAGCGTCGACCCGCTGCCGAAATCACGTATTGGAACCGCTGGGGGGGCAAAGATGCCGATTGCTGAGGGCTCCGAGCCCGGACGACTCCGTTTTTCGGCGCTCGCGATGACCCCGGGCCATTGGTATGCTGAAGGGCCGCTGGGCTGAGGAACAGGTCCGAGCCCGCGAAAGCCAGCACATTTCCCAGAAGAAATATTGACCGGAGGGCGAAGCATGAAGGCCGCCATTCTCACCGCACTGAACACCGACCTCGAAGTTCGCGACGATGTTGGACTCGGCGATCTAGGGCCGGGCGATGTCCACGTTAAAATTATTTCGAGTGGCGTTTGCCACTCGGACGTGTCGGCTCAGAACGGCACAATCCCCTGCGGAACACCCTGTGTCCTCGGGCACGAAGGCGCGGGGATCGTTCAGGAGGTGGGCGCCGGCGTCGCAGACATCGCCGCGGGCGACCATGTGATTCTCAGCTTCGTTCCGGCCTGCAATCAGTGCGGCCCCTGCCTGCGCGGTCAGTCCTACCTCTGCGACCAGTCCATGACGGTGGCCATGAGTCCCCATTTTACCCTCGATGGCAATCCCATTGGCGGTTTTACCGGGGTCGGCACCTTCGCCGAGGAGTTGATCATCTCCGAGCACTGCTTGGTCAAAGTGGATAATGATATTCCCCTGGACATTGTTTCCTTGGTGGGCTGTGGCGTCACCACTGGTGTGGGCGCTGCCATCAATACCGCCGAAGTCACGCCGGGCAGCTCGGTGGTGGTCTTTGGTTGTGGTGGTGTGGGCATCAGCGCCATACAGGGTGCCCGAATTGCCGGAGCTGCCGAGATCCTCGCCGTGGATATGGTGGAAGGCAAACTCGAGCAGGCCAAGCATTTCGGCGCGACCCATGTCTGCACCCCCGACGCCTTCGAACAGATGAAGGGCGAAATCACGGCCAACCAGGGCTTTGACTACGCGCTCGAGTGCATCGGTAACCCCGTCACCATTCGAGCCACCTTCGATGCCGCCCGCCGTGGCGGAACGGCAGTGATCGTGGGTGTGGGTCGCATGGACCAGAAGATCGAGTTCACCGCTTTCGAACTCTTCTACATGGATAAGATCCTTCGGGGATCCATGTACGGAAGCTCGAATGTGCGGACTTTCATGCCGAAGCTGCTCCGACTCTGGAAAGCCGGAAAGCTCGATCTCGAGAGCATGATTTCTCGCCGCATCCAACTCGAAGACATCAACGATGCCTTCCAGGCGATGCAGGATGGCAAAGTCATCCGATCGGTGATCGATTTCAGCTGAGCGATCGCCGCTGCCCTCTGACCCCGGGTGCGGGGGCAGCGGCCCCCGCTGGGCTAGTCTGGAGCCCGGGAGGGCCTGGGGAGTGGATCTTTCCGCCCCGCTGATCTGGAGGAGTGGAAATGGACCTGGGCTTGCGAGGCAAGGTGGCCCTGGTGACCGGGAGCTGGCGTGGCACCGGAGCCGGCATCGCCGAGGTGCTCGCCCGGGAGGGTTGCCATGTGCTGGTCCACGGTCTTGAGCCCGGCCAGAATGGTGCCGTGCTCGAACGTCTCTCTAAACTCGGATATCAGGCCAGTGGCGTGTGTGGGGACATCACTCACGAAGCGGGCTCCGACGAACTCATCGAGGCGTGCCGAGAAGCCGCTGGTTTCCCCGAGGTTCTGATCAATAACTACGGCGTGGCCGAGGCGGGGGATTGGACCTCCACCGACTCCGGCGATTGGATCGATCTCTACCAGAAGAATGTGCTCTCCGGAGTTCGCTTGGTGCACGCCTTTGCTCCCGCTATGCGCGAAAGGAAGTGGGGGCGAATCATCTTCGTCGGGACCATCGGTTCTCTGCGACCCGCGGCACGGATGCCGCATTATTACGCCTCCAAGGCGGTTCTCCCGAATATTTGTGTGAGTCTCGCCAAGGAACTCTCCGGAAGCGGAGTCACGGTCAATCTGGTCAGCCCCGGAATTATCGCCACCCAAGAGGTCCGGACCTCCCTGGAGAAGCGGGCTGAGAAGAAGGGTTGGGGAAATACCTGGGAAGCGATCCAGGGCGCGGCCAGCCGCGAGCTCTTTCCCAATCCGACCGGGCGCATCGCCGAGATCGATGAGGTGGCCAGCCTGGTGGCTTTCGTGGCCGGAGAGCCCGCCAGCTATATCAACGGGACCAACCTGAGGGTCGACGGTGGAGCCGCGGACAGTGCCCTTTGATCGGCCAAGAGGTGGGCCTGCAGACTTTGCGGAGAAATCCTGATGAGTGAACCCGACCTCGCCAAGCTCGAGAAGATCCGGGCGAACCTCGACCACCCGGTGATTGATGGCGACGGTCATCTGGTGGAGTATTTGCCGGCGGTTCGCGAACACATCGTGGATCTCGCCGGCCCCGGCCTGGCGGCGGATCTCGAGACGGTCTTCAACGCCGCTCGCTTGACCCAGGATCTGGAGATCGAACAAAGACGGGCCTTGGGTCTCTTTCGGATGAGCTGGTGGGCCTTCCCCACCGCCAATAGCCTGGATCGTGCAGCGGCCCTGCTGCCCGGGCTGATGGCCGAGCGGCTCCCTGAAATCGGGATCGATTTTGCTGTGCTCTACCCGACCCTGGGCCTGACCGTCCCACACATCGATGCACCCGATCTGCGTCGAGCGGCCTGTCGCGCCTTCAATGGCTACTACGCCGAGATTTGCAATCCCCACGCAGACCGGATCGCTCCCGCTGCCGTGATCCCCATGCACTCCCCCAAGGAGGCCGTGGAGGAGCTCGACTATGCGGTGGAGACCTTGGGCTTTCGCGCGGTGGTCCTTGCGGGGTATGTGGCGCGTCCACTCCTGGGTGCGGGCGAGCTCCGGGCTGCACGGTGGATTGACAGCTTCGGTCCGGACTCTCCCCTCGACTACGACCCCGTCTGGACTCGCTGTCTGGAATTGGGGGTCAGCCCAACTTTTCACTCGAGTGCCATGGGCTGGGGAAGCCGGGTTTCCCAGAGCAGCTACGTGTCGAACCATATCGGGAATTTTGCAACGGCGGGAGAGGCGACCTGTCGTTCTCTCTTTCTGGCTGGGGTTCCTCGACGTTTCCCCGAACTTCGCTTTGCGTTTCTGGAAGGCGGGGTCGCCTGGGGAGCGAATCTCTACTGCGACCTCGTCGGCCACTTCGAAAAGCGTGGGGCGGGCGCTATCGGGCAATTCGACCCGCGGAATCTCGACTCGAAGAAAATGCAAGATTGGATCCGCCGCTACGGGGCAGATTCGGTTCTGCGAACCATCGACGATCTCGAGCCCGCACTCCGCCTGCTTTCCGACCCCGAAGAGGATCCGGCAAGCCAAGACGAATTTCGCCACGCGGGCTTGAGCGGTCCAGAGGATATTCGGTCGGTTTTTGCCGATCAGTTCTTCTTTGGGTGCGAGGCCGACGACCCCATGAATGCGATTGCCTTCGATGAGAAATTGAATCCAATGGGCGCGCGACTGCGAGCGCTGTTCAGTTCAGATATAGGCCACTGGGATGTTCCGGATATGCAGACGGTTCTACTCGAGGCCTGGGAATTGGTGGAGCGCGGACAGCTCTCCGAGCGGGACTTCCGCGATTTTTCCTTTGGAAACGCGGTTCGCCTCTTCGGCGCGACGAATCCCGATTTCTTTTCGGGGACCAAAGTGGAAAAAGCCTGCCGTATGGAAATGAGCCAAGCCCTGCCGGAGTCCGACAGCTGAGTTTCCCCAGGTGCGCCCAGACGGGCCTCCGCGGCGACGAAGGCCTTGACGGGAGGCCCCCGGGCCAGCCCGAGGAGAAAAGACAATGCACGCGAATCGATCAGTGACGAGTGGCTCGAGCAACGCCCTCGCCCGGTGCCGGCGCTCGTTCGGAAACTTCGCCCGGGTGGCTTTACTGGGATTGGTTTCGGCGGGATGCGCGCCGAGCTACCCCCAGGTTGTTTCGTGCGAAGACAGCGGCCCCATTCACACGATCTGCGCCATGCAGAACCCCGAGGACATGGCGCTTGCGCCCGGGGGCGAGCAGGTCGTCATCAGTCAATTCGGTTCCATGGACGGTTCGCGGCCGGGAAATCTCGCGATCTTCGACGTGGCCAGCGAAGAGGTCAAGATTGTGTTCGAGGGAGGCGACCACGCCAAGGTTTCGCCAGCCGGGGCGGATTGGGGTGCCCCGGATTGTCCCGGTCCTCCGGAAGCCAGCTTCAGCCCCCACGGTCTGGATCTGGCAGCGGTCCAAGGGTTCGGGGACAGGCTGCTGGTCGTGAATCATGGAGGCCGGGAAGCCGTTGAGTTCTTCGCGCTGAACAGCACCCCGGCCGGGCTGGAACTGCAATGGCGGGGCTGCGCCGTTGCCCCGGATGGAGCCTTCCTTAACGATGTCGTGAACCTGAGCGATGGCGGCTTCCTGGTCACCCAGATGATGCCCCGCGACGACGCCAGCTGGAATCTGCTGAAAGCCGCTTTGGGCTTCGATACGGGTTGGGTCTATCGCTGGAGTCGGCAGCAGGGCTTTAGTATCGCCCCGGGCAGCGAGGCGCCCTTCCCCAACGGCTTGGAGCTTTCGCCGGATGAGCGCTTCCTTTTTCTGAATGTCTACTCCCCGGGCGAGCTTCGGAAAATCGATCTCGCATCGGGCGAAGTGGTCGCCTCGATTTCCATCCCGGCCCCGGATAATGTGACCTGGGCCATGGACGGAAAGCTTCTCGTGGCCTCCCACCAGGGTGGGCTGATGGACCAGCTCGACTGCATGGACGTGGAGACGGGTGCCTGTGGGATGGCTTTTTCCATCGTCTCTATCGACCCCGAGACCCTGGAGGCCGAAGAACTCTTCACCCAGGCCGGTGCTCCCATGGGTGCGGGCACCGTGATTCTCGACCTGGGAACCGGCGAGTACCTGGTAGGCTCATTTGCCGCCGACCGCATGCTTCGACTGCCCCTGGCGCGCTGAGCCCCTGGCCCGACTGAACGGCTCGTCTCGGCACCCGGTGCCTGGTTGCGTCCGGTCGAAAAAGGGCTGGGGGAATGGGAGGCGGGGTTTTTCGGGACGGGATCTCCCCGCTGCTGGGGTCCCGGTCTTTCCTCGAGGACACGCGCCGGGCCTGGGTTATTTGCCAAATCATGTGCCCCGGGAAGGTTTCCCCAGCGGCGTTCGAGGAACGCTTGGGCGGCGGCTTCAGGATGACCCCGGTGGGAAGAATTCTCGTGTGCAACGCCTCAATGCTCTTCGACGCCTACCTGCAGCCTCAGTAACGCCAACTCCAAAAGCTCTTGAGCCCACTGCGCTAGCGCTTGGGAAAGCACTGCCCGATCTCGCCAAGTAGGCTCAAAAGCGGAACGAGATGCGTGCCCAGGATCGGCTTTCCTGTGGTCAAGAGAGCGACGACCAGGTCGCGTTCGGGGTCGGCCCAAGTGAACACGTTTGAGAGACCTACGTGTCCGAAGGCCAGAGGATTGTCGTATCCAAACAGGCCGAGACTCCGGCTTCCCAGCATGAACCCCAGGCTATAGGGCACCGGGGCCATGAGGGTGAAGTCGAGTTCCCAACCGGTTTGGGGTTCGATGGCCTGGCGGACGGTTCTCGCGTCGAAGATCGCCTCGCCCTGGTGAGCGCCTTGGTCGAGTAGGCACTGGTAGAAGAGCGCCACCTCGTAAGCGGTACTGATGACATTGGCCGAAGGGATGATCCCCGTCAGGAAGCGGGGATCGTTGGACAGCTTGACCAGGGACGTGAGGTCCGTGGAGAGCGCCCGTCGGAGGATCCCAGTCAGTGGGGGAACCAGGGGAAAGCCCGTGGCGGAGTTGACTGCGACTTCATCCACCTCGCGGGGGTCGACGCCATAATTGAAGCACGAGAGTCCCAGGGGCTCTGCGATTTTGTCTCGGAGCAATTCGCGAAGAGTCAGGCCCGTCGCGCTTCGGGCCACTTCGGCCAGAATGAAGCCCCCGGTCACGGCATGGTATGCCAGCTTTCCTCCCGGCTCGGATTCGAGGCGCGCATCGCAGAGAATCTCCACGATCCTTTCGGGCTGTCCGAGGAGGTCGAGGTTGAGGACCTCGGGGGGCATGGTCGGCAAGCCGGCGCGGTGCCCCAGGACGTGGCGCACGGTGATGTCGCCCTTTCCGTGACGATCGAAACCCGGGATGTGGTCGGCCACCCGGTCGTCTAGGCGCAACGCGTTTTCCTCGTCGAGTTTATGGATCACCATCGCGGTAACCGCCTTGGAGGCCGAGAAGAGATTGATCGGCGTTTCCAGCCCGATCACATCGTCGGGGTCCACGGATTCAGGCTCGCTGTGGCCACCGGAGAGCTGACCGATGGCCCGGTTCATGACTACCGAGCCCTCCCGACGAATGCAGAACTGAATCGCCGGGTGCTCGCCCGAGTTGTAGATCTCCTCCACCTTCCGCCAGAGGGACTCGACACTGTCGGGCGCCAAGCCGAGGCTCTCGGGGGCCACTTCCTCGCCCCGAGTCGTGAGTGCTTCTAGGCTCTCTGGGGCGGAGCGTGCAAAGGGCGGGAGGATGCGCTCGATCAAACTCATGGAAGCCTTCAGCTCTATTTCAGGGGGGGTGGGCGGGTTCGTACGGCGTTGCCCGGGAGAGTACGCGAATCCAGGCTGTCTGACATCTGCTCCGGGATCCGCGCGGAACCCACTCAGGCCAGGGGCGGATCGTCGGCCACGAACGCGTTCTCCAGGGCTACGAAGGTCTCCTGGGAGAAGCCGTTGAAGGCCGTACTGCAGGCCACGCCATACGCTCCCATATTTCCGAATTCGAGCCAATCCCCTTCGCGTACGTCGTCGGGGAGGACCAGAGGGTGTGGCAGCACATCGACGGAATCGCATGTCGGCCCGTAGGCTGTGAAGGGCGCCCGGGTTTGGCTAAAGGGGCGCGTGGCCACCATTCTATGGCGGTGCCGGAGGCCCGTTCCCTCCTCGGTCATGCTTCCGTAAATCCCATCGTTGAGATAGATCGATCGTTCTTTTTTGAGTTGAACCTGGACGACCAGGGACTCGCCGGCCTCGCACAGGCCGCGCCCAGGTTCGCAGAGCAGGCGGCAGTCCGGGTCAAGGTCGAGTTCTTCCACCCGGCCGGCGATCGTTGAGAGGTAGTGATCGAGCTCCTCCACCGGGCTTTCCAGGTAGTGACCCGGGAAGCCCCCGCCCACGTCCAGACAACGCAGGGGGGTCGCCGAACCCGCCCTCGCGGCCACAACCCGCTCGATGCCCGAGATATAGGCTTGGGCGTCGGTGCATTGGGAGCCCACGTGAAAGCAGAGGCCAACAGAGAATCCCCGGCGATAGGCCTCTTCCATGATTTCATGGGCCTCTTCGGGCGAAGCGCCGAATTTCCCCGAAAGATCGTAGACCACCGCCGAGTGAAGGACCGCCACGCGAACCACCAAGACCACATCGCGGCTCGCCGGGAGTTCCTCGGCAATTTTGTCCAACTCGGCGCGATGGTCCAGGGCAAAATAGCGTACGGCGTAGCGCGAGTAGGCCTCACGGATAGCTGCGCGGGACTTCACCGGATGCATGAAGTAGCAAGTAGCGTCCGGGACCTGACTCGAAACCCATTCGATCTCGGTCATCGAGGCCGTGTCGAAATGCCGGATTCCAGCGGCGCTCAGGGTGGCCAGAACATGGGCAGACGGATTGCATTTGACCGCGTAAAGCGAATCGCCTGGGAACTGCTCTGTGAAAACACGGGCAGCGCGTTCCATCGCGTGGGAGCGCACGCAGACCACGGGAACTTCGGGGTGGAGTGCCTCCACCATGGCCTCGGTCGTCGAGTAAGTTCGCAGATTCGCCAGGGCTCCCCCAGTCGTCGGGTTCTTCAGAGTTTCACGCGTGCAGGCCTGCTCGGTTGATCCACAATGGCGCCCCCGGCACGACTCGAACGTGCGACACCCGGTTTAGGAAACCGGTGCTCTATCCACCTGAGCTACGGGGGCGCGCTGGCCGCAGCATAGCGGATGCTTGGCCGGGTTCAGGGGAGGTAGAGAAGCGGATTCCGAGGTTCGTCGCGTTTCCGAATCTCGAAGTGGAGGTGCGCTCCCGTCGAACGCCCGCTGGAACCGACCTCTGCGATGCGCACGCCCTTTTCGATGAACTGGCCCTTTTTAACGTGAAGCTTGAGGGCATGGGCGTAGACGCTGCGGTAGAGGCCTGAGTGTTTCACGATGACGACTCGGCCGTAATCCCCGAGCCAACCGCTATAGATGACCTTGCCGCTCTCCGCGGCTCGAATGCTCGTCCCGCTCCGAGCTCCGAGGTCGATTCCCTCGTGGGGCCGGCCCTTTCGTTGGCCGAAGCGGGAGGTCAGCCTGGGACTCGCGAGAGGCCACTCGAATTTTAGCTTGCCCTCGCGCAGGGCATCCCGGCGTGCTCTGCGGCGGGCATCGGCGAGGGCGGAGGGTCGGCGTGCCTGGGCGGGGCCGTGGCTCGAGCCGCGGGCGCTGGCCCGGCTTCCCCCGGATGGAATCCGCAGGCGTGTTCCCACCCGCACGGCGTTGACGTTGCGGATCCCGTTTAACCGGGCGATTCCCGCGGCGGAGACGTCGTAGCGCAGCCCGATGCGATAGAGGTTCTCGCCTTTGCGCACGGTATGGACACGTTCGCCGCCCGGACCCGCGCACGAGAATGTGCCCACAGCGAGAGTCAGGATGAGAGCGAGTCCCAGGGATAGCGCCAGGCCGTTTCGTCTCGGATCCCTCATGCGGTCCACCCGTTTTGGCCGATCAAGTCGACGAAGTGGCAGGGGCCGAGGGTCTCCTGGGTGAACTGGCTTTCGCCGATTCGGCGCACTCGGATCAGTTGTTGGGCATCCCTCGGTCCGAAGGGGCCGACCAGGTGGCCTCCCAGGGTGAGTTGTCCGAGCAGAGGCCGGGGAATCTCGGGCCCTCCCGCGGTCACCACGATGCCGTCGTAGGGCGCGTCCTCGAGTCGGCCCCCGCTCCCATCCCCGAGGAAGAGTTCGACATTCTGGGCCCCGAGACGCTCTAGGGAAGCCCGGGCGGCATGGGCCAGATCTGGGATCCGCTCGATGGAGATGATCCGGGCCACCAGTCGAGAGAGAATCGCCGCTTGGTACCCCGACCCCGTACCGATTTCGAGGATCTTCTCGGACCCCTTCAGTTCGAGCGCCGAGGTCATCCGGGCCACGACTCCAGGGGCCGAAATGGTTTGGCCCTCGCCGATGGGAAGCGCTGTGTCCTTGTAGGCCTGGCCCCAGAGCACCTCGGGGATCAGGCTGTGGCGGGGGACGTCTTCAAAGGCGGCGAGGACTCGAGGGTCATTAATCCCCTGAGCCCGCAAGCGCTCGACGAGTTTACGCCGCACCAATACAAATCCGGTTCGCCCTGAGGCGTGCCCCGATAGCATCCACTTCCCCCCAAGCCGCAAGTTTAGAACTAAAGTCCCCGGATTTCCAGCAATTGGTCGGGGGAGTCCGCCAACTTGGACCGGATCTCCGGCGGGCCGACCTGCTAGAGTCGGCCCGTGCGCCCGTCCTTCCTTGCCACATTCGTTGAAGCCCCCCGGTCCGCGGGACCCGCCCGGGTCGCTCAGCGCGTCCACGGCACGAGGCCACTCTTCCTGATCTGCCTGGCTTTCCTCGCAGCGGGACCAGGCCTCGCCCAGGAACCCGGTCTTTTCGCCGGACAACTCGACGCCCAGAACTTCGGGAGCCATCGCGTGGGGGGGGTGGATGCGGTGGCCGGGGTCGGCGATTGGGTTCTGGGCAACGGTCGGGTCTGCGCCGCCATCGCCGGGCTCGAACACGAATCCATGCTCTCGGATCGCGGCGGCGTACTCGTGGATCTGGGGCATTGCGGGCGGAGAGACGACCAATGGGGCGTGCTCCAACCGGTCCTGAATCTCTCACGCGATGAAATTATTCCGACCCTCTCGATTCGCTCGGAGGTTACGGAGGGCGAGGCCCGGGTCGTGACCACCGGCCGGCTTCATGGAACTCGGGTCGAGACGGTGTACTCCATCGCCCAGGCACCCTCCACCGCGCTGGTTTTACGGACCACCCTGGAGCGCGAGGTGCCCGGAGAGTCCGCCTTCTTGATCGCCGATATCGCCATCCACGGCAACGGTCAGCTGACCCCGTTCACCCTGGCGAGCCGGGACGAGGGCACAAGCCTTGGGTTCGAGCACCCGGCTGTGGACGTGGACGATTTCTTCTCGGCGGCGGACGCCATGGTTCGTGCGGATATTCAGATCCTGCTCGGAACCCGAGGGCTCGAGCCCCAGATCGCTTACGGCTGGCGGATCCTCGGCGCGCGCATCGAACGCACGGACGGCACTCATGATCCCCTGGCCCACCTGGCCATGAACGGCAAGCATTTCTCGATCCTCGGTGCCTACACCGAAACCCTTCTTTGGGGAGGGCTGGGTCCCCCCAGCCTCGCCGAACTTCTGCAGATGCTCTGGATGGATCTCGACGTGGGCGATCGGGTTGTCTTTGAGCGCGAAATCCTTTTGGGCGAGCGCGCTACGGCGGCGAGTATCACCGACCAACTCTGGTCTCGCGGAACCCTGGTCCAGGGGCGTCTCGATGCAGCCGGGGCGACCCTGCATGTCGAGAGTCCGGCCGGCGTGCCCCTGACTCATCTCGAGACCGACGCCGACGGGCATTTTCGCTTCCGCTTGCCGCCCGGAGCCCAGGGCGAACACCTTCTGGAGGTGCGGCCGATCTTCGGAGGTGCGGTGGAGATCCCCTTCCAGGTCAGCGCCGGCACCCCGGGTCTGGAACTGCCCTTTCGCAACACCCCTCAGCCCGGCCGGCTCAACCTGCCCCGGGGCGAGATTATGCGCCTGACCCTCATCGGCCTGGGCGAGACGCCCACGCCCCGACTGCGAGCGGATCGTCGGGGGTTCAGCGTCGGGGGCCAGGAGATCCCTGGGCATGCCGAGTCTAATTCGGTTTCCCTAGCGGGGGTGCCCGGCGACGTGCTCAGCTTGGATCTGGCGCCTGGCCGCTATCGCGTGATTGCCAGTCGAGGCCCCTTGTGGAGTTTGAGCGTTGGGGAGATCGAGGTCCAGGCGGGAAAGGAGAGCCCCCTTGAAATTGAACCCCCCCTGCGGATCCTCGAGCACCCGGGATGGCTATCCGCGGATTTTCATGTGCACGCCGCGCCGAGCGATGACTCGGGGCTTCCCCTCCGTCAAAGGCTCTCGGAGTTCGTGGCTATGGGGGCCGATCTCATCGTATCCACCGAGCACGACAACGTGTACGACTACCAGCCCGCCATTGAAGAAATGGGACTCGCCGGAGAGATTCACAGCCTCGTGGGCGTCGAGATCACCAGCACCTACCGAGGCAGTGAAACCCCGGAAACCGCCGGGCACTCCAACGCCTTCCCCCTGGTCGTCCAACCCGAGGCCTATCGGGGCGGCGCCCCGGACAGCCAAAATCGGCGGCTGGCGCGGATCGTCGAGGAAGTCCACGCCCGGCCGGGTCGCCCTCTCGTCCAGATCAACCATCCCCGCGAAGGGGGCTTCGACTCGGGTTTTGGGAGCTTCTTCTCTCACCTCTCGGTCACGGAGTCGGGGCACGATCCGACCCTGCCGCTCAGCGCGGCAGCCAATCGCTCGCTGATCGAGCGTCTTCGGCCCGGCGGGCCGCGCGATCTCGATTTTGACGCCATCGAACTGTTGAATGGGGCATCGATGGAACGCTACCGAATGGCCAGGGCCGATTGGTTCGCGTTCCTTCTCCAGGGAGAGGTCCGCACCGGTACGGCGAATAGTGATTCCCACAGGGCCAGCGAGATCATCGCGATCCCCGTGAATTACGTGGCCTACCGCCCCCCGATCTCGGAGGCCGAGGGCGCTCCGGCGGAACTCGACGTGCCCGCGCTGGTGGCCGCCATTCGGGGCGGCCGCAGTTACGGAAGCTCGGGTCCCCTGCTCGAGGTGCGCTTGGGAGAGAGCGGGCCCGGGGAGACATTCAAGGGCGGCCGCGGCGCGCTTTCCATCGGCGTCCGGGCGGCGCCGTGGGTCCCCATCGGGGAAGTGCGGGTCTTTGTCGACGGAGCCCTCGCCCTGCGGAAGCCTCTGGATCAAAGCGGTGAGTTGACCGTTCCCCTCGCCTTCGAGCGCGACGCGTTCGTCACGGTGGAGGTTGAGGGCAAGGCCGAGGCCGGCTCGCTCTACGCCCAGGTGGCCCCAGGCCACACCCCCTTCGCCTTTACCAACCCGATCTTCGTGGACGCCGATAGCGATGGGCACTGGCAGCCTCCGGGGCTCCCCCGAGATGGGCTCCCCACCCTCTCGGCGCCCTTCGAGGCCCCCTGAACCCGGCGATGAGCGGGGTAGTGTGGGGTCGGGCGTAGGGCTTCTTCGCGTCTCTTGGGCCATGCATATCCGCCGACGATTCCCTAGTTTACGCATCCGCGAGATCTCAGAACCCCAGGAGAAAAAAGATGACCCGAGCCTATTCGATCAGCGTCGAAGACGTCACCGCCGAACGCGAGCGCGTCAATCAGGACCTCTCCCAGGTCGATGTTTCCCGAGTGATTCATCTCGACGAACTCGAGCTCGCCGAGATGGGCGTACGAGACGTTCGCTTGCGAATTCTGGCGGTCTCCGCCGAGCATAATGTCGACCACGCTGCCCTGGCGGATACGGTGAATATTGCTGAATTGCGCGGGGGTAAGATCTACCCCGGAAATTCTGCTCTGGGCGAAGTCGTCGCTGTTGGGGGCGATGTGACCCGCTTCAAGCCGGGCGATATCGTCATCACGCATTGCAACGGAGAGCCCGATCGCTTTGGGTTTCCGAAGGTGATCTGGGCCTATGACAAGCCCGACTCCACGGGTTGGTATGCCGAAGAAGCCGTGGTGGCAGACTGGCAGATCGTGCCGGCTCCTCTGGAGTGTGGCCTGAACCTTTGGGAGATCGCCGCGCTACCGCTGCGGGCACCCACGGCCTATCACCTCTGGCGCCGGGCCGACGGCATCTTTCGCGTGAAGGTCCCGGAAGAACGACTGGCCCGGATGAACGTACTCGGTTTCGGCGGAGGGGTTTCGGAACTCTTCCTGATGCTCGCCCGAGCCCGGGGACACAACGCTTTTTTCTGCTCGGGAAGCCCGGAACGCCGTGCAGCACTCGAGGCCCAGGGGATCCCGGGAATCGACCAGAAGGCCTTCAATCGCTTTGCCAGCCGGGGAGACAGCAAGGCTTTCGTCAAGGAAGTTCGCAGTCTGACCGGAGGCGAAGGCATGCACGTGGTCTGCGACATGCTCCGTGGGCCGATCTTCGATGCGGGTTTCGCCGCCGCGGCAAGAGAGGGCGTGATCGTCAGCGCGGGATGGCAGCTCACCCGGGACGTTGGGTACAACTCCGCCGCCGCGTCGATCAAGCAAATTACCCTGGACCACACCCACTACGAGACCCTCGAAGGCGTCGAAGCCGCCACCGAACTCTACGGTTCGGTGTTCAAGCCGACGATTCACTCGGAAATCTACGATTTTGAGGACCTCCCCCGGGCCATGGTGGAGATGCACGAAAACACCCAGACTGGGATTCCCATTATTCGCGTGGCCCGCGACATGCCCGACTCCGTCGCGGCCCTGATTCCGTAGCCCGAACCGGCTTGCCCGCTCCCGGGGCCACGGCAGCCCAACGCCTCCATGACTGAATGGATCTTCTGCCAGATGGTCGGGGACAGTGCCCATGTCACCGTGTCCATGACGACGAATTGACCCTCGCCTTTCAACCCCGAGTCTGCACCGACGACGCGGAACTCGCGAGTCTGGCCCATCGGATCAGACCGTCGCTCCGCTAGGCGCAGAACTCGGCGAGCCAAGAGGAGAGCAAGGAAATGGACTATCAGGACATCCTCTTCGAGCAGGAATCGGGCGTCGTCACGCTCACCCTGAACCGCCCGGAGCATATGAACACGTTCAGCGGGCGCATGGGCAGCGAGCTGAGTGATGCCTATCGGCGCTGCGATGAAGACGACTCGGTCCGGGCCGTCGTCCTGACCGGAGCCGGTCAGGCCTTTTGCGCCGGAGCGGACATGACCGCGGGCTCCGAGACCTTTGCGAGCCAGGCCCACGACGCCGGCTTCAGCTCGTCTCCCTTGGAGCGGCCCGCCTGGGAGGTGCGCAAGCCCGTGATCGCCGCGCTCAACGGGCACGCGATCGGGATCGGTCTGAACTTGGCCCTTCAATGCGATCTGCGCTTCGTGGCCCAGGATGGGAAATACGGGGTCCTCCAAGTCCGCCGGGGGGTGATGCCCGACTGCCAGGCGCATTGGACCCTTCCGCGTCTGGTGGGGATGGCCAAGGCGGCGGATATCCTTCTCACGGGTCGAAAATTCCAGGGCGAGGAGGCCGTGCGTCTGGGGATTGCCAGCCTGAGCCTGCCCCGGGCGGAAGTTCTTCCCCATGCCCTGGGCGTGGCCCGGGAAATCGCCGAAAAGACCGCGCCGATCTCGGTGGCCGTCACCAAAAAATTGCTCTGGCAGAGCTCTTCGTTGGGGCCGGACCAGGTCGAGCGCTACGAAACCCAACTCCACCATCACCTGATGGGCCATCCCGATGCGGCCGAAGGGGTGATGGCTTTTCTCGAGAGGCGCCCGCCCCGGTGGACCGGAACCCTCAGCGAGGATTGGCCCGAGTGGCCCGATTCCGAGGAGTCGGACTGATCTCGGAACCCGGGGGCGCGTCTCGGGTCCCGGGAGCGGCGATCCGCCGCCGCCTGCTTTAGGCTCGCGGGATGGAAGAATTCCGAGGCAAGCTGCCCGAACACGGCCGTGACTGGGACGCCCTCCGCGCGCACATGGAGAGCCTGCGCGAGGGAGACGCCGATTGGCGCAACGCGCGCACCGCGGTCTATATCTTCAACGCCGGCGAGGAAGTCTCGCGCGTCGCCCGGGAAGCCTATGCCCTCTACCAGGCGGAGAACGGCCTGGGCCCTCTGGCGTTTCCCAGCCTGAAGCGGATGGAGGACGAGGTTGTCGGCATTGGTCTGGATCTACTCCACGGCCCCGCCGGCGGATGCGGAAATATGACCGCCGGGGGCAGTGAGAGCATCCTGATGGCGGTGAAGACCTGCCGGGATCAGGCGGCGGCGAAGGGGCGCAACGTCGTGGGGGCCCGAGTGGTGGTGCCCGCCTCGGCCCACCTCGCCTTCGACAAAGCCTGCCATTACCTGGGCCTGGAAATCGTTCGGGTCCCGCTGGCCGCGGATTACCGGGCCGACCCGGAAGCGATCGCCGAGGCCCTCGACGACACGACTCTGATGATCGTGGGATCCGCGCCCTGTTTCCCCTACGGGTTGATCGATCCCATTGAGCGCCTCTCGGATCTCGCTCTGGAAGCGGGGGTATGGCTCCACGTGGACGCTTGCGTGGGCGGCTACTTCGCGCCCTTCGCGCGGATGAACGGGGTCGATGTTCCCCCCTTTGATTTCGAGTTGCCCGGTGTGGCCTCGATCTCGGCGGATCTTCACAAATACGGCTACGCCGCCAAGGGCGCCTCGACGATCTTCCACCGCAGCGAGGAGCAGCGCGAGTTTCAGGTCTTTGAAAGCGGCAACTGGCCTGGGGGCCATATGCGGACCCCCACAGCAGCGGGTACCCGACCGGGGGGAGCCATTGCGAGTGCTTGGGCCGTTCTCCACGCTCTGGGCGTCGAGGGCTACCGGGAGAAGGCCCGAATCGTGTGCGAGACCCGGGCGCGGATGATGGCTGCCATCGACGCCCTGCCCGATTTCAGAACTTATGGAGAGCCCAAACTGGGGCTCTTTCTCTTCGGCTCCGAAACTCTCGACCCCTTTAAGGTCTATGGCCGTTTGCTCGCCCGGGGTTGGTTCAGCGGCGTGGTGACCGAACCCAAGGCCATCCACCAGATGCTTTCCCCCGCCCATGCAGCGGTGGTGGACGACTATCTAGCGGATCTGGAGGCCGCGGCGGAGGAGGTCCGAAACGGAGGCGAAGGGGTGGCTCCGACCTCGCCCCGTTACGCCTGAGCCCGTCGGGCCGGAATCAGTCGTTGCTCCAAACGATGGAAAGAGTGAACTGGTGGGTGTTGAGGTTGATAGACGGCCCACCCGCGGGCTCGAGCAGAGCCTGCCGGAACATGTACCGGGGTCCCAGGGCCAGAGTCGAGGTGACTTGGTATTCGAGGCCGGCGCCCGCGCCCCAGGCGAAGCCCCATTCCACTTCATCGGCCTGGGAGAACCGGGCCGAGCCCAGACTTGCGCCGATGTAGGGATGCAGTTTCGAGGTCCGCGAGAAGTTGCCGATCCAGACCGCCGTCTGGAGATCAAAGCGGGAGTTGCTCATGGAGGACCCAGGAACGTCAAATTGGTTGTACCCCAGCATTACGACGTCCCACCGGACGCGTTCGGAGAACGTGACCCCTGCCGCAGCATCCAAGCCGAAGCCCCAATAACCCGGTCCGCTTGATCCGTTGACCGCGAAATTGGTCCGACCCGCCCCGAGTCCGAGTTGCAGGTAGCCGGAAGAGTCGGAATCGGAACCGTTATCCGACGGGATGGAGCCCTGGGCCCAGGCGGAGGCTGCCGGAAGAACGAGAATAAGGACGAGAACTCCGATGGCGGCGACGAGTCTTCTCTTCACGTGGATTGCCTCTCCTATGGGCGAGCCCCGATCATCGGGCGCGGTGAAAGCCTCGCATCTCCCCTGGCCTTCGGCAACGGAGAGCCCGGGCTAAAGCGAATTCCCCCCGGCTGGCCTTCCCTCGCTCGGGACTTAGTGGTCGTGGGAATGGGTGTGGTCGTGCCCGCCGCCGAACATGTCGCCGAGGGTCGCGAGCCAGGTGCGCAGGCCGTTCCGCCAAATCGCGCGTAAGAGGAAGGCGACCAGTACCGCCGTCGCCAGCCCGGATAAGGGAGAATGCGCGTGCTCGGCGGCGAGATCGGCCTGGGAGAGGACCGCCTCGAGTCCCAGGGCGTTGGCCCCGAATGAAAAAGCCCACACCGAAGCGATCAGAGCGAGAAGGCCCATCCATGCCGCTCGGGCCCCGTAGGCCCGGCGGAGGAAGCCCACCGTCGCCAAATTTGTCGCGGGGCCCAGTAGCAGGCCGGCGAGTACGGCCCCCGACGAAAACCCCTTTCCGATGAGGACCGCGGCGAGGGGCGTGGCCGCCGCCGCACACACGTAGCTGGGAACTGCCACCAGGGAGACGATGAAGATATCGAGGCCCGATCCCGACCACCCGCTGGCCGCTCCGGCGGGCAATGCCGCCTGGGTATAGGCGGCAAGAATGAGTCCGACCAGGGTAAAGGGACCCACGTGATGCAGGAGTTCGTCGAAGTGGTCGAGCACCCGGCGCGCGACACCGTCGCGATGGGAGCCCGGAGCGACGGGTTCCTCCCGGTGGATCCCGGTCTCAGGCCTCGGGGAGAAGCGGGCCAGAACGAGCGCCGCCACGATGGCCACGGCGAGGGCCGCTCCGAGCCGCACCAGCGCGAAGGGCCACCCAAGGAAGCGAACCGTCAAGGCGAAACTCTCGACTCCGAGTTCGGGGGTGGCGAGCAAGAAGGCGACGACCAGAGCGGGACCCGCGCCCCGGGTACGCAGGGACTCGGCCAAGGGGAGGACCCCGCAAGCACAGATCGGCAGGGGCGCGCCCACCACCGCACCTCGGATGGCTTGACGCAGGGAGTTGCCGCCCTGCAGCCAGCCCCCGGAGATGCGTCCGCCGAAGGTCTGGAGCAATGCGGCCAAGACCAGGCCGATTAAGAGAACCGGCGCGGTTTCCAGGGACAATTCAAAGAGCGCCGAGAAGATCTCGGGGCGCAGGTCGGTGCCCAGGGTCCCCCCATGTCCGTGTCCGTGCTCGTGGGCACCCCCAGCGGCCAGGAGCACTAGGCCGATCCCCGCCGCGATGGCCGCCATGTCGGCCAGCCGGCCCGGTAGATCCCGGGGCGCCTCGGCTCGCCAATCGTGTCCAATGACATGCAGTAAAAGCCCGCTGGCCAGGGCGAGGATCCAGGGCTCCCCACTCGCCATGATATCCGCGGGGGTGGCCCCGACGACGAGCACGCCCAGGACCGTGGCGGTAGCGACCCCGGCGGCGCGCAGGATCGCCTGGCGCACGCTGTAGCGGTCGGCGTAGGCGAGGACTAAGACCCCGGTGATGGGCACCGTATGCGCGGCGATCGCCACCAGGCCTCCCACCTCGACGACACCGCTATGCCCCAGGCCTCCAAAAAGGCCCAGAGCCATACCGTCGGCCAACTTGTGCGCGAGAAGCCCGATATAGCCCAACTCGACGGCCACCCAGGAGGCATCCCGTCCGGTCCCGGGCCCCTGCCCTGGGCGCTGAGCCCGGTTGCGAACGAGACGTTCGAAACCCGCGGGGGCGACGAGACCGATGCCGAAGACCAGCAGGGCCCACAGTCCCACCTGGCTCATGGCCGCGGGCAGGAGCTGAGCGAGGACAACCACGCCCGCAGCGACCAGGGCGAACGTGCGGACCGGCTCGAGCCAGCGACGACTGCGGGTGCCGAGTAGGACGACGGCAGTTCCCGCCGCTACGGATCCTACGGACACGGCCAAGGCGAGCCACACGATTTCGTTCCCCCATTCGTGTCGTGCCGAACCGACCACCGGACCCAGCAACGCGTGGGCAGTTTGATCGGGTGGGGGTTTCGACGCAAGGGCAAACGCCCCTGCTGGAGGCAGAGCTTTCCCCGGGCTGGCTCCGCCCCACCGACGCAGAATTCGAAACGTAGGGGACCGTTGACCGGTTCATATCGACCAGAGTTGCCGTCTCTGGAGCCCTGAGCTGGGGCCTCGCGGTCAGAGGAGCCCCGTACGGGCTTGGCACGCCCCATGCATTAAGAAGCTATGGACAAACGCTCTGAGTTCAAAATAGTTCGAGCGCACCCCGGAGGCTCCGGCGGGCATTGAACATAGGCAGTGGGGGGGAACCGAATGGCCAAGCAGGAAGACAACACCGAATTCGACGAATATTCCCGCGGGATGATGGCGGCGCTCACCGACGCACTTTCGCTCCTGGCCTCGACGGGGCCTCAGGTGACCATCGCCGCGGCGGACATGCCCGCGCCTTCCGCCGCCGACCGTTTCACTCGGGGCCGCAGAGCGGGCTGGGACCGGGCGGCGCTCATTATACGAGCCGCCCAGGCGAGCTCGCTTATGTCGCCTCCGCCTCCGCTTCGCCGGGATCTGCCGGGGACGCTGCCTTAGATCCCAGGGAAATTTGCTCCCGGCCGGCGCGCTGACCCGCGTCAATGGCCGCATCCATGAAGGCGCTCGCGTGGGAATCCGCGTTGGCGATGGAGATTCGGTTTTGGCGCTTTCGGGCCTCCTCGTGGGGCCCTCGGCCCTTGGCCGTCCACGAGGGGTCATCGAAGAGCGTGTTGTAGGTATAGGTGTAGCCGTGGGGCCAGCGATTCACCGTGATCTCTACCACGTCCCGGTCCGGATCGAAGCCCGCTCCACCCAGGACTCCGCGGAGTTGTTGCCGGATGGACTCCTCGTACTCCGCCATCGTGAGCTTGAAAATCGCGTGTCTTCCCCGCTTGAATTGTTCCCGCATGGTCAAGCCCTGCCCCGGCTGGTTGGGGACGTGGACACCGTGCAGGACCACGGGGCTCTCCGGGTCTGAGGAGAAGCTGTATCCCCCCATGCTCACCGGGAAATCGAGCCACAGCGCGTTAAGGAAACCGTGGGGTGAGTAGATCTGGTGCACTCCGAGCTCGGCGAAGGCCCGCCAATTTCGAAGAAGAATGTTGACGTAGACGATGGGTGCCTTCTCCTGAACCTTCAGGGCCTGCTTTTGGGCCGAGGGGAGCTCTGGACAGAGCGTCGGGATCATCTGGTTATAGGTCGCCAGGATCGCGTGCCGAGCCCGCACCCGGTGCGCTTGTCCGCCCCGCACGTAATCGACCTCGACCAACTCCCTGCCCTCGGTGTGCGCCACCCGAATGGCCGTGCTCTGGAGCCGAATGCGTGTGGGGTTGACTGCCTGATCCAGGGCATCGTAATCCGCTCGGGCCAGGACGATGTCCTCCATGGTTTCCCCGGGCAGAGCCTCGGGGATGAGGTGCCTGACGAGCAGTCGGGCCACCCCGGCGTTGCCGTCCGGGAAATGGTGCACGTAGGGTTGGTTTTTGACCTCTTTGAAGCCCAGCCCCAGGGTGCCCGGGGCGCCGTAATAGACCGCGTACTCCAGGGGGAGTGCGTCGTATCCAACCCCTTCCGCTGCCACGGGCAGATTGCGCACCAGTTCGATGACCTCGTCGCTCGCGTCGGCGTAGATCCGCAGGAAATCCTCGTAGGAGGTCGACTCGAGGATTTCGGCCTTCTGCGCCGGGGACATCTCTGAGAGCAAGTCCACCGAGCGGTCAAGCAGGCGGGAGAACTCGGCCCGGGTAGATTTTGAGACGGGGAACTGAGCGAGGGCCTTCCCGGCGTCGGCCGCATCCTCGTTGAGCCAAATGAAAAAAGGAGAGTCGACGACTTTATCAACTCCGTAGGTTGCCCGGTCAAAATAGATGCCGGTCTGTCCTGCTTTGTGGCGTGCGTAATACTCCTGATCGAAATATTTGTAGAACCGGTCCAACTCGATCCCGAGACCCCCGAGCAGGGCCTTGGCTCCCCGGGAGTAGGAACGGGGGTTTTCCATGGTCTGGCTGCCGCCGAAGCCGATGAGGGTCTGGCCATCGAGGGTGAACTCGTTGCGCTTGGCATGCCCCCCAAAGTCGTCGTGGTTGTCGAGGATAAGGATCCGGGGATCGCCCCCAGCCTCTTGCCGGTAGGTCCAAGCGGCGGCCAGGCCCGAGATGCCTCCCCCGACGACCACCAGATCGTAGGTCTCATCGGTCTGAGCCCTGGACACGGGCCAATGCCCCCCGTCGAGGGCCAGGGCGTGGGCCACCTCGAAAGAACCCGCATGGCTCCCGCGCAGGCCCGTGAGCGCCGGAGGGTATTCGGGGCTATAGGCGAGACTCGCCGTGGCCCGGGCGCTGGGTTCGGCCTTGGCCAGACGACTCGCAGGGGCCAAGGCGGTCGAAACCGAGAGTGCGGCCAAACCGTTGACGAATTGTCGGCGCTTCAGTCCCTTTTTTTGCTCGCCCATACGTCTTGCCTCTGGCGGCAGCCGTGTAAAAACACCGCGCTGTGCCCACCCCGAAAGCTTACACATTCCGGAGCGCCAGATCCCTTCGACGCCGGGTCATGAAAGCCGACTGAGCCTCATCGAGGGCTTCGAAGGACTGCCGGGCGTTCATAATCCCTCAGTTTTTCCCCAGGACGTGGACTCCTGGGCCGTGTGGAAGAGCCCTCCTCCGGTGTTCGAATCCCCGGCGAGGGGCCGGTGTCGGCGGGCGTCCAGAAGCGTACACTTCAGGGGTTCGTAATCCGATGCGACCCGAGAACTTCAAATTGAGGAGAACCCCGATGCAGGCTGCCGTCATGCGTGCCAATAATGCCCCCCTCGAGATCGAGGAGGTGGGTATCGATGACCCCGGACCGGGGGAGGTTCTCGTCAAGACCGCCGCATCGGGGGTTTGCCACAGTGATCTCACGGTAATCGAGGGCGGGCTGCCGGTTCCGCCTCCCAGCATCCTCGGGCACGAGCCCGCGGGCATCGTCGAGGCCGTGGGTGCGGGGGTCACGGATTTCAGCCCAGGCGACCACGTGATCGGCTGCCTCTCCTCTTGGTGTGGGGTCTGCAAATTCTGCACGGGCGGGCGCCCCTACCTCTGCCTGACCCAGTTTGCCGGACGGCCCGAGGGCACGGCGCCCCGACTGACCGCGGCCAATGGCGACCCGATTTTTCAATTCGGAAATCTCTCCTCCTTCGCCGAAAAGATGCTCTCCCCCGAGCGTTCTCTGGTCAAGATCCGGGATGACATGCCCCTCGACCGAGCCTGTCTGATCGGATGCGGCGTGACCACCGGTCTCGGGGCTGCGCTCAATACGGTGAATATTCCCGCTGGTGCGAGCGTGGCTATCATCGGTTGCGGCGGCGTGGGTCTCGCTGCCCTCCAGGGTGCCCGCATCGTCGGGGCGGGGCAGATCATCGCCGTCGATGCCCAGGCCTGGAAATTCAACCTTGCCCAGAAACTCGGGGCCACCCATTGCGTCGACGCCAGCGATGTCGACCCCGTAGCCGCGGTGCAGGAGATCACCGGGGGCGGTGCCGATTTCGTCTTCGAGTGCATCGGCCTCGTCCCGACGGTTCAGCAGGCCGTTGCGATGACCGGGCGCGGCGGAACCTCGGTTTTGGTTGGTGTGGTTCCCATCACCCAGACGGTTGAGATCTCTGCGGCGGATCTGACGCTTCAGGAGAAGAAGGTGACGGGCTCCTTTATGGGCTCGAATCGCTTTCGCTTTGACATGCCCAAATACATTGATTTCTATCTCGACGGAAGACTTCATTTGGATGAGATGATCTCCTCCCGGCTCCCCCTGAGCGAGGTCAACGAGGCCTTCGATCGCATGCGAAAGGGTGAGGCGGCCCGACAAGTCATCGTGTACGAATAGAAAGCACGGCATGTCCGATGAGTTCGTGGTTCGGGTTTCGACGTCTCCCATCATGACCTGGATCATTCGTCATATCAGTTCGCCCCTCGACCCGCTCCTCTTTCGGGCGACTAACGGTCGCTTCACGTCCATGGGGGTGCCGAGCATGCCCATGCTCACTCTCACTGTCCGAGGCCGAAAGAGCGGCAAGCCGCGCTCGGTCCATCTGGCCTGCCTCGAGGACAACGGCAGCTTTCTGGTGGTGGCCAGCGCCATGGGCCAGGCGCTGCATCCCGCATGGAGTCTCAATCTCGATGCGAACCCCGACGTCGAGGTTCAGCTTCGAGGTCGACGTTTCTCGGGTGTGGCCAAGGTGCTCGAGTCCTCGGAGAAAGAGGATATTTGGCCCAGTGTGCACCGGGCGATTCCCCAGATGAAGGTCTACGAGGGCCGAACCCACCGATCGATCCGGGTCTACCGATTGACACCTCGGGAGGCCCAGGCCGAGCTTTCCCCTTTCCAATAAACACGATCAGGAGTCAGAATGGCACCCAGATACAAGGTGATTCAATGGGCAACCGGCGTGGTGGGCAGCACGGCCCTCAAGGGGATCCTGCGTCACCCACGGCTGGAACTGGTGGGCGTAAAGGTCTACAGCGATGACAAGGCCGGGCGCGATGCTGGAGAAATCGTGGGCATGGATCCAACGGGGATCATTGCCACTCAGGACATCGAAGCCATTATGGACATGGATGCGGATTGCGTTCTCTACTGCCCCCTGCCCTGGAAGACCGATGAGATTTGCCGTCTATTGGAGACCGGTAAGCACGTCATTACCCCCTGCCCCTATTGGTTTCCCTTCCTGCAGAATCCGGAGGCTGCCCAGGCGATTGGTGAAGCCTGCAAGAAGGGCAATGTCAACATGCACGCCTCGGGGTGCAATCCCGGTGGCATCGCCGAACGATTTCCTCTGACCTTCACGGGTTGGTGTAACCGTATCGACCGAATCACCATGACGGAATGTGGAGACTGCCGCACCTACTCATCCGAGGGGGTTATGCGCAATTTGATGAATTTGGGCAAGACCCCCGAGGAGGCCGCGATCAACCCGATCAAAAAGGCTCTCGCAAGCGCCTGGAACGAGCCCATCGATATGATCGCCGAAGGCTTGGGGAGCGAGGTGATTTCCTATCAAGCCAACCACGACTATATTCTCGCCAACCAGCCCATCGAAACCGCCGTAGGCATTATCGAGGAAGGCACTATTGCTCTGAACCACTACCAGCATATCGGGGTGACCGCCGAGGGCACCGAGATCGTTCAAGAACAGATTTGGTATGTCGACGATATAGAGCAAACCCGGCTCCAGCGAAAAATGGATATTCCTCGTCAGTCCGGTTGGCGGCTCAAAATCGAAGGGGATGTGAACCTGAATGTGGATATCGATTTTCCCTCGGAGTTGACCCAAGATGAGCGCGTTGCCCAGGGGCTCAGCACCACGGCCTTCCACATCGTCAACGCCGTCAGTCATGTCTGCGAGGCGCCGAACCCGGGAATAAAGACCTATCTCGACCTGCCCATGATCACGGGATGCATGGGCACGTACGAAACGCCTCGCTGAAGCGCGATCGCGATGAAGGCAGGGAATGAGGGCAGGGAAGATTGCATGCGCGGATTGAAGGACCTCCGGGTCGTGGACGCCTCGAGCGGGGTCGCGGGCCCCTATTGCAGCAAGCTCTTTGTCGACGCCGGGGCCGAGGTGATCAAGTTGGAGCCGGCCGAAGGCGACGTCCTACGCCGCTGGTCGGCCACAGGCGCCGACCTGGGGGATCGGGATGGCGCTCTATTCCGGCATCTCAACGCCTCTAAGCGGAGTGTGATCGGCGACTTGACCGAGGCGCTCCCGGGCCCGGGATGCCGCGACGAAATTCGCCGGCTCGTTGAGGGTGCAGACCTGGTGATCGACGATTCGGCACCGGATGCCTTGGATCGATCCAGCCTGCTCGAGTCGGTCCCCGGCCTCGTGTGGCTCTCCATCACCCCCTTCGGGCTCGCGGGACCCTGGGCCCAAAGGGCCGCGACGGATTTTACCCTGCAAGCCGAAAGCGGCTCGATCGGCGCTCGCGGGCGCCCGGGCAAAGAGCCCTACCAAGCTGGAGGCGGCCTGGCGGCCTGGAGCAGTGGATCCTTTGCCGGCGCCGCGGCACTGGCCGCTATCGGTCGGGCCCGTTCCACCGGGCACGGGGAACTGATCGACTTTTCGATGCAAGAGGTCACTGCCCTGGTCACCAACTGCTATATCGATTTGATGTGGGGGATCCTCGGGCGTCCACCGGTGGTCGGTTCGCTCCCGAATCTCGAGACCCCCTCCATCGAGCCCACCCGGGATGGTTTTGTCGGTTTCACCACTTACTCGGCCCAGCAGATGTCCGACTTCCTGATGATGATCGAGCGCCCGGATCTCCGCGAAAGCGGCGAATTTGAACAATTCGGCCAGCGTTTGGGGAGGCTCGAGGAGTGGGAGGGCATCGTCCACGCCTATACCCGGGAGCATGAGAGCGGCGAGATCATCGAGTTGGCTCAGATGCTTCGGATCCCTGTCGCGCCGATTTGCCATGGCCGAACGGTGCTCGAGCAAGCGCAACTCCAGGCCCGGGGTGCGTTCGTTGATGACCCCTCGGGCGATTTCAAGCACCCAGTCGCCCCTTATAAGATCGACGGCGCTCGTCCCGAGGCGGCGGGTCCAGCCCCGGGGATCGGCGCGGATAATGGCCGGGTGGAAGACCGTTCACCCCGTCGTCCCAGTCCAGAGGGCGCCCCGGGTTTGCCCCTGGCCGGGCTGCGCATCGTCGACGCCACGACCTGGTGGGCGGGCCCCATCGCGACTCATACCCTGGCACTTCTCGGGGCGGATGTGATTCATGTGGAGTCGATTCAGAGCATCGATGGCTGCCGCTCGGTGGGCGGAACCTTTGCCGGCCAGCATGAGGCCTGGTGGGAGTCGAGCTTCATCTTTATCTCCACCAACGCCAACAAACGTGGAATTACCCTGGATCTCACTCAGCCCCAGGGCATGGAGATCTTCGAATCCCTGATCTCAGAGGCCGACGTTTTGGTCGAAAATTTCAGCCCTCGGGTAATGGACGGGTTTGGACTCAGTTGGGAGAAGGTCCAGTCGCTGAACCCCCGGTGTCATTACGTGCGCATGCCAGCCTTCGGCCTGGACGGACCGTGGCGCGAAAATGTCGGCTTCGCCGCCACCATGGAGCAGATGGCCGGTCTGTCCTGGCTGACCGGCCATGAGGATGATCAGCCCAGAATCCAGCGCGGTCCCTGCGACCCCATCGCAGGGCTGCACGCCGCTTTCGCCATTCTGGTTGCCCTGAACGAACGCGAGTCGTCTGGGCGCGGACATTTCGTCGAGTGCTCGATGCTCGAAGCCGCCCTGAATGTCACCGCGGAACAAGTCACCGAGTACACCGCCTATGGAAACCTGATGCGGCGCCAGGGCAATCGAAGTCCCGGGGCGGCTCCTCAAGGCCTCTATGCCTGCCAGGGGCATCGTATTTCCGAGGATCCCCAATGGCTTGCCCTCTCCATCGAGACCTCCGAGGCCTGGGAGGCCTTGGTGCGCTGGTTGGGCGAGCCCGATTGGGCCCAGGCGATCGGCGCCTCCCTTGCCGATCGAAGGGCCGCCCAGGATCGCATCGATGAACACCTTAGGCTCCATTTCGAAGGCCGCGGGTTGACCCAGTGCGTCGATGAACTTCTCGCCCTGGGTATTCCCGCGGCCACCGTCCTCGATCCACGGGCGGTTTCCCTCCATCCTCAATTCGTTGCTCGCGGCTTTGTCGAGGAAATCGATCATCCCGTGATCGGTCGCCAAACCCTGATCAGCGCTCCCTTTCGCTACGCGAGCATCGAACGTTGGCTTCGTCGCCCGGCGCCGACCTTGGGCCAGCACAACGCCGAGATTCTCGCCGAGTTGGGGTTCGGCGAAGACGAGATCCTCGAACTTCGGAAGGCGAAGGTGATTGGAGAATGGCCCGAAGGCCTTTGACTCCGGCCCCCCCCTCTCAGCCCGCTCTCTCGGATTCGCGAATCAGATCCGCCGGGGTATCGACATCCTGCAAGACCGCGGCGCTTCCCACGTCGATCAGAGCCACTCGATCAGAATATCGGGTCAGCAGACTTCGCGCCCCGCGATCCCCGTCGAGAGCCCGAATCGCCTCGAAATAAGCCCTGGGCCACAGCACCGGATTGCCCCGGACGCCTCGGTGGCCCGCTGCACAGATCTTTGGAGGTGTTTGCTGGGCGAAGGCTCGGATCAGAGCCTTGATGTGCGCCGGGCGAAGTCCGGGCATATCGCCGAGACAGATCAATACCCCGTCGGAGGCTGGGGGCAGCCAGTCCAGGCCAGCCCGGAGCGAGGAAGCCATCCCCTCGGAATGGTTCGCATTGGGGACCAGGGACACCGGGTGCGCCGCAAGGGCGGCCCCCACCCGATCCGCCTGGTAGCCGGTCACAACGCCCACCCGCTTCAGGCCGGCTCCAAGGACTGCCTCCACCACGTGCTCGACCATGGGCTTCTTGCGAACCTCCAGCAGAAGTTTGTTCTCCCCCGGCATGCGCTGGGAGGCTCCGGCGGCGAGGATCAGGGCCGAGATCTCGGAATGAGAATTCGATCCCGAGTCCCCGGCCTCGCCCGGGTCCCTCATTCGGGCTGGCCTCGGCGGGCTTGGATGGCCTGGGCCACGATGGAGACCGCGATCTCCGCCGGACTCCGCGAGCCGATGGGCAAGCCCACGGGTCCGTGGACTCGCGCGCAGGCCGAGGCGTCAAAGCCCATGGCCGCCAAACGTTCGAGTCGTCCTCGGTGATTCTTCGTCGAGCCGAGTGCGCCGATATAGAAAGCGGACGATCCCAGGGCCGCCGCCAGAGCCGGGTCGTCGATCTTGGGGTCGTGGCTCAGGATTACCACCGCGCTGCGGGCATCCAATTCGAGTTCGGCCAGGACGGGGCCAGGCCAGCCCCGGCGGAGTTGGATTCCCGGAAAGCGCCCCTCCTGGGCAAAGGCCTCACGGGGTTCGACCACGATGACTTCGAACCCCACGAGTTCGGCCATGGGCGCGAGGAATTGCGCGATATGGACCGCGCCGACGATGAGCATGCGCAGAGGAGGATTAAAACTCTGAATAAAATACGCGCACCCTTCGGCGTCCAGGCGCCGGCAGCCATCGGCTTCAAGGCTCCGACGCGCCTCTGGGATCAGGAGGGCCGGTAGCCCGGTGGCGTCGTCGTTCTTCTTCCCCTGACTCCCCGCGCTCGCATCGCTCCCCTCTGGATAGACGAGCCATTGGGCTCCTCCATCGAGTTGCGTCACCAGGGCCACCGGCTGCTTGTTCTGGCGGTCGCGGACGATCTGTTTCAGGAGAGTTCTTTTCATGTCAGAGGCTCGAGGTAGATCTCAACCTCCCCCCCGCATGCAAGGCCCACCTCCCAGGCCATTTCGTCGCTGACCCCAAACGAGAGTCGCGCGGGTTCGCCGCCTGCGAGGACTCGGGCCGCTTCGGCCACCACCGCGCCCTCGATGCAGCCGCCGGAAACCGAGCCCCGGAATTCCCCTTGGGCATTGACGACCAGGTGACTGCCGGGGGGACACGGCGAGGAGCCCCAGGTCTCGATCACTGTGGCCAGGGCAACGCTGATCCCCTCGTCGAGCCAGGCCGCCGCCAGTTCCAAGAGCTTTTCGCCGTCGGCCATTGCGTGCCTTCTCGGGGTGAATTGGGGCCGTTCTGACTCGGGCGATGGGGGGACGAACTCCGCCGTGAGGAGGCTCCCAACTCCTCGCGGGAACTCGGCAGCGGGCACGATTGGCGTGTGGAGCGGCTTAGGGCTGGGTGAACAAGCAGCGCGCCCGGGGGATCACGACGTCGCCGAGAACGTAGAGGTAGTACTCCTGGCCCGAGACGAGAGGAGCGGGGGCACCCGTTTCGGGATACCGCTGAAAGGCCCCGGCAGGAAGCACTCCATAGGCGACCCCTGACGGGAACGCGGGCACATCGTAGGCGACGTCGGCGCGCCAGAGGGTCCCTGCGGGCAGGTCCAGATTGGGCGGCAGTCCGGGGTTCTCCGAACCCGGGTCCATGACGTAGAGATAGCGAGCCTCCCCACCCGTCCAGGCCAAGTTCCCGTAGAGATCAAGGCCCTCGCCCTCAGTACAGGCCTCGGGCACGAAATCACGTTGAAGAATCAGCGGGCCGCCGATATCCGGCAGCACACTGATAAATGCCTCGGTGACCTGACGATGCGCGATTTCGCCTTCGAAGAAGGCGAGCATCCGGGTGACGTCTGTGGTGGGCATGGCGCTATTCAAGCGATCGAAACCGTTGTTGTCGGCGGGGAGAAAGGCACCCAAGGTGCTCGAGTCGGTGCGACCGGCAAAGAGTGCCAGGGCCTCCTCGCTCATGGTATCGACCCAGCCGACTCCGCTGTCGATGGACCAACGCGCGGAGCCCGACGGAGCGACATCACTGTGGCAGCAGGAGCACGCGCTCGCGCGCACCTGGGAGGCCACCCAGGTGGATTCGGCCACCCATACGAGATCGTGG
>JAQWRT010000012.1 GCA_029243605.1 Myxococcota bacterium
GCCACTTCGGGCACCCGGAAGAGCGCGGGCCGCTTGAGGACTCGGCCCAGGGTCCGCGCCCACTCGCCCATGGTCACACATTGGGGCGCCCCGGCGTTCAGCACGCTTGCCTCTCCGGCTCCACCCGCGAGGGCGAACGCGATCAGCCCCGTGGCGTCGTCCTCGTGCAACCAGGGGAAATAACTCGCCGGCGATCCCAGGGCGCCCCCCAAGCCCAAGCGGTAGAGGGGGAGCACCGAAGCGAGTACACCGCTGCGACGGCTCAGAATTGCGCCGAAGCGGAGCCGCACCACACGCGCCCCCACCTCCTGGGCCCCAAGGGCGGCGGCTTCCCAATCGACGCAGAGATCCGCCAGAAAATCACCACCGGGGGCCGCACCCTCTTCGAGGATTTCCGCGCCCCGCGCGCCGTAATAGCCCGAAGCCGAGGCGCAGACCAAGGCCGAGGGCGGGCTCGAGCACCGCGCCATGGCCTCGACCAGGCTCTGGGTGGTCGCGATCCGGCTCGCTCGCAATTCGCGCTTGCGCGCCGGGGTCCAGCGACCGGCCACGATCGAGGCGCCCGCCAAATGCACCACGGCATCGGACTCGGCCAGGGCAGACTCCCACTCGCCGGGGGAGGACAGATCGCCCGCGACCCAGGTCAGCCCGGGCACCCGGGCGGTGGGCGGCGGTCCCCTTCGGTGGGCCAGCACGCGATCGCCACCGGCCACCAATTTCTCACAGAGACGCGCGCCGACCAGGCCCGTCGCTCCGGTCACGAAGACACTGCGCTCGCCGGCAGCCAACCCCGCTCAGCCCGGCCTGGGCTCGTCCTCCAGGCGGAGGGCGACCTCTTCGACTTTTCGGTTGGGATCGAAGGCCAGGGCGAGCAGTTCCTGGGCCACGTAACGCGCCGAGTTGAAGCTGTTGTCCCGCTTCCTCTCGACAAAGCGCTCGAGGTCGGGGAAACGCTCGGCGGGAGTGGCCCGAATCAGGGTCTGCATGTCGGTGTCCACCACCCCGGGCGCCACGGAAAGCGCGCGCAAGCCCTGGTCGGCCTCTTCGGCGGCAACCACCTCGGTCAAACGTTCCAGCGCCGCCTTGCCCGCGCAATAGGCCGCCCAGCCCTCGTAGGCGCTCCATGCCGCCCCAGAGGAGATATTGATCAGAACGCCGCCGCCGCCCTGGCGCCTTCGGTGCCGGACGAAGGCCCGGGTCCCAAGGAAGGCACCGGTCAAATTGACGTCGATATGCTCGCGAAAATCCTCGACGTCGAGATCTCGCACCGGGCCCATGGGGAGCAGAACGCCAGCGTTATTGACCCATAGATCGATGGATCCGAAGGCCTCGGCCACCTCGCTGGTAAACCCCTCCACCGCCTCTTCATCCCGAATATCGAGTTGCCGGGCGTGGACCCCTTCCCGACCCGCCAAGGGGCACTCGCCCCGGGCGCAGACACCCACGCGAAGTCCCTCCTCCAGGGCCACTTCGGCCAGGCTGGCCCCGATGCCACGGCTCGCACCGGTCACCACCACGGTGTAGCCCTCCCATTTTTTCAGGGACATGCTCTTCTCCGTTCCTTCATCGTGCTTCATACCCCTTCGGGCCTCTCGCCCGGGTGAGTCCACTCCGAGAAGTCCGCGCCCGTCGGATCCTGGAAGAGCCTAAGGCTGAACTCGGGCACCATGGCGAAAATATGATCAAAAATATCCGACTGGATCCCCTCGTAGCGAGTCCAGTCCTGGTCATTGCTGAAGCAGTAAATCTCCAGGGGAAGGCCGCTGGCCGTCGCCGGGAGCTGACGAACGATGAAGGTGAAGCCATCGGTGTGAATCTTTGGATGCGCCGTGAGGTAAGCGGCCACGTAGGCTCGAAACGTTCCAATATTCGTGAGTCTACGGATATCGGCGTTGATCTCGGGGTTGCGGCCCGCCTCGGCGTTATACCCCTTCAACTCCCCCACTTTGCTCGCCAAGTATTCGTGCAGCAGCTCCCACTCCTTGAGTTTTTCGATCTCCCCTTCCCTCAGAAAGCGAATGCTGTTGAGGTCGAGGTTGATGGCTCGCTTGATACGCCGCCCACCCGACTCCGACATGCCCCGCCAATTCTTGAAGGACTCGGTGATGAACTTGTAGGTCGGGACCGTGGAGATCGTCTTATCCCAGTTCTGAACCTTGACGGTATGCAGCGCGATATCGGTCACGTCCCCGTCGACGCCCGCCTGAGGCATCTCGATCCAGTCTCCCAGGTGGATCATGTCGTTGCTCGCGATCTGAACGCTCGCCACCAGGGAGAGAATCGTATCCTTGAAGACCAACATCAGGACAGCAGCTACCGCGCCGATGCCGGAGACGAAAACCCAGGGCGATTCGTCGAGGAGGATGGCCCCCACAGCCAGGGCCGCCATGCAGAGGACGACGATCTCGATCACTTGCAGGTAGCCCTTGATCGGTCGCTGGCGATGCAGCGCACTCCGCGAATAGATCGTATTCGCGGCATTCAGACCCGCGGTCACAGCGGCTGCCACGGTGAGCACCATGGCCGAGGTCGCCAGGCGCTCCACCCCGGAATCCACGGTATCGTCGAGTCCGGGAATCAGCCCGATGCCGTAATAGACCACCAGGGCCGGCGCGATATTGGCGAGGCGGGTAAAGACCCGGGCCTCGGCAAATGCATCGTCCCAGGCATTGGTCGTGCGGGCAATCGCCCGGCGAACCGCGAAGACCACTCCCCAACGGGCCAGGCCATAAGCCACGCCGCTCAGCGCTATAAGCCCCGCGAGGGAGGCCGCAGTGCGGGCCCACTCCGCGGCCAGCCAATCCGGCATCCTCTTCTACCTCCCCGCTTTCTCCGCACGCCATCGGCGCGCCGCTAGTCGTGGCTGAGTTTATCGGATCCGCCCGGGGTTGCCTTCCCACCCGAGCTCAGGGAAGAACCTTCCGACCCCAGAAGAAGGGCCCTTCGAGCCCGGCGCCGCGCTCGGGGCCGGGTTATTCTCGCGGGCTCACCCCCAGCCCGGCGGCGCTGATTGGCCCCCTCGAAGAGATTCCATGGAACTCGACCATATCCACATCAAGGGCGCCCGCGAACACAACCTCAAGAACGTCGACGTACGCATCCCCAAGAAGAAACTTGTGGTCATGACCGGCGTATCGGGGTCGGGAAAGTCGTCCCTGGCCTTCGACACCCTCTACGCCGAAGGCCAACGACGCTACGTCGAGTCGCTCTCTGCCTACGCCCGCCAATTTCTCGGCCAGATGGAAAAGCCGCGTTACGAAACCATTCGCGGCTTGTCTCCTACGATTTCCATCGAACAAAAGACCACGGGCAACAACCCGCGCTCCACAGTGGGAACGATCACCGAAATCTCCGATTACCTCCGGGTCCTCTATGCCCGAGTCGGCGTTCAGCACTGCCATCAATGCGGCGGAGAAGTGGCCGGGCAGAGCGCCGAACAAATCGCTCGCGAGATCCTTTCGGCGCCCAAGGGCAGTCGCCTCACCCTACTCGCCCCCCTCATTGTCAATCGAAAGGGCGAGTTCCGCGAACTTCTCAACGAAGCTCGAAGGGCGGGTTGGACGCGTCTGCGAGTGGACGGCGAAATCGTGGAGAGCGACGAACTCGAAGCCCTCGACAAACGACGTAAGCACACGATGGAAGCCGTGGTGGACCGGATCGTCTCGCGCTCGGGGCTGCGCGGCCGAGTCACGGATTCAGTGGAGACAGCCCTGCGCGTCGGGGAAGGTACCCTGATCGTCGCCGAGGGAAAGGAAGACCGAACCTTCACCGAGAGTGCTGCGTGCTCGCGTTGCCGGCTTTCCTTCCCCGAACTCAGCCCCCAGGCGTTTTCGTTCAATTCGCCCCAGGGAATGTGCGACGACTGCAACGGCCTCGGAACCCGCTTCGAGTTCGATCCGATTCTGGTGGTCCCCGACGAAACTCTCAGTATCGAGGAGGGGGCCGTCAAGCCCTGGGGTGAAAGGACTTCCGAGAAGACCGGCTGGGGTGCCAATTACCGACGCCAATTGATGGAACAACTCGGAATCGACGGCAATCGCCCCTGGCACAAGCTGACCGAGAAGAAGCGGAAGATTCTGCTCCATGGAACCGATACCCGGAAATTCAAGATCGCCTGGGAAAACCGTTCGGGGCAAGGCCATTTCGACGTCACATGGGAAGGCATCCTTCCTCGCCTACTCCGTCGCTTCAAAGAAACACGCAGCGAGAGGATGAAGCGCTGGTACAACCAGTTCATCGCCAATACCCGCTGTACGACATGCGATGGCCACCGCCTTCGCGCGGAGAGCGCGGCGGTCAAACTCGGCGATCGGAGCATCGTCGATCTCTCGGCCATGACGGTCACCGAAACCCGAGCCTTCTTCGCCAACCTGGGCCTCCAGGGAGCGAACAAGGAAATCGCCAGTGAGGTACTCAAGGAAATTCGGGCGCGGCTGAGCTTCCTCGAGGCAGTGGGCCTCGGTTATCTCTCCCTGGATCGCGCCGGGCCCAGCCTCTCCGGGGGCGAGTCCCAGCGCATCCGTCTGGCCAGCCAGGTGGGATCGGAACTGACCGGCGTAATCTACATCCTCGACGAGCCCTCCATCGGGCTTCACCAACGCGATAACCGCCGGCTCCTCGACACTCTCATCCGCATGCGCGACGTGGGAAATACCGTAGTCGTGGTGGAGCACGATGAGGAAACCATTCGCAGCGCGGATCACGTCATCGATTTCGGTCCGGCTGCAGGGGTCCTCGGTGGCAAGATCATTCATACGGGTACGCCGAAGAGCTTGGAACGAAATCGTCGATCCCTCACCGGGGATTATCTCTCGGGCAGAAAGAGGGTCGAAGTCCCCGGGCAACGGCGTGCCGCGACCGGCGCGATCAAAATTCTCGGCGCCCGGGAGAACAACCTCCAGGATGTCGACGTGGAGATTCCCCTGGGAGTCATGACGGCCATCACGGGGGTTTCGGGCGCGGGCAAATCCTCCCTGGTCAACGCCATTCTCTTTCCCGCCCTCTCGCGAAAGCTTCACGCTTCAACGCGCCGGGTCGGCGCCCACCGGCGCATCTCCGGCCTCGGCAGTCTCGACAAGGTCATTGATATCGATCAGCGCCCCATCGGGCGCACACCCCGAAGCAACCCGGTGACCTATATCAAGGTCTTCGACGAAGTCCGGCGCTTCTTTTCCCAACTGCCCGACGCTCGCCTCAACGGCTACAAGCCCGGCCGTTTCTCTTTCAACGTCAAAGGCGGACGCTGCGAAAGCTGCGAGGGGGACGGGGTTCGCAAGATCGAAATGCATTTCCTCGCCGACGTCTTCGTCCGATGCGAGGAATGCCGAGGCAAGCGCTTCAACGAAGCCACCCTCCGAATCCTCTACAAGGGGCTATCCATCGCGGATGTCTTGGACCTCACCGTACGGGAAGCCCTCGAGGTCTTTGCCAGCCATCCGAAGATCGCCGCCCCCCTGAGCATGCTCGAAAAGGTCGGCCTCGACTACCTGCACCTGGGCCAACCCTCCCCCACTCTCTCGGGGGGCGAAGCCCAGCGCATCAAGCTCGCCCGGGAACTCGCCAAGCGGGCCACGGGACGAACTCTCTATATCCTCGACGAACCGACCACCGGCCTGCACTTCGAAGACGTCCGAAGACTTGTCGAGGTGCTCAATCAACTCGTCGACGCAGGGAACTCGGTGCTCGTCATCGAACACAACCTCGACGTGATCAAGACGGCGGATTGGATCATCGATCTCGGGCCTGATGGCGGCCCGGGCGGCGGCGAAATTATTGCCCGAGGAACCCCCGAGGATGTCGCGCGCCAACGCAGTTCTCCCACCGGACGCTATCTCTCAAAACTCCTACGAAGCGGGAGCAAGAAGCCCCTAGCCAAGAGCAAGGCAACGCCCAAAGCCCGGGCGAAAGCACCGGCCAAGAAGGCGCGAGCTCGAAAATCTTCCGCTGCCAAGACCCGGCGCTGATCGCGCCCTGGGCGCTCAGCGCGTCGTGCCGGCCCACTCGAGGATGCCCGGATTTTGCTCCCGGGGGTAGGCATGGGCGAGATCGGCGATTTCGATCAAGTCGGTTTCGGCGCCGGCCTCCTTCAGGGTGGAGCAGCCCTGCCGGGCCACTTCCAAGGGAAACATCCAATCCCGAGCGCCGTGGATCCAGCGAATAGGCTTTCCCCGGGCTCGGCCAAGGTTGCCATTGACGAGATTGGCCGGGTGTAGCACGCACGCCACCGGCGCCAGGGCCGTAAAGCGCGAGCCCTCGGCCAATCCTCTCAGAAGCGCGTAGGTTCCCCCATCGGAAAGGCCCGTGAGCAATCGGCTCTCGGATGCCACATTCCAGCGCTGCTCCACGTAGTCCAACATGGAGTCCAGGGCGGCGGCGTCGGAGTCGGCTCCCATCATCGACCATGTCGTGGCTTGGGAGGTGGGGGCGAGGAGCAACCAGCCCCGGGAACGCGCTTCTCGCAGCCAGGTCCACAGGAAATCCCCGCCATGCCCCCAGCCCCCGTGCAGGGCCACCACAAGAGGCCAGGACTTGGCCTCGTCGTAGTCCTCGGGCGCAAAAAAACTGAAGCCACCCCGCACCTCGGGACCGTTGCTTGCGTTAAAAATGCCGGTGCCCGGACGGCCGGCCCTGAGTTCGCCGAGCCTGGACTCGGCTTGGGGCTCGATGAAGTAGCGATCGAGGGGGGGAAGCGCGCCGCGCAAAGGAAAAAGGCCTGCCTGGGCTCGGCAATGCTCCCTCAGCGCCCCCATCACTCGGGAAATGTCCACCGGTGCCCCAGACGCCGCCGGGGTCTCGGTCTTCGGTGTACCCAGGAAGAGTTCCGTCGCCGCCACCCCATGCCGGGCCGCCTCCAGGAGCGCGGCCCCCAGGCGTTCGGTCTCGGGCGAGCGCGGCCGGGCGGCAGCGTCGTCGAAAGCTTTGGAGAGCCGGGCCGCGGGCTCGGCGAGCCCCTTGCTGAGCCGCTGAAAATTTTCGGGGTCCAGCTCCCGCTGGATTCTCTCAAAGGCGACGAGAACCCCGAGGAGTGCGGGGCCGAGTCGCCCCACGGCTTCCATGAAGCTCGCCTCCGACCCCCTCTTTGCCTCGTCCACCACGCCGAAACGCTACCCCAAAGATCGCGCTCCAACCGCCCTCTGAAGGCGCTGTGGCTGCCCTACAAGTCTGGGGTATGCTCTCCGGCCACCGTAAAGGCTATGCCCATCCCAATCGACCGGGGCCCCGGCACCGAGCGAACTCGAAAGGAATCACGATGACAGGTTGGACCCACAACCGCTCCACGGGGCGCACGATCGGTTTCGCTCTGACCCTCGGACTGGGACTCGCCGCCCTCATGGCGGGAGACGCCTTCGCCAAGGCCCCCCAGACCGAGGACGAGAAAACTCTCTATTTCATCGGCATCGTGATCAGCGGCCAGCCGCCCTTCTCGACGCTGCGACCCGAAGAAGTCGACATGGTTGCCCAGGGGCTCCGAGACTCCCTCGCCGGCAACGCCGCTGACATCGACGCCGAAGCCTACGGCCCGAAGGTTCAGACCTTCGTCCAGGATCGAATCGACGAACAACTCGCCCAGGAAAAGAAGGCGGGCGAAGCCTTCCTCGCCAAAAAGAAAGCGGCTTCTGGAGCCAAAACGACCGACTCCGGCCTGATCTTCATCGAGGAGAAAGCCGGCGAAGGCGACTCCCCGGCGGCCACCGACACCGTCAAGGTTCACTACCACGGCATGCTCTCGGACGGCACCGTCTTCGACAGCTCGGTGGAGCGCGGCGAGCCTGCCGAGTTCCCCCTCAACCGGGTGATCCCCTGCTGGACCGAGGGTGTGGCGATGATGAAGCCCGGCGGCAAGGCTCAGCTGATTTGCCCCGCGGACATCGCGTACGGCGATCGAGGCGCACCGCCGGCCATTCCGGGCGGCGCCACTCTGACCTTCGACGTGGAACTGATCGAGGTGGTCCCCACGCCGTAGCCGTCGGCGAGGATATCCACCGAACCATCGGGCGCCTGGGCACTCCAAAGGGAGTTCTCAGGCGCTTTTTTTTGGGCCCACTTCCGATTTCGAGCCCACTTCCGGATCCGCGGATTTCGAGTTCCCGGGGTCGGAGCGAAGCTCCCGCACGAAGCGGTCACTCGCGTCCCGGAGCGCCCGTTCGGGATCGACCCGCAAACGCCGAGCCACCGCCACCGCGGCGAAGAGAACGTCGCCCAATCCTTCCCTCGCTTCCCCCGCCTCACTGAGAGAAAGACCTTCCACCGCTCCCAAGAGCGCCTGCTGGGCATCCCTCTCGGTGGACTCCGCTGGCGCCCGGCTCTGGAGCTTGGCGGCTCGCATGAGTGCGGGCAGCGCCGACGGAATGCCTGCGAAGGGGTCGTCGGGAAGAGCTCGACGCGAGGCGCGCTCGCTTCGCTCGAGCGCCTTCGTCTCTTCCCAACTGCGCCGGACCTCTTCCCGGCTCGCCGCCCGGGCCTCGCCAAAAACGTGGGGGTGGCGGCGTATCAATTTGTCCGAGATGCCTCGAACGACGTCTTCAAAATCGAAGGCCCCGGCCTCCGAGGCCATCTGTGCGTGATAGACCACCTGAAGCAGGAGATCGCCGAGTTCGTCTTGAAGATCGTCCATATCGCCGCGACGGATCGCGTCGTCGACCTCATAGGCCTCTTCGATGGTATAAGGGGCGATGCTCTCGAAGTCCTGTTCGCGATCCCAGGGGCAACCCTCGTCGGGGTCGCGCAGGCGAGCCATGATGTCGAGCAAGCGCCGCATGGTGCCAAGAGACTCGTCCGGATCCTTGCTCAACTCAACCCCCGCAACTCCCACCCCGGAATCAAGGCGAGAACTCAGCTGTCTGCGTCGTCCACGAACGCCTCGAAACGGGGCTTATCTCCCGCCTTCATGTACGCGTCGCGTCCGTGAATGATTCCGTCCTTGGCAAGTTGAAAAAGCACATCGTCCATGGCCTGCATGCCCTCGGATTTTCCCGACTGAATGGTCGAAGCCAGCATGGGCGTGTTTCCATCGCGGATGATATTGGGTAATCCGGAGGTTCGCAGCAGAATTTCGTTAGCGGCCACCCTGCCCTTGCCGTCTGCCGTGGGCAAGAGTAACTGAGAGACGATCCCCACCAGGGATTCCGAGAGGCTGAGCCGAATCATATTCTGCTCGTCCGCAGGAAAGGCATCGATAATGCGGTCGATGGTCTTGGCCGCATTATTGGTGTGCAGAGTCCCAAATACCAGCATTCCCATTTCTGCGGCCGTAATGGCGAGGGAAATCGTTTCGCGCTCGCGCATCTCACCCACAAGGATCACATCAGCATCCTGGCGAATCGCCGAACGCAGGGCCGGTCCGAAACCCAGACTATGCAGGCCGACTTCGCGATGAGAGAAGGTCGACATGCGGTTTTGGTGGACGAACTCCACAGGGTCCTCGATGGTCACCACATGCTTCGCGTGGTTTCGGTTGAGCTTGTCGACGATGGCTGCCAAGGTGGTGGACTTCCCCGAGCCCGTGGGGCCGGTGACGAGTACGAGTCCCTGTTCCAGATCAGCCAAGCTGGCGATTGCCGGCGAAAGTCCCAACTTTTCCACCGAGATGATCTCCTCGGGAATGATCCTGAAGACGGCAGCCGCGCCCTGACTCTGGACAAAATAATTCGCCCGAAACCGGGCCAGTCCCTCGATGCCGTAGGCGAAATCTAAATCGTGGGTCTCCTGGAACTCCGTCCAGGCCCTGGGCGAAGCGATCTCCTCCAATAGTTTCCGAAGGCCAGCATCGGTCAGAACATCCTCCCCTTCGAGAACTCGAATTCTTCCCTTCTGGCGAAAACGGGGCTTCAGCCCCGCCGCTAGGTGCAGGTCGGATCCGTCATTCTCTTTGAGGTAACCGAGCAATCGATCGAGTTCTGCCACGTAATCTTCTCCCCACTGAGCGCAGTGCCCTCAGGCGCCCGCGGTAATCAGCTTCTTTTCTTCTGCGAGTTCAAGTGCCGCCTCGCGGGTGATGGTGCCCTCGGCGACGAGATCGTTGAGCGATTGCTCCAGGAGATACATGCCATGGGCTTTGCCTGTCTGAATCGAAGAACGAATCTGAACCGTTTTCTCTTCGCGAACCAGATTCCCGATGGCTTTGTTGATCACCAGAACCTCCAGAGCGGGTACCCGACCCTCGCCGTCGGCCTTGGGCACCAGACGCTGGGAGATCACCGCCCGCAGGGATTCGGAGAGCATGGTCCGCACCTGGCCCTGTTCGCCTGGCGGGAAAGCACCGATCATGCGGTTGATGGTTCGTACCGCGTTATTGGTATGCAGGGACGCCAAGACAAAGTGGCCGGTCTCTGCCGCAGTCATCGCCAGAGAGATGGTCTCCAGATCACGGAGCTCGCCGATCACGATGACGTCCGGGTCTTCTCGCAGGGCCCCGCGCAAAGCCCGGGCAAAACTGTCGGTGTGTTTGCCCGCGTGGCGTTGGTTGACGAGACAGCGCTGGGATGGATGGATGACCTCGATGGGATCCTCGACGGTCAGAATATGTTCTTCGCGCTCCTCGTTAATGAGATTGACCATGGCGGCCAGAGTCGTCGACTTCCCAGAACCCGCGGGCCCCGTCACCAGCACCATGCCCTGGTGATAATTCGTAAAGCGAGCGAGTTCGCTCGGCAGCCCCAATTCGTCCAGAGTGGGAGGGCGAGCTGAGATCGAGCGAAAGACCACGTCGAAACCCCGCTGCTGGCGATAGGCGTTCGCCCGGAAACGCCCCACTCCCGGCAGGTCGAAACAGAAATCGATTTCGCCCGTACGTCGAAGCTCCAGCTGCTCATCGGGCGAGAGGGAGCTGGCGACCAGTCGCTCCACTGCTTCGGCAGAAAAATCTGCGCTCTCGGGTTCCGACAGCACGCCATGGGTGCGAAAGCGCAGCCCGCCCCCGGCATGGAGATGAATATCGCTGGCCCCGCGACTCTGTCCCGAGGCGAGTACGCGATGAAGCCGCTCGAGATCGTCGGCGCAGGGCGAAGCCAACGCCAGCCCGAGGGTTCCGGATTGATCCCCGGCGGGTTCCCGGCCCGAAGTCTGGGCGACGGGCTCGGGGCCGGCGGCCGGCGCAGGCGGAGTCTCGGGCGCCGTGGCAGCGGCTTCGCCCGGGGCCGACACAACCGCGCCTTCGGGCGGCACCGGAGGTCCCTGGCTCGTCAGAGCGGCGGCTTTGCGAGCCTCGTGTTTGGCGATCAGATCCTTCTGAACCGCGACCAGGCGAGTCAGATCCTGGGCGCTAATCAAGCCCGTATCGACCATCACCTCACCCAAGCGGCTCTCCGGGCGAAGTTCCTGGGCCCGGGTCGCCTGGTTGAGCTGATCGAGATCGATCATCTTGAGCTGGACCGCGATGCGGCCGAGGAGCGGAAGTCTTCGGTCGTCCATAATGGGGGCCTGCCTTCGATTCTGAGCCGTGTCCGAACCGGAAATGGGTGAACTCGCTGAGCCTCCCGTGCCGACCCCTCCACGAACTGGGATCCCCTCGCGAAGCCGGGTAGCATCCCCTTTTTCGGACGCCGGGCCGGGAATCATAAGTTCCAAATTCGAGAGGCTGACCGGGCCCTAATTCCGGCGGAAGGAAACCAGTATGGAAACCGTTGAGGACACGAATTCGGGTGCTTTAACCGGCAGGCAGCGGCGATATCTGCGGGGCCTGGCCAACCCGCGCAAGGCCCTGATTCAAGTGGGCGAAGCCGGCGTTTCCGAGGCGGTGATCCGGGCGCTCCGCGATGCCCTGGAAAGCCATGAACTCGTCAAAGTAAAATTGCAGCAGCCCCAGGACAAGAAGACCGACGCCGCGCTCCTCGCCGAGCAGACCGGGGCCCAACTCTGCGGGCTGGTGGGCCACACCGTGATCCTCTTCCGGGCCCACCCGGAAAATCCGAAGATCGAGCTGCCTGCCCCGGGCTCGACCCCTTGATCCCGCTGGGCCCCGGGCGGTCTACCGGCCCCGGGCGGTCTACCAGCCCCGCAAGTCCACCGACCAGTCATCGATGACAGACTCGCCGTCCACGAGGTGAAAGCGCTCGTGGTAGGCCACGGTGGGGTCGATATGCGCCGGGGTCACACGAATCCGATCCCCGAGTTTCAGGGGGTGCTCGGGAGCGAAGGTGATGTGCTCGTCCGAACAGAACCAGACCCGGGCGCCTTCGATGATGGGGTTGCCGTGATCCATCCCCAAGGCCTTGAGCCCGCAGTCGGCGACCGCAAAGCCATCGCCCAGGGAGATCACCGTGGCCAAAACCCAGAAGGCCTGTTGGAAGGGGAAGCCGAGTTCCTTGTAGGCGGTATCCATCAACGCGTAGGAACCCGCCTGGATCTCAGTCGCCCACCGGTTGCAATCCCAGGTGCCGGTACCGCCGGCTGAAACCAACTCGCCCCCGACCTGCTCGTGGGCCCGCATCAGGATCTGCATGCTGGCCTCACAAGCCTCTTCGCGCTTTGCCCGGTCGGCGACCCCCATGATATGTCCCTCGTAGCCCATCACCCCGCGCACGCCCAGGCCCTGGCGACGAGCGGAGTCGGCCAGTTTCCCCGCTCCCTCGGGAGGGCACCCACAGCGGGGCAGCCCGACGTTCACATCGATGAGCACCTCGCCCACCCCTCCCCGAACTGCCGCGGCAATGGTTTCCTCGGAATCCACCGCCACGGTCACGCGCGCATCGAGAACACCGAGTCGTCGGGCATCGAGAACTTCGTTTGCCAGCAGCAGGTCTTGGCCGAGACCGGCCGCCGCCATCCCCTCCATCTCTCGAATCGTGGCGCAACAAAAAAGCGCGTGACCCGCCGCGAGCTGGCGTTTCGCCAGAGCCGTGCATTTATGCGCTTTCACGTGTGGGCGGAGCCTCTCCCCGGGAAGAGCGCGAGACATACTCGCGAGGTTGGCCTCGAGGACTTCGGGCGCCAAGATCAGGGCGGGGGTCTGGAGATCGTTCAGGGACTTCATGGGTCGCTCAGACCGTGGGCCAGGTGTCGAAACAACCCGTGTGGCGTTCGAAGGCCCGGGCCACCTGAAGAACCAGATCGTCTCGATGACGCGGTCCGACGATTTGCAGGCCGACGGGAAGACCCTTGGCACTCAGCCCGGCACGAACCGTCGCTGCAGGATGCCACGAGAGGTTGAAGGGCATGGTGAACGATCCGAAATTGGACGCGGGCTGACGTCGGCCTTCGAGTTCGGCGAGAAAGGGCCCCCGGGCCGGCGGCGGATCGTAGGGAACGGTGGGGGTGAGCAGGATGTCGTAGCGCTCGAAAAAATCTGCCAACCAGTCGTTGGTGAGCGAGCGCAGTTCCCGCATCTGGCCCCAGCGCTCGGGGGTCATGCGCGCGCCGGCTTTTACGCCCTGGATGAACGAACGACCAAAATCCTCCTCGTGTTCGGGCAAATAGCTGTGCAGCCGAGCGAGGAGTTCCCAGGAACCGCTGAAACCCCAAGCCCCCCCCGGTTCCGGCAGACCGCCCTCCACCCCCTCGAGGGAAATCCCGAGTTCGGGCATCAGCCCCGCAGCCTTCTCCACCACCTCGGCCAAATCCGATTGGACCACCGCGTAGCCCAGATCCGGGGAGAAGCCGGCGCGCAGCCCCGAGGGCATGTCCTCCAGGCTCTCGCAATAGGAAATCCCCTGGGATGGCAGGGAGTTAGGGTCGAGCGGGTGGGGTCCGGCCACCGCGTCCAGATGCAGCGCAGCGTCGGCCACGCTCCGGGTCAAGGGGCCGTGAACCGACGTATCGTCCATCACCCAGAGATCGTGGGGTCCAGTGGGGATGCGCCCGTAGCTGCCCTTCAGCCCGAAGCAGCCGGTCACCGAGGCTGGAATTCGCACCGAGCCGCCGCCGTCGCTGGCCGTCGCCAGAGAAATCACGCCGCCGGCGATCCCCGCCGACGAGCCTCCACTCGATCCCCCAGGCGTACGATCGAGATCCCAAGGATTGCATGAAGCTCCGAAGAGCAAGTTCTTGGAAAGGGCCGTATACCCGAACTCGGGCGTATTGGTCTTGCCCACCACGATGGCACCGGCCGCGCGTAAGCGCTCGACCTGGATCGAATCACGAAGGGCACGGTTGTCCTTGAAGGGCACGGAACCGTAGCTGGTCACCTCACCCTCGACGTCTTCAAGATCTTTGACTCCGAGAGGGATTCCCTCGAGAAGTCGCGCCTCTCCTCGAGCGATGCGGGCGTCTGCGCTTCGTGCCTCGGCGATCAACAACTCCTCATCGCGGAGACTCGTAAAACAATTGAGGCGGGATTGAGTGGCCTCGATGCGCGAGAGGGTCGCACGCATCAACTCTTCGGCCGAAAGTTTCCGAGCGTCCAGATCGGATCTCAACTCGGTCACCGAACGCTGCAAAAGTTCACTCATCCGAAACTCCCTTGCGGGAAAAGATTTGCTTCCCGCCTCCTATGATTGACCCGAGAACAAGCGACCCCAAAAAAAAGATTAGTTCCCGAAGAGTGCTCTCAACTCAGCTGCCGTTCAGGTGCACTCGAACTAGAAATGGCACATGAGCCCGAGACGCATCATTCCGATCCCTTCGACCGTTCGACTATTGCTCGCGTAATAGTTGAGATCCATAAACGTGCCCCAGTGCTTGCTGATCATCACCTCCATGCCTGCACCTAAGCGGAAGAGGAAAACGGTTTCGCTGAGAGAAGAACCGAAATCGTCGCTGCCTACAGGGACCTGCTCGGCAATACCACTGCCGACTCCGAATGTCAGGTAGGGCTGGATCCAGGTCGGCATGCTGCGCGATGTCAAAACGAAGGGATAAAACTTGGCTGCCGCACCCACCGAAAGGATGGAGGCGGTGCCCGTGACAGCATTCCCCTCGACGACGTCTCCCGCTCCCAACCACATGACTTCGACATCGGCACCGACCCAGGCATTGAAGCGATAGCCGGCGGTGAAAGAAAAGCCGATCATCGTGCCGTCGGAGGTCCCGATCTGCGAGGTGCGGGCCATATTATTCCAGCCGATGGGGATGGAGAACTGGCCGTAGAAGCCCCTCGAATCGGCATAGGTCTGGGCCTGGACCGCTCCCGAGAGCGAACAGAGGACCGCCACAAAAACGATCAGACGCATTGAATTCTTCAATGGATCAAGGCCTTTCTGGATTTTTTCTCATTGAGTTTCGAGCCTTATCAGGAGGGTCAAGGAGGGCCAGGGCAGACCCGCCTCCGGCTCAGCGGGAATCTAGAGGTAAGTCAGCCAACTCGAGTAACGATCGGCGCGGCCCTCGACCACATCGAAGAAGGCGCTCTGCAATCGCTCGGTGATGGGACCGCGCTTGCCTTCACCGATCTGGCGATGATCGATTTCGCGAATGGGTGTGACCTCGGCGGCGGTGCCCGTCAAGAAGATCTCGTCAGCGATATAGAGATCGTCCCGGGTGATGCCCGCCTCTTCGATCTCCATCCCAAGATCTCGAGCGATCTCGATCACCGTTGCCCGGGTAATGCCATCGAGGATCGTGCCCAGTCCAGGCGTGCGGATCCTGCCATCACGAACCACAAAAATATTCTCGCCCGAGCACTCCGACACCAGACCCTGGGTATCCAACATCACAGCCTCGTCGTATCCATCGAGCAGGGCTTCGCGCTTGGCGAGGATCGAGTTGACATAATCACCGCAGGTTTTTCCATTGGTCATTTTCGCGTTGACATGATGCCGAGCGAAAGTTGAAACCTTCGCTCGAATCCCCCGGGCCATTCCCTCTTCACCCAGGTATTTACCCCACGCCCAGGCAATCACGGCGACGCGAACCGCATTGTCACCCGGATTCAAACCCATCGCTCCGTCGCCGATAAAAACCAAGGGGCGGATATAGCCCTCCGCCAGATTATTCCTGCGCAGAGACTCAAGGATCGCTTCGCTCACGACCTCGGACTCGAAGGGAATATCGAGCAGATTGATATGGGCTGAATCGTAGAGTCGACGAACGTGCTCGGGCAAGCGGAAGATCGCCGATCGGTCGTCGGCCGTTCGATAGCAACGAATGCCCTCGAAGACACCAAGGCCATAATGAAGGCTATGGGTCAGAACGTGAACCCGGGCTTCATTCCAAGGCAACCATTCACCATCCAGCCAGATCGTTTCGCCGGTCACACCTAGGGCGGCGTCATCACCCATACCCTTGCTCCTCTTATTGCCTCATCGAGATAACCGTCAAACCGGCATCGGACCCGGGCCGAATTCGGCTCCGGGGAAGTCCCAGTTTGACGGCCCCGGGCCTCTCCTGCAACGCAGGAAAATTTCAGTCGGGAGGAGCGAAGAGCTTTCTGATCGACTCTTCCCGGGGAGAACGAACCAGCCCCTTCTCGGTCACCAGGGCGGTGACCAGACCCGCCGGGGTGACATCGAATGCCGACTGGCGCACGCCCACGGCGTCGGGCAGGAGCGTACGCGCCCCGATTCGCGCCACCTCGTCCCTTCCCCGGATCTCGATGGGGATCGATGCCCCATCGGGGATCTCCAAATCGATGGTGGAGAGCGGAGCGGCGACGTAGAAGGGAATATCGTGGGCCTGGGCCAATACAGCGAGCCCATAGGTCCCAATCTTGTTGGCCACGTCGCCGTTGGCCGCGATCCGATCGGCGCCGACGACCACCAGGTCGACCTCCCCCTGCTGCATCAGCTGGCCCGCCATGCTGTCCGTACAGACCTCCACGGGAATCTCGTCTCGAGAGAGCTCCCAGGCGGTCAGGCGGGCTCCCTGGAGAAGGGGGCGGGTCTCATCCGCCAGGACTCGAACCCGCCGGCCCGCTTCCACCGCCGCGCGAATCACGCCCAGGGCGGTCCCATACCCCCCGGTGGCCAGGGCCCCGGCGTTGCAATGGGTCATGACCCGGGCCTCGGCGGGCACAAGTTCGACGCCGGCGCGCCCGATCTCTCGGCAGATCGCCTTGTCCTCCTCGAGGATCTTCTCGGCTTCCTCCACGAGTCCGGAACGGATCATTTGGGCATCCGCGCCCGGGGCGGCGGCCAGCCGCGCCAGGGTTTCGCCCATCCGATTCAAAGCCCAGAAGAGATTCACCGCTGTGGGCCGGGTGCTGGCCAAGCGGGGGATCACACGCGCTTCAAGGTCGGCAATCAGTTCAGAGGCGCTTTCGGCCGCGCTCGTCTCCGCTCCCAGGGCGACCCCCATGGCGGCCGCGCAACCAATGGCCGGCGCTCCTCGGACCGCCAACTCCTCGATGGCCACCGCCAATTCCTCGACTTCCCCGAGAAGTAGGTAGCGCTCCTCGCTGGGCAAAAGTCGCTGGTCCAATAATTCCACTCGGCCAGCATTCCAACGCAGAGTGAACCACGAAGGGGCCTCGCTAACCGTCACCACGGATCATCTCCACCAGTCGTTTGCGCACCTCGCCCGGGTTGGCTTTGCCTCCCGCGGCCTTCATGACCTGACCCATGAGAAAGTTCAGAGGCTTGTCATCGCCCCCGCGCACACTCTCCACCGCCGCAGCGTTGCCGCCGATCACCGTCGTCACCCACTCATCGATCATGCCGGTATCGGAAACCGCCTCGAGCCCTCTCTCTTCCATCATCGCCTGGGGATCTCCGCCCGCCTCCACCAACTCGGGCAACAATTCCCGGGCGCTCTTGGTCGTGAGGCGCCCCTCCTCCACAAGACGAATCAAACTGGCCAGAGCATCGGGTTCCAGGCGCGTCTCATCCACAGCGAGATTTCTCTCATTCAGCTCCTGGCGCAGGTCCCGAGCAATCCAGTTGGCCGCGGCCTTGGGCGCATTGCACGCCCTTGCGCAGTTCTCGAAGAAATCTGCCAAGCGCCGACTCGTCACCAGAATCGCCGTGGTTTCTCCGGGCAGTCCGTATTCCTGTTCGAAGCGCTCGCGTTTCTGCTCAGGGAGTTCGGGGAGATCGGCACGAACGACTTCGATCAGTTCCTCGTCGATCAGCAGGGGGATCAGATCCGGGTCGTCGAAATAGCGATAATCATCAGCATTTTCTTTCAGGCGCAAGATTCGGGTTCTTTGACGGTTTACGTCGAAGCCCATGGTCGCCTGTTGGATTTCGCCACCGTCGTCGAGAATCTCCGACTGGCGAACGATCTCTGCCTCGATGGCCCCCTCGACGTTGGCAAAGGAGTTGAGGTTCTTGATCTCCGTACGGGTACCGAATTCCGAACTGCCCCGGAGACGGAGTGAGACATTCGCATCGCAACGAAACTGCCCCTTCTCCATGTCGGCATCGGAGACCTCGATATAACGAAGGATCGAACGCAGTGCGCGAAGGTAGGCGCTTGCCTCGACAGACGAGCGAAGATCGGGCTCCGAGACGATTTCCAGCAGGGGAACCCCCGCTCGATTGAGATCGATATGGGTCCCCTCACTGGCCGAGAGTGCCACGTCGTGAATCGACTTCCCGGCATCCTCCTCGAGGTGGGCGCGGGTCACGCCGATGCGCTTGGTGACGGTCTCGGCTCCCCTTTTCTTGCCCGAACCCTTGACGGGAACTTCGATTTCGATCCAGCCATCGCTCACCACGGGCTCCTCGTATTGGGAGATCTGGTAGCCCTTGGGCAAATCGGGATAGAAATAGTTCTTTCGCGCGAATACCGAGCGCGTGTTCACCGTGCTGTGGGTCGCCAGCCCGAGCCGAATGGCCAGCCCAATCACCTTCTCGTTCAGAACAGGAAGAACCCCGGGCATGCCGAGATCGATGGGGTGCACATCGTGGTTCGGCGCGTCCCCGTAGCGCACAGGCGCCGGGCTGAAGAGCTTCGACTCGGTCTTGAGGTGGGTGTGGACCTCGAGCCCAATCACGGGTTCATAACGATCCAGGGGGTTATCGGACATGCGTTCCTCTTGCCTCGAGCATCAAGGGCTCCCGGGCGGTCGATGCTCGTGGTGGTCGGTACGGCGCTGAAAGGCATCGGCGACTCGGAGAAGGGTCGCCTCGTCGAGGGGGCGTCCCAGGATTTGCATACCCACGGGCATCCCCTGGTGTTGCCCGCACGGAACCGAGATACCGGGCAACCCCGCAAGGTTGGCGGAGACCGTATAGATATCGCCGAGATAGAGACTCACCGGGTCGTCCATTCGCGCCCCGATGGGAAAGGCGACCTCGGGGTAGGTCGGCCCAACGATCACATCGCAAGCCTCGAAAGCACGGTCGAAATCGCCGCGAACCAGGGTACGTACCTGCTGCGCCTTCCGGTAATACGCATCGAAATAGCCCGCCGAAAGCACATAGGTTCCCAGCAAAATTCTTCGTTTGACTTCCCGGCCGAAACCTTCTGAGCGCGACCGCCTGTACATCTCGTCCAGGTCTTTCACGTTCTCCGCCCGGCGTCCGTAACGAACCCCATCAAAACGCGCGAGATTGCTCGAGGCTTCGGCAGTGGCCACCAGATAGTAGGTGGAGACCACGTAGGGCGTATGGGGTAAGGCCACCTCCACGACCTTGGCCCCCGCCGATTCAAGCTCGCTCACGGCCCCCCGGACCGCCTCGACCACCCCTGGCTCCGCCCCTTGGTCGACGAAATATTCTCTGGGCAGACCGATCCGCAGCCCCTTGACGTCGCCGGTCAGCGCAGATTCCAGCGCCGGGGCGGGTTCGGGTAGAGAGGTCGAATCTCGCGGGTCATGACCCGCAATGGCCTCCAGAACCCAGGCGGCTTCCCGAGCGCTGTGGGTGAAGGGACCGATCTGATCGAGCGACGACGCGAAGGCGACCAAGCCCCAACGCGAGACCCGACCATAAGTGGGCTTCATCCCCACGACGCCGCAGAAAGAGGCTGGCTGGCGAATCGAGCCGCCGGTATCGCTGCCCAGGGAGAACCCGGTGATCCCCGCCGAAACGGCCACCGCCGACCCGCCCGACGAACCCCCGGTGGTGCGACTCGTATCCCACGGATTGCGGGCGGGGCCAAAGGTCGAATTCTCGGTGGTCGACCCCATGGCGAATTCGTCCATATTCGCCCGACCGAGGATGATCGCGCCCGCGGCCTCGAGCCTCTCGGCCATCGCGCCGTCGTAGGGCGACACAAAGGACTCGAGAATTCGCGAGGCGCAGGTCGTGGGCTCGCCCTTCTGAACCATATTGTCCTTGAGCACCACGGGGGCGCCCTCCAGGGGCGAGCGGAGTTCCCCGGCCCGCCGACGTGCGTCCGAGCCGGCGGCGGCGGCGAGGGCGGCTTCGGCGCGCAGACCCACGATGGCTCCCAGGTCCGCACCCGCACCCTCGGCCCTGACCAGGGCCGACTCGACCAATTCCACGGAGGAGACCTCCGAAGCGTCCAGGGCGGCGCGCTGGCCCTCCAGGCTCTCGAGCTTCATCCCTCCTCCCCGTCGATCACCTTGGGGACAACAAAGGCGTGGCCGTCGGAAGCGGGGGCATTGGCGACAGCCAGGTCCGGGTCGATCCCCGGGCTCGCCCTGTCCGGGCGCAGGGGAGTCGCCAGGGGAATCGCGTGGGCGGTGGGCTCGATTCCCTCAGTATCGAGGGCCTGAAGCTGCTCGACGTGGTCCAGAATCTGGCCCAGCTCGTGGGTCATGGCTTCGATTTCATCTTTCGAGAGCGACAGGCGAGCCAGGTCGGCGGTGCGCTCTACGTCTTCGCGGGTAATCCTCGACATGGCGCACAAAGCTAGCACGCGCGCCCGGATCCAAGGCCGGCCGAGGCCCGGATCGGGTAAATCCCCTCCGCGCCCGAGGCATTTGCCAAGCCCCCTGCCGGGGCCTAGGCTACGTCCCCTATATGACTGAACTTTCTGAACTTTCTGAACTTTTTTCCGAAGTCGCCGAAGACATTCAAACCTCCATCCGCGAGTTGGGTTGGCAGACGCCCACGGCTGTCCAGGCCAAGGCCATCCCGCTGATGCGCGGCGGCGGAGACCTGATCGTCCAGGCCCAGACGGGCTCGGGCAAAACCGGAGCCTTCGGGATTCCCCTGGTCGAGGGCATCGATATCTCCATCGCGGGTATTCAGGCTCTCGTGATGCTGCCCACCCGGGAACTCGCGAATCAAGTCGCCGTCGAGTTGACCACCCTGGGCCGACATCGCGGCGTCATCGTGCTCCCCGTCTACGGAGGAACCGGCTACTCCGAGCAAGTGGACGCCCTGGAAGCCGGGGTGCACATCATCGTGGGAACCCCCGGCCGAATTCTCGACCACCTGGGCAACGGGCGTATGGACCTGCGCGATGTCGCAACCCTCGTGCTCGACGAGGCCGACGAGATGCTCTCCCTGGGCTTCTGGCCCGACATGCGAGAGATCGCCTCTTACCTACCCGAATCCCGCCAGTCGCATCTTTTCTCGGCGACGATTCCCGAGAAGGTTCGCTCGCTCTCTCGATTCTTTCTCAACGATGCCGAATTCGTGGCCGTCGATGACGGTCTGAGTGCTCCTCAGCAGATTGAGCATTACTACTACGTCTGCAGTGCCAACGAGAAGGAAGCCCTGCTCGCCCGTGTCCTCGAGTTCGAAGACCCGGAGAGCGCGATCATCTTCTGCAACACCAAGGCGGATGTTCGCTTCATCACGGGCTACCTCAGCAAGCGGGGCTTCAACGCGGACCAGATCTCCGGGGACCTCGCCCAGGCGGCCCGAGAGCGAGCGCTCAAGCGAATCAAGTCGGGCGAGTTGCGTTTTCTCGTGGCCACGGATGTGGCGGCCCGAGGGATCGATATCAGCGACCTCTCCCACGTCATCAGCTATGCCACCGCCGACGCACCCGAGGTCTACGTCCACCGAACCGGCAGAACCGGCCGGGCGGGAAAGGCGGGCATCGCTATATCCCTGGTATCAGGCCTGGATATCGGCAATTTCAAGCACATGCAGAACGTTAACAAGATCGAGGTCGTCGAGCGCAAGCCCCCGACCGAGAAGGATATGCTCAAGCGAATCCGAGAGCGCATTCAGGTCAAGGTGGAGCACGAGATGCGCGGCCTGACCCCGGCCCAGACCGACTTTGAGGTCAACCGACTCATCCCCGTGGTCGAGGAGATGGCCACGACCCACGAGGGACGCCGAGATCTCGCGGGGATCTGTGCCGCGTACCTGACCGAGCATCGCCCGGAGACCACCATCGCCCCGGAGACCGAAACCGAAGCTGCCCCCCAAAGCGAGAACCGCAAACCGCGCAGTTCGCGAAGAGGCGGTGGCGGTGGCGGCTCGCGTGGTGGTGGCGGTGGTGGCGGCGGACGACGCCGAGGTGGCGGCGGCGGTGGCGGCCGAGGGCGCCGTTAGCCCTCCCGGAGTCTTCTCGGCGCATCCCGTCCGGGCCTGAACCCCAGCGAGAAGGGGCGGAGGGGCGACTCATGGCACTTGGGCCGGCCGGCCTGGAATCTGAAATTCGCTCTTTGGGCGGTGTGCTCCGCGCGCTGCGCTCACCCGGAGCGTGGTTCTACTGCACCCTCGCCCTGGGTGCGGCGCTCCGGCTCTTCTTGGCCTACGCGACCCCGGGCACCGTGGACGTCGAGATCTGGCAAGCCCACGCCCACACCGTCGATGAGCGGGGCCTTATCGAGTACTACCGCGGCGGCCGCTTCATTTTCAATCACCCCCCCACCTTGGGAATCGCCGCCAGCGGCTTGAGCGCCCTCGCCGACGCGACGGGGTTGAGCTTCGCATTTCTCTTTCGACTGCCCTTCGCGTTACTCGACGCGTTGACCGCTCTCCTGCTCTTCAGCGCTCTCGGCCAAGCCCGAAATGAAAACCTACACCGGGCCCGCTATGCGCTCACGGGCCTCTACTGGATCTGTCCCCTCAGCGTAATCTTCTCCTCGTATCACGGGAATACGGACTCCGCCCTAGCCTTCTTCCTGCTCGCTTCGTCACTCTGCCTAGGCCGGGGGAAATCTGCCTGGGCGGGGGCGCTGCTCGGGCTTTCGCTCTGGGTCAAGATCCCCGGCTTGCTCGCGCTCCCCGTGCTTTTGCTCGCCGCGCCGAGTTGGCGTGAACGCTTCCGCTTCGGCGCCGCCTTCGGCGGAGTCGCCCTGCTCGGCTACCTGCCCTGGCTGCTCCAAGATCCCGAGTCCGTGATCCGCGCGGTTTTCCTCTATCAAGGGCTCGTGATCCAGACCACCTCGGGCATGCCGATCTGGGGTCTGCAAATCTTCTACCCGGATCCCGCCGACCTCTCTCCCACCCTCTTGGACTGGTTCCGACGCTTTCGAGCGGGCTACTACGAGTGGAATACTCTCGTCGCTCTGGGCCCCATCGCCGTTTACGCTCTGCTTCGCGCGCCCCGAAAGGATCTCGAATCTATTCTCGCCGGCATCGCGGGGAGCTATTTCATTCTCTATGGCCTCACCAATTTCTGGGCCTTTCAATACCTCGCCTGGGCGCTGCCCCTCTGGCCATTCCTGGGCTTTCGCCTGGCCACCCTGGCCCAGATCACCGCCTCCCTTTACATCTACGGGCTCTACGCCTGGCTCTCCGGAAGCCCAATCCTCGTGGGAGAATGGGATTTTATCGGCCAGGCCATCTGGCCGAGTTCTCTGGTCGGCCTGCGCGACGCCTGTTTTCTCTTCTTCTTCGGCTCGGCGTTCTACCTACTCGCGCGAGCCAGCCGCGAAGCATGGCGGAAGCCGAAGAAGCTAGGAGGCGAGACCGGCGGGTTCCGAGCGGTCCGAGAGGGCGACGTCGAGGGCTAGGATCCGCTCGCTACTCGAGCCGTCCCTGAGTTCGAGACGCCTTTCCCCGCAGTCGAGTCGAATCATCGGCGACCCAGCCAAGGGCACACGCCCGGCCGCGGGCGATGCCGACCAGGATTCGAAGGCCTTCATCGCCGGGCCGGGGAGGCCCGCCAGAATCGGAGAGCCCTCGCTTCGTTCTGGCGTGGGAGCTTCGGCCTCGAAATGAACAGCCCCAAGACGGCCTTCGGCATCCCCGAGCAAAAGCGTTCCCTGGCCCTTCACGGGCCGATTGAGACACCAATCGATTCCGGCTTCGATTTCCTCGAAGCGCTGCAGGCATTCCTGAACGAAGAATTGCGAGGATGCAGCGGACCCCCCAAGCGATGCAACTTCGCCGCTTGGCGCCATGCATACCGCCAGACCCGCCTCGTTGATCCCCGCGACGGCGGACACGCACCACGGTTCGGTCAATTCGAGGGAGGCGAAGCCGACCTCTGGGCGGCTGCGACGCACCAACCATGAGCCTCCAGCAAGGGTTCGAAGCAAATTGGAACCGGTGCCGTCACCGGCATGGAGAGCACAGGCCGCCTGGGCTTCATCCGCCTCGGAATACGCTGGGTCCTGGAGTTCGAGGAGGGAATCCACGGGGACACCGGCCCCCCGGGCCAGACCGTCCGCTCGCTCGGCGAGATGGGTGAAATGCCGAATCATCTCTCGGCCGCTTCCCGAGCCACGGATCGGGCCGCTGGTAAAGGCCGCGAGCTTGGGCCAACGGCGACGGCGAGCAGCGAGCCCGTTTTTTTCAACCTGTTGGCGAATCGCGTTTCCCACGGCCAACCCCTGCCCGGAACCCAAATCCCTCGGGTGGCCCGTACACTCGATCACGCTCCACATCACGAACCTCAAACTTTCTTCTGCAGAGGCCGCGGGAGAACTCTGCGGGGTTGGGGGCGTCGGGACTAGTTCACCACATCGGTCGTGGGGTCGAACTCCAGACGTATTTGACTCGAGAGCCCCTCGTTCAGCGAACCCAGGCGGTAGCCTTCCAGGTCGAGGCAAACCCACTTGAAACCCAAGGGCTTGATGGCATCGGCCATTCGCTGCATCAACTCCGGGGACACGCCGCCCTCCACCTCACCCGGGTCGATCTCGATCCGGGCGATCTCTCCGTGGTGGCGCAGTCGGACCTGACGAAAGCCCAATTCGCGGAGCAGGGTCTCGCCCCGATCCACCTGGGAGAGACGTTCGGAAGTGACCTCGGTCCCATAGGGCAGCCTCGAAGCGAGGCAGGCCGAAGCCGGCAAGGACCAACAGGGCAGGCCCGCCTGGCGTGAGAGTGCACGAATTTCGTCCTTGGACAGCCCTGCGGCGACCAGCGGCGAGAGAACCCTGTGTTCTTCCGCGGCCCGATGGCCCGGCCTGAAATCGCCCTTGTCATCGAGATTGATGCCGTAGGCGAGCGCGTCGAAGCCCATCTCGTCGAGCAGGGTATCCATCCGGGAAAAAAGCTCGCTCTTGCAGTGATAGCAGCGGTCGGGAGCGTTTCGACGATACTCGACGCTCTCCATTTCCCGGGTGGTAACGAAACGGTGGGGGAGATCAAAGTCGCTCACGATCTGCTGGGCCATGGCCTGATGACTTGCGGGATAGGAGGGCGAGACCGCGGTCACCGCCAGACTCTTCGGTCCCAGGGCCTGGTGCGCTGCCCACGCCAGATAACTCGAATCAACGCCCCCAGAAAAAGCCACCATCAGGCTCCCTCGGCTTCGCAAATCCTCAAGGAGCGCTTTTTCTTTTTCCTGGGTACGGGGGGAGGGGTTGGACATGCCCCCAGAGTAAGAGGCCCCCGAGATCGGGTCAAGGCGCACACAGAAGCCGCTCAGGGCCCTTCTCCAGCCCAGAGTCGGCTATGCTCCTCCCAATGGGAAACGCATCATGAAGCTTCGTATTGGGCTTCTCTACGGGGGGCGTTCGGTCGAGCACGAGGTCTCGATCTCTTCGGCTCGCTCGATCTTCCAGGCCCTGGATCGCGACCGCTACGACATCTCGCTGGTGGAAATCGACTATTCCGGGCACTGGTACCTGCGTGAACCCGATGCCTTCTCGGCGAAGGAATCGGAGAAGGGGATGGAGGTCTCCCTCGCACCGGTCCCCGGTTTGGCGGCCCTCGTCCCCACGGCCGACCCCAGCCAACCCGCCATCGCCCTGGATGTGATTTTTCCCATCATACACGGGAGAAACGGCGAGGATGGCACCCTTCAGGGCCTGCTCGAACTCAAGGAAATCCCTTACGTGGGTTCGGGGGTTCTGAGCTCAGCTGCTCAAATGGACAAGGACATCGCCAAAAAGCTGCTTGCCCAGGCAGCGCTACCCGTCGTCCCGTGGCTCACTTTTCGCCGACACGAACTCGAGGGCGATCGGCGGCAGGCCGCCGAGAGCGAAGTCGGTATGCAACTCGGTTACCCCGTCTTCGTCAAACCCGCGAACTCGGGTTCTTCCGTCGGCATTAGCAAGGTCAAGGATCGGGAGTCCCTCGCGGCGGCTCTGGACGAAGCCCTCCGACACGACGACAAATTGATCGTCGAACGCGGCCTGGATGCCCGGGAGATCGAGGTCGCGGTGCTCGGCGACGAGGTTCCCGAGGCCTCGGTGCCAGGCGAAATAAAACCCAGCCACGAGTTCTACGACTACGAGGCGAAATACCTGGACAACTCAACCGACCTGCTGATTCCTGCCCCGCTCTCCGACGAGCGAAGTGCCCGACTGCGCGAAATGGCGACGGAAGCCTTCCGGGCCCTGGATGCGGCGGGAATGGCCCGAGTCGATTTTCTCATCGACCGAGCTTCCGATGAGATCTACATCAACGAACTGAATAGCTTGCCCGGCTTCACCGACGTTTCGATGTACGCACAACTCTGGCAGGCCACAGGTCTCCCCATGAACGAACTCCTGGACCGACTGGTCGATCTCGCCCTAAAGCGAAACCAGAGACGGCGCGGTTTTCAACGCCGTTTCTCCGGGGACAGCTAGAACCGCCCCAGGCGTGCCGCGCTCACGGCCCGCTTCCCTCTTCCGTCTCGCCGCTCTGGGCGGCTGCCTTGCGCTGGGCTGCCTTGAACGGGTCAGGCGGAGAGACGTCATAGCCGAGTGCACGCAGCTGGGCGCGCATCATTTCGTCCAACTCAATCTCTCGAACTTCCCAATCCGGCTGCGCTCGTTCCAAGAAATCCTCGGCTTCCCGTTCAAATTTCGCAACGATCTCGGGAGCAGATTCACTGAGGTCGTCCAGCTCGACTGGGTCCGAGGAATGATCGAAGAGTTTCGGCTCCTCGGGAAACCTTCGCGAATAGATGAAACGGTAGGGCTCCTTTCGGAGCGAGAGAATCTCATCGGTATCTTGGCTATCCCGCCCCCAGTTACGGTCCAAATGCGCGAATAGAGTTCTCCCCTGCAACTCCTCTCGCTCACTCCCCCCTCCCTCGCCAGCGGCAAGAACCAAGGGCATAAGAGACCGGCCTTCGGCTCCGGTCAAACCCGGCAAACCAACGAGATCCAGGATCGTCGGCCAAATGTCGATATTCGCCACGGGCTCCTCAACGAGGATTCCGCCTTCGATCGCTATGGGCGGAGCCACGATCAGAGGAACACTCTGAACTTCCCAATACAAATTCCGGCCGTGTCCTTCGCCCCCATGCTCAAAGAATGCTTCGCCGTGATCCGAGGCGATAATGATCACCGTGTTGTCGAGCAAACCTTGAGCTCTGAGTTGCGTAACCAGCGCACCCACGTTCTGATCGACCCAATGCAGGGCGCTGTCATAAATATCCGAGAACGAACTGCCATAAACTGGCGACGTGTCGCTATAGAGGTACTGGTGAACATCCATGTAGTGGAGATAAAGGAAAAAAGGCTGATCCCCACTGCCGCTCAGAAATTCGACACCCGCCTGAGTGGCATCCAAGTCCGTCCCGGCCAGCCGATGGCTTGAGGGGCTGTTCCGCCGAAGATCATCGGACGGATTATTGGGCATGGGGCGGGTATACAAATCGAAGCCGCGATCGAAGCCAAAATTGCTTGCGACCCAGCCGTTTCGCCAGACCCCGGCGGTGCGGAAGCCCGCATCCTGGAAAATTTCGGCGGGAAGCTTCGCCTCTTCGGGGAGCGCATGGGAAAACCGCAGGACACCCGTCTGCGCCGGCAAGAGTCCCGTCCAGAGGGAGGCCATGGAGGCCTTGGTCCAACTCGACTGCGACTCGACGTGCTCAAACCGAATGCCCCGAGCGGCCAGTTCATCGATATTCGGTGTCGTGGCCCTCTCGTACCCGTACGCCCCTACCCGATCGGCACGTAGGGTATCAATGAGGATAAAGAGAACGTTGAGATCCTCGCGCTCGGAGAGTGCCGCGATATCACTGACCTCTCCTCTCGGCACCTCGACATCGACACGCTCGAACTGCGAAAAAACCGCTGCCAGGAGCACCACTGCCGCCAGACCGAAATAGAGCCACGGCGAATCGATGAGCTTGCGGAAAAGCACCGGCTGACGACCTCCTTCTTAAAACTCGAAATGCTCTCAAGACTGAGCCTAGGGCAGAATCGACCCCCGGCCATTGGGGAGTCACTCGGATACCAGACCCCAGCGCCAGCAGCAACGGCAAGAAACCCAGGAGGGGGCTCCAGCAAAGAAAAAGGCGGCCACTCTATGCGAGTGGCCGCCCCATTTCTTAGTTCAGCGCTGCTGAAGATCAGCTCTTCATGCGCTTGCGGCCCAGGGCAACGAGGCCCGCCGCACCTGAAACCAGCAACAGAACAGTGCCGGGCTCGGGGACGAACTTGAAGGTCTGGCGCCAAACGCCGGGGATGATTCCCTGGCCAAGGATGCCCGTGTTCACACGAAGCGGCGAGATCATCGTCACAGCGCCACCCACTGCCGTCGAGGCCAGGTTCTGGGTGCCACCGAAGTTGACGGTGTGTCGGGTGAGGTTGAGGCCGGTACCGGTGCTGGTGAATCCGCCCATGGTGGACAGCACCTTCGAGTCAGCCTGCTCGGCAGCGGTCAGGAACATTTCCACCGCCACGCCAGTTGCTCCGCCACGAGCCGGGACCGAAATCACGTTGGTCGTAATTCCCGTGACCTGAACCTTGCCCGTGACCCAGGGACCGCCCGTCGCAACGAGGGGCTGGCCCGCGATGGTCACGGTGTCCGTGCCGCCAACACCAATCGTGCTGAGCGGGAAGGCCACACTGCCGACCGTCGTGCTCAGGACGACCTGGCCATTGTAGGCACCGCCACCCACGCCGCCGCCGCCGAGGCAGCCGCTTGCGCAAATCGTTCCGGATGCGGCCGTGTAGTTGGGGTTGGTCGTCGCCAGATTTCCGCCCCAGGGATTCGCCGTCGGACCGAAGGCCGAGGTGTAGGCCGCGGACACGTTGGTCGCTGTCATCGTCATGTTTACGAGCAGCGCAACTCCCGTCAGCATCGACGTTCCTGCGGTAATCCCGGTCCCCTGGAAGAGACCGCCTCCGGTCGAAATATCGTGGCCCGAACCTGAGCCGTTGGTCAGAGTCGCTCCAGCACCCGCGCCGTAACCGCCCTTAAGCTCGATGGTCGGCAGGGCCGCGAGGTTGACCTTGAACGAGCTGCCACCGGGAATGAGCACGGCGGCCGAACTGGATCCGGCGAGCAGAGTGCACACCGCGGCGATGGAAATCAGACCGGCTAATTTTCTTAACATCATCGTTGGTACCCCTTGTTGACTCACGTTGTTGACTCACGTTGTTGATTCACGTTGTTGATTCACGTTGTTGATTCACGTTGGTTAAATCTTGTTTCTAAGTATCCGACTTCGGTTCCGATTGGCTCAAGTCTAGCAGGCCGCGTGCGGCTCTCGTTTCTATATTATGGCTACCTATTTGCTCTACTTCGCTCAACCTCAACGTGTTCGCAGCAAACCTACGTCGCACACCTTACTTAGCGTTTGACGATTATGGTCACGCCCACAGCGGGTTGTCCAGAAATTTCGACGGCCAAAACGGGCAAAATGTTCTTTAGTACAGGCAGTTAGTATCACTCTGACTGCAAGAGTGAAGATGTCTGAACAGCGCACCCCGAGGGAATTTGCATCCCCTGGCTTCACCACTCAACACTCGGCCCCACTGCACCCATGAGACTCGGTCGCCCTCGGGGATATATGGCATTTAGTCCCATTTACGTGAACGATTGTTCTGGTTTTTCGGTCGGAACCCGATCTCACCGGGCCACTCGTCGAGCACCCATTACGCGCAAGACATTCATCCGAACTGCCGATAATAGGGTCGGAACGAGAACTTCAGGAGGCACTCCAGGGGGCCAAGACCCTCGAGCGCCAAAGGTCGGCAAGCCCCTTGGAAGAAGGAAGCTCTAAGCGTAAGCTGCCCAATCTCATCAGAGCTTGAGCACACTCGGCGGGCGTAGTCTCGACTCGACTACGCCCCTTTTGGAGGCCCCGCTTCGCCATGTTCACATTCAGCCAGACCCGCCAGCTCGCCCACGCGAGCCCCCAACGCGCCCGCTTCTGGAGGGGAATCCTGGCCGGCGTGCTTATCGCTGGATTCACGGCGGTGGGTTGCGGCCCGAGCCCGGACGCCCAGCTGGCAGAGATTCGAGCGCTTCAGGAAGCCGGGCAGTACGAGGCCTCTATCGCACCGATTCGAAAACTACTCGCCGCGCAATCGGATAATCCCGAAGCGAATCTGCGGCTCGGCGTCGCGCTCCAGCAAACGGGTCGCCCCAGTCTCGCCATTTTCCCGCTCCAGAAAGCAGCGCTCAGCACCGAATACGAAATTCAAGCCGGTCTGCTCCTCGCCGCGGTCCTGTCGGCGAGCAACTCCTTCAAAGAAGCGATTCGAAGCTACAACCGGGTTCTCGAGGCCGACCCGGGCAACGGCGCCGCGCTCTTTGGAAGGGGACGAGCTGAACTGAGCACCGGGCAACCCGCAAAAGCACTCCAGAGCGCCGAAGCGCTTCTAGAAGCCCGGCCAGACTACCCCCTGGCCATCACCCTCAAGGGAAGTGCGCTGCTCGACCTCGGGCGTAGCGACGAGGCCGAAGCCGATCTGAAAGGGGTCCTCGATCGCGCAATGGCGGCGAACGACCCCGCCGATGCAGCTCGCAAATGCGCAGCGCTTGGCCTCTTCTATCGGGGTCAGAATGCACCCGAAAGCGCCTCGGAAACGTTTTCCCGCTGCGTCATCGCCTATCCCCGCCATGCTCAGCTCCGCCAACACGCATCGGATTTTTTCCTGAGCCAGGGCGATCCCGAAGGGGCCATCGGCATCTGGCGGTCAGCGATTGACACGACTCCCGAGGATTTGGGGCTGCGCATCCAACTCGCCCAGATCCTCGACCGACTCAAGCGCAACGAGGAAGCCCTGGCAGTTCTCCAGGAAAGCGTTGATCTCTTCGACTCACCCGAAGTCTGGCAGATGCTCGCGGGCTTCTACCGGCACCAGGGAAAGCTCAAGGCCGCCCGGGAGGCACTGGAGGCATCAATGGAGCGTAGCCGAGTCGTGGCACCCTCCCTGCGCTTCACCCTCGCCGACATCCTGATCGAGGAAGGCAATATCGAGCGCGCGGCAGAAATCGCGGAGAGCCTCGAAGAGCCGAGCTATCGCGCGATGATCCGGGGAACCATTCTCTTGAAACAGGGTAAACCCGCCGAGGCGCTCCAGAGACTCGACGCCGGTCTCAGGCTCTACCCCAATAATGCCGGTGCTCGATACCTGGCCGGGCAAGCCGCCCTCGCCCTGGGCGACAACGAGCGCGCCCAAGCCGAATTTCGAGAAGCACTCCGGGTCTCGGACAGCGAAACCGATGCTTCGGCAAGGCTTGCCGAACTCTATTTTCGCCAGGGGGAATATCTCACCGCTCGCCAGTTCGCGAACCGCCATATCAAGAATCGGCCCTATGAAAACCCCGAGGCGTATATCATCTCGGCTCGCAGTTCGGTCCTCCTCGACGAACCCGATGAGGCGGAGAACGTACTGGAGAACCTCCGTACCGCAGCCCCCCTAGACCCCACGGCCTATCTCGAATTCGCCAGCCTCAAACGCCGGAGCGAGGGGCCTCAAGCGGCCATCGATATCCTGATGGAAGGCGAGTTCGATCTCACCCAACCCCAGAACGAGTCGATTCTGCGAGCGCTGACCCTCAATCGCATTGCCCTCGGTGACGCCGCCCAGGCGCTCCAACTCGCCGAGACGGCCAGTTCCGAAAACCCTGAACACCCCGGCTTCCACGACTTAAGGGGACAGATTCTCGCCGAACTCGGGCAACCGGAAGCGGCGAAGAAGGCCGCCGACGACGCCCTGGCTTTGGATTCGAGTTACGCACCCAGCCTCGCCACTCGGGGCAACATCGCGCTCAGGGCCGGAGACCTTTCCGGAGCCTCGGCGTACTTCGATCGCGCTTCAAACGCCGACCCCTCGAATCCCCACTACGTCTACATGGCGGGTCAAACACGATTCCTCCAATCCGATGTAGCCGGTGCCCAGAAACTCTACCGCAAGACCCTCGATATCGACCCGGTGCACCCGGGTGCCAACAACGACCTGGCGTGGACCCTGGCGAGTGAAGGGCAGGATCTAGAGGCCGCGCTGGAATACGCCCAGCGTGCTGCTCGGGCCGACCGAAACGCCGACACCCTGGATACCCTGGGATTCGTCTACCTCAACAAGGGCGATGCCAAGGAAGCGATCGACTTTCTGAACCTGGCCCTTGAGCTTCGCCCGGAGTCCGCCTCCATCCGCTATCGCCTGGGGATGGCCCTGGCCGCGAGCGGCGACGCCGAAGCGGCCACAACCATGCTTCGCGAGGCTCTCACGTCGCCCTCCTTCCCCGAGGCCGAAGCCGCCCGGGTCGAGTTGGCTCGGCTCGAAAACTCGTAGATTCCGACCTTCGTGACCCCTCGCACCCGCGCCAGAACTTCCCGCAGACGAAGCGTGCTCATGGCGGTAGCCCTATGCCTGGCAGCCCAGTCCTGGGCCGGTTGCAATCCGGGGGGAGATAGAGCCAGCCACCACCTCGAACGCGCGGACGAATTCTTCGCCGAAAATCGTGGTCGAGAAGCCCTGCTCGAATTGCACAACGCCGCCCTGCTACGCCCGGACGACGCCGGTATCGCCCTCCGAGTAGCCGAAGCCTCGCTGGAAAACGGCTTCACCGGCGATGCCGTGGACTTTTACCGAGATGCCCTGACCCTCGAGCCCGAGAACAGTGAAACCGCGCTTCAGCTGGCGCAGCTCCTGCTTGAGATCGACGTGGAAGCCGCTCGAACCCGAATCGACGAATTTATGCAGATCGATCCCAGGAACGCCCGAGCCTGGCTTGTCCTGGCGAGAGCCGACCTGATCGAGAACGATTCGAGGGCGGCCATGATCAAAATCTCCAATGCCCGGAGCATCGAACCCAACGAACCCGAAATCGACCGCATCCTCGCCTTGGCCTACGAAACCCGAGGCCGCGAGGCCCTCGCCCGCAATCCCATGGCAACCCCGGCACCCCGGGTCACCGAATCGATCCTGAGAGCGTACGACCGTTACCTCGCCAAGGGGGGGAAGAATCCGCTGCTCGGTTATATCGGCCGGGCGCGGGCGCTGGCGCGACTCCCCGAACGCCGGGAGGAAGCCCTCGAGGCTTTCGAACTCGCGCTCGAGAAAACCCGGGAGAACGGCAGCCCCCACGAGCGCACCCTGGTGGCCCAAGAGATCGTCCGCTTCGGCCGGCGAAACGGGGAACCCGAACTCACGGAGAAAGCTGCTCGACGCTGGATCGAAATCACCGAGTACGACCTCGAAGCCTGGCGAGCGCTGATCGGCCCTGGGAGCGATTCCAACCGCGAACGTCGGCGCACGCTCTACGAAGACCTCATCGGAACGCTACCGGAGCTACCCGCCGCACACGTCCTCTATGCCGAATCCCTGCTCGAACACCAGGGCTTTCCAGCTGCCACAGAGTACCTCGAGAAAAAGCTGAAGCCGGGCTCGAGCGATAATGCCACCCTGCTCATCGGGATCGCCGACCTTCAGGCCCGAGCCACGCGCTTGCGGGATGCCGGGAACACCCTTGGCCGACTCCAAACAGAATTCCCCGATTTGCCCGAGACATGGCTGGCCCTGGGTAAATATCAGGTTCTCGTCGAGGACAACGAGGCCGCGACGAAGAGCCTCAAAACCGCACTGGCACTCGGGCCAACCCCGGAAACCTACCGCGCCCTGGCTCGTGCCGAACAACAGGCGGGACAATTCGACCGGGCTCTCGAAGCGATCAACCAATCCTTCGCCCTCGAGAGCCCACCCCACCCGAACGGCCTACGCCTTAGGGCACAGATCCTGAACGCGATGAAGGACTACCGAGGCGCGGGAAACAGCCTCCTGCGGCTTCATCGACAAGTCAGGCTCTCACCTCAAGAAGAGCTCGCGCTTGCGTTGAGTTACTACGACAGAAAAACCCCGGGCATCGGCAGGAAGATTCTTCTGCAATTGCTCGAACGCGACGATGTAGGGGCCCAGGCCTTCCTCGAGTTCGCGCATCATGACAGCAACCGGCCCCAACATCGCCCAGTGATCAAGAAGCACCTCAAGCGCGCGCTCGAGAAATTTCCAAATAATTTCGAGATCCTCGAGACCCTGACCGAACTCGATCTGGCTGACGGACAGGTAGAGCGGGCCCGCGAGCGCCTGGACAAAACCATCGAGGAGAAGAGTTGGCTCGGGCGGCCCTACGCGATTCGCGCCAAATTATTTCTCGAGCAGGGCGAATTCGTCGCGGCAAGAGACAACGCCGAACTCGCGGCAAGGCTCGATCCCTCCAGCCTCGACGAAGCCTATGACATCATAACCGTCGCCTACATGAATGACGGAAACCTCCCCGGACTGGTGGAGGCCATGGAGGCACGAGGAGAAGAGAGCGGCGTTTCCCCCGACCGCATGGGCCTCTTGGCCCGGCTCAACCTGGCCACGGGCAATATTCAACGCGCTCTTGAACTCTACAACGAGTCGATTGACGAGGGCAGCCAACTCCTTTTCGTCAAGAACGATCTCGCCTACCTCCTCGCCAGTCTCGGGGGTGATCTCGATCGAGCCCTCAGTCTGGCCAAGGCCGCCAGCGATGCCCCTGGAAGCGACCTCTCCACCGTCGACACCCTGGGCTACGTCTACCTGAAGCGGGGCCAGCCCGACGTGGCCGTATGGCAATTCCGGCAAGCGGTCAGCGAGGCGGATCCTCCGGTCCCGGATTATTTCTACCATCTTGGCCTGGCCCTCTTCGACCTCGGCAAGAGCGACCAGGCCAAGGAAGCCCTGGAAGCGGCCCTTGGCCTCGATCCCAATTTCGGGGAAGCCGAAGCCGCCCGGCGGCTCCTCGGAGAACTCGGAAACGCGCCAAACGAAGCCGCGCGCCCTGGGGCCTGAACAACCCTTGGGGATTCAAGGCAGAGCGGGTTCCGACTTCATCCGGGACGCCTCGAGCCGGGCGCGGAAACGCATCTCCGCCGCGACGTCCCGAGCATCGCCACGCAGGGCTTCGGGAATAGGCCCCGGGCGATTTGCCGCCGCCTCGAGCACCGCGACCGCCGCTTCGAAGTTGTATACGGCTACGTAGGCCTGGGCCAAGGCCCGGGCCTTGTAGTGACCCGGAGCCGGCAAATCCCCCAGCCGGGTGATCCAATCCTGGGCCATTTCGTTTTTGATCGCGACAAAATCGGGGTCGTCCTGCAGCGACGCGTAGGCGGGGTCCTGGAGCAGGTGATCCACCCGGTTATAGCCTCGTGAACGCGCGAAGCGCAGAGCCGCGAGGGCGGCGGGCTTGTCGCCTCGCCGGGCGGCGCGGCTGGCCTTGCGAGTACTCGCCGCAGCCCCGTCAGGATAATTCTTCTCTGCGTCGGTCATCAGGGTTTCCGCCGAGTAGAAGACACTCGCACGGTCATGGCTTGCGAAAACAAAGAGTGCGCAGAAAGCCAAGCCGACAGCAAGCAGCGCTTGGCGAATCTCGCGGTCTTTCTTCTCGACGCCCAGCCGGGCCTCCCACCGCGGCAACCATTGCTGACCGGCCAGCAGGACCCCCCCGATCAGACCGGGCAGAACAAAATAGAGGTAGCGGTCGGCCATGGGATAGGGGAGCGGAACGACGCCGGAGAGCGGAGCAAATCCCACTGCCGCCCAGATCCAGTAGACCGCCTCTTCGCGACGAGCCGCTAGACACACCACGGCACGGGCGCCGAGACCGACGAGGAGAAACACCCCCCCGATCAAGAAGGGGTCGACCAGAGAGCCGATCGCCTGGGGCTCATGAAAAGTCGAAACCCCCAATCCGCTCACGGCGATCATCGCGTAGCGCAGGGCCACGGAAAAAATCATCAAGCCGCGGACGACGGGGTCGGGGTAAAGGGGCGGGGCCAAACCGGCGGAAAGCGAAAAGGCAACGACCTCGGCGATGGCAAATATCCCCAACGCCGCCAACCAGCCCCATAGCCAGGTCGCCCGTGGGCCGAAGAAGCCGATGTCATCGTCTTCAGCTGCTCTCTGTCCCTGCAGCCAGCCAAAGAGCCCCACCATCACCAGGGCCGACGCCGCGAAGGGCTTGGCGAGCAGCGCAAGGGCGAAGAGAACCAGGGCCAGAGCGGGCCTTTTCGGGTGCAGAAGGATCGCACCCAGGGAAAGAACCAGCGCGGAGGAACTCTTAAGCTGGGAGATCCAGGCAACGGATTCCACATTGGCGGGGTGCAGGAGAAAAAAGGCAGCGCCCAGGGCCGAGGCCCAGGCCGAAATGCCACTGCGCCGATAAAGCAGCACCAGTAGCCAGGCTGCCACCGCGTGCAGCAGAACGTTGACTACGTGATACCCCATCACCTCCGGACCAAAGAGCTGCCACTCTAGGGAGTGCAGGGTCAGGTGAACCGGGGCGTAATTTTCCACGAGTTCAGCGACTTCGCTGCTCGGATCCCAAATATCGACCCAGTTCTCCAGGCTGAGGGTGTGGACGTACTCGTTATGCGCCACATAGTGAAGGTCGTCGGAAATGAACTGGCCCTGGAAGCTTGGTGCATAGACTCCCAGCGCCAAGCCCACGAAGATCAGCCCAAGCCAGGCCATCCCCGGTCCGCCCGAAAAGCGTTTGCCTGCCCCGGCCTCCGCCGTCATCGGCGCTCGGGGACTTCGAAGGCAGCGTCTCGACGCAGCCCCTCGCGAACTCCCAGGACGGTCCCCGAGAGACGCATCTAGTCCGAATAACCGTGAGGATGAGCCCGATGAAAGCGCCAGGCATCGGCGAGAAGAGCGTCCAGATCCGAGTGCTGGGGTCGCCACCCCAGCAGCTCGAAGGCTCGGTTTCCGCCACTCACCAACTCCGGCGGATCTCCCGGCCTACGTTCGGCCATTCGTTCGGGAATCGGATGCCCGGTTACTCGACGGGCCGCATCGATGACCTCTCGCACCGAGTAGCCGTCTCCCGTCCCGAGATTGCAGGCCAAGATCCGAGCGCCTCCCTGAATCCGGGAGAGAGCTCGGAGGTGGGCATCGGCCAGATCGACGATATGGATATAATCGCGAACGCAGGTGCCATCGGGCGTCGGGTAATCGTCCCCAAAGACACTGATTTCATCGCGTTGCCCCAGGGCCACCTGAAGGACCAACGGGATCAGGTGTGTCTCGGGATCGTGATGCTCCCCGAGATCACCGGCACTCGAGGCGCCAGCGGCGTTGAAATAGCGAAGAGCCGCGTAGTGAAGCCCGTAGGCATTCGCGTAGTCCTCCATCATGTGTTCCATGTGGAGCTTCGTCCGCCCGTAGGGATTGATGGGCACCTGGGGATTTTCTTCGGTCAAGGGAAGCGCGGTGGGAACTCCATAGGTCGCGCAGGTCGACGAGAAGACCAACTCCCGACAATCTGCCTCGCGCATGGCCTCCAGAAGATTCCAGGCGTTGATCACGTTCTCTCGGTAATAGATCGAGGGGTCGGTCACCGACTCGCCCACATAGCAGCGGGCGGCAAAATGCATCACTGAACGCGGAGCCCACTCGGCGAAAACTTCGGCCAAGCCCGCCCTGTCCGAGAGGCTCGTCTGCACGAGCGGAGCCTTGACCGCCTTTCGGTGGCCCGTGGATAAATCGTCGAGAACCACCACGAGCAGGCCCCTCTCCTCGAGCGCGCGCACCGTGTGACTCCCGATATAACCAGCCCCACCCACCACCAGAATGGGACCCTGCAGATCGCCCACTTGGTTTTCGCTTCCCGCTGAAGTCTCGTTCATGGCAGACCCAATAATACACAAAGCTTGGCCGTCGTCGGTCGTGGCGTGCATTCCCGGCGAAGGCGCGCCGCGTAGGGTAGGATTCCCGCACGGTGGAGAACAACGACCGTCCGGCAATCGAATTGAGCGTGGTCCTGCCCTGCCTCAACGAGGCAGACACCCTCGCCACTTGTATCGCCAAGGCGCAATCGGCCTTCGAGGAGTGCGGCTGCGTCGGCGAGATCGTCGTTGCCGACAATGGCAGCGACGACGGGTCCGTGGAGATCGCGACGGAGCGGGGAGCCCGGGTCGTTCATGTCGCCGAGCGAGGCTACGGAAGCGCACTGATGGCCGGCATCGCCGCCTCCCGCGGACGCTTCGTGATCATGGGCGATGCCGACGACAGTTACGATTTTCTCGAAATCCCCAAATTCCTCTCCGAGTTACGAGCCGGCCATGACCTGGTTCAGGGGTGCCGACTCCCGGCAGGCGGTGGGCAAGTTTTGCCCGGCGCCATGCCCTTCCTCCACCGCTGGCTGGGCAATCCCCTGCTTTCGCGTCTGGCCCGCGCCATGTTCGGGCTCTCGATCTCGGATATCTATTGCGGCATGCGCGGCTTCACCCGGGTGCTCTACGACGAACTCCAACAACGCTGCACGGGAATGGAATTCGCCACCGAGATGATCATCCGGGCAACCCTGCGCGGAGCCAACATCGCCGAGGTTCCCATCACGCTCCATCCCGACGGGCGCCAGAGTCATGGCCCCCACCTGCGAACCTTCCGAGACGGGTGGCGGACCCTCCGCTTCTTTCTCCTCTACAGCCCTCGCTGGCTCTTTCTTCTTCCGGGGCTCATGCTCCTCGGACTCGGGGCGCTCGGCTACGGCCTGGCCCTCCCCGGCCAACGCCTGCTCGGAGCCCAACTCGGCGTCCATACCCTGCTCGTCGCCAGCCTTGCCCTGCTCATGGGCTTCCAATTCCTGCTCTTCGCCGTAGTGAGCAAGAGCGTCGCTGAAAATATCGGCCTGCTCCCTAGAGATCCGCGCATGCAAGAATTCTTTCGGGTGGCCACCCTCGAGCGCGGGATCCTACTCGGCGGCCTCGCCCTGATGGGCGGATTGGGCCTGATCGGCTGGACAACCTTCGAATGGAGCAACCAGGGCTTCGGCAACCTCGACTATGCATCGACCTTACGCCAAGTGATTCCCGGGGTGACCCTCGCCGCCCTGGGCATTCAGGCGATTCTTTCGAGTTTCTTCGTCAGTATGCTCGGGATGACCCGGCGGTGAACATCGCGGAGAGGATTCACGCCGCCTATATCGGTGAGCGACGAGTCTCGATTCTCGCGGACCACCTCAAGAATTTCCTCCCCGACCAGGGCACGGTGCTCGACGTGGGCTGCGGAGACGGAGGGCTCGGGGGGGAACTCCACCGGCGCAATCCGCGGCTCGAGATCCAGGGGATCGACGTCCTGGCCCGCCCGAATGCCCGGGTGCCCGTCGAAGTCTTCGACGGCGAGCGAATCCCCCTGGACGACGAAAGCGTCGATCAAATTTTGCTCGTCGATGTTCTCCACCACAGCGAGGAACCCGCGAAACTCCTGGGCGAGGCCGCGCGCGTGGCAAAACGAGGGATCACCATCAAGGACCACCTCCTCGAAGGCTGGTTCGCCGGCCCGACCCTGCGCATGATGGATCGGGTGGGCAACGCGCGTCACGGCGTGGACATGCCCTTTGTCTATTGGCGCGAAGAGCGTTGGCAGGCGGTCTGGCAAGCCCTCGGTCTGGTCGTCCACCGCTTCGAAACCAAGCTCAATCTCTACCCACCACCCCTCACCTGGGCCTTTGACCGGCGACTCCACTTCATCGCCCAACTCGGCAAGGCCTGAGCCGTGACGCCTCCCGCAAATCAAAGCGCCCGGGCACCCCGCGGCTCCAAGCCCGGCCCGGGCAAGGGCGTGTGGGTCGCCTGGCTCGGAATCGCCCTGGTCGTCGTCCTCTTCGCGCTGCCCGAAATCCATCGTCTGGGTCTCTATTACGACGAAGCCTTCCTCGCCCAACAGGCCCGGGATTTCGTCGAGCCCGAGAGCGCGGGCCAGCACCCGGCCAGCGTGCGTACGTGGGATGTCTTTGGGCGTCCCTTTCCCCTTCGCAACGCCGTCTACCTCGGATCCTTGAAGAGCCAACTCCTGATTCCGGTCCTCGCCCTCGCGGGCTCGAGCCCCCGGGCGGTGCGCACCGCAACTCTGAGCCTCGCCCTGCTGGCCCTGGGGCTCTCGATGTTCTGGGTCGCGCGCATTTTCGGAGACACCGCCGCGGTGGTCATGGGGGTGCTGGTCGCGTGCGACCCGACCTTCTATTTCCTCGCCCAATTCGAATGGGGACCCTTCACCACCAATTTCCTCTGTCGCGCGGGGGGGGCACTGCTCATCACCGGGGCGTGGCAGAGTCCCTCGCGCCGGCGGGGGCAACTCGCCGCCCTGGCCGGGGGCGCCCTGCTCGGCTTGGGGGTTTTCAGCCGAGCGGATTTCATCCTGATCCCGGCCTCCGCCGGGTTGGCACTCTTGATCTGCCGACCCGATCTGGTCCGGGAGGCCCTCACCGAACGTCGAGATTGGGTGATTGCCGCCGGGGCCGCTTTCCTTTTCGCTGCCCTGCCGATGATCCTGTCGGCCTGGGCCCTGCTCGACAGCACCGGAGCCACCGGCGGACGCGGAGACCTGCTCTTTCGGGCGCAGGTGCTCTGGCAAAGCCTCGACGGTTCCCAATTCCTTCGGCTGATGAAGACCGGGGGACTCTTCGAAAAAACCCCGACCATCGATGCCCCCGGCGGCCTCCTCGGCTGGGCCCTGGTTCCCGCCCTCATCATCGTGGGCTTCGACCTGCTCCGGCCGGGTCGACGCGAAAGGAATCCGCGCCGGGACCCCCGAGCCTTCCTCCTGCTCTTCGCCCTATTCCTGACCGCCTTTATGCTTGCCTTACCCGGCGCGGTCAGGGCGCACCATCAACTCAACACCCTGCCCTTGCTCCACCTCATCGTCGCCTGTGCAGGCCTGGCGGCTTGGCGCTGGAAAGCGCCCGGCGGGCGATCTCTCTTGCGCGTCCCGGTGGTGGTTCTCTTCGCCACCCTGGTCGCGGCCAACGTCCTGGTGATCCGTGAAACGTCCGCATTCATCGCCGACACCGGCGGCCGCGGGCGCTTCAGTCATGCCCTGGACGACTTCGCCCTGGCCGTCGATGCCCAACCCGGCAAAACCGTGGTGAGCTTGGACTGGGGCTTCCACGAACCCCTGCTCTTCCTCACTCGCCAGACGCGCCTGGTCGAGAGCATCTGGTCCCTGCCCCAGCAAATCGCCTCCGGGCGCCCCTGGGTCTTCGCGGGAAGCCAGGACACCGTCTACCTGGTCCACGACGTTCCTCACGACCTCTTCGGCCTGGGCCCCAAATTGCTGGTGGCGGCTCGATTGGCCGGGAGCGAAAAAGCCCGCATCACACCCCACCGGGATGGGGGGGGCGAACTCGCCTTCTACAGCGTCGAATTTCTGGGCCCCCACTCATTGCGTTACGACGGAAGGTTTCGCTTCCGGTGAATCGCTTCTCCGCTCAGCGCAGGTCCAATCGAGTTTCCCCACCCTCGAGTACGTCGCTCTCGGATACGCCCAAGGCCGCAACGCGCTCCCGGGTCTCGATCCGGTAGAGACCGCGTGGCCGGGTGGAAGCCGGCTCCCCCGGCCGAGTTCGGAGGTCGGTGGCATAGGGCACTCGCAAATGCGCCTCTCCGCCATCGTTCGCCCGGGCGCTGGCGCGATAGGTAAAGCGCCGACCCCGGTTGGACTGCAACTCAAGAGAGAGGTCGATCCGCTCGCCCGGGGCCGTCATCACCCGAATGCTCGCGCCCGAAACGATCTCGAAGAGCTTGTAGGGAACGCTCTCTCCCGCTCGGGGTCGAAAGATCTCACCCAACGATTTCCCGCCACGCGGCGCTTCGACCACCAGGCGAAAGCGCCCGAGAGCCGCTCTTCCCGGCTGGGCCGAGCCATCGTGATTTTGCAGTTGCCCCGCCACCGAACGCATTTCTTCCTCGGCGTGGGTGAGCACGTAGCGGCCCCGAAGAATGCTCGCCCAGGCCAGGGCCTCCTCCTCTTCCTGGGCAGCCAAAAAGGAGAACGAGGCCCGCCAATTCTCGGGCCCGATATACCACCAGAAGGGATCGGTGGCGGTGGCGCGACGCGCCCCGTACTGAAGGGCGTGCCCGAGATTCGCATGGGCGAGGATGCCGTACTCGGGCTCGACCCCGGGAACCAAATAGCCGCCGGTGTCGGGCGTCGCTCGACGCACATCGGCCATGAAGCGAGCCAGGGTCGAGGCCACGCTCCGACTCGCCTGGAATCCTGGGGCCGCGTCGGGCTCGAGAGCGGCCCATGAAGCCTGGGCGCGCGGAGCGTAGAGACCGACCCCAACGGGCCACAAGAACGCGAAGAGCAAAGCGCAGACGGCGGAGGCCTGGAGTAGGCGGCCCCGGATCCCCAAGGTCGGTTCCCGGCGCCCCCCGCCGAAAAGATTGAGCGCGACGAGGCCGAAGAGTATGGAAAAGGCCGGGCCAAAATCGTTGCCGTAACGCCGTTGATCGAGGGTCAACGCCCCGAAGAAGAGAGTCCAACCTCCCAGGATCCCCAGGGCGGCCCACGAGCGCCGGGAGTTGCCGGGTGAGGCCCAGAGCCAGAGAGCCAGCCAGGGGGCGAAGGGGATCGTGTACGCGAACCAACCCCACCCGCGAACAGGGTCGGTCCCGTGTTTCCCAGACTCAAGGCCGAAGAGCGCGTTCTGCTCCCCGGTAATCGCGCCCACCTGGTCGGTCTGGCTGAGAAACTGAAAGGCCGGGCGCAGGCCCTCGCGAATATCGGGGACCACCAGAGCGATGCCGCCCAAGACGAGGGCGCTCGACGCCACGACCACCAGGCGCCGAACCCGGGGCATCTCCCCGCGCTGAGCCTCCCTCGCCCACAGGGCGGCGATCACGAGAGCCACGGCGAGGGTGGCGAAAACATGAAGCCAAGAGAGTGCGATGGACGAAAAGGTTCCACCCAGGGGACTCGGGGAAAGGAGTACCACGGGGACCAGCGCCAGACCGCACGCCAGGGCGGCTCCGGCCTGGGCCAACAAGCCCTGACGGCCGCCCCCAGCGATGCTCGTGGCCAGGACCAACGCGTTGGCGATGGCGAGGTAGAGCAGGCTTCCGTGCCACGTGAGAAGCAGGGCAAATTGCGCCAAGGCCAGCAGGATGCCCCAGCCGCGCACCCGTTGGTTCGACGCGCTCGCATTCCCGAGCCCCAAGCAGGCGAGCAGGAGCCAGGCACCGAGCATGGCCACGGCGGCGTGATGATCGGGGTTGCCCACCCGAGAGAAAGTCACGCTGACCGGCAGAACCGCGTAGCAGAGGGCGGCCGCCAGACCCGCGCCGCGCGACCCCAGCAAGCGACCCGCCCAGTAGATGGGCACGAGGGTCACCAGTGCGCATACCGGCCCCGACCAGGCCGCCACGGTCTCGAAACCCCGGGGATCGTCTGCCAGGAGCCGGGCGAATCCGCCGAGCAGAAAATCAAAGAGCGGAGGCCAGGGCACCGGGGCTCCGCCCGGATAGTTGATATAAGGATCGAAGAGGAGGACGCCAGGAAAATTGACGAAGGTGTAATAGGCCCGGCGCAGGTGGTATTGGGCGTCGGCGGGGGGGAACGCCACCTCGTCCCCCACGAAGACGTACTCGAATCCGAGCGCGCGCACCGCCAGGGCCAGCATCATCGCAAGCATCAGGCCGACGAGTGTCGTCCAAGAACCCCGGCGCCCGAGGGCATGCGCGCCTGATTTCATCCTCATCCCCCTGCGGCCGACGGCGGCCGGCTCTGCGCGTTCGCTGTCGGCCTCAGGTCAAGAGGCGGGCACGAGTCCTCTAATTTCATCGAGCAAACGATAACGGCGACCACACGAACACCCGAGATCCGCCGCCAGGGACTCACCGCATTCGCAGACCCAAGCCATCCGTCGTGCCGGGTTGCCAGCCACCAGGGCGTGGGCGGCGACGTCACGGGTGACCACGGCGCCCGCCGCCACGAAGGCAGCCTCACCTATGGTATTGCCACAAACCACAGTGACATTGGCTCCCAGAGATGCCCCGCGAAGAACCCGGGTCTTGACGAAGTCCACCGGGGGTAGCGGACGGGCAGCACGCGGACGGAGATCGTTGGTAAAGGTCGCGTTGGGTCCGACGAAGACATGGTCTTCAAGTTCTACGCCATCCCAGACCTGAACTCCGTTCTTCACCACCACGCCATCACCCACGATGGCCCCCTCTTCGATAAAAGTCTGCCCGCACAAATTGCAACCCTTGCCCACCACAGCCCCCGCCATCACATGGGCCAGTGCCCAAATGCGAGTCCCCTCACCCACTTGCTCACTTTCGCAGAGCGCCTGGGGGTGAACGAGAATGCCACCCGCTTTTTCCTTGAGGCTCATATCAACTCCCTTTCCCCGCCACAGCAGCAGCGAGGAGTTCAACCACCCGCTCTTGCTGGGCCTCCCGAATGCCTGGAAAGAGGGGAAGTGAGATCATCGCCGCGGCAGCCGATTCCGCACGGGGAAACTCACCTCCACGATGCCCAAGGAAGGCGAACCCCCCGAGCAAATGAATCGGCGTGGGGTAGTGGATCCCCACCCCCACCCCGGCGGCCTGGAGTTCCTCGAGGACCCGGTCGCGGGAGGAGACCCTGACCGCATAAATATGCCAGACATGGGACGCGTCCCGGCCGCCCGGGGGTAGCTCTACCCCGGCCACGTCGCCCAGGGCTTCATCGTAATACCGAGCGGCCCGGCGGCGTGCATCGTTCCAGGAGTCCAAACGACGGAGCTTCGCGCGAAGAACCACCGCCTGCAGGGCATCGAGGCGCGAGTTGAATCCAATTTCGGGGTGCTCGTATTTGCGTTCGCTGCCGTAATTGCGCAGCCGGCGAAGGCGTCCGGCGAGTTCCGGGCTCCGAGTCGTGACCGCCCCCGCGTCCCCATAAGCGCCCAGGTTCTTCCCGGGATAGAAGCTGGTTCCCGCCAGGGCACCGAACGCCCCAGCCGCCCGGCCCTCTCGGCGAGCGCCCTGGGCCTGGGCAGCATCTTCCACCAACGCAATCCCGGACTCCTCGGCGAGGGCCTCGATTTCGTTCTGGTTCGCCAACTCGCCGAAGAGATCTACCGCCATCACGGCCCGGGTTCTTGCCCCCATGCGGTCGGCCACTTCCCTCGTATCCATTCCGGAACCCGAGGGAGCGCAATCCACCAGCACCGGGGTCGCCCCGCTGCGCACAACCGCCAGGGCCGAGGCGACGAAAGTATTCGCGGGCAGGATTACCTCGTCACCCTGGCCGATATCCAAAGCGCGTAGGCCCAGCTCCAGCGCGTCCGTTCCGTTTGCCACACCCACGCAGTGTTCGACTCCGCAGAAGTCCGCGTACTCCGCCTCAAATTCCTCCACTTCCTCGCCCAGAACAAATTGACCACTCTCCATCAGGCGGTCGAAGCCCTCGCGTACCTCATCGGCAATTTCTCGCTGCTGCCAAGTAAGATCGACCAGGGGAATTCTCATCCGATCTCCACTTCGACCTCGCGGCCTCCCTCTGCGAGGGAAGTCGATATCGCTCCCAGGACTTGGACGACCGCCAGCCCCGAACGACCCGGAGAAACCGGTGTCGCGGATTCCGTGAGGCAATCAAGGAAATGTTCGCACTCATTGCGCAGGGGTTCACTCGGCTCCACCCGTGGCTCGAAGACCTCTCCTAAATGAACACTCGTTCGGAACGAATGAAAAGAATCCACCAGCGAGGCCTCACTCGATTCCGAATCCTCCACCTGCTTGTCGTGAAGCCGCAGGGGCGCATCCAGATTGACGTCGTCGAAGGTCAGCATCTTCTTCTCGCCCACCACAGTGATATCCCGTGACTTTCTCGGGTTCAGCCAGGAGGCGTGAAGATTGGCCAGAACGCCCCCGGGAAAGCGGAGGGTGGCGAAGACAACATCATCGATGCCCGGATTGATAAATTGGCCACCCGTCGCAGACACGTGGGTCGGCCACGCATCCAGCCAATAACTCGCCAGGGAAATATCGTGGGCAGCAAGATCCCAAGCGGCATTAACGTCGGTTCGGATCGGCCCGAGATTAGTTCTGACCATCGAGATATAATAGATGCGCCCCAATTCGTCGTCTTCGACAAATTGCCTGACGCGACGGGCCGCCGCGTTGTAGACGAAGACGTGCCCTACCATCAAGGTCAACCCACGGGCTTCAGCGAGTTCGCAGAGCGCCCGACTGCTCTCCACCGAATCGGTCAGGGGTTTTTCGACGAGCACATGTTTTCCCGCCTCGAGAGCGCGCTTGGCCAAATCGAAATGCGTGGACGTGGGCGTAGCGATCACAACGGCATCGACCCCGGCATCGCCGACAGCCCGATCGAAATCGGCACAGGCCTCAACCGAAGGGAAGCGTTCGGCAACGGCCGCCAGGCGCTTCTCATCCCGGTCGACCACATAGCGAACCTGACTACGGCCACTTCGCTCGAAGTTATTGATGAGGTTGGGGCCCCAATGACCGGCGCCCACGACTGCCACCTGGATCATGCTCATCCCTCTCTCGAGTTTTCGAACGGGCGCACCCAAGCGTCGCCCTGCAGCCCTGTATTCATTTCCGAATCCCCAGGCCGAGGTAGACCAGAGGGCGGAGCATGGACCACCACCCGGTAATCGGCTTCATCTTTGTTTGACCCTGGGCCTTCGGAGGGTAGATTTTGGTCACGGCCACCTCCTCGGTGCGGTAGCCCAGGCGGATCGCGCGGATATAGAGGTAAGGCTCGAGCTCATACTCGTCAAGCCACGCCTGGTCCAAATCGAGCCCGGGATCCTCGAGAAGAGAGCAGCGGAGAGCCCGAAAGCCGTTGGTCGACTCGCTCACCCGACGGCCGGCGACCAGGGAAAAAAGCCAGGGATGAATACGCGTCGCGATCTTTCGATAGAAGGGCATCGGGCCGAAGTCCGCATCCCTCTTGAGGAAGCGCGAGCCCTGGACGAAATCGGCTCGGGCATCCGCAATCGGATCAAGAAGCCGCGGAATTTCCTCGGGCGAGTCCTTGTTGTTGCCCGCCATCACCACCGCAACGTCGAACCCTCCCTCGCGTGCCAGGCGGTAGCCCGTACGAATGGCGGCCCCCACCCCGGCGATGCGACCCATGGAATGCACCCGGGCGCCCTCCTCCCGGGCCACTTCGGCGGAACGATCCGTCGAGCCATCATCTACCACGAGGATCTCGTCCACCACGTCGCGAGGAGTCCGTCGCACCACGGACCGAATCTTCTCCTCTTCATCGAGGACGGGCGCGATCGCGATAACCGAGAGGCCTTTGTACACACCGGGCAGTGTATCACCCGGGCCCCCCAAACGTGGCTCTCGGGTGCATCAGTGTGAAAGGTTTTCGGACACCGGGGCCTCAGCCGCCCGAGGATCGGGCTCCTCTGGCTCTTCCTCCGCAGGAGGCAAATAGCCAAGAGCTCGCAATTCATCGATGTGCTGGGGCTCCATGGGACCTGCAGCGACCAGGGGAGTGCGGGCTTCGAGATATTCTTCGAGACCCCGCAACGCCCGGGAGTCCAGGTCCGATGGCCTCCATTTTCCGGTCTCGGTCAGCCGGATACTTTCGGCCCGGGTCGCCTGCATGACATCGCCGACACGATCCGAGGCGATGGACCCCCCGACCCGGGTCCACGAACCCGGGCTATAGGCCGCGCTTTCCCCGTCGGTGTCGCAAAAGATCAACCGGTCCTCGGCGACTTCCCCATTCCTGATTTCCTCTTCGAGGGCCCGCCCGCGAGCCCCCGGCAATTCGGGGAGACCCGCCAGAGCGATCAGGGTCGGGGCGATATCGACATGACTCACCGGCCCTCGAATACGCGCGGCCTCGAGCCCGGGCGCCGCCAGAACGAAGGGGACCCGGGCCAACTCGGGCGCCGTGGATTGCCCATGCTGAAAGAACCAGCCGCTCTCGCCCAGACTTTCCCCGTGGTCGGCGGTGAGCAGGATCACGCTGCCCCGCTCCTCACCGTGCCGCTCCACGGCTGCGATGACCTGCCCCACCCAATGATCGGCGTATTGGATTTCTTCGGCGTAACGGCCGGCGTAGAAGGCCGGATCGATCTCGTCCTCGAGAACCTGATAGAGGGGAATGCCCGCTCGACCCGAGTTGGCCCGAAGGGTTCCGAGAGGGCGCCGGATAGAGAGGGGGAAGTCTCCCACCCGTCCCACCCACTCCGCAGGGGGCGTATAGGGGCCGTGGGGATCTTGCAGATGAAGCCAGAGAAAGACCGGGTCGGCAGCGGGCCGCAGGGCCAGCCATTCGAGGGCATTGCCCGCGGTCTCCTCGGCGATCCGTTCGAAATAATTTCCTCGATTCCGTTCCCGGGAAGGCAACTCGTCGTCGTAGGTCTCGAAACCGCGATCGAGGCCGATACGCCGACGCAGAACCGCGTTGCTGATGAAGGCCGCCGTGGAGTAACCCGCCTCGGAAAAGGTTTCGGCCAGGGTCGACAGCCCGTGCAAACGCGTATCGCCGTTGCGCGATCCGATCGAATGCTCCCGGACATACCGCGAAGTCATAATCGAAGCGTGGGCGGGCGCCGTCAGGGTCGCCGCGGCGATGGCGTTCTCAAAGAGAACACCCCGAGCCGCCAAAGCATCGATGGACGGGGTGATCTCCAAGGGGAACCCATAGGCGTGCACATAGTCGGCGCGGAGCGTATCGATCGTAATCAACAGGACATCGGGCCGGGCTCTTTGTTTTCCGGGCTCACAGGCCAGGGCCGCGCCCATTGCAGCGAGAAGGCAGAGCAATCCGGTCCCTGTACGTGCACTCATTCGGTATACCCCAGGGCCTCGAGCCCCTCGCGCTCTTCAGCGCTCGGAAGCCGCCCATCCTTGGCGTCCTGGGTATGCGCCCGGCGCCAAGCCGCAATCTCTTCGCGCATGGCCTGGACCCGCTCGGGCTGCCCCTCCACAAGATTATCCTTCTCCCCGGGGTCAGTCTCCAGGTCGAAGAGTTCCAGGGTTCCCTCTTCGGGACCTTCGATCAACTTCCAGCGCCCGCGGCGAAGGCCGAATTTTTCGCCTTCGGCATACAGGCCGTCGACCACGTCGCCCCCTTCGTAATGCCGGCGATAGAGGTGGACAGGACGCTCTGCCTCCAGGTCATCGCCTCCCAGGAGAAAGGACGCGATGCTCTGGCCCTGAACAGGCGTCGTCGAGGAAACCCCCGCGAGCTCGAGTACGCTCGGGGCGAGATCCGCCAGATCGACCGGGCCCGGGGCAACGACCCCGGCCGGAACCTGCCCGGGCCAGCGAACGATCAAGGGCACCCTCACCCCCTCCTCATAGATATGGACCCCGTGGAACATATGGCCGTGGCTCATCAAGCCCTCCCCGTGGTCACCAACCACGATCACCAGGGTATCCCCCTCTAGCCCGCGCGCTTCCAGCCCTTGGAGCAGCCGGCCTATCTCCTGATCCGTGAAAGCGATCAGAGTGTCGTATAGGAAAATGGTGCGATTGAGTTTCAGAGCTTCCCGCGCGCCGGGTCGAAAGGGCGGCTCATAGCCCTCGGGAGGCAAATACGGGGTATGTGGATCGAAGTAGTGAACGAAGAGAAAGAACGGACGCTCGGGGTGGCGCCGGGCATCGAGCCACTGCAACCCGCGCCGGGTGGTGTCGTCGGCGCGTCCGTGGAATTTTCCGGACAACAACTCCCCTTCCCAGAGGCGATCGCCGGCGACGACGTCCGCCTGAGAAAAGTCGGCGTCGAAGTGGTCGAAACCCTGATCGAAACCGAAGCGACCCGAGAGAACATAGGAACTCACCACCGCCGCGGTTTCGTAGCCCTCGTCGCCAAGGGTTTCGGCCAGGGTTTCAAAATCGCCCTCGAGGGGCCTGCCGTTCTTCACCACCCCGTGGGCGATGGGGGCAAGGCCGGTGAAGAGGCTCGCATGACTCGGTGCCGTGGTGGCCGAGGGTGAATAGGCCACCTCGAAGCGCATGCCCTCCCCGGCCAACGCGCGAAGCGAGGCCGAGGTATCGCGCTCGTAGCCGTAGGCGGAGAGGTGGTCGGCCCGAGTCGTATCCATGGAGATAATCACCACGTTGGGGCGTGGGTCTCGAGCACGCAACTCTTCCGGACCCGGCCCGCAGGCCAACGCCAGCAGCGAGACAAAGAGGCCGGGCAGAAGTTTCGCCAGATACGGCGCCCTCCCTCTTGCGCGCTCCCCCTCGGTCCCCCCTGACACCATGGCCGCAACATACCGCGCATTGGGGGGCCAGCCATCCGGCACGCGTCACGGAGCGGGCTGACGCTCGTAAATAATCAGCGGCGGGCCGTCACGGCCCGGCTCGGGGGTTTCGAAGCGGTGGGTCGTCGAGAGCACCCGGCCCCGGCTCAGTTCGGGAATATTATTGTACGCCACGTCGGCCACGGGCAATTCGTGACGCTCGAAAGAGCCGCCCAGCAGATAGCGACGGACCGCCCGGAGAGTTTTGGGCTGGGCGCTTCGCGGAATCACCAGATCCGGCCTCTCGGCGGCCTCGGCGGCGTCCCTCGCCAGCGTTCCTCCATGAAAGCGGCCCACCACCCGGCTGCCCAGGTAATACATGAAGGGTTCGGCCTCGTAGTTGGTGGCGATCAACAGGCTTTCCGGGGCCGGGTGATTGGCCCGGATGAACTCGATGGCCACATCCACCGGCCCGCGAACCGGCCGCGCGATTTCCATCACCCGTCCCCGGAGTTCTCCCGCGCGCAGGGTCACGAGCAAAATCAGAACCAGACCGCAGACCACGGCGAAGGTCCGCCCGGGGCGTCGATCCGGGCGGGAGGTCAAGACTAGACCGCGCCAGAGAAGTTCGAGGTCGAGGACCAGCACCAGGGCGAGCAGCGGCCCCACCGGGACGAAATAGCGCTCAAAGAAGATCGGGTTGGCCGCCCCCACCAAGCCGTAGATCAGCGCCAGACGAAGTAGGGAAGCCCGGGCCCGGAGCAATCCGACGTCCCCCTCCTGGCGAGCCCGGCGCCCCAGAAAAAGCGCGACTTCGGCGGCCGCCAGAGGCGCGAGGAATTCGTAGCGGAGGAGATAGTGCACCAGGGCGAGAAGGTTTTCGGCGTAAAGACCCGGCCCGAGACTCCAGCGCTCGGCGAGGACGCGCGAATACCCGGCGACCTCGAAGACCTGGGCCAACCCCAGGGCCACCCCGGCGAAGGCGAAGAGCGCCAACCCGAGAGCCCAGGCGCGCCGCATCCGCCGCCCTATCCCCCCGCCCGAGCGCCGCGCCCAGATCAACCACTCGAGACTCAGCCACCCGGCCGCGGCAAAAGCGGCGGGGTGAAAAAAATTGAAAAGAACGACCAGCCCCAACCCGGCGGCCAGGGAGCGTCCCGGGCCCCCCATTTCCCGGCCCGGCGGTCGGCGCATTTCCAGCCAAACCAGGGCGGCGAGAAGCGCCAGGGCCGGCGCGTAATAGCGGACCTCGCGCAGGTGCAGGATCAGCGAGGTCGAGAGGCAGAGCAATCCAGCGAAAATTGCTGCGGCGACGGCGGCGCTGCCCCGGCGCGAGGCCAGCAGGGGACGCACCGAGAGAAAGAGCAGGGCCAAACCCAGGAGGCCCACCAGGGCAAAAGGCAGCCGTACCCAGCGCGTGTGGGCATAGAGATCCTCGAGATCCCCGGCCAGCCATACCCCCAGGGCAGCCAGGTAGTACTGGCCCCAGAAACTCCCCCGGTAGGCGTCCCGGTCCTCGTCCACCGCCAGCGCCAGGGGAACTCCGATCCCGTACACGACGTTGCCATCGGCATGAACCTTCGGGTAGCCGTACTCGAGGATACGCTGACCGAACATCGCGGTCTCACCCTCGTCCTGCCAGAAGAGCGGATGCCCCAGGGACCCCAATTGCAGCAACACGAAGATCAGCAGGACGAGCGCGGCGATCCCGCGACCCCTCGCCTCCGAGCCTTGCTGCCCTCTCTCGGCTCCGTCCACCCCGAACTCCCCTGCCCCACCCCGGGCCAGCCTTTCGCTCCCTCAAAGAGTAGGGTTCGACAGGCAGATCTCCACACCCGGGGTAGAATCGCGGATAAGATGCCCGAAACCATTCTCGTGATTCCCTGCTTCAACGAAGCCCAAAGGCTGCGCAGCGATCTCTTCGGCGAATATCTGGACAGCGATCCCGAGACCGACTTGATCTTCGTCGACGACGGGAGCCACGACGGAACCGCGGGCATTCTCGAAGAACTGGCGGCCCGGGGTCAGGGTCGAATCAACGTGGTGACCCAACCCCGCAACCAGGGCAAGGCCGAAGCCGTGCGCGCGGGCATGAACCGGGCTTTCTCCACAGGCGCGCGCTTCGTGGGCTATTTCGATGCCGATTTGGCGACCCCCCTCGCGGAAGTGTCGCGACTCCGCGAGGTCCTTCGCCGCGACGAATCCATCGAAATTGTCTTCGCCTCCCGAGTTCAACTCCTGGGTCGAAGAATCCAGCGCCGGCCCCTGCGCCACTATCTCGGCCGAGTCTTCGCGACCGTTGCCTCCGAGGTTCTGGGCCTGCCCGTCTACGACACCCAATGCGGTGCAAAGCTCTTTCGCGCGGGCCCCCGGGTCAAGGCGCTCTTTAGCGAACCCTTTCTATCGAACTGGGTCTTCGACGTGGAGTTGATCGCCCGTTGGAGGGTTTCCGAGCGCGAAACCGGCGCGCCCCCGGCGCATGAAGTCATCTATGAGGTGCCCGTGGATGAATGGGTCGATGTCGCGGGATCGAAGGTTCGTCCGGCGGATTTCGTCCGCGCCCTGGCGGAGATCTGGCGTATTTCCCGCCGCTACCTGCCCCGAAAGTCCCGTCGGTCGACGCCTGGATGAGGCCCGATCCCGGGATCCTTTTCCGCCTTCAAGCGGGAGCTTGGGCAACCCTGCTCCTCTTCTGTATCGGGCTCCTGGGGCACGCGATCCTCTTCGACGAGGACGTCCCCTTCGTCCGCCAGGGAGCCGGGGCCGCCTGGATCATGGCCCCCCAACCGAGAACCGCCGACCTGATCGTCGTCGACCCAGCCGCCCCCCCAGCCCATGTGTTCCGCAAATCCTTCGAGGCCCGAGCCGGAGACGCCAGTGCCCGTCTCGAGGGAACGGCCCTGCGCGACGCCAAGCTCCAGATCAACGGGAAGAGTCTTCCGCTCATACCCCGGGGAGAAGGGTGGAAGCAGGGCTTCCAGGCCGACCTTTCCGACGCCCTGATCCAGGGGCGCAACGAGATCCTCCTGAGCGTGACGAACCCCTCCGGGCCGGCCCTGCTCCAGGCGCGCATCGTCACCTCCCTGGGTACCACCGCGTCGGATTCGAGTTGGACGGTCACCCGCATTTCCGGATCCAAACCAGGCGCCGATGCCCCGGAAACCTTCGCGCAAATCGCCACCGACCTCGCGCTGAATCCCGAATCCCGGCAATTGCCAACTCCCCTGGAGGTCGCACCGCGCCAAGGCCTGATCCTACTCCTGGTCTTTGCCCTGGCTGCCCTCGCCGCCTGGCGAAGGCCCGCCCTCCTCGAACGGGTTCCGAGCGAGCGCTGGCCCGGGATCGTGCTGGCGGCGATCACCCTCTTCTGGCTCGCCCTCTTCGCCTTCAAATTTGTCCCCATGCCCCTGGCCCTGGGCTTCGACGCCTCGGCCCATCTCGCCTACATCGACTACATCCGGGTGCAGCACGCCCTTCCCACCGCCGCCTACGGGTTCTCCACCTACCACCCGCCCCTCTTTTATCTGCTGACCGGTGCGGGCGTCGAGCTATTCGGTGCCGAAAGCAACCTCTGGACCGGACGAATCGTCTACCGCGCCCTGCCCTTTGCCTGCGGGTTGTTGAATATCTGGCTGACCGGGTCAGTGGCCCGCAGGCTCTGGCCCGGTGAGGCCCTCAAGCCCTCCCTGGCTCTTGCCGTCGCCGGTCTGCTCCCCATGAACATCTACATGTCGGCCTATGTGTCCAACGAGCCGATGCTCGCCGCTTTGGTCAGCGGCGCCATCGCTCTCACCACCGCGATCCTTATGGCCGAGCGGGTGAGGTGGGCGCATTGGGTGGGTCTGACTGCCCTCCTCGGTGCGGCGCTGCTCACCAAGTTCACCGCCCTGGGCGTCGCCCCGGTCATTGCCTTCTTCGCGTCCCTGCGTACCTGGTGGTTGGACGGGAAAAGCCCGGCACACGCCGCCGCCGTCCTGGCCGGGCTCGTCCTGGGCGCGGCCAGTCTGGCGGGCTGGTTCTACTGGAGAAACTGGGTGCTCTTCGAAGATCCCCTGGTCTGGAATCTCGATATTCCAGGGGCCCTGACCTGGTGGATGCGCCCGGGTTTTCATACCGCTGACTGGTACCTGAGCTTCGGTGAGTCGCTGGTCCACCCGCTCTTTGCCGGCTACGCCTCCTTCTGGGACGGCCTCTACTCGACGCTCTGGGGAGACGGGCTCGTGGCTGGAATGGCCCGAGTCGCCACCCGGCATGGCTTTTGGAATGACGAATTCCACGTGCTCACCTACCCCCTCGCCCTCCCGGCCACGGGCTGCCTGGTGCTGGGTGCGGGCAGGATCTGGCTCGAGTCCTTCACCAACAGTGCCTTGCCCCGCAAACTCGTCTACAGCCTGCTCGCGAGTATTCTCTTCCTGCTGGCCTTCTCGGGGTTGCTGATCAGCCTGCAACTCGCCTTCTACGCCCAAGCCAAGGCCTTCTACCTGCTCTGCGGGGTGCTGCCCCTGGCCATTGCCGGCGCCGAGGGAATCAGCGCGGTGAGCCGTTGGATCCAGCCGACTCGAGGGACCTGGCGCCGGGCCCTGCACTGCGCCGGCATCGGCTGGTTGGCGAGCCTGGCGGCGTCCATCGGCCTCAGCTTCCTCGGCTGAGAAGAGGCGGCTCGTCTCAGGCCAGTTCGAGATTGGCGAAGCGGAGCATGACAGTCTTCACGCCCACCCGGGCGAAGCGGATCTTGAGCTTCTGGTTGACGCCCCCGCCGATCATTTCCATGATCTCCCCCTCGCCGAAGACCGGGTGACGAACGCGCATCCCGAGCTGAATATCGCCCTCACCCCCCGATGTCTCCTGGGAATAGGAGTAGTCGAAATTGGACTCTCCACCCCGGCTCGACCGGCTTTGTTTCTTCTTCCCTGCGGCCCGTCCATGGCTCAAGACCTCGACCACATCGCTCGGAATTTCGTCGAGGAAGCGACTCGGCGTTTGAAAATTACGTTCGCCGAAGCGCCGACGCTCCGCTGCGTGGGTGATATGCAACTGCTCCATGGCACGGGTCATCGCCACGTAGCAGAGCCGCCGCTCCTCCTCGATGCCCTCGGCATCGCCCGCCGAACTCGCATGGGGAAAGATCCTCTCCTCCATGCCCACCAGGAAAACGGCCGGAAACTCGAGCCCCTTGGACGAGTGAACGGTCATCAAGGACACCTTTTCCGTGCGGTCCTCCCAGGTGTCGAGGTCGGAAATCAACGCCACTTGTTCGAGGAAGAGTTCGAGTTCGCTTCGCCCCTCATCCAGGGCGCCCTCGTTGGCCGCGTGAAAATCCCGGGCACTGGCCATCAATTCCAGCAGGTTGTCCCGACGCGCCTCGGCCTCGGGTGTCCCCTCTTTGGCCAGGGCCTCCATGTAGCCCGAGCGCTCGAGCAATTTGGCGATCAACTGATCCAGGGGCCGCGACGCCATTTCCGCGCGAAGTTCATCGAGCAGGCCGACGAAGGCTTGGATCTTGCCTTTGACCCTGGCCGTGGCCTCGCGACCAAACTCCACAAGTGCCTCGCCCAGACAGGTCTCACGGTTCGCCGCCAGGACACCGACTCGGTCCACGGTGGTTTTGCCTATACCCCGGGCGGGCTTGTTGACGATTCGGAGTAGGGCCTGGTCGTCCTGGGGATTGATCAGGAGTCGGAGGTAGGCCATGGCGTCCTTGACCTCGGCTCGGTCATAGAAGCGAACCCCACCCACCACGGCGTAGGGAATATTGTATTTGAGGAGTTCTTCTTCGAAGGCCCGGGACTGGGCGTTGGTTCGGTAAAGGATCGCAAAATTGCTGAAGGCCCGAGCATCCTGGGAAGCGGCGGTGGCGATTTTGCGAATCACCCACGAAGCCTCCTCGCGATCGTCGTCGGCTTCGAAGAACTGAATCAGGTCTCCGCCTTCCTGCTCGGTGAAAAGCTGCTTTTCTTTCCGCTCGATATTATTCGACACCACCGCGGAGGCCCCGGCAAGGATCGGCTGGGTCGAGCGATAATTTCGCTCGAGCTTGATCACCGCCGCCTCGGAATAGCTCTCCTCGAAGTCGAGAATGTTCCTGACATTGGCGCCCCGCCAGGCGTAGATGGATTGGTCGGGATCGCCCACCACGCAGAGGTTGCGATGGTTGGCCGCGAGCAGGTTGACCAAGCTCAACTGGATACCGTTCGTGTCCTGGAACTCGTCGACCAGAACGTATTGCCAACGCCTTTGGTAATACTCCAACACTCGGGGAAATTGCTTGAAAAGCTCAACGGTTTGAAGGAGTAGATCGCCAAAATCGAGCGCGTTGGCATCGGCTAGCATCCGCTGATAGACGCCGTAGAACCGGGCCGAGAGTTCATCGTCGATATCGAAGGCTTCCTGGGCGGCCTGGGCCGGCAGAATCCCCGCGTTCTTCCATTGATCGATCCGCCAACGAATCCTCTTGGGATCATGGGCCTTGGGGTCGAGCCCCTCGCGTTTCAGGGCCTGCTTGATGACCCCGACGCTGTCGGAGTCGTCGTAGATCACAAAACCCCGGCTCCGGCCGAGGTGCCCGATATCTCTGCGCAGAATCCGGACGCAGATCGAATGAAAGGTTCCGATGGCGAGATCATTTGCCTCGGGGCCGAGCAGTTTTTCCACCCGCTCCTTCATCTCTCCAGCGGCCTTATTGGTGAAGGTCACCGCAAGCAGCCCCGAGCCCGGGATCCCACAGACCCCGATCAGGTAGGCGATTCGACTGGTCAGCACCCGCGTCTTGCCACTACCGGCCCCCGCAAGTACGAGTAGGGGGCCCTCGGTGGTCTCGACGGCGCGAAGTTGTTCGGCATTCAAGCCGTCTGTAATGGAATCAGCGAGCACGATACGCCTCTTTGGCCGCCAGAAAGCGGAGGGAAAGAAGATCTAACGAGAGGCCTGGGGGTCGATTGAGACTATCGAACGCGGCAGCCGGACTCAATTCACCCGGCAAAAAAAGCCCCGGCGACCGGACCACCGGGGTCTACCGGGCGGAGTTCCCGGAGCTCGAGCCCTCCCCGGGAAGCGCCGGAGATCACTCCACCGTCACACTCTTGGCCAGATTCCGGGGCTGGTCCACGTCGGTGCCGCGCAGGGTGGCCACGTGGTAGGCGAGGAGTTGGAGCGGGACCGCCGCGAGGATCGCGGTGAGGAACTCGCCGAGTTCGGGAATATTCAGAACCTCGTTCGCTTTATCCGCGAGTTCCGGGTTGCTCGCGTTGGCCACGGCGATGACTCGGCCATCCCGAGCCCTAACCTGCTCGAGGTTGGAAACCAGCTTGTCGAAGAGCGGACCTGAATTCGCGATGACCACCACGGGCATATTCTCATCGATCAGGGCAATCGGGCCGTGCTTCATCTCACCCGCCGCATAGCCCTCGGCGTGGATATATGAAATTTCCTTGAGCTTGAGCGCTCCCTCCATCGCGATGGGGAACATGATGCCCCGGCCGAGAAAGAGAAAATCCTCTGCTTTGAAATACCGGCGAGCCAAGGTGGCGATCTGTGCGTCGAGGCCAAGGGTCTCCTCAACCAACCTCGGCAGGCGCATGAGGTCGTGCAGGCGTTCGGCGAGAGCGTCGCCCTCCAAACGCCCGCGCACATGGGCGAGTTTGACGGCCAATAGGTAGAGGGCAACGACCTGGGTTACGAAGGCCTTGGTCGAGGCGACTCCGATCTCGGGGCCAGCGTGGGTATAGAGCACGTCATCGCTTTCTCGCGCGATGGTGGACTCCCGCACGTTGCAGATACTGAAGATCCGGGAGCCCTGACTTTTGCCCTCTCGAAGAGCGGCGAGGGTATCGGCCGTTTCCCCGGATTGGGAAACAGGGATCACCATGCAGTCCGTTCCCAAGATGGGGTTTCGGTAGCGGAACTCGCTGGCCAGATCGATCTCGCAGGGAATCCCAGCAAGTTGTTCGATCATGTATTTGCCCACATGACACGCATACGAGGCGGTTCCGCAGGCGACCAGGCTGATGCTCCGAAGACCGTCGACTTCCTCGCGGCTGAATTCGATCCCATCGAGATCCACGGTCATCTCGGCCTCGTTGATTCGCGTGCCGATCGTGTCCGTAATGGCCCTGGGCTGCTCGAATATCTCCTTCTGCATGAAGTGGTCGTACCCGCCGCGTTCGGCGGACACGGGATCCCATTGCACGATGGTGAAATCTCGCTCCACCGCTTGCCCGTCGGCATCGACGATCTCTATCCCGTCCGCCGAGAGTCGCGCGAAGTCGCCATCCCAAAGCGAGATGATTTCACGCGTATAGGGCAGGATCGCCGGGATATCGCTCCCCAGAAAAGCCTGCTTCTCCCCCCGGCCAACGATAATCGGACTGCCCCCGTTCTTGGCGGCGACGAGATGCTCAGGGTCCGTATCCGAGATGGCCCCAAAGGCATAGGAACCCGTCAATTGGGCGCAGGCGGCGCGCACGGCGCTCATCAGATCTTTGCCCTGCTGGATCTCCCGGTCGATCAGATGCGCGATCAACTCGGTATCGGTATCGGACAGAATCGCGGACCCCCCGGCTTCGAGCTCCGAGCGAAGTGCGCGGTAATTTTCGATGATGCCGTTGTGGACGATGACCACCGAACCCGCCCGGTGGGGGTGGGCATTACGCTCGGACGGCTTGCCGTGGGTCGCCCAGCGGGTATGCCCCACGCCGATATTCCCCTCGAGGGGCTTGTCGCGCAGGACCGCCTCAAGGTTGACGAGTTTGCCCTTCGCGCGACGGACGCCGATCTCGGGACCCTCGAGGGTCGCGACCCCGGCTGAGTCGTAGCCGCGGTACTCGAGACGCCGCAATCCATCGATCAGAACATCGACCGCCCGATGCTCCCGCCCCACATATCCGACTATTCCACACATGAGCTTGATTCCCCTGGGCCGCGCCCATTCGGTCGACCGATCCTGATCACTCCGCCTAGGCCTCTTCCGTGTCGTCCGGTTTCTCGTCCGACTCGGCGCCTGGGTTCATTTTTTTATACGGACGCCCCTCTTTCCGGGCGACCCACCCCTCGATACTCCGTTGCCGCGCCCGTGCGACTGCCAACGCATCTTCGGGCACGTCCTGGGAAATCGTCGATCCCGCGGCAAGGAACGCCCGTGCTTCGATACTCACCGGCGAGATCAGGTTCACGTTGCAACCGATAAAGGCGCCGTCGCCCACCTTGCTACGGCTCTTAACGTAGCCGTCATAGTTCACCACCACGGACCCACAACCGAAATTCACCTGGGAACCGACATCGGCATCGCCGATATAGGTCAGGTGAGCCGACTTGCTCCCCGGCCCCATGGTCGAATTCTTCACTTCGACGAAATTTCCGATTTTGACGCCATCCATCAGATGCGATTGCGGCCGCAGATGCGAGTAGGGGCCAAAGACAACGTCATCGTCGAGACGACTATCTTCGATATAGCAGTTGGCCTTGACCACCACGCCCCGGCCGATACTGGTCGAGCCACAAATACAGCAACCGGGCTCGATCACGCTGTCGACTCCGATCTCGACGGTGGCGTCGATATAGGTAGTTTCCGGATCGATCAGAGTCACCCCGCCCGCCATCAAGTTCTCATTGATCCGCCGGCGCATAATCCGACTCGCTTCAGCGAGTTGGGTGCGGTCGTTGATTCCCAGGCACTCTTCGGCGTCTTCGACCCGAAGGCCCTCGACGGCGTGGCCCGTCTTGACGGCGTAGCCCACGACATCCGTCAGGTAATACTCGCCCTGGGCGTTGCCGGCTCCGATCTTGCCGAGCCCGTCCCAGAGCAGCTTCGAGGAGACCAGATAGACCCCCGTATTTCGCTCCTCGAGCGCCAACTCCTCGGGCGTGGCGTCCTGGGCTTCGACGATTCTCTCCACCCGACCCTCGGCGTCGCGAACGATGCGTCCGGGGATATCGCCGTGGGCCGTGAGGACCACCAGATCCGCCTGCTTTTCGGCCTTGAGAGCACGCATCGCCAGCAGGGTCTCGGGACGCAGCAGGGGCGTATCCCCGTAGAGGATCAGAATATCGCCTGGGAAACCGGCCAGGCTCTCCTCGCAGACCATAGCGGCGTGTCCGGTCCCCTTGCGCTCGGCCTGGAGGACGAACTCGGCGCTGTCCCCAAAAGCCTGGGTCACGGCCTCGGCCTCTCGGCCGACCACGACGATCAAGCGCTGGGGGTCCAGCGCCCGGGCCACCTTTTGCACGTGTCCCAGCATGGGCACGCCGCAGATCTCGTGCAGCACCTTGGCGCGATCCGAACGCATGCGGGTTCCCTGCCCTGCGGCCAGGACCACAACTGCAATCTCGTGCACGGTTTGCGCGCCCGCCATCTTTGAGAAGACCTCTCCCTCCGAGCGACCCTAGTCGCTCGCCAATGCCTTGTTTTCTATCGGTATCCGGGGCCCGAAGCCCAAGCGAGAGTAACCGCAACCCACGCTTATCGAACACCGGGACCCCCAGAACCCTCCTTTTTTCACTATCCCGCGGGGAAAGTCCACCTCTTTCCGCTTCTTGCCCGACCGCGAGGTCACTCCTAGGCTCTGCCCCACTTCGCCCGGGCCTAAGGGGGGAGTTCCCACCACCCCGCGTTCCGCTGATTTCGGAGTCTCCCATTCAGGTCTTCGGCAATACCCGCGGCCTCAAGGCCAGCCAAGTCCGCCAACTCGAGCGCCTTTTTCAGCGTCGGCTCCCCGCCGATCGCCTGGTGAGCAACGAGTTCGCTCGGCAATTGAGCGAGATCAGCCACGATATCCGAAGGCAGGTCGGGGTTCTCGCCGACCGACGGGGCGATATCCAACACGTCATGGTGGGAGATGCCCGGGCCATCGAATTGCCCGATTGGGGTCGTATCCGAGCGGGTCGTGGCCGGCTCCGTGGACTGCGCTGCATCCATACCCATCTCGCCGATGAGGGGCTTTCCCGAGATGACCTGACCGACCTCGCCGTTCTTCGCCTGGACGCCATGGTGAGCATCGGCGTTTTGGACGATGGCCTTCCGGGCATGGCCCACACGGCTTTCCTCGCTCCGGCCAACGAAGATGGCCGAGCCACCGAGTTGCTCCCGCCGAGCCACCCCGCCGAACTCGATATTGATTTCGACGTCTACATCAGGGACCTCGAAAACGAATTGGCCCGGGCTACGGGCGCCCACGAAGTCGCGGGGAGCGAGCGAGCGCTGCTCGTCTCGATCAGCGCGGGGAGAGACCGCGAGACCCTCGAAGCACACTTGGACGAACTCAAGGAACTCGCCCGCACGGCGAGCGTCGAGGTTGCCGGCGTCATCACCCAGAACCGCAACAAGCCCGACCCCAAAACCGTGGTGGGCGCGGGGAAACTTTCCGATTTGGTTGTCCATTGTTTCCAGCAGGACATCGACCTGGTGATTTTCGATCAGGATCTTGAGCCGGGTCAGGCCCGAAACCTCTCCCAGCGGATGGAATTGAGGGTCATCGACCGGACCCAGCTAATTCTCGACATCTTCGCCCAGCGTGCCACCACCGCCGACGGCAAATTGCAGGTCGAACTCGCACAGCTTCGCTACCGAATGCCGCGACTCGCCCAGCGCGCCGACCTCTCGCTCTCCCGTTTGGGGGCCGGCATCGGTGGGCGGGGCCCCGGGGAAAGCCGACTCGAGAACGACCGCCGAAAAGTCCGCAATCGCATCACGCGCCTGGAAAAGGATCTCAAGCGACTCGCCGCCCAGCGCCAGGGGAGGCGGCAGCGGCGTGGACGGCGCGAAGTGCCGGTACTCTCCATCGTGGGTTACACGAACGCGGGCAAGAGCACCCTGCTCCGGGCGCTGACGCAATCCGATGTCTTCGTCGAGAATAAACTTTTTGCAACCCTCGACCCGGTCTCCCGCCGCCTCCGTTTCCCCAGGGATAGGGAGGTCATCATCACGGATACCGTGGGCTTCATTCGGGACCTGCCTCCGGACTTGATGACCGCCTTTCGCGCGACCCTGGAGGAAATGCGGGACGCGAGCCTGTTGATCCACGTTGTCGACGCCACGGCCCCGGACCTCGAACGCCGGATGAGCGCCGTCCGGGACGTGCTCGACAACGTCGAACTCAACGCCAAACCCGAGTTATTGGTCTTCAATCAGATCGACCTACTCCCTGAGGGGGAAGGGGCGGCTGTGGCCGAGCGATACGGGGGGGTGGCAGTCTCCGCCCTGGCAGGCGAGGGTTTGTTCGAATTGTTACACGCCGCAGAGAGTATACTCTGGGGCGAGGAGCCGGCGGTCGAGGGGGGTCATTCGCTGACCGACGACTACTCGCTAAGCGACGCCTGAGCATCCGTAGATTCAGAACTGGGGGGAATCCATTGGTAAATCGATCGATCCGATCCAAGGTAGTGGGAACGGGCATGTACGTTCCCGAGCGGGTTGTGACCAACGATGACCTCGCCAAGCTCATGGATACCTCGGACGAGTGGATCCAGCAGCGCACGGGAATCCGCGAGCGCCGCTTCGTCGAGCCCGGGCAGATGCCCGCTGACCTCGCCCAGGCAGCCTGCGAGCAAGCCCTTGAAGCGGCTGGCCTCGAGGTTGGCGATCTGGACTTCATCCTCCTCGCCACACTCTCCTCCCAGCACGAGTTTCCGGGAACATCCTTTTTTCTCCAAGAGCAACTCAAGGCAGGCAACGTCCCGTGCATCGATTTGCGAGCTCAGTGCAGCGGCTTTATCTATGCCCTCAACTTTGCCGACGGCCTCATTCTGTCGGGGAAATCTCGACGTGTTCTGGTGGTGGGCTGCGAAGTGCAATCCACCGGGATCGACCTAACCACCGAGGGACGAGATGTCGCGGTGCTCTTCGGAGACGGGGCCGGGGCGGTCATCCTCGAGGCCAATGAAGACGAAGACGATTCGGCTGGCTTGCTCAATGCCACCGTCCACGCCGAGGGCAAGCACGCCCGCCGGCTCTGGATCGAGGCCCCATCATCCGGGCATACCCCTTGTCGACTCACCCATGAGATGATCGATCAGAAACTTCACTTCCCCCACATGGACGGCCGGCATGTCTTCAAACATGCCGTGACTCGAATGCCCGAAGTCCTGAAAGAATCCCTCGCGGCGGCGAGCATCAAGATCGATGACGTCGACCTCTTCCTCTTCCACCAGGCGAACCTTCGCATCAACGAATTCGTCGCCCAGAAGTTGGAGATCACCCCCGAGAGGACCTTCAGCAATATCGAGCGCTTCGGGAATTGCTCGGCCGCTTCGATCCCCATGCTCCTCGCCGAAGCCACGCGCAACGGAAAACTCAAGCCGGGCCAGATCGTCGCCCTGACGGCCTTCGGCTCGGGCTTCACCTGGGGAAGCGCGATCCTGCGCTGGTAGGGCCCCGACTAAAGCCGGGGACCAGGCTTCGCCTCTAGCGCACCGCGTCAGACCCCGATGCCCCTCGGGGTGATCCATGGTCCTTGTTTTTGCTTGTCTTTTCCCTCTCCCGGGACAAGCTTGACGCGATGACGCATTGCGTCTATGCTGCTTTGCGTCGCAACGAGAAAGCAACCCCGGTCCCGCCTCAGGCGGACCCCAATTGGGAAAATCTTCGCTGCCCTCCCCGCGATTCACAGCCAGCGAAACCCGAAGAAGAGGAAAATATGGCCCAGCAGACCACAATGATCGAAGACAGCTTTGACCGCATCCAGTCCGCCTTCAAGTCCGTCGAGGGCGAGGTTCAGAAGGCCCAGAAGAGACTCGAGAAGCGCGGTGAGAAATTCAGCAAGGACGCCGAACGACAGGTAAAGAAAATGCGCAAGGAAATGCGCAAGCTCCCCATCGTCAAGCGAGCCGAATCCCTGGGCAACGACCTGACCAAGGAGTTCGAGGGGCGCAGCAAGCGTGTCGAGAAGCAGATCGAGACCGGAATCGAAACCGTCCTCGGTGGCCTGCAGATCGCCTCCCGGGGTGAGATCAGCAAGCTCGACAAGAAGCTGAATCGAATCAACCGGCGGCTCAAGGCCCTGGACAAGGCAATCACCGACGCCTCGACCACGACGGCCCAGTCCGCCCCAGCACCCACCGCGACCCCGACCCAGGGTCCGGCGTAAACCGAAAGTCTTCTCCTCGGAGTTCTTCCCAGGAACTCCAACTTCCCAACCGCAAGAGCAAGAACCCGGTGATTTCATCACCGGGTTCTCTGCTTTTGGGGCGACGGGTGGCTAGTTCCTCTCCTCCACCACCCCAAACCGTTCGCTGTAGAAATCCAGCGCCTGCCTGCGCTCTTTTTCTACAAGCCCGAAATCGGCCAGGTCGTAGAGCACCCGACCGTGCTTTCCCCGAGGATGCTGCTGCATGAACGAGTCCATCGCCCCACGGGCGGCGGAATCGAGGGGCTGATCGGCCAGAGCGTAAATGGCCGCGACGGTTGCCATGTCATCGGACATAAACTCGTGAAAGCGAACGTCGAGGGAACGCTCTGGGGCGAGAAGTTCCCGATCTTGGACGCAGGCGTGCAACATTTCTTCGATGCGCTTCGCCCAATAACCGCCGACCTTCACCGGATCGACCGTCTCCAGTGAGAGGCGGGCGCTGTAGGTGGCCATGGTGGCAAAGGAGGCCGTAATCGAAACCGGGTCGCGGTGGGTCACCACGGTGGTCGCATCGGGAAAGACCTGGCTCAAGGGAGCGAACTGTTCAAGGTGCTGGGGTGATTTCAAGATCCAGCGCCCGGATTTCTTTCGTCGGGCTTGAATGAGTTGCAAGACCCTATGCAGATAACGGTACCAAGGCGTCTGATCCGTCCCACCATAATATTCTTTCCAGAGCTCGGAAGGCGCCAAGGTTTCGAAAAACATGGTCGAGCCCCCAATCGCCAACAGGTGGATCTCCTCGTGGGCGTGGTCGGGCCACATATCATGCATACGATTGAAATAGGGCATGATGCGATCTCGCATCCCTATGCCTTCGCCCGCTCTGTGCCAGCGCGGGTCTACTTCGAACTTCTCCTCGGCCTCCGCCAGGGGCGGCAGGGGTTCCAGACTCTCCCACCAGGGCAGGAAATGCAGCGCCGGGTCTGAAGAGATCAGGTTATGAAGATGGGTCGTCCCGGTTCGCGGCAATCCAGCGATGACGATCGGGCGGTCGATCACCTCGCCCGCGATCTCCGGATGCCGCTTGAACTCCTCTTCGACCAAAAGGCGATTCTTCAGGAACTGGACGACCTGACCCCAGACCGTGATTTCGCCCATGGCTGAGAGGCCCCCTTCGACGCGCGCGCCTTCCAGGAAAACCGCGAGGGGCTCGCTATAGATATCCTCACCAAAATCATTGAGCCCCGCCTCGGAGGCGGCTTGATCCAGAGCCGCCTCAAGTCTCCAGGGGATGGCTTTCGCCAGGGGGCCAACAGCCCCCATCATTTGCTGGACCTCGGGCGCGAATAGCGGCGCAGCCAAATCGTCGATGCGTATATCCCCTGGCCGGGTGGTCATTCGTTGCTCCCTTGGAAAAAGGTCAGTTCCACGCTGGGCCCGCGCTCGACTACTCGGAGACCTGGGGGTAACCCAACTTCACCAGGGCGCCCCGAAGGCGCACCGCTTCAGCGGCCAGTGCTTCGGGGGGCGTACCCGCCTTGGCATTGTGAAAATCCAGATCCGTAGGGCTCCAGACCGGGACGACGTGCACGTGAACGTGGGGAACCTCAAGCCCCAGGACGATGGTCCCGACCTTCTCCGGAGCGTATTCCTTCTCCATCGCCTTTCCGATGGACTGGGTCACCTGGAAGATATGCCCCACGAGGTCCGGCTCTAGATCGATCCAGTGTTCAATTTCGACTCGGGGGACGACCAGAGTATGTCCGGGGTTAAGCGGGGCTATGGAAAGAAAAGCCACGCAGCGCTCATCTTTCCAAACGAACTCTCCGGGGAGGTCCCCTTCGATGATCTTGGTAAACAGGGTTGTCATCTGCACTTTCTCCAGGCTACGGAACAACTTGTGACACCCGAAAGCTAGCCCGCCCCAAGGATGCAGCCAGAGGTCGCGAATGGCGTACGGCGCGGGCTTGGCCCCGGGGGTTCCAGGGTCACTCACCCCAGACAAAGCCTGCTAGCATTTAGCCGCGTCGGAGTTGGACCTCGCCCGAGAGGGCGTAGCCATCCCGACCCAGCGGAGAGCCCCAAGGCTCCCACCTTCTATCCATACCCGCTCCATCCATACCCGCTCCATCCATACCCGTTCTATCCATACCCGCTCCACCCATACCCGCTCCACCCATACCCGCTCGACCCATACCCAGCCCTATCCACCTCAATCCTATCTTTCCCCTATCCCTAATAGAGCCACGCTTTCCCGAAGGCTCGCCCAAGGAGTTTTGCATGAGCAGAAAAGTCTACGTCGTCGGAGTTGGAATGACGAAATTCGAAAAGCCCGGGGGACGGGACTGGGATTATCCCGATATGGCCAGGGAAGCCGGAACCAACGCACTCGAGGACGCCGGCATAGAATTTACAGACATCGAGCAGGCGGCCGTGGGCTACTGCTACGGGGACTCCACCAGCGGAGAGCGGGCCTTCTACGAGCTCGGTCACTCAGGGATCCCGGTCTACAACGTGAACAATAACTGCTCCACCGGATCGACCGCGCTCTTCATGGCCAAGCAATTCGTCGAAGGGGGCTTGGCCGATTGCGCCATGGCCCTGGGTTTCGAAAAAATGGAAAAGGGCTCTTTGGGGATCAAGTACACCGATCGTACCATTGCCCTCGACAAGCACATGAAGGTGATGGTCGACGAACGAGGCATGACCGGCGCGCCTTTCGCCGCCCAAATGTTCGGAAACGCCGGGCTTGAGCACAACGAGCGATACGGAACGACACCCGAGCACTTCGCCAAGATCGGGTACAAGAATCACCTGCACTCGGTCAACAACCCATATTCTCAATTTCAGGATGAGTACAGCCTCGAGGATATCAAGAACGCACCCGAAGTTTTCGGGCCCCTGACCAAATTGCAGTGCTGCCCGACCTCGGATGGCGCCGGTGCGGCGATTCTGGCAAGCGAAGATTTCATCAAGAAACATGGCCTCGAGGAAAAAGCAATCGAGATCGCTGGTATGGCAATGACCACCGATTTCGAGAGCTCTTACGAGGGCAGCATGATCAAGATGGTGGGCCAGGATATGACTCGGGCCGCGGCGGAGAAGGTGTACGAACAGTCGGGCTTTGGGCCGGAAGACGTCGACGTAGTCGAACTCCACGACTGTTTCTCCGCGAATGAATTGATCACCTACGAAGGGCTTCGCCTCTGCGAAGAGGGCAAGAGTGGAGAGTTCATCGACTCAGGCGCCCAGACCTACGGAGGCAAAGTGGTCGTGAACCCTTCGGGTGGGCTGATCTCGAAGGGGCACCCCCTGGGCGCGACGGGGCTTGCACAGTGTGCTGAACTCAACTGGCAATTGCGCGGCGAAGCCGACAAGCGCCAGGTGAGTGGAGCCAAGGTCGCCCTGCAACATAATCTCGGGCTCGGCGGCGCCGCCGTCGTCACGATCTACCGGAAGGGCTAATCCTGCACTCAAACGGAGGTCGAACTCACCCGTTCGACCTCCGTCTGTGCCTTCCCCTACCGGCGCCGGCTGGGCACTCATGAGGCTTCCCCAGTGAAAGCAGATGGCTGACCCCTCCACCCCCGCCCAGACTCTTTCTCCCTTCCGCAAGGCAGTCTTCGGCCTGGGGGATCATAGTGTCAACATCGCTCTCTCCTGCCTTTCCCTGGTCTACTTCACCTTCCTCGTCACCGTCGCGGGGCTCGACCCCTGGCGTGCAGGCCTGATCGCGTGGCTGGCTCGACTGGTGGATGCCATCAGCGACCCCCTGATGGGACGTCTATCGGATTCACTCCGCTGGAAGATCGGAAGGCGTCGCCCCTTCTTTCTTATGGGCATGATTCCATTGGGCATTTTCTTCAGCCTGATGTGGACCACCCCCTTCACCGCCCAGAATGAGATGTTCCTCTTCTATCTTGCGATCTATATCGGGCTCGCCCTTTCAACGACCATCGTTTCGATCCCCTACATGGCACTGATCCCCGAAATGGCCACGGATTATGACGAGCGGACCTCTCTCAACGCCTACCGATCTGCCGCGGCCATTATGGGGACGATGGTGGCGGCCGCCTTTTTCGGGGTAGCCGAATGGTTGGGGGGCGGCGCCCAGGGTTTCGCGACCACAGGCCTCGCCATCGGCATCTGGATGGTTCTCCCCTGGCCCTTCGTTTACGCGGTCAGTTTTGAAAAGCGCGTTCGCGAAGCACCCACCCCGATTAGGCTGTGGAGCACCCTCAAGGGCCTGGCCCGCCACCGGACCTACCTGCGCCTGTCTTTCCTCTACGTCTGTGGTCGTATCTCGATGGATCTTCTCGGCCTAGCCGTGCCCCTCTTTATAACGATCTGGCTCGGAAGACCTGGGGACGTCCACTGGTCGCTCCTGTCTATGCTGGGCGTGGTTATCCTGTCACTGCCCTTTTGGCTCCGATACTCCGAGAGCCGGGAGAAACATCGACTTTTTGCAGCCGGCTCTATTTGGTTTGTCCTCTGCCTCGGAATCGTCGGGATCGGAGAACCGAGTTGGCCACGCTGGTCGATCTTCGCCATCTCCGGCCTGCTCGGGATTGGCTATGCGGTAGTCGACCTGATGCCCTGGGCGATGATTGGCGAAGTCGTGGACGAGAACGAAGCCATCACCGGCGAGCGTTCCCAGGGAGTCTATAACGGGGTGCTCACCTTCTTACGCAAAGTGGGCGGAGCCACCGCCTATATGGTCGCCGGCTTCACCCTCTCCTGGGCCGGCTTCGACAAGGACGCCGAGCAGCAATCCGAAGTGGTCATGACAACCGTCCGACTGCTGGCCACCGGGGCGCCCGCCATCTTTCTTCTGCTCGGCCTGGTCGCCGCCCGAGGCTACCCGCTCACCCGGTTACGCCACGCCCAGATCCTAGAGCGCCTCGCCGCCCGTCAGGCCGCTTCGCCCCAAGAAACCAACGCCGACTGATTGCAGTCGGCACGCGGCGATTCTCTCAGCCCTGAAATAAGGCCCAAAAATTGGCAATGGTCGACGGGATCGAATGCCACAGCACGAAAACCAGGACCGGCGGTGCGACCCAGCGTAAAAGAAACCGCCAGACCCCCAGGCCCTGAGGATTACCCCCGCCTGAACTGGCCTCTCCAATGGGGTCATCCATCACCCAACCCGCAAAAATCGACAGCGCTAGTCCGCCCACGAGGAGCAGCAGGTTATTGGCCACTTGGTCCATCACATCGAGGATCGCGAGACTGAACGCCGCTCCACCCCCCAGGAGCATCACGAGTCCGCCCATAAGGAGGACGGCCTTGGGACGAGCCCAGCCCAGCCCATCCACCGAGGCTGAAACCACGACTTCGAAGAGCGAGAGAGCCGATGTCAGGGCGCCGATCACCAGGGCGACAAAGAAAAAGGAACCCACCACGCGACCCGCGGGCCCCATTTCCAGGAAGGCCCGGGGAAGCGCGACAAAGAGCGTGCCCAAGGTGCCTTCTCCCACGATTCCTTGGATCCCCAGGGCGAAGATGATCGGGAAGACCATTAAGCCGGCCAAGAAGGCGACACCGAAATCCGCGCTCGCGATGCTGATAGCCTGGCGCGGGAGACTCCCTTCCCGGCTGAGGTAACTCGCAAATGTCATAATCGCCCCCATACCGAGGCTCAGACTGAAGAAGGCCTGACCCGCAGCGCTCACGAGCACATCCATGGAAAAAGCGTTTCGGATCTCGGCGTTCAGATAATAGGCGTAGCCGCTCGCCGAATTTTCGAGAGTCGACGCGTAGATCGCGATGCCGCAAACAAGAAAGAAGAGCATGGGCATCGCGATGACCGAGGCCCGCTCGATCCCCCGGCTCACGCCTCCGGCGACAATCGCCATGGTGAGGATCATAAAGACAACGTGAAAGACGAAGGCCCCCAGGCCCTCGCTGATCAACCCGAAATGCGCGCCCGGATCAGCGGGCATTCCGACGAGGAGAGCCTCAAGGGCATAGCGGATCGTCCAACCCGCGATGACC
>JAQWRT010000014.1 GCA_029243605.1 Myxococcota bacterium
TGCCGAGGCCGCGGGCACGGGCCGGATCGGCGATGGAAAGATTTTCGTGATGTCCCTCGAGGAGGCGATTCGCATTCGAACGGGCGAGCGGGGCGCGAGCGCGGTCTAGCGCCCTTTTTCTGGTTGTCCCTGTTTGCAGCAGCATCCCGGCGCTGCGTTTGGCCGCCCCAAAGGCATTTCTCAATCAACAGGTAACTCTCACACCCCAGGAGCAAGAAGATCATGAAGAGCAAGCTGGAGTACATCTGGCTCGACGGTTACAAGCCGACCCAGAGCCTGCGCAGCAAGACCCAAGTGCGTGAAGATTTTTCGGGCAATCTGGAGGACGCCCCCATGTGGTCGTTCGACGGAAGCTCGACCGAGCAGGCCGAGGGCAACGACTCCGACTGCCTTCTCAAGCCTGTCGCGATCTTTCCCGATCCGGGTCGCAAGAACGCGTACCTCGTAATGACCGAGGTTTTGAACGCCGACGGTACGCCCCACGAGTCCAATGGACGAGCGACCATCGAGGACGACGACGGCGATTTCTGGTTCGGCTTCGAGCAGGAGTATTTCCTGTGGGTCCCCGAGACCGACCGACCGCCGGGATTCCCGAAGGACGGCTTCCCCCGTCCCCAGGGCCCCTACTACTGCTCGGTGGGCGGCTCCAACGCCTACGGACGCGAGATCATCGAGGAGCATTTCGACCTCTGTCTCGATGCGGGTATCAACGTCGAGGGCATCAACGCCGAGGTGGCCGCGGGCCAGTGGGAATTTCAGGTTTTCGCCAAGGGTGCCAAGCGCGCCGGCGATGAGACCTGGGTGGCCCGCTACCTGCTCGAGCGCACCGCCGAGGAGTACGGCTTGGCCATCGATTGGCATCCCAAGCCCCTGGGCGACACCGACTGGAACGGCTCGGGCATGCACGCGAATTTCAGCAACGGCGTGATGCGCGAGGCGGGCAAGGAAGACAACTTCAACAAGATCTGCGAGCAATTCGGTAAGAATATCGAACGGCATATCGCGGTCTACGGTGCGGACAACGATCAGCGTCTGACCGGTGCCCACGAAACCCAGTCCATCGACCAGTTCAGCTACGGCATCTCGGATCGTGGCGCTTCGATTCGGATCCCGGTCGGGACGGTGGATGACGGTTGGAAGGGTCGCCTCGAAGATCGACGCCCGGCCTCCAACGCCGATCCCTACAAGGTGGCGGCCGCCATCGTCAAGACGACCAAGGAAGCGGGCGTCTAAAGGAAAGATCAGGGATATCAGGGGTAAATGAGAGGGCTTCGGGGCCAGTCCCCGGGGCCCTCTTTCATTTTCGGCCCGTCGGAATTCCCCGAGCGCGGGCGGGGCGCGGATCTAGCCGAGCCCGTAAACGGTTTCGATGGGGTGCAGTCCCGGCGGCTTGCCGATCAGCCAGGCCGCGGTGCGCACGGCCCCCTTGGCGAAATGGTCTCGGGTCGAGGAGCGATGGCTCAGCTCGACGCGCTCACCGGCGCCGACAAAGTAGAGGGTGTGTTCGCCGGGGTTGTCGCCCCCGCGCAGGGTTTGGATCCCGATGGCGCCCTCGGGCCGCGCTCCGGTTTCCCCCGCCCGTTCGAGCACGAGGTGATCCCGCAGCACCTTGCCCTGGCCCTCGGCCACAGCCTCGGCGAGGAAGAGCGCCGTGCCGCTCGGGGCGTCGCGCTTGGCGGAGTGGTGAATCTCGAAGAGTTCGGCGTCGAAATCCGGGCCCAGTTTTCGCGCGGCCTCCCGGGCGAGCCAGCCGAGCACGTTGACCGAGACCGAGAAGTTCGCGGCGTGGACAACGGCGATCTCCTGGGCCAGGGTGCGAAGGATGGCCTGCTGGTCGTCGTTGAACCCCGTCGTGCCCGTCACGTAGGGGACGCCCGCTTCGCTGGCGGCCCCGAGCAGGGCCAGGGTGGCTTCGGGGGTGGTGAAATCGATGACGGCGTCCATGCCCGCCAGGGCGGCCCCGGGATCCGCGCCGAGCACGACCCCGGGCGCGATTTCCTCCCCGAGTTGGGGGTGGCCCGGGGCCTCCAGGGCGGCTCCGAGTTCGAGCTCTTCGTGGGCGTCCAGCCAGTGCCGGATGCGCTCTCCCATTCGCCCGCAGGCGCCGGCGACGAGTACTCGCTTCATCCCAGGGCTCCCGTCTCTTTGAGGACCAGGGCCAGGCGCTCGCGGTTGGCCTCCCCGATGGGCGTCAGGGGCAGGCGAATTTCATCGTCGACCAGGCCCATCAGGGCCAGGGCGGCCTTGACGGGAATCGGGTTGGTTTCGCAGAAGAGCGCGTCGAATAGGGGCATGAGCTGCTGGTGCAGGGCCAGGGCCTGGGCGGGCTGCCCACCTTGCCAGGCGCCGAAGAGCGCCCCCATGGACTCGGGGACGACGTTGGAAGTCGTCGAAATGCAGCCGTGGCCGCCGAGGGCGAGGAGCGGCAGAAGCAGCCCGTCGTCCCCGGAGAGAACCTTGAAATCGTCGGGGCAGTTCGCAATCACGTGGGCGATCTGGTCGATGTCCCCGCACGCCTCCTTGACGCCGACGATATGCTCGACCTCCGCCAACCGGGCCAGGGTCTCCGGGCTGATATTCGACGCCGTGCGGCCGGGGATGTTGTAGACGACGAGGGGGAAGCCCGTTTCCCGGGCGACGGCCTCGTAGTGGAGATAGATGCCCTCTTGGGTGGGCTTGTTGTAGTAGGGCGAGAGGAGCAGCGCCCCGTCGGCGCCGGCTTGCTTCGCATGCTGGGTGAGCTCGATCGCCTCCTGGGTGGAGTTCGAACCCGTTCCCGCCACCACGGCCATGCGCCCGGCGGCCGCTTCGACGACCACCTCCACGACGTGTCGGTGCTCGCTGTGGGAAAGCGTTGCGGATTCGCCCGTGGAGCCGCAGGGCACGACGCCCTGAACGCCGGCGGCGAACTGGCGCTCGACCAGGGTCGCCAGGGCTTCGTCGTCGACCCCGCCGTTGCGGAAGGGGGTCACCAATGCGGTCAGGATTCCCTCAAACATCCTAGGCCTCCGTGTTCTCGTCCTCGAGCAGCGGAATCTGGCCCGTGAAGACCTCGGCCGCGGGGCCCGTCATGAAGATATGTGCGTTGTTATCTGCCCATTCGATTTCGAGATCGCCGCCCCGCAGTTCCACTCGAACCCGGCGATCGACCGCGCCGCGCAGCATGGCGCTGACCGCCACCGCGCAGGCGCCGCTGCCGCAGGCCAGGGTTTCCCCGGTGCCGCGCTCCCAGGTTCGTTGCTGGATGTGGTTCCGGCCGAGCACGCGGATGAATTCGACATTGACGCGGTTGGGGAAGGCCGGGTGGTTCTCGATGTGGGGGCCCAGGGTTTCCACCGGGGCCCGGTCCACGTCCTCGACCTCGAGCACGGCGTGGGGGTTCCCCATGGAGATCGCGGAGAGGGTCACCCGCCCGCTTCCGTCGGGGGAGAGCGCCGCCGGGACTTCGAGCACGGCGTCGAGCACCGGCCCCTCGCCCTCGCCCTCACCTTCACCGAGGGTGGTGGGGATCTTTTCCGGGGCCAGCACCGGGTGGGCCATGTCCACGCGCACCCGGTCGTTGCCGGCCCAGCGCGGGCGAACGATCCCGGAAAGGGTTTCGACCCCGATCTCCTCTGCGTCGGTGTGGCCGTGATCGCGCAGGTACTTGAAGAAGGCCCGGATCCCGTTCGCGCACATTTCCACCTGGGACCCGTCGGGGTTGAAGATCTCCATGCGGAAATCGGCGGGGCCGCTGGTGCGGACGACGAGCAGTTGGTCGAAGCCAATGCCGCGGTTTCGGTCTCCCAGGCGCCGGGCGAAGCGCTCCATGTCCTTGGGCAGGCGATTTCGGATCCCGTCGAGAACGACGAAATCGTTGCCGGCACCGTGCATTTTCGTAAAGGGGATGGAAGCGGGTTGGTCACTCATGCGCGTTCTCTTCTGCCAGACCCTGGGCGGGCCTCGGGGGGGCGAGGACCGTAGCGCTCCTCGGCGCTCACGTCTCGATTCCGTCGCCGAGCGCTTCGGCGACCCCGGCAACCTCGGCCTGGGCGGCCTCGAGGGCGGCTTCAACCCGGGTTCGCGCGGTTCCGCCCGCCAGGTCGCGTTGGGCGAAGCTGCGCTCGATGTCGAGGAGCTCTGCCGACCCCGCACTGAAGGCGTCATGGAAACCCTGGAGGGTTTCCTGGGAGAGCGTACCCAGATCGTGTCCTCCCCCCACACAATGGGCCACGATGCGGCCCACGGTCTCGTGGGCTTCCCGGAAGGGGACGCCCTCGCGAACCAGGGCCTCGGCAAGGTCCGTGGCCAGGAGCATGGGGTCCTGGGCGGCCGTGGCCATGCGTTCGACGTTGACCGTCAGGGTCGCAATGCTTCCGGCCATGACCTCGAGGCAGTCGCGCAGGGTGGCCGCGGAGTCGAAGAGCGGCTCCTTGTCCTCCTGCATGTCCCGGTTGTAGGTCAGGGGCAGTCCCTTCAAAGTTGTCAATAGTGAGACGAGATTGCCCACCACCCGGCCGGTTTTGCCCCGCACGATCTCGGGGACGTCGGGGTTCTTTTTCTGGGGCATCAGGCTCGAGCCCGTCGAGTAGGCGTCGGCGAGTTCGACGAAACCGAATTCGCTGCTCGACCAGATGACGAGTTCCTCGGCGAGCCGGGAGAGCCCCACCATGCAGATGGCCGCCGCCGACATGAACTCCAGGGCGCCGTCCCGAGCCGAAACGCTGTCCATGCTGTTGCGCGTGGGCGCCTCGAAGCCCAGAGCTTCGGCGGTGTGTTCCCGTTGCAGGGGCAGGGTCGACCCCGCAATGGCGCCGGCACCCAGAGGACATTCCTTCAGTCGTTGGCCTGCGTCCCGAAAGCGTTGGGCGTCTCGGCCCAGGAGTTCGAAGAAGGCGAGCCAGTGGTGGGCCAGGCGAACGGGCTGGGCCCGCTGCAGGTGTGTGTAGCCCGGCAGCACCGTGTCGATGTGTTCGGCAGCCCGTTCGAGGAGGATCGCTCTCAAGTCGAGGATGCCCCGCTGGGCGGCTTGGCAGGCGTCCCGGAGGTAGAGGGCCAGATCGGTGGCGACCTGGTCGTTTCGCGAGCGACCGGTGTGAAGGCGGCCGGCGACGGGGCCCACGGCTTCCGAGAGCCGGGACTCGATATTCATGTGGATGTCTTCGAGGGCCGGGTCGAAGGGGAAATCGCCCGCTTCGATCTCGGCGCCGATGGCCTCGAGCCCCGAGACCAGGGTCTCGGCGTCCTGGGCGGGAATCAGCCCAGAAGCGCCGAGCATCCGCGCATGGGCGATGGATCCCCGGATATCGTATCGGGCCAGGGCCTTGTCGAAGTGGACCGACGCACTGAAGCGCTCCACGGTGGGATCGGTGGCCCCCGTGAAGCGTCCGCCCCAAAGCTTGCCGCTGCCTGTCGAATCGGTTTTTCTGCTCATGGTCCCGTCCTCGTTCCCGGTAACTTCGCCGTTCTGCGGGGAAACGACAAGCGTGAACGCGCGGAACCCGGGCGGTGGCTAAGCTGGGTCGGGCGAATCGTCCGATTCCGGCGCCCGGTAGGGGCCGGGGGAACGGGCAGGGGGGAGTTTTGGCCAGCCGGAAGGCGCCATCCAGAAAGCGGGCAAAGGGCCCTCGGAGCCGGGCGCGCACGCCGGGTCGGGCCGGCCGGCCGGTGCTCAGGCTGCTGGGCGGCCTGGCGGCGGCGGTGGGCTTTGCCGGGGGCCTGGTGGGGGCGGGCTGGCTCCTCGCCATCGACCGCGAGGTGGTGAGTCGCTTCGAGGGACGTCGCTTCGACGTGCCCTCCCGGGTCTACTCCGCCCCCCTGATCGTCTATCCCGGGACCGAGTGGCAGCGGGTGGATCTCGGGGGTTGGCTCAGGCGTTTGGGCTATCGCGACCAACCCGAGGGGGGTGAACTTCGCCCGGGTCGCTACGACTGGCGGCCGGGCGCCCTGCGCGTTCACCTGCGGGCCTTCGACCATCCCCAGCGCCCGGAGCCCGCCCGGGAGCTGATCTTTCATCTCGGCGACGGGCGGATCGAAAGGATCGAGGATTCGCGAACCGGGAACCCGGTCGGGGTGGTGGTTCTCGAGCCCGAGCCCGTCAGCGCGTTCCTCGGGGAGGACCGGGAGCAGCGGGACCTGGTCGCCCTCGACTCGGTGCCGCGCCATCTGGTCGAGGCGATTTATGCGGTGGAGGACAAGCGCTTCGAAGAACACCACGGCATCGACCCCCGCCGGGTGGTGGGGGCGCTGATCGCGAACCTGAAGGCGGGCCGGGTGGCCCAGGGCGCCAGCACCCTGACCCAACAACTCGTCAAGAATTTCTTTTTGACTCCCGAGCGCACCCTGCGGCGAAAGCTCCGGGAGGCGGCCATGGCCCTGGTCGTCGAGGCTCGCTACTCGAAGCCCGAGATTCTCGAGGCCTACCTGAACGAGATCTATCTCGGCCAACGGGGGTCGACCCAGGTTCATGGGGTGGGAGAGGCGGCTCGCCTCTACTTTGGCAAGAGCGCCGCTCGGCTCAGCCTCCCCGAGTCCGCCCTGATCGCCGCCATCATCCAGAGCCCCAACGGCATCTCCCCCCACCGTCGCGGCGAGCGCGCCCTGGCTCGCCGGGATCTGGTGTTGGCGTTGATGTTCGAACAGGGGCGAATTTCCTGGGGGGCTTACGAGGCCGCCCGGTCGGAGTCCCTGGAGCTGGCTTCGTTGACCGGGGAGAGCGGGGATGCGCGTTATTTCCTCGACGCTCTGAGCCAGCAGCTTCCGGACGTTTACGACGCGGATGTCTTGAGCTCCGAGGGCCTGCGCATTTACTCGACCCTCGACCCCCGCATCCAACGCGCCGCGGCCCGGGCGCTTGGGGAGGGCTTGGTTCGAATCGAAAAAGCACTCTCGCTCCCTCCCGATCCGTCGAAACCCCTCCAGGGCTGCGTGCTGGCCATGCGTCCCCAGACCGGGGAGATCCTGGCCCTAGTGGGCGGGCGGGATTATGGCAGGTCCCAGTGGAATCGCTGCGTCCAGGCGCGCCGCCAGGTGGGGAGCGTCTTCAAGCCCTTTGTCTACGTGGCCGCCCTGGCACCCGGAAGTGGGCCGGAAATTACTCTGGCGGATCGTCTCGAAGATGCCCCGATCGAAATCCCGGATCCCCAGACCGCCGAGCCCTGGCGCCCCGAGAACTACGACCACCGATTCAGGGGACCGGTTTCAGTACGCGAGGCCTTGGAGCGGTCGCTCAACGTGCCCGCTGTGCGTCTCGGTCAGCGGGTGGGCATCGCTCGGGTGGCCGAGGTGGCCCGGGCTCTGGGAATTACGAGCCCTTTGCCCCGGGTTCCGAGCCTCGCCTTGGGCACCGCCGAGGTGGCCCCTCTCGAGGTGGCCCGGGCCTACGCGACCCTCGCCAACGGCGGCCGGCGCGCGACACCCCGGATGTTCATCGATGTGGTTGGAGCGGGGGGCGTCGCCAAGGAGAACCGACCGCTCCAGGGGGCCGTTCCGGTGCTCGATCCCGCCACGGCATACCTCGCGGTTTCTCTGCTGGAGGGGGTCGTCGATCGCGGGACCGCCCGCCGGGTTCGCAGCCAGGGAATGCGCGGACCGGTGGCGGGCAAGACGGGGACCACCGACGACGAATTGGATCTCTGGTTCGTCGGCTTTACCCCGGAGCTGGTGACCGTGGTATGGGTCGGCTTCGACGAGCCCGCTCCCGTGGGAATGCCGAGCAGTCGAGGTGCTCTGCCCATTTGGACCGATTTCATGATGGACGTGCTCGGGGAGGAGGTGCGGGGCCGTTTTCTGCGACCCGCCGGAGTCGAGGCACTGAGGGTCGACCCCCGGAGCGGAGCCTTGGCCTTGGCGGGCTGTCCGCGGGGGGAGACCGAGTTCTTTATCGCGGGTTCGGCGCCCACGGCCACATGCCCACCCGGGTCGCCGCCCGGAGCGAACGAGCCCCCGGGGTTTTTCCGTCGTACATTGAGGCGCCTCTTCGGGAGTTCACCGTGAGGCGCGCAAAGGATCGGGGATAGGGTGGCCATACTCGGTTCGGCCGACAGCGAACGGACCGGGGGGCGAGGGCGACCCGGAGCGAAGTGGCTCTGCGCCGTTTTGCTCCTGCTTCCCCTGTTCTCCTCGGGGTGTCGAACTCGGTCGGCGGCCGAGTCGCCGGTGCGGGGGGTTCGGGTGGGCGACGTCCTCGAGGTGGGCGACCCGGCGCGTCGGGCATCGGTTCGCCTGGTGGTGCAAGGGCTCGAGGCGGATCAGGCGGGCCAATTGCGCCGCGCTCGGGGGAGCTATGAACGCGCGCTTCAGGTCGACCCCACGAACCCCTACGCGTATCTCGCCCTGGCCAGGTACAACCTTGACGGCGGCACCCCGGGGGACGCCTCTGATCTCGTCGACCAGGCGGCCGCACTCTTCGAGGCCGAGGGTTTGCGCTCTCCGGAGGTCGATGTCCAGCTCATCGGTTTACGCGGTTGGGACCTGCAATCCCGCGGGCGGCCGGGGGAGGCGAGCCTCTACCTCGAGAGGGCGGCCGGGCTCGACCGGGTTGTCTGGGAAGATGGCTACCTAAGCGCCGAGGAATTGCGATGAGCGGGCCCATTCCGGGGAAGCTTCGGGCCCTGCTGGCGGGGGGCTGCCTGGCTCTGGGCGGGGATCAGCTCGTCAAAGCCTGGAGTTCGTCGGGGTCGCGAATGGTCATTTTCTCCTTGTTCGATCACGAGTTGGCGCTGGTTGCCCGACGCGACCTGAGCTTGGGCCTACCCGGGCTGGGCGAGGCGGGCGGGTCTTACCAGACCGTCGGACTTGTGCTGGCGGCGGCACTCATCGCCGCCGTCGCCCTACTTTTCTACCGGGGTCTGGCTCGGGGAGAGAGGCTCAACGGGTTTGCCCTGGGTCTGGTTCTGGGAGGTGGGCTGGGCAACCTCCTCGAGGGGTTGTGGAGGGGCTCGGTGACCGGAATGTTGCACTGGGTCGGAGCCACTCAAGCCGAGGGTTCCTATTTCAATCCCGCTGACGTCTTCATTGGGTTGGGTGTGCTGATCCTGCTCGTCGAACTCCTCGTCGCCGAAGGCGCGGCGCGGGTGTTGCCGGATCGATCGGAGACTCATGATGCCGACTAGGCGAGGGGCGCCACCCTCAGTCGGGACGGGTGCATGGATTCGACCCGTCACTATTTTTTTCGAGCGATTAGCGACGGAAGAGCGAGCACTTTTTCCCTTGCCCAGACGCATTTGCAAGTTGTTGTTGAGACGCATTTTTGTGTTATTCAAAAAATTGCCATCAATCGAAGGCATCAAATCGTTGACACATCCTCGCGCGCTAAGGTATCCATTGGCTACTCCCCTGGGCGCGTGGATTCTTAAAAGCAAACCAACCTTGAATCCGCTGCCCGCATCCCGGTGCGGCCTTGCAATCTTCCCCCCACGTCACATGTTGCGGCATTCATATCGATCGCTTTGCGCTCGCCCCTCGGGTCGAGAAGACGAAGTCATTTCGATTTTTCGCCGCCGGCAGAACAAACCCTGCCCAGCATGTTTTCACGAACCCAAGCGTTGCTGACAATGTTGTCGCTTATCTGGGTCGTCGGTCTGCGTGGACCTTGGGGAATACCTGGCGTAGCCGTACCCCTCAATGGACAAGCGGACCCCATCCACTATGGCAGTAAAGCCCAAGAGTGATTACTCGATTCAGACGGTTAGTAACGCGCTTCGCATGCTCGAGTCGTTCTACAAGGCCGACGAACTCGGGGTGAGCGAACTCTCGCGTCGACTTCGCCTTCACAAGAACAATGTCTTCCGGTTGCTCGCGACCTTGGAAGAGCACGGTTATATCGAGCAGAGTCCGGAGACCGAGCGCTACCGGTTGGGGACTCGCTGCCTCGAATTGAGCCAGAGTTTTGGCCGGGGAAACGCCCTGCTGCGTCGAGCGAGGCCGGTTTTGGAGGAGTTGGCGATCAAGTCCGGGGAAACCGCTCATCTGGCTGTCCTTCGGGACTATGAGGTCGTGCACCTCGACGGCGTCCAGCCCGAGCGCATGCTGCTGACGGGCCTGCGCGTGGGCAGCCGTCTGCCCGTGAACTGCACGGCCCTCGGGAAAGTGCTCGTCGGCTGCGCCGGAGAGACGATGCGCGAGGGTTTCCTCCATCAGATGCCACCCGGGCCCCCGCTGGCCGCTCGGACCGGCCGGACGGTGCTCGAGACCGAGAAGCTCTTCTCGGAATTCGACGAGATCCGGCACCAGGGTTACGCCACCGATATTGAGGAATGCGAGGTGGGCATGTGCTGCGCGGCGGCCCCGGTCTATGGCGCCGCCGGCGAATTAATGGGCGCGCTCTCGATCTCCGGGCCGGCCTCTCGCCTAGATGAAAAGGCCCTGCGCATGGATTCGGCCCGGTGGGTGATTTCCGCCGCCGAACAGCTCTCGCTGGAACTCGGCCACCGCCCCTAGGCGCGGCGCTCGTCTCGCCTGCCGCCGCTCGTCTCGGAGATCTCCGGATCTCGGGTCGTGGTCCTGGGGCCCGGCTTCCCCTCGGCGTGCGCCGGGGTTTCGCCTCGGACTACCGGCGGGGGCAACCCGCCCGCGGTTTTAGTACAGTCGTTCGCCCCCGCTCGCCCCTCGGCAGAGCCAGCCAGCCCGGAGTCCTCACTTGGAATTTGCACTCGACGACGAACTTCTCGCCCTCCAGCAGACCGCCCGTCGCTTCGCCGACGAAGAAATCATTCCGGTTGCCGCGGAATTCGACCGCACCGGGGAGTTTCCTCGCTCGATTATCCAGAAGGCCTGGGAGTTGGGTCTCTCGAGCACCTTCATTCCCTCGGAGTTGGGTGGCCTGGGCCTATCGATTCTCGGATCCTGCCTGATTGTCGAGGAAATCTCTCGGGGCTGTGCGGGGATCGCCACCTCGGCCATGTGCAACGACCTCGGCCTCTCCCCGATTCTGGTGGGAGGCAGCGACGCTCAGAAGGAAGAGTGGCTCTCGCTTTGCGCCGAGGAGTTTAAACTCGTCTCTTTTTGTCTCTCCGAGCCCGCGGCGGGTTCCGACGTCGCCGGTCTCCAACTCCACGCGGCCAAGGAGGGTGACGACTACATCCTCAACGGGACCAAGGCCTGGATCACTAATGGCGGGGAAGCGGACCTCTACACGGTTTTCGCCACCCTAGACCGCTCGAGCCGCCACAAGGGGATCTGCGCCTTTGTTGTCCCCCGGGACACCCCGGGTCTCGAGCCGGGGAAGAAGGAGGACAAGCTCGGCCAGCGGGCGAGCGATACTCGGGTCGTCCATTTCGATGGCGTTCGGGTCCCCAGCCGCCAGCGCCTGGGCGCCGAGGGCGAAGGATTTCGCATCGCCATGGAGACCTTGGACCGGACCCGTCCGATGATCGGCGCCCTGGCCGTGGGGATCGCACGCCGGGCCCTGGATGAATGCCTCGCCTACTCCCGGGAGCGAAAGGCCTTCGGTTCGGCGATCGCCGAATTCCAGGCCGTCCAATTCATGATGGCGGATATGGCCAAGGATATTGAGGCGAGTCGGCTTTTGACCCACCAGTGCGCCTGGATGATCGATGAGGGCATGCGGGCCTCAAAGCAATCCTCGATGGCCAAGTGCTTCTCCACCGACGCGGCCATGAAGGCCACGGTGGATGCGGTCCAGATCTTCGGGGGCAACGGCTACACCAAGGAGTACCCCGTGGAGAAGTTGATGCGGGATGCCAAGTTGATGCAGATCTACGAGGGAACCAACCAGATCCAGCGCATGGTCATCGCCCGGGAGCTGCTCTCGAGCTAGTTCTTGCCGGCTCCCTGCGTGCCCCGGAGAGGCATTCCGTCCGGGCCCGAGGAGAGGTTCCGAGGATCGGAGCCGGATGGGCTTAGACAAGCCCTGGCACGATCTGATAGGCTCTGGCCACCCTGCAGGGCGTTCGTCCCAGCTCCCCGGGGTCAAGCTGGCCGGTCCAGCGTCGACGGGGCGCGCACAAGGAATTTCCAGTGAGTTTGAAGGACAGGGCGCTCTCCTACCACAGTGAAGGGCGACCAGGAAAAGTCAAGGTCGTTCCCACCAAGCCGACGGTCACCGCCGAAGACTTGTCCTTGGCCTATACCCCGGGCGTCGCCGCTCCCTGCCTCGAAATCCAGCGGGATCCCGAGGCCGCCTATCGCTACACCGCCAAGAGCAATCTGGTGGCGGTGATTAGCAATGGGACCGCCGTTCTCGGGCTGGGCAATATCGGATCCCTGGCGGGCAAGCCGGTGATGGAGGGCAAGGGCGTTCTCTTCAAGCGCTTTGCCGATATCGATGTTTTCGACATCGAGATCGACAGCGAAGATCCGCAAGAGGTGATCCGGACCTGTCAGTTGATTGCGCCGACCTTTGGCGGCATCAACCTCGAAGATATTCGGGCACCCGAGTGTTTCGAAATCGAAGAGACCCTGAAGCGAACCCTCGACATCCCGGTCTTTCACGACGACCAGCACGGCACGGCGATTATTTCGGCTGCGGCTCTGCTGAACGCTCTCGAAATTACAGGCAAGAAGATCGACGAGATTCGTGTGGTGGTTTCCGGGGCGGGAGCGGCTTCCATCGCGTGCATGAAGCTCTACAAGGATCTGGGCGTCAGGGCCGAGAATATCCTGATGACCGATAGCCGAGGTGTCCTCTACCAAGGACGCGGCGAGGGGATGAACCCCTACAAGGAAGAGTTTGCGGTGGAGACGACCAAGCGCACGCTTGGCGATGCTCTCGACGGATCCGATGTCTTCGTGGGGCTCTCCATGGCGGGGCTGGTGACCAAGGAAATGGTCGAGTCCATGAACACGCAACCCATTATTTTTGCCATGGCGAATCCCGACCCGGAGATCACACCCACCGAGGTCAACGACGTGCGCAGCGACGCGATCACGGCCACCGGCCGTTCGGATTTCGCGAATCAGGTCAACAACGTACTGGGCTTCCCCTTCATCTTCCGGGGCGCTTTGGACGTGCGCGCCAGCGCGATCAATGAGGAAATGAAGAAGGCCGCGGTTTTCGCCCTGGCCGAGTTGGCTCGCCGGGGAGAAGCGGTTCCCGAAGTCGTCAAGCGCGCCTACCCGGGTGAGTCTTTCGAGTTCGGTCCCGATTGCATCATCCCCAAACCTTTCGATCCCCGGGTTTTGCTCTATGTCCCCCCGGCGGTGGCCCAGGCGGCGATGGATACCGGTGTGGCCCGCGAGCCCATCGAGATCGGCGACTATGCCCAGCAGCTCGTCCACATGGTGGGCGATATCGCCAACCTCTAGGCTGCCGGCGCTGAGAACGTCCGCCGGGCGAAGTGCCTTTTTTGGCGCGCGCAGTTTCGAGGGGCGCCGTGGAGATTGAACGGAAATTTCGGGTGGTGGGCACGCCTTGGCAATCCCTGGCCCCGGGGTCCCGTTATCGGCAGGGCTATCTCGCCGAAGCCCGCGGCGTCGTCGTGCGGGTCCGGGTTTCCGAAAACCAGGCCTGGCTCACGGTGAAGGGCCCCACTCGAGGGATCTCGCGCGAGGAATTCGAATACGCGATTCCCGTCGCCGAGGGTGAGGCGTTGCTCGAGCTGTGCGGTAGCCGAGAAGTGGCGAAGACCCGCTACCGCTGGCCCGTTCCGGGCGGGTTGTGCTTCGAGATCGATGTCTTCGAGGGAAATAACGCCGGGTTGGTGGTGGCGGAAATCGAACTCGAGAAGGCGGACCAGGAATTTGTGCGACCCGATTGGCTTGGCGAAGAGGTCAGCCACGACCCGCGCTACCGAAACAGCGAACTCAGCCTTTGCCCCTATTCGGACTGGTCATCCGAATCGGCCGGGAGCGAGGATTCTTCCTCGTCGGCCTGATTGCGCTTCCGCCTTCGCTCGGCATCGAAGATCCACGCTACGGCGACCCCGAGCAAATAGAGGACCAACATGGGGATCGCGAGCAGGATCTGGCTGACGAAATCCGGGGGTGTCAGTACGGCGGCGACGACGAAGATCCCGAGCACCGCATAGGGTGTTCCCAACCAGAGCCTGCGGGCGCTGACGATGCCGGTCACCGCGAGAAAGAAGATCAGCACCGGGAGTTCGAAGGCGACTCCGAAGGCGAGGAAGAGCCGGGCCGTGGTGGAAAACGCCAGGGACATGGTCCAGCTCTGCTCGATCAGCCCGCTGGTATCGAAGCCGCTGAGGAAATCGAAGACGATGGGGAAGACCTGGGTGTATCCAAAGATGGCGCCGCCGGCGAAGAGTAGGCTCGAAGCGAGGACGAAGGGGATCACCGCCCGACGCTCCTGGACGTAGAGGCCCGGGGAGACGAAGGCCCAGATCTGCCAGAACGTGACGGGAAGGGAGGCCATGAAGCCCGCGAGCAGGGAGGCCTTCAAATAGGTGAAGAAGGTTTCTGTCGGCGAGATGGCCTGGAGCTTCGAGCCCCGCTCGGCCATGACTTCGATGACCGGGTCGAGCAGGAAAAGAAAAATTTCCTCGGCAAAACTGAAGGCGGCGACGCTGAAGATCAGGAGCGTGCCGAGGGTCCAGAAGAGTCGGTTTCGGAGCTCGCCGAGGTGCTCGGTAATCGGAGCGGGTTCGTCAGGCACCGCGGTCGGGGTCCACTTTCTCGGAGCTCGCCGGGGCCGGGCTGGCTTCGGGCTCCTTCGGGTCCGCCGCGCTCGTCGACGCCGGGGGGCTCGGCTCGGGCTGCGCGGCGTCCACCAATTGGGGCGGCTTCTCGGGCTCTTGCTCCGACGTTCTCGGGTTGGCGGCGTCGGCGGGCGGCGTCGGTGGCTTTGGGTCGGTGTCGAGGTTGAACGACTGCTTCAGGTCGTTGGAGGCTCGGCGGAACTCCGAGAGTCCCTTGCCGAGACTGCGGGCCACCTCGGGCAGGCGCTTGGGCCCAAAGACGAGGAGGGCCACGACGCAGACGATGGCGAGTTCCTGAATACCGATTCCGAACATGGCGGGAAATTAGCAGGCCAGGCCGCCCTGGCATCGAGGAGCTCAGGTCCGAGGCGGGGCGCCCGGGAAAGAGGTCTAGGGGAAAGAGGTCTAGGAGAGAGCTAGGAGATGAGGAGCCAGCGGTCGTACCCCCCCGAGTTTGTACCGCCGGCCCCTCTCTCCAATTGAACGCAGATCAATTAAGCGCAGAGCCTGGCTGGGCTCTCAGAATCGTTTCGGCTCACGACCCGCATGGGGCTGTGCCGCCGGGTACTGCTCTCGACCAAGCTCAGACCCAGCGCGTAGCGGCCGTCGTCCCGGGTGCGACACCAGACGATGAGCGCGAGGGCCTCGAGGGCCGACTCGCCGTCCAGGGTCTGGAGGACCACCTGCAGAAGGGTTCCCTTGGCCTCGGGTTGGTCCACGATGACACACAGGCCCGAGCTGGATTGATCGCGGGTCAGGCCGGTCAGGCGCTGCTGGTTTCGGCTGTTGCGCGGGTAATGGCTGTATTCCAGGCTGCAGACGATCTGCTCGCGCTGCTCGGCCCGGGCGTTTTCCGGGGTCGGTTCCGAGCGGAGGGCATGGGGGCGTCGCGTCCAGGTCTGGGGGGCGGCGGGGTTCTCGACTTCTCTCGTTGTCTGGCTCTGCATGGAACCTGACTAGAGCAAGGCCTGTGCCAGAGCGGACCTTAGGGGTCCTAAGTCCTTGAAAAGTCGCCGGAATATTTATTTTCGAGGGGATTTGGGGAGGCTCGGCCCGGTCTCGGCACTGTTCCGCGCCGTACCGCTCTTGCCCGGATGATCCCGAAGTCTCTGGTTTTAAAAGACTTTTTCGAGGTGTTCCGGCCTGCACAGCGATCTCGGACGATTGTTCCCAGCGGTACCCCCGGTTTTATCCCGGTTCGCCGATGCCGAGCTTGTCGATCTTCAACTTGAGGATGCGCCGGGTGATGCCCAGGCTGGCCGCGGTTCGGGTCTGGTTCCAATCCTGGCGCTCGAGGGCCTCCCGGAGGATTTCGGTTTCGAAGCGCGCCACGAGCTGCTCGAAATCGATTTGGCCCTGGCGCCATTCCTCGCGCAGGGCTTCCGCCTGGCCCGAGCGCCGAACCGGGAGCGGAAGCCGGGCGACATCGATGATCGGGCCGTCGCTCATGGCGATTCCGTGTTCGATGGCATTTTCGAGTTCGCGCACATTGCCCGGCCAGCCGTAGTCGAGCAGCGCCCGGTGGGCGGCATCCGAAAGGCTGGGGGCGTCGGCCTCGGGATCGGGCCGGGTGGCCCGGCCGAGGAAGGTCTCCGCGAGAAGTGCCACATCCTCTCGGCGCTCCCGGAGCGGCGGCATCACCAAGGGAACCACGTTGACCCGGTAGTAGAGATCTGAGCGGAAGCGCCCGGCCTCGACTTCGGCCTCGAGGTCGCGATTGGTGGCGGCGAGAATGCGAACGTCGATGGGCACCGGGTGAGTGCTTCCCACCCGCTCCACCACGCGCTCCTGGAGGGCGCGCAGGAGTTTGACCTGGAGATTGGCCTCGAGTTCGCCGATCTCGTCGAGAAAGAGCGTGCCCCGGTGAGCGGCCTCGAAGCGGCCGATACGCTGGTCCCCCGCCCCGGTAAACGCACCCTTTTCGTGGCCGAAGAGCTCGCTCTCGATCAGGTCTCGGGGAATCGCCCCGCAGTTGACCGGGATGAAGGGCTCTGCGCTGCGCGCCGAAAGGTCGTGAATCGCTCGGGCGGCGAGTTCCTTGCCCGTTCCGCTTTCGCCGCTGATAAGAACCGTCGCCGAGGACTTGGCAAGGCGCTCCACCGTGCGAAAGACTTCCTGGATGGCCGGGCTTCGGCCCACCATGCGCCCGAGTTGATGGCGCTGGCGGACTTCATCGCGCAGGCGAACGACTTCCTGCTCGAGCATCTGGTGCTCGATAATCTGGGCCACCTTGAGGCGCAGGGGCTCGAGTTCGAAGGGTTTGGTGACAAAATCAGCCGCCCCCATCTTCATGGCTTCCACCGCCACGGCGACGGTATTGGTCGCGGTTAAGACCACCACGGGGATTTCGATTCCCGACTGGCGAAATTCGGCCAGCAGGTCGAGCCCGTTGCGTTCGGGCATGACCACGTCGAGGAGGATGAGGTCGGGAGGGCATCGCGAAACCGAGCGCAGGGCGGTATCGACGCTCTCGGCGGTTTCGATGCTGTACTCCCGCTTGAGAAGCATGCGCAGCGATTCCCGCACCGCGGGCTCATCGTCGACAACGAGAACTGTGGGCATCGACCCGAATGTATCACGCCTTCCGGAAATCGGGGTGAAAGGCGATCCGAGGGCGTTTATTCGGGGCCCGGTGCGGGAAGATCGATGACCACGACGGACTCGTTGGCGTCGGTGGTGTCGGTGGTGAAAGTCCCACCCAGGGAGCGGACGATGGTCTGGGCCATGATCGCCGACAGGTTTTCATCGCCGGTGAGATCCGGGTCGGAGGCCCGCTGGTTGCGACCGCTCGCCATGGAGTAGCGGAGCAGAACGCGTACGCTGGGCTCTCCGGCCCGGCCCGCCTCGTGGTGTTTCGAGGCGATATAGATATCTCCCCGATCCTTGACCGCGGCCAAGGCGCTTTCGAGAAGCCCGGAAAAGGCATCGCGCAGGAGCATGGGGTCGCCGTAGGCGTAGGGCAGGCCGTGGTCGAGTTCTTTGAGAACGAGGAGTCGGCGGTCGCGGATTTCGTCGCCGTGCTCGTCGATCAACTTGTCGAGGAGGTGGGCGAGGTCCACGGGGTGCGAATCGATGCTGGGCAGGTCCACGGTGTTCTGGAGGCGGGTCACCGCGGCGTCGATGCGAGCGACATCCTGGCTCACCAACTCGCGAAAATGGTCGCGAAACTCGGGGTCGTCGTACCGTTCGGGAAGGAGTTCGGCGAAGGTGCGGATCGAGACCAGCGGGTTGCGGACCGCGTGGGCCACGGCCTGGATGACCCGGCGCAGGTTCGACTCCTGGCTCTCGGTGGAAACCTCGGAGGTCCCAGGGAAAAGATTTTCGACGGTGGCGTCGGTGGCCATTTGAAGCGGGTCGAAAGGCTGTTCGGAGTCTTCCGGGCCCGGCTCCTCGGCTTCGAAGAAGGACAGGATATCCCGGCTGATATCCGACTCGGAGGGAGAGCCCGGGGCCTGGGGCATCAGGGAATTCAACGCCTCGTCCTCTCGGCTCGGAGCCCGGTCCGCCTGGCGGGAAGGCGAGGGGCTCGCTGGGCGCAGTTCTTGGGAGGGGAACGCGCTTGTTTGGCCGGCGGTGGCGGAGTTCAGCCAGTCGGCTTGGCTTGGAAAGCACAACTGGTCGGGAAGGATCGGGTCGGCGCTGGTGAGCGCCAGGGTTCGCAGAACGGTGGATTCGAGTTCATGCAGGTTGCCGGGCCAGGGGCGCGTTTGAAGCTGGGCCACCGCGTCGGGGCTGAAACGGCGAGGGGCTTGCCCCCGGGCGGCGAGCCAGTGGGAAGCGGTGGCGGTGACGAAGGCTTCCACGGCCTGAACCCGTTCGGCGAGGGGGGGGATGCGCAGGTCGAGGACCGAGAGCGCTTCCTCGAGTCGTGAATCGAGCCCGGGCTCAAGGTCGAGTTCGCTCACGTCGCCCGCACCGGCCACCCAGTGGACCGGCCCGGCGGCGAGCCGGCCGGGAGGCGCATCGAACTCCAACCAGTCGAGCAGTTGGTGTTGGACGGTAGTGGGGAGGCGGTCGACGTCCTCGAGCCAGATCGTCGAGGGTCGTCCCGGGAGGACTTGCCCGCTGGCTTCGATGCGCGCGACCAAGGCGTCCACCGAGACCACGTCCCGGCAAGCGACGCGCAGGAAGGCTCCGGCTTCGCGTCCGCCAAAGGTGTGGATATAGCGGGCGACGAGTCCGCGTCCGCTTCCCACCCGGCCTCGAATCAAGATGGGTACCGATCCCAGGTGGGGGTCCAGCGCCCGCATCCACTGATGAGAGGGTAGGTCGGCGAACCAACGGCCGAAGCGCTCTCGGAGCAGGGCGCGGCTTCGGCGCGCCGAGAGCGGCGCGTTGGCTTGATGCCTGAGGCCATCGCGGATGAGTCGGCGCAAGTCGAGTGCGGAAGCCGGGTAGCTCAGGTGATGGGCTTCGAGGGTGTCGAAGAGTTGCCGGGCTGGCTCCCCCTGGCCGGGAGGCGCCAGGATGATCCATCCCGCATTCGGAAAGATCTCCGCGTGTCGATGGGCGAATTCGAGTTCTTGCTCGAAGTCTCCGCTCAGGCCGAGTACGATTCCGTCGGGGTCTGCGGCTCCCGAGAGCCGGGGATCCAGGGGACCGGCCACGACGGCACCCTCTCCGGCCGCCACGAGGCCGGCCAGTGCGTTACGGTGGTGGGGGTCTCTGTGGATGATCCAGATCGTCGGCATCATTCTCATTCGGTGGCCGCTTCAGCGGCGCCAGGGCGGTTCGGGGCGAGAGTTCGGGGCGAGAGTCCAGGGCGGGAGCCCGGGGGGTTATGCGCAAGCCCCATGCCAAGCCCTCCCCCCCCGCAAGATTCCTCCTAAGGGTGGATGAAGGGTACGTAAAGTATTGTCTTTTTTGACGAAATTGAACAGTCCAAAATGTCTCGACGACGCTTTTCCAAGCGGGGCTCGGGCCCGGATAGCGCGCCGGTTCGACAAATACGGAAAAAATTTGCCCTCGCTCCGGGGGAGTTCCGCCGAGCGCCGTACCGCACCGCGCCTGGGGCCCCGAGACGCTTTTCGGCTCGGCCTCTCGGCCCTGCTCCTGGCGTGCGCCCTGGCTGCGGGTGTCGCCTTCGCCGATGCCGAGAAGTCGAAGGCAACCGAGCCCTTTGCCTACTCGGGGGACTGGTACGTTTTGATTCACTACCGCGAATCGGGGCTCGACGCCCCGGTGGCGACCCAGTGGGATGACCAGATCTGGCGCTTTTCCCGGGTTGGTGATCGGCTGCGCTGGACCATTTTCCCCGACCCTGAATTTCGGGATTCCACCGGCCGGGAGGAGCGCGCGCCCGGCGGAGAATGGGCGCGGAGTTCTGGTGCCTGGCGGCCGAGCGCCGCCCAAACCGCCGAGATCGAGAAGGGACTCGCCTGGAGCGACCGGGACGAGTGGGTCAAGCGTCTGGTCCCCTCCCGGGAAGGCGGCTGGACCTCCGCTTCGCGAAGGCCCTCGGCGTCGGTTTCCCAGTTGGCGTATCACGAACTTTGGCGGATCGAGGAAAATGACCAAGGCCCCACCTTCAGCCGTGTAGCCGCGCTGGGTTCGGGCCGAGCGAAGACCCTCGAGGCCGGTACCCGATTCATCGCCCGAGGGGTTGCGCCCGGGGGAGAGAAAATCTCGGGGGAATACCTTCGTGAGGGAGAGCGCGAGGGTGTCTTCGAGATGCTTCGGATGTCGGGGCCGGGCCGATGACGGGTAGGGTACGTCGGGCCGAGCGCCGAGATCTCGATCGCGTGGCCGCGCTTTGGACGGCGATTACGATTTTCCACGAACCCCTGGATCCGATTTTCCGGATGCGCCGGGACGTCGGGGGTGAACTCGCCGACCTGCTGCGTGGGATTGGGCGGGATGCCGACGCCCAGATTCTCGTCTACGAGGAGGGGAGCCGCATCGAGGGCTTGTGCATCGTGCGGATCGACCGATCGCCACCGATCATGGAGGAGAGCGAGCGGGGGGAGATCACCGATTTGGGGGTCCGTGAGGAGGCGCGACGCCGGGGCATTGGGGCCCGGCTGGTCGCCGAGGCCCTGGCCTGGATCCGCGCTTCTGGGGTCAAGCGGGTGGAGGTTCAGGTGGCTACTGCCAACCCCACGGCCCAGGCGTTCTGGCGCTCCCAGGGATTTGGTGACTTCATGGACGTGCTCGACAAACGCCTGTAGGGTCCGCGGTTGGCCGCCTGATGTGGCGAGGATGAAATCATGTCTCGATCTGCTCCCAAAGCTCTGAATCCGCTTGCCCTCGCGCTCAACGGGCAGCTGGAAGAGACGGCTCCCGAGGTGCTGGCGATGCTCTCGGACTACGGGCGCCGTCTGTATTTTCCGAAGGGGATCCTCTCGCAATCCGCCGAGGCCAAGGAGAAGGCCCACCGCTTCAATGCCACCATCGGCATCGCGACCCAAGATGGGGGGCCCATGTATCTGCCCTCGGTCCATCGCCAACTCGTCGATGTGGAGATCGCCGACGCCTACCCCTACGCCCCAGCGCCCGGACGCCCGGGCCTGCGGGGGCATTGGCGGGATAAGATCGCGAGGGAGAACCCGGATCTGGCCGGGAAGAGTTTCGGTCTTCCGGTGGTCACCGCAGCGATCACCCACGGGTTGGCCCTGGCCAGCGAACTCTTTGTCGACGAAGGCGACTTCGTACTCCTCCCGGACAAGTTGTGGGGCAACTATCGCCTCAACTTCGAAGTTCATGCCGGCGCCGAGATCGGAACCTTCCCCTTCTATTCCCAGGGCGCTTTCAACTGCGAAGGTTTTGATCGTGCGCTCGCCGAAGCGAGCGAGGGGCGCGACAAGGTCATCGTGCTCTTGAATTTCCCGAATAACCCCACCGGCTATATGCCCACCGAGCTCGAGGCGGAATCCATCGTGGCCTCGCTCCTTGCCCGGGCCAAGGCGGGGACCCGGCTCGTCGTGATCGCCGACGACGCCTATTTCGGGCTCTTCTACCATATTGGTGGCCCCTCCTCGACCCAGTCGCTCTTCGCTCGGGTGACGGGTCTGCACCCGAACCTTCTCGCGGTCAAGCTCGATGGAGCCACCAAGGAGCTCTTCGTCTGGGGCCTGCGGTGTGGCTTCATCACCTTCGGTCCCGGCCGGCCCGAGACCGCCGAGGCGGTTTGCGCGGCGTTGGAGGCGAAAACCAAGGGAGCCATTCGAGGCGGCGTCTCCAATGTGGGGCAGCTTTCCCAGAGCCTGGTCGAACACGCCCTGGCCTCGTCGAGCATCGAAGCCGAGCGGGCGGAGAAGAACGCCGAATTGCGCACTCGGGCCGAGCGCGTGGCGGAGGTGGCGAGCCGGCCGGCCTACGCCGAGAGTTGGGATGTCTATCCCTTCAATAGCGGCTATTTCATGTGCGTCGCGGTGAAGGGGGTCGATGCCGAGAAGCTCAGGCTGTACCTCCTCGAGGAATACGGCGTGGGGCTGATCTCGACGAGTCCCACGGATATCCGGGTGGCATTCTCGTGCCTCGAGGTCGATGAAATCGAGCCGCTCTTCGAGTGCTTGCACCGGGCCATCCAGGAACTCGTCTAGGACCCCGAGCGCCCGGCTCCTCGTCGTTCAGGGCGCCGGTGCCTCGTTGGCCGGAGGTGGCCCGACCTGGGGTGCGTCCAACTCGCGTATGATCGCGACGAGGGTGTCCACCCCGGCGACAAGGTTCTCGACGGAGACCTTTTCATCGATTCCGTGGATGCCGCCGGTGTCGGCTCTCCCCAGCCAGCGCGGCACGAAGCCGTACGCGACGATCTGCCGCTCCCGAAACCAATGGGCGTCGGTGAAGCCGCCGATCATGCGAGGGACCACGATGGCCTCGGGGTCCAGGCGATCGGCGACGCGCTGGATCGCTTCGAAGAGCGGGGTATCGGCGGGTGAACTGCGGGAGGGGAACGAGAGCAGGGTCTCGACCTCCACGGCGGGGTCGGCGATGACGTCCCTCACCGCGCCGGCGAAATCCTCACAGCTTTCACCCGGGAGCAGGCGCGCATCGAGGCGTGCCCGGGCCTCGCCGGGGACGACGTTCGTGCTCGAGCCCGCGGCGAGGACCGTGATGGAGATGGTGTTCCTGACCAGGGCGTTGTAGCCCGGATTGAGCAGGAAGCGCCGGCGAAAGGCGGGGTCTTTCTCGAGGCTGCTCGCCAGGGAGGCAAAGCCCACGCGATCTTCCCGGGGAGCGTCCGGGGCGAGTACCCGGAACATGTCCGCGACCTCGTCGAGGACTCGGATCGGCGACTCGATTCGACGGACCCGATCGAGGGCGGCGATCAGGCGCGGAATCGCCGCGTCGGGTCGCGGCGCCGAGCCGTGTCCCGCTTTGCCCCGAGTGGTGAGCTCGAGCCAACAGGGACCTTTCTCGGTGATGGTAATTCCCCAGAGCGAGGGCACGGGAGGGCCGCCTCCGAGGCTCGCTCGCGCGGGTCGAATACTGCCGCCCTCGGTCAGGAGGAATTCGGCGTTGCCCAGCAGTTCGGGATATTCCTCGACGACGTAGCGGGCGCCAAGCAACCCGCCGGTCTCCTCGTCGGGGGTGGCGAGGAAGAGGATGTCTCGCTCCAGGGGCGTTCCCTCCTGGGCCAGGCGGAGCAGGGCGGCGAGGTGCACCGCGGTGACTCCCTTGGCATCGAGGGCACCGCGGCCGTAGACGAAGCCGTCTTCGATGACGCCGGCGAAGGGCGGGGTTTGCCAGGCTTCGGGGTCGGCGGGGACGACATCGAGATGCGAAAGCAGGATCAGGGGCCGGCCGTCTCCGGTGCCGGGCAAGCGGGCCCAGGCTGCAGCCCGGGGCGGGTCGTTGGGGTCGAGCCGTGGGGTCGCGATCAGCCGAGTCTCGAGGCCGGCGGCGTCGAGCTCGGCGACGATGCGCGCGGCCAGCGCGCCCTCGCCTCCGGGCGGGTTGACCGAGGGAAAGCGAATGAGTTCGGCGAGCAGGCGCGCCGGGTAGGCCGCCTGGGCCGGCGGTTCCTCGCCTCGGGCCCCGGGCACGCCGGTCAGTAGGGTCCATCCCATGGCGATGGCGGCCAGCCGGGCGAGGCTTCGGCGTGCTGATTTCCCGGCGGGGGACCCCCGTCGAGGCGCTGGGGAAACCCCCTCGCCCCGGTCCTGTCGAGGCTCCCCAGGCCCGCCCGGGGATTTTTTTCGATGAATTCCTTCAGAGGTTGGGAACATCAGCCGATTCCATGCTTCATGAAAGAAGGGCAGGCCCCTCGGTAAGTATCTGAAAAGTCGCGGGATTTGGAGAGAACGAAAAGGAGTCGGTCAGCGTGGACGATCGAACCATTTTCTCTTGCGTCGCATCGGTGTCGTTCCCCGACCGACGCGCTAATTATAGGCCGCCTTATCACTCGCAGGAGTTCGAGTTGGCTTACCCCTCCCCCCAAAATTTGATCGTCAGGCCGTTCCTGATCGCGATCCCCCTTCTCCTTCTCGCCCTGGCTCTTGTGTCGGGCGCCCAGGCCTTGGACTCGACGCCCGGCGATCCGGCACCCCCCGGCGCTTGGCGAGGCGATTCCGCCGTGTCCTTCGAACGGGGCCCCCTGAGTGCCGAGCCCATGGGCCCGAGCCTACTCGAGTTGTTGGCGGGGGATCGTCGTGGGCGTCGCGCCCAGCGGGTTTCCAACCCCGAGCGGATTTCCATCGAACGCTTTTTCTTGCGCCCGGCGCTTTCTCCGAATGACTCCGGCGGTTCCGAGCACGTCCTTACCGTGGTCACTCGGGGCACCCTGCGCCCGGGGGAATCGCTGTCCGCGTCGCTGCGGGCTCAGGGAATCGCGACCCGAACGATCTACGAGATCGCCGAAGTTTTTGCCGGGGTCTTTGATTTTCGCCGGGCGCGTCCCGGTCACGGCTATCGCCTCGCCCAGGAAGCGGGGGGCGGGCTCGTGGACTTCCGCTATTTCCTCGATGACGAGCGGAGCTTGTACCTCCATCGGACGGAGACGGGTTACGCGGTCCGGGAGGAGGAGGCGGCGCTCCGCCCCGAAGTGGTTCGGGTTTCGGGTCAGATCGACAGCTCGCTCTACGGCGCCATCAAGGAACTCGGCGAGCGCTCCCAATTGGCGAATGATTTCGCGGACATCTTTGCCTGGGACATCGACTTCAGCCGCAGCGTACAGCCCGGCGATGATTTTCAGATTCTCTTCGAGCGACTCTACCGGACGAATGCCGAGGGCGAGGAGATCTACGCGAGACCCGGCCGAATCCTGGCCGCTCGCTACCGGGGCCGCAGCGCAGAGCATTCGGCGATCTACTTTCAGGACGGGAATGGGCAGGGAAGCTATTACCGAGCCGATGGCAGTTCGGTGGAGCGCGCTTTCCTGGTGGCCCCGCTCAAATTCAGCCGGATCAGCTCGTCGTTCAGCAAGGCCCGCCGTCACCCGATCCTCAATATCGTTCGCCCTCACCGGGGAATCGACTACGCGGCCAGTCACGGAACGCCCCTCTGGTCCGTGGGCGCCGGCACCGTGATCTTTCGGGGATGGGCAGGCGGGTCGGGCAATCTCGTCAAGATCAAGCATCGCAACGGGTACGTTTCGTACTACGCGCACCTCGCCGGCTTCGAGCCGGGCCTCAAGGTGGGCAGCCAGGTGGAACAGAAACAGGTCATTGGCTACGTGGGGGATACGGGGCTGGCCACCGGCCCGCACGTTTGCTTCCGGGTGCAAAAGGACGGGCGCTACGTGAACCCCATGGAGATCTCGTCTCCGGCGGGTGAGCCCGTCACCCCTGAGAACCGCAACCGCTTCGAGTCGGTTCGTGATCTGCTCTTCGCCGATATGGGTACGGGCATGCAGATGGCCCTGGACGAGGCTCTCTGATCCATCGGCTGGGTGCGTCCCCGGCCCCGGACTTCCCGTATCGTTCCGGCGCCCTACCGGCGCTAAGCTGGCTCCGGCGTGAGCACTGGCGCTCGCGCCTCGGCTTCTAGGGGACACGCTTTGAAATTGGATGACCGGCTGGCCGAATTGGGCCGACTCTACGCCGGGCGGGAAGCCGCCGAGGCGGAGGCCCTCGCCCGAGCCTGGGAATGCGCCCACGATTTCCACGGCAGGGTCGCTCGGGCCCTGGAGAGTTTTCATCGCGCGGCGGGAGAAGACGTCCCTCAGCTCCAGATCACCCAAAGCGCGCCCCGAGCGGATGACAAACATCTTCACTCGGTTCAGTTCGATATCGCTCGGGGGCGTAGCCGGGCCATCGTCACCGTGAAGAGCCGGGGCGACGTGACCCTGGTGGGTCCCTTTCACGCGGGCAAGACCGAGGGCCCTTGCCGCACATTCCCCGTCGGGGCCGCCGAACCTCTGGACCAGGCCCTGGTCGAATTTCTCGAGAAATTTCTCGAAGAAGCCTTTCGCTCGTGAGCGTCGGTTCCCAGGCTGGGGCGCTCGGCGAGTTGAGCACGGTTCGGGTGGGCACCCGCAACCCGACGAAACTCGAGGCGGTCCGCCTCGCTCTGGGTGCCTACGCCGAGGGTTTCGAGGTGATCGGCCACTCGGTGGATAGCGGGGTTCCGGAACAGCCCGTGGGTTTCGCCGAGGTGGTCGAGGGGGCGCGTCAAAGGGCCGCCAGCGCTTGGTCCCAGGGGCCCTGCGAACTCGCCGTGGGGATCGAGGACGGCTTGGTGGAACTGGCTGAGCTGGGGGGCACGGCGCTCAATGTGGGCGCTGCGGTGGTGAGCGACGGCCGCCGGGAGGGGCTGGGTTTCAGCTCGCTCTTCGCCTATCCCGAGGCCTGCACCGCGCCCGCCCTGGCGGACCGGCGGCCCATCGGTGACGCTTTCGATGCGCTGTGGCGGGCGGCGAAGGAGGATCGCGATCAGGAGCCGTCCGGGCGTTCGATGGGTAATATCGGGAAGCTCACCCTCGGCGTCATGTCGAGAAGCGAATACGGACGCCACGCGGTTTTGTGCGCGTTGGTCCATTTTCTCCACCCCGAACTCTATTCCTCTGGCCCGCCTGGGTCCGAGGCGACCCAGCCATCCAAATGAGCGCGCTCCGGCGCGCTCTCTTTACGGGAAGAACCGCATGAGTGACGACAGTCAACCCATTGAAAACCTCGAGGACTGCATCAATTATTTTCGGTCCGGCGAAACTCCCGAGGCGAATTGGGTGGTGGGCACCGAGCACGAGAAGATCGGGGTCTATACCGATACAGGGCTCCGTGTCCCCTACGAGGGCGAGCGCGGCATCGGCGCCCTGCTCGACCGGATCGCCCAGCGCGAGAACTGGACACCGGTCCTCGAGGCGGGCAAGGTCATTGCCCTGACCAAGGAGGGGGCGAGCATTACCCTGGAGCCGGGCGGACAGATCGAGCTTTCGGGCGCACCCCTGGCGACGATTCGGGAGACCTGCCGAGAATTCAATGCCCACGTCGATCTGGTCATCGAGGAGTCCAAGGATTTCGGGGTGAGTTGGCTGGCCCTGGGCGTCGATCCCTTCCACTCGGTGAATGAGATCCCGGTGATGCCCAAGAAGCGCTACGACATCATGCGCAATTACCTGCCCACCCGCGGCGGTCTCGCCATGGACATGATGCACGCCAGCGCCACAGTCCAGGCGAATTACGATTTCTCCGACGAAGCCGATATGGCGATGAAGCTCAGAACCGCCATGGGGTGCACGGCCATCGTCTCGGCGATCTTCGCGAATTCGAGTCTCTCGGCGGGCAGCGAGAACGGCTACGCATCGAAGCGGGTGGAGATCTGGCGGGATACGGACCCCGACCGCTGCGGTCTGCTGCATTTCGTTTTCGACGAGGGCTTCGGCTACCACCAGTACGCCGATTGGGCGCTGGACGTCCCCATGTTCATGGTGGTTCGCGACGGGAGCTACCTGCCCGCCGACGGACTGACCTTTCGGAATTTCATGCGGGATGGGCTCGGGGGGCACCGCGCCCGGGTTTCGGATTGGGACCTTCACCTCACTACGCTCTTTCCCGAGGCCCGGCTGAAACGGATCATCGAGGTCCGTGGTGCCGACGCGGTCCCCCGGAGGTTGACCTGTGCCCTGCCCGCTCTCTGGAAGGGCATTCTCTACGATGGCGACGCCTGCCGGGCGGCTTGGGTCCTGGTGGAGAAATTCACGCCCCAGGAGCGCGAGGACGCCCAAGTGGCGGTGGCGCGGGGGGGGCTATCCGCCGAGATCGGCGGCCACTCGGCGCTCGAACTGGCCCGGGAATTCGTGGGAATCGCATCCGAGGCCCTGGCGGCGATTGGCGAGCGGCGGGGAATCGAGCCCGATGAGCGGCATTTCCTCGATCCGATCTGGGCCCAGCTCGAACTCGGCAAGAGCCCCGGAGAGATGCTGGCCGAGCGTTGGTCCGGGGATTGGAAGAGCAGCGCCAAGGCACTGATCGAATTCAGTTCGTATTGAGGGCCCGGGCCGGCTAACCCGGGCCTGCTGTGGCAGGCCCGGTGGCCTCCGTTTACCATGCCCACGCGCGGGAATTCCGGGGTGGGCGACCGAGTTCCCTCCGGTCAACCGGAGCACGCGCACCCGTTTCCAAAGCGCCCGTCGCCTCTCAAATTTCACGGAGCACACTTGGAATGACCAGCCAGAATTCCGCCGAGCATGCACGGGTCCTGATCGTCGGCAGTGGGCCCGCGGGATATACGGCGGCGATCTACGCGGCGCGGGCGGGTCTTGAGCCCATCGTGCTGGCCGGCTTCGCCTTTGGTGGGCAGCTCATGATTACGACGGATGTCGAAAATTATCCCGGATATCCCGAAGGGGTAACGGGTCCGGCGATGATGGAGGATCTCCAGAAACAGGCGGAGCGTTTCGGCAGCCGTTTGATTTTTGAGGACGCCACGGCGGTTGATTTCTCTTCGCGCCCTTTCAAGGCGGCCACCGACGAGGCTTCCTTCACCGCGGATAGCGTGATCGTGGCGACGGGGGCGTCTGCGCGTTGGCTCGGCCTCGAGTCCGAGCAGCGTTTCGTCAACCTCGGGGTTTCGGCCTGCGCAACCTGCGACGGTGCCCTCTATCGAGACAAGGATATCGCCGTGGTCGGAGGCGGGGATACGGCGATGGAGGAGGCTCTCTTTCTTACGCGCTTCGCCCGCAGCGTCACGGTGGTTCACCGGAGGAGCGAATTGCGTGCATCGAAGATCATGCAATCTCGAGCCCTGGCCCATGAGAAGATCGATTTCGTCTGGGATTCCGAGGTCGACGAGGTTCTCGGCGACCAATTCGTCTCGGGGGTTCGACTGAAGAACGTCAAGACGGGTGACCTTCGCGAGTTGGCGGTGGAAGGTCTGTTCATCGCCATCGGTCATCAGCCGACAACGGAACTCTTCAAGGGGCAGCTCCAACTCGACGAAGCGGGTTACCTGGAGATCGAAGCCGGGACCACGCGCACTTCGATCGAGGGGGTCTTTGCCTGTGGGGACGTGGCCGATCCGGACTATCGCCAGGCGATTACCGCGGCGGGTACGGGCTGCATGGCCTCCATCGATGCCGAGCGCTGGCTCGGCGAGCAGGGTTTCGAATGAGGGTGAACAGGCACTCGCGCGACCACCCATTTTGGGGGGAGATCGGGTGCGGAGAAGGTCGAGGCTGAACGCATGCCGCTAACCCGAGAGATGCTCGAGCGACTCACCGACCGCTCAACGGACATCGTGGTCGCCACCAACCGCAAGGGGAACGTGGTCTACTACAATGACGGCGCATCGAAGAGCCTCGGGTACGATCCATCCGAGGTCCTGGGCGCCTTCGTCGGGCAGTTCTATCCCAGTGTCGAAGAGGCTCGGCGAGTCGCTCACGCCATGCGTGATTCCGAGCAGTCCGGTGTGGGAGTGATCGAGAGCTTTCAGACCACGTTCTTGAACGCTTCTGGCGAAGAGATCCCCGTCGCGATTTCTGGGACCCTGCTCTACGACGATGACGGCGAAGAAAACGGGACTATCGGCTACGCAAAGGATCTGCGCGAAATCCTGCACAAGGACCAGCTCGCCATCCTCGGCGAGGTTGCCATCGGCCTTTCCCACGAGATCAACAACCCGCTCGCGGTGATTCTCAACCAGATGGAACTGCTCGAGAGCGAGGTCTACGCCCTGGCTCAGGAACGCGAGTGTCTGGTGGAGACCGAGCGGATCGACGCGATTCGTCGCGAGGTAGCGCGCATCAGCGATATCCTCGGCAGGCTTGGACAGATGGTTCAAGAGGACAATTACGAGACCATCGACTACGTCGGGCCGGCGCGCATGATCGACCTGCGCCGCCGGGAGGCTCGAGGCCTCGAACGCGATTCACGCCTGGAGGGGCTGCGGATCCTCGTGGTGGATGACGATCGGGGCATTTGCCAATCCCTACAGGAGATCCTTGAGAGCGATGGCTGCCGGGTTGAGATCGCCCACGACGGCATCGAAGCGTTGGAATGCATCGAGAAAGGCGATTTCGATATCGTGCTCTCGGATGTCGTGATGCCCAATATGGATGGCCACGAGCTCTACCTCAGCCTGCACGAACGGCACCCGGGGCTACCCGTCCTGATGATGACGGCCTTCCATTACGATAAGGACCACATCATCAAGCGCAGCCGCATGAAGGGACTCGAGGGCGTCATCTTCAAAAAGCCCGTGGACCCGGTTCGTCTGAGAGATGTGATTTGCGAAACCGTGCGTGGCCGACGCGAGTCCGGGCCAGGCAAAGACCAATGATTTCGCGTACACCCGCCGCCGCCAGGGCGTGACCCGCGGCGGCCAGGGTGGCCCCGGTGGTGGTGACATCGTCGACGAGCCAGGCTCTTTGGGGCGGGTCCCAAGCACCCGGGCGGCAGGCGAAAGCCTCGTGCACGTTGCGCTGACGGGCCCTGGCGTCGAGTCCGGCCTGGGCGGGGGTGTCCCGGGTCCGCACCAACCAACCCGTAACCAGAGGGTTGCCCGTGCGTCGGGCAATCTCCCCAGCGATGAGCGAGGCCGGGTTGAAGCCCCGGCGGCGGAAGCGGCGGCGGTGAAGGGGCATGGGAACGATCCAGTCCCCCGGGCCGATCCCCGCGTGTTGACTCAGGGTTCGGGCAAGAAAGCGCGCGACCTCTAGGGCCCGGGGGTCGAGGTGGGTCAAGCCCCGTCCGGGGTACTTGAAGCGGTGGATCCAGGTGCGCGCTTCCCCGGTCATGGCCAGGATGGCGAGGCTTTGGGGTCGCTTTCCCTGGGCGGCGCCCAAGCGCTCGCCCGCCTCCAGCCAGGGAAGCCCGGCGCAACAGCTCGGGCAAAGGACGTGGGCGCCCTCTGGGCGATCGCAGCCCGCGCAGCGGCGGGGGAAGAGAAAATCGACGAGGTCGCTGATTTTCAGCGTGCTGGGGTTCCGCGGGACCGGGGCGAAGGCGGGGTGGACTGGGGGAATTCCTCAGGCTGGGGAGGGGGTCTGGATCTCCGGGTGTCCAAGGTCGATCAAGGGCGCGTCGCTCCAGAGTCGCTCGAGGGCAAATTCCTCGCGGGTATCGGGCTCAAAAACGTGGATCACCGCCTCGTTGGCGTCGATGAGGACCCAGCGTCCCTCGTTGAGCCCCTCGACTCCGAGGGGGGATTGACCGGCCTCACGGAGGGCATGGATGATCGACTCGGCGATGGAGCGGACGTGGCGGCTCGAGCGCCCGGAGGTGATGAGAAAGGTGTCCGCGAAGGCACTCAGGGAGCGCATATCGAGGGCCACGATGCCTTCCGCCTTGAGTTCCAGCGCGGCCTCGACAATCAGGTGGGTCTTCTCAGTTTCGCTTTCGACGGGGGATTGTGACGGGCTCAAAGGGGTCGACTCCTGGTCGGGGGGGGGGCTGGATCCCGGCTCAATTCGTTCCGGGAGGGCTTTCGCCTGGGCTTCCGTTGTAGCACCCACTGGCCACGATGGCAGGGTGAGCTCGGGCGGGGACCAGATGGCGGACCGATTCTCCCCGGGCGAGGCGGCGGCGAATATCCGTGGCCGAGACGTCGAGGGCGGTAATTTCGAGTTGCCGGATCCAGGTATGGGCCGTTCGGTGACGGGCTGAAAGCCCGTTGGGAGCGAGTTCGACGTCCTCCCGGACGCAGTCGGGGAGCCAATCGGCGAGGCAGCCCTCGGCGATGGGGGGACGTGAAGTGACGGCGATATGGCACGCGGCAAAAAGGGCACGGGGGGAGCGCCAGGAGCCCATTTCGCAGAAAGCGTCTCGCCCCACCACGAAAACGAGCTCATCGTCTTCGAAGCGTTCGGCCAGGGCGACGAGGGTATCGATCAGGTAGGAGGGCCCGGGCCTTTCGACCTCGATGGCATCGGCGAAGAACGCGGGATTGTCTCCCACGGCGAGTTCGACCCAGGCCATGCGGTCCCGGGCGGGTGCGATGGGATCGCTCTCCGCTTCCTTATGAGGGGGCCGTGCGCTGGGAATGAAGAGCATGCGAGAAAGGCCGAGCTGGCCGACGACCTCTTCGGCCGCGCGCAGGTGACCCCGGTGGATCGGGTTGAAGGTACCGCCGTAGATTCCGATCATCGCTCTCGCCGCCACCCCAGGGTTCGGGTTCAGTCGTCGAGGATCACGAGATCGTCGCGATGGATGACCTCGGAACCGTTTGAGTAGCCTAGCACCTCACCGATTTCCTTCGCGGCAATGCCGCGGATGCGATCGATATCGCCGGAGCTGTAGGCCGAAAGCCCACGGGCCAGAGATTCGCCGTTGGGCCCGGTGCAGAGTACGGGGTCGCCAACGCCGAAGTCGCCTTCGACCCGGACGATGCCCGCGGGCAACAAGCTGCCGCCTTGGCTGGTGAGGGCACGGGCGGCGCCGGCGTCGAGGATCAGAATCCCCTTGGTATGCGTCGTGAAGGCCAGCCAGTGCTTACGGCTCGCCATGCGTTGGCCCGGAAGAAAGAGGGTGCCCACATTGGCCCCCTGGGCCACCTGTTCGATGGTGCCCGCCTGGCGTCCATTGCAGAGAACCGTCGCCGCTCCCGAACGAGCGGCCATGCGTGCGGCTTCCAGCTTGGTCACCATCCCTCCGCGCCCGTAGCTGCTTCCGGGCCCGGCGGCGGCGGCTTCGATTTCGGGGGTGATTTGATCGACCACCTCGTACATTTTGGGTCGACGTCGGCCGGGAGTCGGGGGTTCGGTATAGAGGCCGTCGACATCGGTGACGATGATCAAGAGATCGGCACCGATCAAGTTGACAATGGTCGCCGAAAGATTGTCGTTGTCCCCGAAGCGGATCTCTTCGGTGGAGACCGTATCGTTTTCGTTCACGATGGGGACCGCACCCACGCGAAGCAATTCGAGCAGGGTATGCCGTGCATTGAGAAAGCGTTCACGGTCGTGGAGGCCGTCGCGCGTCAGCAGCACCTGGCCGACCTGCTTTCCATGCCGGGAAAAACGGCGCTGGTAGATGTCGACGAGACCGATTTGTCCCACCGCCGCTGCCGCCTGTTTTTCGGGGATGGAATGATCGGAATGCGTCCAACCCAGGCGATGGCTGCCCGCGGCGATGGCCCCCGAGGAGACGAGGACGACCTCGCGCCCCTGGTCCATCAGCTGACTGACCGAACGCGCCAACTCGCTGAACTTGCGGGGACGCAATTTTCCCTCGCGGGTCAGGGTGCTGCTCCCCACCTTGATGACGATGCGCTGAGCCTGGCTTTGACACTCGCGTTCGGAGCTCATGCCTGCTGCCTTTCCGAATCGCTGGGGCCAGGTTCGGTTTTGCCGCTTTTCTCTTCGGCGACCACTTGGGTCACCGCCGACAGCATAGTGCGAAGGAGTTGTTCGGTGCCCTTGCCCGTAGCCCCGGAAATACCCAAGGTTTCGATGTCGTTTTCGGCCAGTTCCGCCTCCAACTCCGCCAGGGCGCTCATGTCCTCGACCAGGTCGACTTTGTTGAGCACGACGATCTCTCTCCTCTCGAGCAATTCGCCTCGGTAGCGGAGCAGTTCCCGGCGTATGGCTCGATAGTCGTTGAGAAGGTCGCGCCCCTCGTGGAGCCACGCTCCGGCGTCGAGCAGATGGACAAGTACCCGGGTGCGCTCGACGTGGCGGAGGAATTGGTGGCCCAACCCCGCCCCATCACTCGCGCCCTCGATGAGCCCGGGAATATCGGCGACCACGATCCGCGCGTCGCCGATCTCGACGACTCCCAGGGAGGGGGTCAGCGTAGTAAAGGGATAGGAGGCCACCTTGGGACGGGCGGCCGAAATTCGCCGAAGCAGAGTCGACTTGCCCGCGTTGGGAAAGCCGACCAAGCCCACGTCGGCGAGGAGCTTGAGGGAGAGCCGCAACTCGCGGATCTCCCCGGGTTTGCCCGCCAGGGCGAAATCGGGAGTTTGTCGCGTAGGGTTCTTGAAGCGGGCGTTGCCGAAGCCGCCATTGCCTCCCCGGGCGATCAGGAAGCGCTGGCCGTCCTCGGTGAGGTCGACCACCGGGAGGTCGTCGTCCTCTCCGATCACTTCCGCTTCGGGATCTCGGGCATAGACCAGGGTTCCCACGGGCAGCCGGATCTCAGCGGTGGTGCCGCTGGCGCCGGTCTTGCGCGAGGTGCCGCCGTTGGCCCCCTTCTGCGCACGGATCTCCGCCTGGCGTTTCAGGTCGGTCAGGGTATTGAGGTTGCGGTCCGCGACGAGGACGACGTCGCCACCACGGCCACCGTCGCCGCCGTTGGGTCCCCCCATGCTGACGAATTTTTCCCGGCGAAAGCCCACACTGCCGTTGCCACCGGCGCCGGAAACAGCCGTGATGGTGGCCTCGTCGACGAAGGGCTGGGGATTCTTCACGGTGTGGCTCCTTGCCGAAGAAGCGAGTTCTTACGGCGCGCGGTCTTGCCCAGGGGCAGTCAACCGACGCGTTCCATCGCCGGGCGGATGCTCGGCGATTTCAGCGGCAAGGTGGCTGGGTTCGGTTTACTCGGAGGCGTCGATATGGGCGAGTCTGCGGCCGCGGGATTTCCCGTAGCGGACCACGCCGTGGGTCAGCGCGAAGAGCGTGTAGTCCTTGCCACAGCCGACGTTCTGACCCGGGTGAATCTGCGTGCCCACCTGCCGAACGAGAATCGATCCCGCCTTGACCTGCTGTCCGCCGAAAATCTTCATGCCCCGTCGCTGACCGTTACTGTCGCGACCGTTGCGAGAACTGCCCTGTCCTTTTTTATGCGCCATCTGAAAACTTCCTGTCTCGGGCGGGGGTGGCCTTTACGCCATCGGGCCGCTCTCTATGCGTCGATCGAGTCGACCTGGATTTCTGTGTACGACTGGCGATGACCCTGGAGCCGTCGGTATCCCTTGCGTCGCTTCATCTTGAAGACCCGGATCTTCGGGTGCCGTCCCTGGGCCGTGATGGTGCCCGAAACCCGGGCGCCCTCCACCACCGGTGTGCCGATCTGGAGCGCGTCGTCGCCGCCTCCAACCAAGAGCACCTGGTCGAGCTCGATGCTGGATCCCACATCACCGGGCAATTGTTCCACGCGAACTCGAGCTCCGGGCTCGACGCGCACCTGCTTACCGCCTGTCTTGACTACCGCGTACATGATCTTCCTCGTTTTCCCGGTTGCTTCAGGAGCGCGGTAGTATCCGCGATTCCGCTTCATCGTCAACCGGTTGGGCCTCTTCTGCTGTCTCCGGGGTCACTTCCGGTGCAGGGGCCTCCTCAAGAGTTGTTTCCTCGGCCGCGTGGAGCAACCCAGGCGCCTCAGAGGCCGGTGTGGGCTCCTCGGCGGCGGGAGTTCCGCTCGCGTTGTCCGCACCGTTGGGTGCGGTGACCTGGACCTCCCCGTGGGGCTCGACGCTTTCGACTTCGGCCAGGGGCTCGGGCGAAGCTGTCTCCGCGGCCGCCTCGGTTTCCACCCCGGCGGTCGCTTCGGCCTCGCTCGACGGGGTCTGGATCTCCGCGTCGGGCAATTCGGCCTCGCTCGGGCGGGGGGACTCGTCGGTCTCGGTGCTCTCGCCCTCTTCGTCGGTGCTCCCGGCTTCCTTCGAAGCCTCCCCGTTGCGCCGTCGCCCGCGACCGCGTCGTCGACTACTGCGACCGTTTCCCGAACTCTTGCTGGAGCGCGCTTCCTCTTCGGCCGCGATCTCGGCCGGGTCTCGGAGCCAGCGCAGGGGAATCGTCACCGGCGGTCCCTCATCGAGGGCTTCGACTTCGAATTGCTCTTGGTGAATTCCCGGACGCGCGCGAACCTCGATCTCGTGGTCCAGAGCATCCGAGAGCGTGGACAACGCTTTGGCCTCGCTCCCCAGCAACTGCTCGGCGACACGCGGGGCCACGGTGATCGCAACTCGCCGGCCGCTAAAGCGGGGCAGCGCGTTACGGATTTCACGCAGCAGATTGTAGGTCACGGTTTCGTCGGAGAGCAGGTAGCCCCGGCCCTCGCAGTGGACACACGGTTCGCAAAGGGTTTGGACGAGATTCTCCCGGGTCCGCTTGCGGGTCATTTCGACCAGGCCGAGCTCGGAAATCTTCAGGATATTGGTGCGTGCCTTGTCGCGTCGAAGGGCTTCTCGCAGGGCCCGGTAAGTCTTCTCTCGATGGTCGGCGGATTCCATGTCGATGAGATCGATGATGATCAGACCGCCGATATTGCGAAATCGAAGCTGGTTGACGACTTCCTTAACGGCCTCGAGGTTCGTCTTGTAGACCGTTTCCTCCAGGTCGCGTTTGCCCACGAAGCGTCCGGTATTCACATCGATGGCGGTGAGCGCTTCGCATTGATCGACGATCAGCGAGCCCCCGGATTTGAGCCATACCTTGCGCTCGAGATTCGCGTGGATCTGCGCCTCCAGCCCCATCTTTTCGAAGAGGGGCTCGAGGCCGTCGTGTTTTTCGATCTGGGGTTTCGGATCGGCGACGAATTCGTCGAGGAATTTCTTGACGCTCTCGTGGGTCTCGGGGTCATCGATGACGATCCGCTTGGTCTCCGAACTGGCCGCGTCGCGAATGATCCGCAGGGGCAGATCGGGCTCGGCGTGCAGAATGGAGGGGGTCGTTTTCTCGGCGTTGGCGAGTTGGATCGACTCCCAGACGGTCTTCAGGTACCGGATATCGGCCTCGAGGTCGGCTTCGCGGACCCCGTCGCCGGCGGTCCGAATGATGAAACCGAGATTCTTGGGGCGCAGGCGGTCGATGATCTCGCGCAGGCGCTTGCGCTCGCGATCGGAATCGATGCGGCGAGAAACCCCAACTCGGGGCGACCAAGGCGTGAGGACGAGATGGCGGCCGGGGATCGAAATATTCGATGTGATCCGGGCGCCCTTGGTCCCGATGGGAGCCTTGGCAATCTGGACCACGATCTCCTGGCCTTCGGACAGGACGGTGTCGATGCGCGGGGGCGGGGTTCGGCGTCCGCCTCTTCCCTTGCGTCCACCCCGGCCCGGCCCGGGCTCTTGTTCTCCGCCGACGTTGTCGAAGTAGTCACCGACGTAGAGGAAGGCGGCTTTTTCGAGTCCGATATCGACGAAGGCGGCCTGCATCCCGGGAAGCACCCGGCTGACTCGGCCCTTGACCACATTGCCCACCACGCTCTTTCCGCGTTGGCGTTCGATGTGAAGTTCGGAAAATACAGATTGTTCAAGTAACGCGACCCGGGTTTCTCCCGAGTCGACGTTGATAATGATTTCGTTCTCCATTGAGTAGGTTGCTCTCTACAGAGCGGCTGAAGACGGGCTCCACGGGCCCTAAGGCTCGTGTGAGATCGCGCTCAGCTTCTCCGGCCAGGTTCTCTGGCGTTGGCGAGCGGTCTCAAGACGTTTAGGAATTCAACCTGCGATGATTTCGCAGGGGCGGGGTCAGCTTTGGGCCCGCGGGCGAAAGTCAACGCCCGCGTAAACGGTGATATATTCCTAATGTCCTGAAATCGAAAAGCAAAACGAATTGCTCGCACAGTAGTCTGTCTATCTATTCCTGGTTTGAAACGGATGGAAAGGCCTTTTTCTCCGAGAGAGCCCAATTTTGGCGACATCCCCGCCGCCGTTCATTTCCCGGAAATGTCCTGCCCCTCGGTTTCCCTCGCGACCTTCGATATCCTTGCCGACCGCGGTCAGCCTTCGGGATCGTGAGTGTCCTGCATGTGTCATCGCAGGATTCGAGGTTTTTTCCGCAACGAGTTGAGTTCGCCGCCCAAGGGCGGGTCGATCGCTGCTGCGGGTTGGACGTTTGGCCCGCTCCTTCCGTGTAATTTGAGTGGATAACCATCATGGATCTGCCGCCCCCCGTCAATACGGACCCCCGAAGAGCCCTTCCCGCGATCCACGAGTTCGCTGGGGAGATCCTCGCCGAAGACCCCGGGGTTCTCGATTGGGCGGCTCTCGAGGCGGCTCAGCAGGTGGTGGGGGAGGCCCGCAGTGCCCTGGCCGCCGGGCCCGGGGAGGCCTCGGAAAATCAGATCCCCCAGGGGAAGGAGCTATGGCTCCGCCGGGGCCTCCAGCGCGCCCGGGAACTCGCCGTCGAGCGGCCTCGTCGGGTGCTCAACGCGACCGGGGTCGTCCTGCACACGAACTTGGGTCGGGCACCCATGGCCCTGGGGGCCGCCGAGGCCGCGGCTCGGGCGGCGGCGGGCTACAGCGACCTCGAACTCGATATTGGGCCCGGGCGCCGGGGCAATCGCCTGGCCTCGGTTTGCCAGCGCTTGGCCCTGGCCAGCGGTGCCGAGGCCGCGTATGCGTGCAATAACAACGCGGCGGCCCTGGTTCTGATCCTGAATACCCTGGCCCGGGGACGCGAGGTCATCGTTTCCAGGGGAGAACTGGTCGAGATCGGAGGTTCTTTCCGGGTTCCCGAAATCATGGAGCGCGCCGGGGTGAAACTCGTGGAAGTGGGCTCCACCAACCGGACCCATCTCCGGGACTACGCCGGGGCCATCGGCCCTGAGACCGCGATGCTCCTCAAGGTGCACCGGAGCAATTTTGAGCAGCGGGGTTTCGTCAAGGAGGTTTCCCTCGCGGAACTCGCGGAACTCGGTCGAGATCGCGGAGTGCCCGTGGTGGAGGATCTCGGCAGCGGCAGTCTCGAGGATCTGGCGCCCTTCGGCTTTCCTGCCGAAGCGTACGTGCCCCGCCGGCTCTCCGAGGGGCCGGATTTGGTTTGTTTTTCCGGCGACAAACTTTTGGGTGGGCCCCAGGCGGGAATCGTCGTCGGGGATGCCGACCTCATGGCAAGCCTGGCCCAAAACCCCATGGCCCGGGCGTTGCGCCTGGACAAAATGAGCCTGGCGGCTCTCCATTGGACCCTCGGTGCCTACCTTTCGGGTCGCGCCCGGGAGGAGTTGCCGGTGCTTCGCCGCCTCCTCACGCCCTCGGGTGACCACGAGAAGCGGACTCGGGGGTTTGCCGGCGCGCTCGGGGAGCGGCTCCAGGAGAAAAATCCGGCGCTGAACGTTGAGGTCGTTGAGAATCGCGTACCCGTGGGTGGCGGTTCATTGCCCGGTTTCGAAATCGAGAGCTGGGCCATCGCGCTCATGGCACCCGGGGGAGCCGAGGCCCTCGCCGGGCGACTTCGCTCGGGCGCCGTGCCGGTTCTTTCCCGGGTCCGCGATGGGGCCACTCTGGTGGATTTGCGGGCGGTCGATGACGCCGACGAGCCCCTGCTTCTTGAGTCCCTGCTGGCCTCGCTCCATTGAAGCCCTCCGGGCATTCCTGTAGCCTTCGGAGGCTTCGCGTTTAGTGAGAAGACACCGTTCTCTACGCATGAGGGAGGCGCTTGGGTTGAGGGGAATCCAGCCTGCATTCGCTTCGGCGAACCAAAATGCGCCAGTACCCCTGGCGGCTGTAGGCCCTCGACTGATCGCCATCGGTGGCGGGAAGGGCGGTGTTGGGAAGACTTTCGTCACCACGAATGTCGCCCTGACCCTCGCGCGTATGGGGCACCGGGTCGTGGCCGTCGATGCCGACCTCGATGGCGCCAACCTTCACACCTGCCTCGGCGTGCCGAGCCCCGAGGTCAGCCTGGCCGATTTTGTCGCAGGCCGCATGAGCGAACCCGAGAAGCTCCTCGTCCAAACCCGCGAACCGAATCTTCAGATCATCGCGGGGACCCACTCGAACCTGAATCAACCCCAACCCGGTCAGACACGCAGGGTGGAGTTGTTGCGCGGCCTGCGCCGCTTGGCGGCGGATTTCGTCTTGATCGATCTCGGTGCCGGGAGCCAACCCGCTGCCCTGGACTATTTCCTGGTCGCCGACGAAGGCCTCCTGGTGATGCGCCCGGAACCGACCTCGGTGGAGAACGCCTATTCCTTCCTGAGGGCCGCCTTCTATCGGCGTCTGCGTCTGGCCGCCCGGGGCCATGGCGTCCGGGAGTTGGTGGATCAGGCCATGGATCAACGCAATGAGCGGGGGATTCGGACTCCTTACGATCTGATGCGCGAGATCGAAGCCGTCGATCCCGTGGAGGGCCGTCGCTTTATTCAAACCATGCGGGCTTTCTCGCCGCGCGTTGTGGTCAACGAGGCGCGCACGGCGGCCGATATCAAGTTGGGCTTCGCCGTGGTCAGCGTCTGTGAGAAATTCTTCGGGTTCAAGGCCGATTACCTTGGCTATGTGAACTATCAGGACGAAGCGCGCGAGTCCGTCGCCGCCCGCAAACCTCTATGCGATTACATGGCGGAGTCCGAGGCCGCGACGTATCTCTCGCGGATCTCGAACAAGTTGGCCGAGGGGCGCGTAAACGAGTCCACGCGCTCGGGGATGCCGCGGTGAGGCCGCTCGGGGAAGCGAACCACTACGAAACCCTCGAAATCTCGGAAGACGCGTCCCTGGAGGAGGTCGATAAGGCCTACCGGGTTCTTCGCGAAGCGTACGAAACCGAATCCCTGGCGCTCTATTCGGTCTTCTCCGACGGTGATGCATCGGTGATGCGCGACAATATCGAAGAGGCCTACCGGGTCCTTTCGAGTTTTGCTCTGCGTGCCGAGTACGATGCGGGCCGGGTTGGGACCAACAAGAAGGAGACTCCCTTCGATCGCGATCCCATGGCGAGCGAGGAGACCCAGGGCTCCCATCTCGCACCCCTGGGCAGCGCGCCGAGCCGAGACCAGGAGATCGAAGAGCCCGAGGATGGCCGCTGGGATGGAGCCGCCCTACGCCGGGCCCGCGACCACGTCGGATTGGAGCTCGAGGACATCGCCGAGATCACCAAGGTGGGCATTCGCATCTTGCGGCAGATCGAAGAGGACGCTTTTGAAGAGCTGCCGGCCACGGTCTATGTGCGCGGCTTCGTGACCTCCTACGCACGCACGGTGGGGATCGATCCGGGCCGGGTCGTTTCCACCTATATTCAGCGCCTTGAGGAATCGCGATCCGACCAGGGGCGAAGCGGCTTTCTGGGCCGTCGCTGATCGATCCCGAGGGCCGAACCATGGTCGAGGAAACGGAAGAGCCTGATCGAGATCTTCGTCCGGCTGAGTATCGTTTCGGCGTGGAGGCCGACCGGGCGGGGGAGCGGGTCGACCAGGCACTCGCCGAGTTGTGCGGGCTTCCGCGCGCCCAGGTCTCTCGTTGGATCACCGAAGGACGGGTTCGGATCGGTGATACGCCGGCCAAGCGGCCGAGCCAGAGGGTTCGTACGGGCGATATCTTGCGCGCCGATCCCCCGGAAATCGTCGAGGCGACGGTGCTCCCCGAGGACATCGAATTGCATGTCCTGCATGAGGACGAGGATTTGATCGTCGTCGACAAAGCCGCCGGGATGGTGGTGCACCCCGCTGCTGGGCATTCGAGCGGAACCCTGGTCAACGCCCTGCTGCACCATTGTGGAGACCTGGCGGGCATCGGCGGTGTTTTGCGCCCGGGCATCGTTCACCGCCTGGATCGCGGGACATCCGGGGTCATGGTGGCGGCCAAAAACGATGCGACGCATCAGGCGCTCTCGGTCCAATTCCACGACCACTCCATCGAGCGGATCTACCGCACCGCCGTCCGGGCGTTGCCCTTGGTCAACCAGGGCAGGGTCGATAGCCCTATCGGGCGCCATCCCCGGGATCGAAAGAGGATGAGTGTGCGCGCGCGCTCGGGCCGTCCCGCGGCGACCCGCTGGCGAGTCCTCGAACGCTTTCCCAAGAGCCGAGCCGCCTGGCTCGAGATCCACCCGGAAAGTGGGCGAACCCATCAGATTCGCGTGCATCTGGCTTCGATTGGTCTGCCCATCTCCGGCGACCCGGTCTACGGTCGCGGCCGACGGGCCAGCCGGGCCGGCGTGGCGGCCCCCGATCGACCGGCCCTGCACGCTGCGGTGCTCGGATTCGTCCACCCCAGGAGCGGTGAAAAAATGCGCTTCGAAGCTCCGCTGCACCCGGATATGCTGGAATTTCTCGAGAGTTTGAGGGCCTCGGAGGCGCAATGAGCCGCGCGAGCCAGGCGCCTCCCGGGTTCATTGCCCATCCCCTGCTCGCGGCATTGGGCGTCGAGCACGGCTTTGGCACCCGAGAGGCGCAAGCGCCCGAGGGTTTGCGCCGCCCCCATCAGGTGCACGGCCCCGTGGTCGTTCGCGCCGGGGAGATCGACCCGCACGCGCCTGGAGATGCCGATGCGGTTGTTTCCGACGATCCGGCACTCCCGGCGGGCGTGATTACGGCGGATTGCGTTCCGATTCTGGTGGCGTCCGCCTCGGGCGCCGTCGTCGTGGCGATTCATGCGGGTTGGCGGGGCTTGGCCCAGGGCGTCGTGGCGGCTGGAGTGCGCGCGCTGATGGACGTCTCGGGGTCAGAGTCGGGGAGCGTAGCGGTGGTGGGGCCGGCCATCGGCCGCTGCTGCTACGAGGTGGACGCTCCGGTGATGGATCCCTTGCGCGAACGCTTCGGGTCGGCCCTCTCCGAAGCCGCTCTCATCTCGCGCCCCGGCCACCATCGGTTGGACCTCGGCCAGTTGGTGAGAGTCGATCTCGTCAGATCGGGGATCTCCCCCGAGCGGGTCGGGCTCCTGGAGCGCGGATGCACGGCCTGCGACCCGGAACGCTTCCATTCCTACCGCCGGGACGGCGCCCTGGCCGGTCGCCTGGTTCACTACGCTCGGCCGCGCGCTGGCTTGGGAGGCTGAGCGTCCGACTCCCCGGGCCCTTCGGCTTGACAGCCCAGAGGCCGGGTTCTAGCGTGATCTCATCCCTTCTAGACCCCACCCCACTCCAACCCCAGAGCCACCCTCCGCGGCGGCCGCTCGGCTGAGAGGTCGAACCCATGGGAGCGCCCCGCTTCCCATCCCCACCAAGAACCGCGTGGGACCCGGGTTGCTCTCATCTCCTCCCCATTCCTAAAGCATTGTCACCGGACCTTTTCCTCAACCCAACGAAAGATTTCGTTTGCGTCTCTCCGAGCCAGACCCGGGGTCGCGTGAGGGAGTCCTTCTCACTTGCGAGAACTGATTGCCGTGAGCAGTGAAGATCGATCCGACGAGAAATCCGATCGGGGCAAAGCTTCCCAGGCTGCCGGGGCCCGCAACCGGCGTAGCCGGACCCGACGTTCGCGTTCATCCGGGAGCCGATCCCCTAAAAGCGACGCCGCCGTAGCCGAACACGACTACTTGCCCTCGGATGCCGAGTTGGCCGAGGACGAAGCGAATATCGTCGATGACGAGGGGGCCGAGCGCCTTCACGTTCAGAACCTCAAGCAGATGCCTATGGCGGAGTTGATCGATTTCGCAAAGACGATGAAGGTTGAGGACGCCTCGGGCCTCCGTAAACAGGATTTGATCTTTGGGATCCTCCATGCCCAGACCGAGAAAAAGGGTCGGATCTTTGCCGAGGGTGTGATTGAAATTTTGCAGGATGGATTCGGCTTCTTGCGTGGGCCCGATCAGAGCTACCAGGCTGGCCCCGACGATATCTATGTCTCACCGTCGCAGATCCGCCGATTCGGCTTACGCACCGGCGATACCGTGGAGGGCCAGGTCCGTCCGCCCAAGGAAGCGGAGCGCTACTTCGCGCTGCTCAAGGTCGAGAACATCAACTTCGAAGCGCCCGAAAAGGCTCGGGGGAAAACCGTCTTCGACAATCTCACGCCCCTCTACCCCGAGGAGCGATTCGAACTCGAAACCGCCTCGGGAGGGCTGACGCCCCGAATCATCGACCTGATTGCGCCCATTGGAAAAGGCCAGCGGGCTCTGATCACTTCGCCTCCGAAGGCGGGGAAGACAACGGTGCTCAAGGATGTCGCGAACTCCATCGCGGAAAATCATCCCGATGTCTACCTGATCGTCCTCCTCATCGACGAGAGGCCCGAAGAAGTCACGGACATGCAGCGAACCGTCAAGGCCGAGGTGATTTCTTCGACCTTCGACGAACCGGCAACCCGGCACGTCCAGGTCGCCGACATGGTAATCGCCAAGGCCAAGCGCCTGGTGGAACACCAACGCGATGTGGTTATTCTGCTCGACTCCATCACCCGGCTTGCCCGAGCGTACAATACGGTGGTGCCCCACTCGGGCAAGATTCTTTCGGGTGGCGTCGATTCAAATGCCCTTCACAAACCCAAACGATTTTTTGGGGCCGCTCGAAACGTGGAGGAGGGGGGTAGTCTGACCATCGTGGGAACCGCGCTCATCGAAACCGGCTCGCGAATGGACGAGGTTATTTTCGAGGAGTTCAAGGGGACGGGGAACAGCGAAATTGTCCTCGATCGCAAGCTGGCGGATCGTCGAACCTTCCCGGCCATCGACATCAACCGCTCCGCGACCCGGAGAGAGGAATTGCTGATGAGCGAGAGCACGCTGAACCGGATGTATATTCTCCGCAAGGTATTGGCGCCGCTCTCGGCGGTGGATTCCATGGAGTTCCTTCTCGGCAAGGTCGAGGCGACGGAAAACAACCAGGAATTCCTCGAGTCCATGAATTCGTGACGAGAGAGGCAAGCGCCAGAACACTGGACGCAGCCCCCTTGCCGGTGAAAGGCGATCCCGGCGACGGCCCCCCTGAAGATTCAGGAAAGAACGCGTTCGCCGAGTGGAATGACGGTGTGAGCCCATGTCGAAATATCTGAACCGGATCGAAGAGGCCGAAGAGCGCGCACGCGAGCTCGAAGCGCAGGTCGCTGATCCCGAACTTGCGAAGCAGCCGGGCCAGTACCAGAAGGTGGCCAGGGCCCTGGGTGCCCTTCGGCCCCTACTGGAAGCCGGCGAGCGTTATCGCGCGGTCGTACGCGAGCTCGAAGATTCGCGTTCGATGATCGAGGACTCCGACGCCGAGTTGGCCGAACTCGCCCGGGCCGAGACCGTCGAACTCGAAACGAGTCTGACCGCACTCGAGGGGGAACTGGCCTTCCTCCTCACTCCGAGAGACCCCAACGACGACAAGAACGTCATCCTCGAAATTCGCGCGGGGACGGGTGGGGACGAAGCGGCCCTTTTCGCCGCCGACCTCTTTCGTATGTACGCGCGCTTTTCGGAGTTGGCGAGCTGGAAGGTCGAGCGGATGTCGAGTTCGGAGACGCCGGGAGGGGGTTTCAAGGAAATCATCGCCCTGGTCAAAGGCGATGGGGCCTGGAGCCGTCTCAAATATGAGAGAGGCGTCCACCGTGTGCAGCGGGTGCCGGCCACCGAGGCCCAAGGCCGTATTCATACGTCCACGGTGACCGTGGCGGTGATGCCCGAAGCCGAGGAGGTCGACATCGATATCAGCCCCACGGACCTGCGGATCGATGTTATGCGCGCCAGTGGCCCGGGTGGCCAGAGCGTGAACACCACGGATTCGGCCGTCCGCATCACGCACCTCCCGACGGGGGTGGTGGTGCAATGCCAGGACGAAAAATCCCAGCATAAGAACAAGGCTAAGGCGATGACCGTGCTGCGTTCGCGCCTGCTCGAGTTCGAGGAGCAGAAAGCGGCGGACGAGAGAGCCAGCGAACGGCGAAGTCAGGTCGGCACGGGAGAGCGGAGCGAGAAGATCCGCACCTACAATTTTCCCCAGAGCCGGGTGACCGATCACCGGGCCGGCGTCACCTTGCACAAGCTCGGTGCCGTGATGGAGGGTGATCTCCAAGAACTCCTCGATAGCGTCAAGACCCAGATCACGGCCCAAGAGGAGGCCCAGCGGGAAGCTTGATGAGTGCCTCGGCGAACGCTTCGGGAGCCGGCGGTGATCGCGTCTGGACCGTGCTCGAATTATTGAGATGGACCACGGATCATTTTGCCAGCAAAGGCTTGGACACCCCGCGCTTGGACGCCGAACTTCTCCTCGCCCACGCACTCGGGCTGCGCCGGCTTGATCTCTATATTCGCTACGAGGAGCCGGTGAGTGCGGAGGTTCGTGCGCGCTACCGCGAGTTGATCGGCCAGCGCGCCAGCGAGCGAATGCCCGTTTCCCTTTTGATGGGGCAGAAAGAATTCTGGTCCCTCAACCTCAAGGTCAATGGGGACGTGCTGACCCCGCGGCCCGATACCGAGACCCTAGTGGAGGCCGCTCTGGCTCGGCTTCCCGACGCCGAGCGGGACTACGAAATCCTCGACCTGGGAACGGGCTCCGGGGCCATCGCCCTGGCGCTGGCCCGGGAAAAGCCCAGGGCGCGGGTGACGGCGACGGATCTGTCGCCCCGGGCCCTGGCCGTGGCCGTGGAGAACGCCGAGAGATTGGGGCTCTCGGATGCCGTGAACTTTCTCGAGGGTTCCCTCTTCGAGCCGGTGGAAGGGCGCCGTTTCGACCTGATCGCCTCGAACCCCCCCTACCTGGCCCGGGGCCAGGCCGCTGGACTGGCGCCGGAACTCGCCCACGAACCCGATGAGGCGCTCTTCGGGGGCGACGACGGCTATGCGGTTTTGCGTCCCCTGGCCGAGGGGGCCCTGGCCCGGCTGGCACCCGAGGGCTGGCTTCTTCTCGAACTCGATCCCAGCCAGGCGGAAACCGTGGCGGGTTGGCTCGAGGCGGGGGGCCTAGTGGAGCCGGAGATTCTCAGGGACCTGGCGGGGCGCCCCCGGGTGGTGGCCGCGCGCTGCCCAGGATCCTAGCCGGACCCGCGCGCCGGAATGGCGATTCCCGGATCCGGCAGCTAAACAAGGATTCGCCCAGACCCAGGTCGGCGGGATTTGGGCTTGCGTCGGCCGACTCAAGTGGGAGAAAAGCCCCGGTTGGTGTCGGCGGAGGAAGCGCTCGATGAGAGCCAATGGACGCCGGGCGGCGTCCCCGAGGGAGTAGGGCATGGGAAAATCGGCAGGGGCGAGTCGCTCGGCGACCGTCGAGCGGGAGACCAAGGAAACTCAGATCAGCCTCGATCTGGCACTCGATGGATCTGGGGAGTACCGGATCGATACGGGGATCCCCTTTTTCGATCACATGCTCGAGTCCTTCTCGCGCCACGCGCTCTTCGACCTGACCCTCACTGCCAAAGGCGATATAGAGGTGGATTTTCACCACACCGTGGAGGATGTGGGGATCGCCCTGGGCCAGGCTTTTCGCGATGCCCTGGGCACCGCTGAAGGGATCCGGCGCTTCGGCTCCTTCATTCTCCCCATGGCGGAGAGCAAGGTTGAGGTCGCTTTGGACATCTCCAACCGGCCGGCCCTTTGCTACCGGGTGGAGCTGGAGAACGGTCGGATCGGCGATTTCGACGCCGCTCTCGCCGAGGATTTTTTCCAGGCGTTCGCCCAGAATGCTGGAATCGATCTCCACATCGAGAAGCGCTACGGGCGCAGCCCGCACCATGTGGTCGAGGCGGCCTTCAAGGGAGTGGCGCGCGCGCTGCGCGAGGCGGCCTCCTTCGACCCGCGCGAAAAGGGTCTACCCAGTGTGAAGGGTGCGCTCTAGGGCGGACTCATTTCTTTCCGGGAAAGCCGTCTTGATCGGCGTCCCCCTCCGAAAGCAAGGGCAATGAATTCAGCCGCACGAGTGGCATTGGTCGATTACGGGGCCGGCAATATCCGGAGTGTCGCCAAGGCCCTGGAGCGGAGCGGTCTCCGGGTGGAGGTGACGGATTCGCCCGCCGGCGTCGCCGCCGCCGACGGGGTCGTGTTGCCCGGTGCCGGGGCCTTCGCGGATTCCCTCGCGACCCTTCGTGCCCGGGGCCTCGAGGAGGCGGTCAAGGCGTCCATCGCCGACGGTCGCCCCTACCTCGGACTCTGCGTGGGCATGCAGGTGCTCTTCGACGAAGGGGAAGAGCACGGCCTCACTCCGGGCTTCGGAGTCTTCGGTGGCCGAGTCGAGCGCTTCCCCGAAAACGACACCGACGGCGGGCGTTTGCGCGTCCCCCAGATCGGCTGGAACGAGGTGTGCTTCCGGGGAGAGCACCCGATGACCGCGCATCTGCCCGAGCGCGATCACTATTATTTCGTCCATTCGTATCGAGCGGTTCCAACAGAACCCTCAGCAGTCACAGGTACTTGCAACTACGGTGGAAACTTTGCGGCCGCGGTCGCAAACCCGTCGGTCTTCGCGGTTCAGTTCCATCCCGAGAAGAGCCAGCACGCGGGCAAGCGCTTGCTCGACGCGTATCGGCGCTGGGTGGAGGAGAGTCGGTGAGCCTGCTCAAGCGGATCATTCCCTGCCTGGATGTCGACAAGGGTCGGGTCGTCAAGGGCGTCAAGTACATCGACCACGTCGATTGCGGCAACCCCGTGGAGGTGGCCCAACTCTACGACGCCCAGGAAGCGGACGAGGTGACCTTTCTGGATATCACCGCCAGTCACGAGGAGCGCGGGATCCTTCTCGACGTGGTTTCGGAGACGGCGGAAACCGTCTTCATGCCGCTGACTGTGGGCGGTGGAGTGCGCTCGCTTCAGGATATTCGAGACCTCCTCAATGCCGGGGCCGATAAGGTTTCGATCATGACCGCGGCGGTGCACGACCCCGATTTGGTGGCCGACGCCGCGGCAAAAATCGGGAGCGCCAACCTCGTGCTCGCCATCGATGCCCGGGCGTCGACCGATGCCGACGGTCGTCCGCGAGCCGGGCACTGGGAGGTCTGCACCCACGGCGGTCGGCGACCGACGGGAATCGACGCGGTGGAGTGGGCGGCTCGTATGGCCGAGGCCGGAGCCGGGGAGATCCTGCTCACGAGCATGGACCGGGATGGCACCAAGAGCGGCTACGACCTGGATCTGCTGCGCGCCGTGGCCGACCGGGTCTCGGTGCCGGTGGTCGCGTCGGGCGGCGGCGGTCGCGCCGAGGATCTTGCGGCTGCCCTCAGCGATGGCGAGGCGGGTGGCCATGCCCAGGCGGCCCTGGCGGCCTCGATTTTTCACTTCGGCGAGACCACGGTGAGTGAGGTCAAAAACACCCTCCTGGATATGGGCATCCCTGTGCGGCCGCCCTCACCCCATGCCAGCGCTCAGCGGGCCTCAGGCGGCGTGTGAACGGCTCACGGACTTCTTGAGCCCGGCGAAAGGCTGCGCTAGCCTCGTCGGTTCCCCGCAAGTTGTGGGCAAATCTTTGTTTTCACAGGAGATTTTGGATCCAGGGCCTCTCGCTACCGAAAATAGAAGGGCACCCGATGGGTTGCCAGGCCCCCATCCATCCGGAAAGAGGCTCGCTTTCGCGAACTGGGCCGTCCCGGGTAGATCCAAATTCCCCCGATTGTCAATAAAAAAATAGTCACTTAACGGCCCCCAGGGCCACTCAACAGCAACGGGTCAAACGCCGTTACCTCGCCTTAAAGGGTGAGCCCCAGGCAGCCCACCGGTCCCCACGCGGCAGTAAAGCGGCAAGGGATACGGTGGTCGCGGGGGGGCGGGTTCTCAGGAATCCGAGTAGACCGGCGGGAGCGAGACCCGGAGCCAGGAGCAGGAACAGTCTATGTCCGTCATGAAGGTCAAGGAAAATGAGTCCATCGAGCAGGCGCTTCGGCGTTTCAAGAAGATCTGCGAGAAGGCGGGAATTTTGACCGAGCTCAGACGTCGCGAGTATTACGACAAGCCGAGCATTCGGAAGAAGAAGAAGGCGGCGGCCGCAAGGAAGCGGGCGCTGAAGAAGATCAGACGCTCAGCCCCCTGAAAAATATTCAGGAGGCTCGGGCTGCGGAGTGGGCTTGGGTCTCATCCCCGAAACAACGATCCAGGAAGTGCGGGATCGAGCCGACATTCTGGGCTTGATCGGCCGCTACGTCGAGCTGAAGCAGGCCGGGCAGAGTTGGAAGGGGCTTTGTCCCTTTCATGATGAGAAGACGCCCTCTTTCAACGTCAACCCGGGTCGTCAGGCTTATTATTGTTTCGGTTGCCAGGCCAAGGGCGACGCGATTCGGTTCTTAGTCGACCACGAGAACCTGACCTTCCCCGAGGCCGTACGGACCCTTGCCGCCGAACTCGGGATCGAGATCGCCGAGGCCGACTCGGGCGAGCGCAGCGACAACGAGAAGATCTACGCGGCGTTGGATGTCGCCCAGGGTTTTTATCGAGAGGCGCTTCGCGCTGCATCGGGCCAAGCTGCCCGGGAGTACCTCGAGCGGCGAGGTCTCGAAGCCGAGATCATCGACCGCTTCCAGATCGGCTACGCCCCCGACGCCTGGGATAGCCTGGTTCGGGCCTTGGAGAAGGCGGGCATTCCTTCTGATATAGGGATGGCCTCCGGGCTCTTGAACGAGCGCAACTCGGGCGGGCATTACGATCGGCTTCGCAATCGGGTCATCTTCCCGATTCACGATGTCCGAGGCCGGGTGATCGCTTTCGGCGGTCGGGCCCTTGGCGCCGACCAAGAGCCGAAATACCTCAACACGCCCGAAAGCTCGGTCTACCACAAGCGCCGGGCGTTCTATGGTTTTCCCCACGCCCTCGAACCCATTCGCCGGGCCGGACGTGCCATCGTCTGCGAGGGGTATTTCGACGCCATCGCCCTGGCGCGGGCGGATATGGGCGAGGCGGTGGCGACCTGCGGGACCGCGCTGACCGCCGACCATGCCCGGGATTTGAGTCGACGCACGTCTTCTATTGGGTTGCTCTTCGACGGTGATTCCGCGGGGCAGAAAGCCATGGAGCGAGCCCTGGAAATTCTGTTGCCCGTGGGTCTGCGCGTTCGCGGTGTCATCCTGCCCGACGGTATGGACCCCGACGATTACCTGGGGCAGGAGGGTCCCGAGGCTCTCCGGGCCCTGGTCGACCGAGCGCCGGATGCCCTCGAGAGGGTGATGCGTAAGGCGGCCTCCGAGGGACGATCCACTCCGGCCGAGAAGGCCGATATTGTGCGCCGGGTCGCGCCCCTAGTGGCTGCGATTCCCGACCCGGTGGAGCGGAGCGAATATGTTCGCCGGCTGGCGCTCGAGGCCGATGCCGACCCGGCGGCGGTGGAGTCGGTGGTCCGGGCCGCAGTGCGGGGCCAGAGCGCCCCCGCCAATCCCGGGATTTCGCGACCCGGGGAGCAGCCCAAGCGCCAGGCACAGGCTCTCTCCATCGATTTATCTGGAGCGGAGATGCGCCACCTCCGGCAATTGGCCCTGATCGTCTCCCGCCACCCGGAAATGGTGACCGACGGGCAGAGCGAGGAAATGCACGAAGTGCTGCCGGATTGCGCGCTCAAGGAATTGCTCTTCGCCTTCACCGACGCAGGGGCCGATGGCCATGTCGATGATGAGGGGCGTGTCGACCTCCCGGCAATCGAGGGGAGGTTTTCCCCCGAACTGGCTGCTCTTGCCTACCAAGTGATCGTTGATGAAGACTTATACCCCCATAAAACGCCCGCAGAGGAAGTTATTGCGCAGATCGTCAGCAAGTTCGTCCTAAAAAATCTTGATGCGGAACAAAAAATGATCAAACGAAGGCTGAATGATCCCGATGAGGATCAGGCAAGGGCGCTTGAGGAGTTGCAGGCGCTCCTTGTTCGGCGCCGAGCCCAAGGAACAAATCTGGTTGATACGAGCACTTGAAACACTGAACTCAGCGGGTCGTAGCTGAATTCGGGAAATACTGAACAGAACCTAGGAGCCCCCCATATGTCCTCAGACTCTCCCAAGTCTTCTTCGACAGATACGGTGCCGGTCGTCGAACCCGATGTTCAGTCGAAGGGCTATGAGAAGTTAGGGACGACGGCTGCAGCGTTGAACACCGCCCGCCAGTCTCGCCGTGCGACGACGAAGCGACGCGAGAGTGCCTCGAAGGAAGCCTCCACCGCGGATCCGGTACGCGTCTACTTACGCGATATGGGACAGGTTTCCCTGCTCGATCGCGCCGGCGAAGTCACCATCGCGAAGCGCATCGAAAAGGGCATCCACGAGATGGAGTACGGGATCCTGGGCAATGCCCATGGGATCGAGGCGGTGATTGAACTGGGCGATCGGTTCAAGAGCGGCGAAATCAATCTGAATACGGCGGTGGATGGCCTCAAGGTCGAGGGCTCCGACCCGCCGGAGGAACGCGAAAAACGACTGTTGGCTGCCTTGGACCGGGTTGCTGCTCACCGGACGGAAATCGACCGCAAGCGCAACTCCGCCATGAACAGCCGGACCACCGAGCCTACGCGGCAGCGACTCGCCGCCGAGATCGAAGAACTCTTTCTTCAATCCATCGAGGAATTGCGCTCGGCGGGCTTCGCAAATCAGCGGGTGGATGAGATCAAGGGCTGCCTCATGCAGGTCGTGAAATCCTTCCGCATGTTAGAAGGGCGGGCCTGGCAAGCGAGCCACCGCTTCGGAATGAGTCCCCAAGAGTTTGTGGAGGTCTGCGAATTTCCCGAGAACGCCGAAGAGGATTCTCGCGCGACCATGGAACTTCTCGGAGGCGACCTGGAAGCGATCAAGGCCTCCTTTGGCGAGATCAAGGAAATAGAGCGGCTGACCCTCAATCTCGAGAGGAAGCTTCGAATGCGTCGAGAAGACGTCTACGAAGCCGAGGCGTATATCGAAGCCGCTACGGCGCGAGTTCACCAGGCCAAGAGTGAGCTGATTGAGGCCAACCTGCGGCTGGTGGTTTCCATCGCCAAGCGGTACACGAACCGTGGCTTGCAATTCCTGGACTTGATCCAGGAAGGCAATATCGGTTTGATGCGGGCCGTGGACAAGTTCGAGTACCAGCGCGGCTACAAGTTCTCCACCTACGCTACTTGGTGGATCCGTCAGGCGATCACGCGGGCGGTGGCCGATCAGGCTCGAACCATTCGGATCCCAGTGCATATGATCGAAAACCTGAACAAGGTCCTTCGAACCTCTCGCGAGTTGGTGCAATCCCTGGGACGAGAGCCGACATCCGAAGAAATTTCGGCCCACCTCGAGATTGATCTCGAGAAGGTCAACTCGTTGCTCCGGCTTTCTTCCGAGCCCGTGAGCCTGGAAGCGCCGGTGGGAGCGGAGGAGGACAGCTCGCTCTCCGACTTGATCCCGGATCCCAACGCGGTGAATCCCCAAGACGCGGTGATCAATTCGCGGCTGGTTCAAGAGACCAAGGAAGCATTAGCCACTCTCACGCCTCGCGAGGCTCGGATTATCGAGTTGCGTTTTGGCATCGGTGAGGACAGCGACGCCACCCTCGAAGAGGTCGGTCAAGGTTTCTCGGTGACCCGAGAGCGTATTCGCCAGATCGAGGCCAAGGCGTTGCGAAAATTACGCCACCCCTCGCGCAGCCGGGTCCTGAAGACCTACCTCGACGACTAGGCGCCCTGGGGCCGCATCAGCCCGGGAAGGGGACCCGCCTCAGCAGGGATCCCCGGCCGCCTCCATCCACGTCCCGAAATCACCGGGGTAGTCGACGAGATTCTGACGCTCGGTGACACGCTGGAGCAGTGCTTCTCGCGAAGCCGCATCGATGGGGGGCTGATCGGTGACGTAGACCGCCACGTCTTCGGCGAGGGCTTTTGCCGCCGCCGCTGCGGGAGGCGCGACACCCTCTGGGCTCTCGTCTGCCGGATTGTCCGAGACGCCGAGAAAAACTTCGACGGCGGCCTGGGAGACTTCGCTGGCGTGCTTGCGCGAGGCAAGAATATTGCCCTTGCCCGTGACGACATTGCCCACGGAGAAAACCGTCGGGTACTCGGCGAAGCGACCGAATGTCCAGTCGGAGTAGTTGAAGAGCTCGCCCTTCATCTCGATGCCCTCGATGGGGTCGGGAATACTTCCAATCGAGCTGATGACCGCGGGTCCGCGACACTCAAAGGTTTCGTCGGTGGGAGTCACCCGGCCGTCTTCAACCTGTGTACGCCGGAAGCGAAGCCCGACGAGTCGGTCTCCCTCCACTAGGAGTTCGTCCGGGGCCGCCAGGGCTTCGACCTTGAGCTTGAATTTCTCACTGGCTTTCTGGAGTAGGGTGCGACGGGATTTTTTGACCTTTTCGATCCGAGCGGAATCAGCGCCCTCAGGAATGGACACTAGGGGCATGTCTTCTTCGCGCCGGCGATAATAGATCGTGCAGCCTTCGAGCCCGAGGTCTTCCCAGACGAGGTCGTGTAGGGCCAAGGTTTTCGGGATGCCCTTGATTTCGAGTGTGTTCGTATCGATTTCGATCCCGCGTTCTGCGAGTGCACGCTGGGTGCAGCTCAGAGTGATGATCTTCGCGACATCGATGGATGCGAGACCGCCGCCCACGACGATGGTGTTGTCCTGGACTTCAAATTGCTCCCCCTTGAAATTCGGATCCTCGGCGTGGTTGAACGCGATGATGAAGGGGTTCTGGTAGATCAGCCCCTTTCCGATATAGGCCGAGCTGCCCTCGATGGGAAGCGATCGATCCTGCCACGCACCACTGGCCAGGATCACGCAGGCGAAGCCCCACTCGTTGACGAGTTCGGCGAAGCCGACGTCGCGTCCGATTTTTGTCGAGGGAATAAAATGGACCAGAGGGCTCGAGAGCTTCTCTCGAATGGTCGCGTATTCCTTGTTTCGGAGTTTCTCGTGCCAGCGGGGCAGCCCGTCTTCGATCTTTCCGTAGGGCCGAGGGTTTTGCTCGAATACGGCAACGAGGATTCCGCGCTGAGAGAGGCGGTGAGCGATTTCCGCACCCGCCGTCGCCCCACCGATGACCGCGACACAATGCTTCGGTTCAGAGTTCATCATGTCGGAATATTTACACCTGTCCGTACTTCACACAACGCATGAGCGGCACCCGGGGTCCCGAAGCGAAAAGTTTTCTCGCCAGGGGTTGGATGCGGTACGCTGGATTGGGCGGGCCCTTAGCTCAGTGGTTAGAGCACCCGGCTCATAACTGGATGGTCCTCGGTTCAAATCCGAGAGGGCCCACCACCCGCTGGAGCCTTTTGGGAGAGCTCACGGCCGGCTTGTAGAGAACTCGGGGCGTTCCCGGCGGCGGCCGTTCAGGTCGACCCCACGCGTCGCATGGATTGGAGTTCGCCTAGGGCCTTCTCAGCCCCGGGTTGGGAGAGGATTACCGTCACGCCGCCGGTGGGCTGGCCGCCCGAGTCCTCCCGGGGGCTGGAGGCGGGGGTCGGGTGGTTCGCGTAGCCGGCGCTTACCCGGAGGTAGAGGGTCTGCCCCGGCCCGGCGGTAAAGGCCAGGCTATTCCAGGATCGAGGGATGATGCCCATCCAGCGCAGGCGCGCGGAGAGGTCATGGCGGCCGGGGGCGACGACCAGGGAGAGGTATTGGCCTTTGGCCAGGGGTCCGAGCTCGTCGGCGTCGAGCCTGAGGTCGAAGGCGCCTATGCCCCGAAGGGGTTCGCTTCTGTAGACGTAGACGAGGCTTTCGCCCGAGCCCGGTGGGGTCGCCGCCACGAAGCGGGTGCCGTCGGGGGAGGAGGTGACACAGCCGAGGAGCGTGGCGACGAGAACCAGGGCCGGCCAAGCGGCCCACCGGGAGCTTCGGAGTCGAGATCGTGTGCGATCCCGGGTTGGGCGCATTGGTTTCCCCCGCTTTTTTCGACGCTCCGGGTGTGGGCCGCCGACTTCCCCGGGGAGTCTAGCGAGGCGTTCGAAACCTGCGAGGAATCGGTCTCCGGGTCTCTCTGCTATGCTGATGCGTTCAAACGCGGCGTCGCCGCCTGGGCGTGATTTCCATGAAGAACAACAAGGACCGTTATTGGGATTGCCTCGATCAGGCGATGGAGGCCTCTTATGGGGGCCGGGTCGAGGAGGCCCTCGCCTGGCTGGACGAGGCCCTCAGGGCCAACCCGGCGGGAGCCGAAGCCCACAACGGCCGGGGAGAAATCCTCTGGGACGAGGGACGCGTAGAGGAAGCCCTCTACGAGTTCGAGCGGGCCATCGCGGTGGATCCGAAATTCGCCACCGCTCACCTCAACCGGATCGAATTGCTGGTCGAGGAAGTGGGCGAATTCGAGACGGGTCTCGAAGCCTGTGACGAATTATTGGCCGGGTTGCCGGCCCTGCCGCGTTTAGACCGACCGCTCCAGGCCGAGCTCTATTACCTCAAGGCCAAGGCCCTCTTCTACGGGGATGATCTCAAGGGAGCGGCCTTCCTGGTTCGGCGGGCGCTGAAGACCGGGGGCGAACAGCCCACCTACAGCGGTTTCGAGGGCCACGTGCTCTTTGAAATGGGCGCCTATTCCGAGGCTCGCCGGGTTCTCGAACGCGCCGCGGCGTGCGAGCCGGACTCTCCGCATATCGTTTATAGCCTGGCCCTCGTTCTCGAGCGTCAGGCCTTCGAGGCCGAGGATTCGGAGACCGAGGAGATCCAGGCTCACGCTGAGTCGGCGTTCGAACGCGCCAATGCCTTGGATCCGATTCAGTTCCCTGTCCCGGTTTCCACGGATTTCGATTTCTTCCAGGCCGCCATCGACGAGGCCCTGGAAAATCTGCCCCGCTCGATTCGGGAATACATCGCCAACGTGCCCATCCTGGTGGAGGATTTTCCGAGCCTCGAGCTGGTGGCGGATGAACGACTCTCGCCCCAGCTTCTCGGTCTTTTCATGGGTGTCCCCCGCACCGAGGCGGCGGTCACCGAGCAGATGCCGGACCTCGATCGAATTCTTCTCTTCAAGGGTAATCTCGAGAAGATCTGTCGAGATCGGGAAGAGTTGATCGAGCAGGTGCAAATCACCGTGCGCCACGAGATCGGTCACTACCTGGGTCTCGATGAGAATGATTTGGAGCGCTTGGGTCTCGCCTGAGTGCGCCGTGCGGCTCTCGGGGGGAAGCTTCCAGCGGCGGCTCAACATGGCTAGGCTCGCGGGGTGAGCGAAAACCAGCCCCTCTCCAGATCCGATGCGCCCCTCTTTCTCGAGCGGCTCGCCGGGATCGTGGGCGACGACAACTGCCTCTCTCGCCCCGAGGAACTCTATACCTACGGTTGCGACGGCGTGACTCTGGATGCCCACGTGCCGAGCGCAGTCGTTTTGCCGGCCGATCGCGACCAGGTTGTGGCGGTTGTGGCTACTTGCCGAGAATTCGAACGCTCCTTCGTGCCCCGAGGCGCGGGGACCGGCCTCTCCGGGGGAGCGGTCGCGATGGATGGTGCGGTGGTGATCTGCCTTTCGAGGATGGTCGAAATCGTCGAGGTCGATGCCGAGAACCGTATCGCGGTGGTTCAGCCCGGAGTCGTCAATGCGCACCTCTCCGACGCCATCGTCCACCTGGGGCTCTTTTACGCACCGGACCCCTCGAGCCAGCAGGCGTGTACGATCGGGGGCAACGTGGCGGAAAATTCGGGTGGACCCCACACCCTGAAATACGGCACCACCACCAACCACGTGCTCTCGGTGGAAATGGTTCTCCCCGACGCGTCGGTGGTGCGACTCGGTTCGGCTGCGGGCTTTGCTCCGGGTTACGATCTCGTGGGCGCAGCGGTGGGAAGCGAGGGCACCTTGGGCATCGTCACCGAGGTGACGGTCCGACTCGTCGAGATTCCCGAGGCCGTCAAAACCATGCTGGCAATCTTCGATGACGTCCCCGCCGCGTGCCGCCTGGTGGGACGTGTGATCCGCAGCGGGATGGTTCCCGCCGCGCTCGAGGTCGTCGATCGCCGAACGATTCGTGCGGTGGAGGCGAGCGTATATGCCGCCGGTCTCCCCACCGATGCCGGGGCGGTCCTGATCATCGAACTCGATGGCGCCGCCTGCGAAATGGAGAGCCTGACCGATCGAATCCGTGAACTCGCGGTCGGGGAAGGGGTGCGCGAGTTGCGGATCGCCCGGGACGCGGACGAGCGCGCCCTGTTTTGGCGCGCGCGAAAGGGTGCTTTTGGCGCCATGGGCCGCTTGGCCCCGGACCTCTACGTGCACGATGCCGTGGTTCCCCGAGCGAGCCTTCCCGAGGTGCTCGAAGAGATTTGCGCCATCGGTGACCGCTACGAACTCACGCTCTCGAATGTCTTCCATGCTGGGGATGGCAATCTGCATCCCAATATTTCTTTCGATCGCAGGGATGAGGATGAATTGGCCCGCGTGGTCGCTGCGGGAAGGGAAATGCTCGAACTCTGTGTTCGGGTGGGAGGGGTGCTGACCGGCGAGCACGGGGTCGGCATGGAAAAGCGCGACTATATGGGTTTGCTCTTCACCCCCGAGGACCTCGAGGCCATGCGTCGATTGCGCGACGCGTTCAACCCCGACGGCGTATGCAATCCCGGGAAGGTGATACCGACGACCCGGGCCTGCACCGAGGCCAACCCACGAGCCCGGGGCTATGACCAGGTGCCTCTGTGATGGGGGTGGCGGCCAATTCTTCTTGTCTGGAGGCGCTTCGCGAGGTGGTGGGCGAGGGCGCCTCGGCCCTCGAGCCCGCCCGGGGGGTGGCGGGGGGTCACTTCGTGACCGAGGTCGCCCCCAAAACCATCGAAGAGCTCTCGGATTCCTTGCGCGCGCTCACGGCCCAGGGAGAATCGGTTCTCGTCGAGGGCGCGGGCACCCAGATGCACTACGGGAACCCGGTAGAGGGTGCGGCGACCCTGCTCTCCTGCCGCAACCTGTCCGGGGTCGTGGAGTTCGATTCCGCTGATGGGGTGATCCAGGCCGGGGCGGGAACTCCCTTGCGGGAACTCGCCGAGGTCGTGGCGGCCGAGGGTTGGCTGCTCCCCCTGGATCCGCCCGATCGAGGCGGCAGCTTGGGCGGAGTCCTGGCGACGGCGGTGAGCGGTCCCCGGGAGCGTGGTCTGGGGCCCGTGCGCGATGCGGTCCTCGGGCTCGACACGGTGCTGGCTTCGGGCGATCGAGCTCGCTGCGGTGCCCGAGTGGTCAAGAACGTGACGGGCTACGACATGGCCAAACTCTATGTGGGTTCATTGGGCACTCTCGGGGTGATCGAGAAGGCTTGGCTCCGGCTCAAGCCGGTGCCGCTCTCGTGCAGGCTCGTCGAACTCGAAGTCCCCCCCAGCGACGAGACCTTTGCGTTGGCCCTGGCAGCCGTGCGCCGGGGTTCGGCAAGGGGTGTTGCCCTGCGCTCCGTCGCCGCGAATTCCCATGAGGGTCCGGAGGGATCCCTGGGCTTGGTGGCCGAGTTTGCCGGCGAAGCGCCCGCCACCGAAGCCGATGCGGATTGGTTGTTGCGGGGGCGCACCGCTTGGGCGCCGGCGGAGGGCGGTATGGACGCGGTGCGCGATCTGCAAGGACTCCCGCTCCCCGGCGGATTGCGGGCTCGGGTTCACGTTCTTCCCGCCGGTCTCGCGGAGGCCTGGCGATGTCTCGAGGGCCCGGGCGTCGAACTTCTCGCCTACCCCGAGCCGGCTGTTCTTCACGCGCGCTTTGCTCCCCGCCCCAATGGGGCGGACGACTTCGCCTGGTTGGGCGAGGTTCTCACGCGTCTCGATGGGATGCGCCACAGCTTGGACGCCCAGGTGGTCATCGAAGAAATGCCCGCGGGCGCGCCGGGGGATCACGATGTTTTCCGTGGCACCCCGAACCTCGGATTGATGCGCGCGATCAAGGATCGTTTCGATCCGTCCCGAATCCTGAACCCGGGCCGCTTCGCGGGGCGGATTTAGCATGACGGAGCCGACGGCCCCGCTTCAACTCGACCCGGCGATTCTCGAGGGCACCCTCGATTGCGTGCACTGCGGACTCTGCCTCAGCGCTTGCCCGACCTATCGAATTACCGGCCGGGAGAACAGTTCGCCCCGGGGCCGGGTCTATCTGTTGCGGGGCGCCGCGGCCGGGGAGATCGAATTCGGTTCGCTCGTCGCCGACGAACTCGCGCTTTGCCTGGGTTGCCGAGCCTGCGAGACCCAGTGTCCATCGGGGGTTCAATACGGTGCGCTCCTCGAAGAGGGCCGAGCCGCCGCCGCTCGCTCGGGCCTGCGAGAGGGCTGGGGCCCACGCCTCGAGGGCTATGCCCTGGGCCACCTGCTTGCGTATCCCCGCCGGCTTCACGCGTCGTTTTCCCTGTTGCGAATTTTTCAGAAACTTGGTCTCGACCGACTCGGTGCAGCACTTTTTCCCTTCTTGAAGCGCGCTCAATCGATCCTGCCCCCGGTTCCGCCGGCCGCGGCCAGGCAGCGATTGCCGGCTTTGACCCCCGCTGTGGGCGAGCGGCGCGGACGGGTGGCGCTCCTCGAGGGTTGCCTGATGGCCGAACTCTTCGGCGATATCAACCGCGCCACGGTGCGGGTGCTCGCCCAGAACGGCTACGACGTGGTGGTACCCCAGAGCCAGGGGTGTTGCGGGGCCCTGCACGCACACTCCGGGGATATGGACTCGGCACGCCGGCTGGCCGAGCGGAATGTCTCTGCTTTCGGCGCCGACGAATCCGGCCTCCTGGACGCCGTGATCAGTAATTCGGCCGGGTGTGGGGCAGCCCTAAGAGAAGTCGACCGCTGGCTTCCCGGACAAGGGGGTCACCTGGCGAGCCAGGTGCGCGACGTCTGCGAATGGTTGGATGAAGTCGGGCTACGGCCGCCTCAAGGGAAGTTGCCCGGCCGGGTGTGTTACGACGACCCGTGCCATCTGGTCCACGCCCAGGGCGTTCGCGCCGCACCCAGGCGTCTCCTCAACGCCATCCAGGGCCTCGAATTGGTCCCCCATGCCGACGCCGAGAGCTGTTGCGGTGCGGCGGGCACCTACAGCCTTCTCAACCCGGCCATGGCCGCCGAGGTCCTTCGCCCCAAGCTGGACGCCCTCGCGGCGGTCGCCCCGGATTGGATCGTGACGGGAAATCCGGGCTGCCTTCTGCAACTTCGCTCGGGCGCTGAAGAGCGCGGCTTGGCCGCGGAGGTCGTGCATCCCGTGGAATTGCTCGACCGCGCCTACCGGAGCTGAAGCGCCCGGTCTCGATCAGCGGTAGAGAAAGGCGTCGGGGGTTTCCTTGGGCGGCCGCCAGCGTGGAAAGGCGCCCAAGTTCAAGTCGGTGAAGCTCCCCTGGAAGACAAGGTCGAAGGGGAGGATGGATTCGCGCCCGCGGACCAGGCCATAGCGCTCGCGCATACTCTCGTAGACGTAGGTGCTCTGGGCCGTGGGCCGCTTGTCCGGTCGATCCGCCAGGCCGAGCAAGGCGCGTTCGAGGAATTGGTCCCGGTCCGCATCGGCGGCGAGGCTGTCGTCGGGATCGATCAACTCATTGCGACGCGTGGTTTCGTCGAGCATCGCCGCGAGTTGAGCCATGCGCTTGGACGAGATTTCCTTGTACATGGGGAGGGGGATCGCGTCCTCGTCGCCCTCTTCGCCAACCATGTCAAAGCGTACGTTCAGGCCTCCAAGGAGGGTGATCCCAATGGGGTGCAGTTCACCGTCTTCAATTTTTCCATTGATCAGGATCGGATTGATTCCGAAACCGGCGGGTCCGGCGACCCGAGGATTTTCTTTGAGAAAACCTCGGGTGATCGTAATTTTTTGGGGGGATGCGTCCTCGAGTTCGGCCCGGACGCGATACCCCGCCATTTTGCCGGAAGCGTTGTCCGGGTATTCCATAGAGGTATGCCGGAGAACCTGGATTCTGCGATCGGGTCGCCGGATTCGCTCGGCGGCGGCGAGCTGTTGGGCCGATGCGGCCTCGGCGAGCTCGGCGCGCTTTTCATTCGAGAGTCTTGGGAGGAAGTCGGCGATACGGAGCGCGCCGACAAAATTTTCACGGTTCTGTTCGTAGCTGAAGAGCCATTCCATGACCTCTTCGGCGTGCTGCCCGCGCGGTTCTAGAGCCAGATAGCGATAGCCGAGAATCGCGCTGGGCTGCTGGAAATCGGGTGATTTCTGCCAGCGCCCGAAAATCAGCCGCAGAGGAGACGTCACGAAGGTCGATGCGATTCCCGGGGACTCGAGGATAAGCGCCACCGGGCGGGGCAGGTTCGGGTAACGGCTTCGGGTCGCGTAGTTTCCGAAGAGGCGCCACATGATCTCCTCGTTGATTTTACTCCGCCGCATTTCTTTGTAGGAGCGGTAGGGATTCTGCCAGGGGTCGTCGACCAGATGTGCTGCGTAGCGCGCCATGTTGTTGCTCTCGGAATCCTCCTTGGCCAACTGATCCAGGGTTCGCCAACTGGCACTCTCGGCACCGCCCTCGTATTGGGCCATGGCGAAGAGATAGGCTGCCTCCCCGGCGGTATCGCCTGGGCCCTGGGCGCGGGCCTCCAGGACCTCGATCCATTGGGGGGACAGGGGGGTTGAGTCACTCGAACCCGCCAGAAGGGCGATGGCCAGGTCACGGCTCTCGGGCCCATAGCTCCGACCGGGGGGGAGGGGCTCGGCCTCCAGGGATTCTTCAAAGAGCTGCCAGTGATCGGCCAGGCGCTTTTTGGCGTCGTCGAGTATTTGCGTGGCCTCTGTATTCGGTCCCCAGAAAAGGGCGCGTTGGGCCTCCATGGCGGCGACCCGATAACGCCCGGCCTTCTGTGCCCGGCGCGCGGTGCGAAGCCGCCGGGCCTGCATGGTCCGGCCCAATTTCTTGTCCCCCCCCTCGACCTGGGCGAGGACGTATGAGTAGTCCTCATCCTCGGGGTTTCGGGCGAGCCATTCCTTGCGCAGGGCAAGGGCTTGGCGATCCGTGCCCGTCAACGCTTCGTCGTTGGAAAAACTCGCGAGATAATGGGCGACGCTTGTGCTGAGTTGGAGCGGGGCGAAGATGAAACCGTTGAAGGCGGCCTGGCCGAGAGGGCGAGAGACGGCGTTGAAGGTACGCGCCCAATAGGTTTCCCAGGTATCTCTTCGCCTTTGCCAGGCGAGTCCAAGGAGGTCGTCGTCGACGGATTGCTGCAGTCGAGCATCGAGGGCTGGATCCGTTCCCCAGCCCGCCCCGAGTTTTTGGCTCGCCTTCCGATAGGCCTCACGATCGTCGAGTGTCGAGTGGAGAAGGTCCAGGGACAGGGCGTCGAGGTCTTCGCCCTTATGCGAGTCCGATGTTTTGTCGATGCGCTCGACTGTTTTTTGAAGGGTGGGAATATCGGTGGCCAAGGCCGAGGCGGCGGCCTTGGCTCCGAGAAGGTCTGTGGTCTGGGGCAGCCAGGGAGCGGGTCTCGCCAGGGGAATGAGGAGATCTCCACCGGGCGGTGGCGGTCGTTGAGCACAGCCGCCCAGAGTCAGGACAAGAGTCAGCACAAGGGCTGGGCCCCACCCGGCGGCGCGAGTATCAATCACTGAATCGGTCAACATCCACCAGGAGTGTAAAGGCGAGAAGCGCTTCGAGCTTGCGCCCGGCTTCGAGTTTTTCGGGCGTTCCGTCATGGGCAGCGACGGACTCGTAGAGCTGGGCGGCGGGGTCGATGAGATCCTGGAATTGCGCGGGGTCGAAGTCCAGGCTCTGGGGCGGGCTCGCGGCCACGTACTCGCTGGCGAGGTCATTGTAGAGATCGGCCAGGTTGATCATATGGCGGAGGTGGTTCTTGGAGGCCGCGTGGCGGGAGAGGACCCGCTGAAGCTCGGCGACCGCCAGGAGTTGGCCATCGGGCAGGATATGCCGGCGATTGACGAAATAGGCGGCGCGAACTTCATCGGCGCGTTCGATTTCTTCGGCCACTACCGCTCGCATGTAGTTTCCCTGAAGTTCGTCGTAGAGAAACGAGAGGAGAGCGACCCGCTCCTCGAGTTCGCCCACGGCGAGCTCCGGGTCCTGCACCTCTTGGGTCGGGGAGAGGGCGGGAGAGTCCAGGGGGTTTTGTAAATGGATTCCGACACTGAGCGCACCGTTGATCTGTTCCAGGATGCCTGCACTTTCTTGCGCCGGCCCGCTCAATTCTCCGTCGCGTTCGGCGACTCGAAGGTAGAGGAGCGTCGCGAGTTCGTAGGCTCTCAGACGCTCGAGGGCCCGGGCCTTCGCGAAGTCGACGACGGGGTCCATGTAGCCGCTCCGGAGGGGGTCGGCCTGGATCCGTTCGATATTCTCGAGGCGCAGGAGGCTCGATCGGTACACATTGCGACCGGTAAAATCCGTTGCTGGTGGAAAGCGATAGGTATCGTCGGGGATATGCCTTCGCAGTACGGCCACGACTTCGATGATGCTCTCGGTCGGCCCGTAAGCAGCTTCGAGTTTTTTGGTCTTGGCGCTCGCGCAGCCGATTCCCAGGGCCATGAGGCCACAGAGTCCAAAGCGGACGCCGAAGGAGATCTGCCTTTCTCGCAATGCTTCAGCGCGCCGATTTGCGCGGTTTGCGCGCGCTGCGTTTTGCCTTGGAGGCCGGCGCCGACCCACTCCGCGCGGCGATGAGGTTGAGCATTTTTTCCGTGGCGATCACAGCGGCTGCCATCTGATCGGAATCCACCCCGAGCGTCGTGAAGGTTTCCCCCGGGCCAGGATTGATTTTTCCCGGGCCGGGTTTCCAGGTGACCTGGGTTTCCACCAGGGCGCCGGTCCGCCCGCCGGGAGGGATCCGGACCTTGAAGTCGGCCAATTTGGGTATCTCGAGTTCGAATGCCCGGGCCGCCTTTTTGAGGGCATTCATGAAGGCGTCGTAGCCCCCATCGCCCGAGGCCTCGGCTTCTTCGACGTTGCCCTCGTGGGCCAGGGTCACCTTAGCGGCTGGAGTTTCGCCGTGGCCGACCGTCACCCGGTAGTCCTGGATGCGGAGCATCTGGCCGGTCGGTGTTTTGAGGACGTCGGCGATGATATACGGAAGATCTTCCGGAGAGACGACGTGCTTCTTATCGCCGAGCTCGATGATTCGTCGCAACACGAGCTCGCGGTCGGCCGTGGGAAGTTCGATGCCGAGCCTTTGCAGGTTGTGATCGAGAGAGGCCTTGCCCGAGAGCTTTCCCAGGGCATAGCGGCGAGCGCGACCGAAGCGCCCGTGTTCGAGTCGACTGTGGTAGAGGTCACCCTTGGCATCGCCGTCGGCATGCACTCCGGCGGTTTGGGTAAAGACATCCCGGCCTGTGATCGGTGCGTTGGCCGCGACCTCCTTGCCGCTGAAGGTTTCGACCATGCGCGCGAGTGCGGTCAGCCGACTCTCGTTGACATCGGTCCGCTGGTTCGTGTGATCGTGAAGAGCCGTGACGACTTGGCTCAACGACGAATTTCCGGCGCGTTCGCCCATACCGTTGACGCTGGTATGCACGCCGCGAGCACCCGCCGCCACCGCCGCCAGGCAATTTGCCGTGGCGAGCCCATAGTCGTTGTGGCCGTGGAATTCGAAATCGACCTGGGGCCAGGTTCGGGTCATCAGCCCGAGGTAATGGGTGACGTCCCCGGGTGAGAAGGTGCCGAGGGTATCGGCCAAGTAGATCCGGGCCACGCGCAATTCGCGCAGGTGTTGAACCAGGGCGAAGACATAATCGAAAGAGTCGCGAACCCCGCTCGACCAATCCTCGAGGTACACGTTGACGGTAAACCGCTTTCGCCGGGCATAGCGGACGGTTTTTTCGATGGCGCTCCGGTGTTCTTCGGGGCTGAGTCCCAACTGACCTCGGCAGTGTTTCTCCGAACCCTTGGCGAGAAGGTTGAGGGTCTTGCCACCGACTTCGGCGATCCAGTCCACGGATTTCTTGCCGTCGCAGAACCCCAACATCTCGATGCGCTGGATGACCCTCGCCTTGCGGGCCCAGCTCGTGATCGCTCGGGCCGCTTCACGTTCGCCCTCGGAGACCCGGGTGGACGCGATTTCGATGCGATCGACCTCGGCTTCGAGGAGCAGCATGCGGGCGAGCTGGAGCTTTTCGGCCGGCGTGTAGGAGACGTCCGGCGTCTGTTCACCGTCGCGCAGGGTGGTGTCCATGACGGCGATATGCGGGGCTTGGGTTGCTTGTCTGCTCATGCCTTCTCTGGGTACTCGCTGGGAGTGGCTCGGTTTTGGCCTATTCTTCGCGCCCGATTCCCCCTGGAGGGGTTCGCCGGGCTCCGAAGGGTGCGTGCCCTGGTGGGAGACCCCTCGGGCCGTGGGATTCGGGTGGTCGGGGTGAGGCGCGCGCTGCGAGAGTAACCGAGGGGCTGTTCCCCTGTCTAGGCGGCCTCCCGCTACACTCAAAAGGCTCGGTCCGCCCCAGGACCCGATCTGGAGAAAACGTGGAAAAGATCGCCCCAGACCCGCCCAAACCCTCGCCAAACCCCCGAATTCTGGGGCTTTCTTCCCAGAGCGAGGGCACCCGGCTGGATCTATTTCTAGCCGCCCAGCTCGGCCTTTCCCGGGCCCAAGCCCGCCGCCTCCTCGAGCGGGGCGCGGTGGCCCTCGACGGCCGCCGTCTGGGGCTCAGCGACAAGGGGACGGCCCTCGGCCCCCAAGGCGAGTTGAGCGTCGCCCCTTTCGCGGCCCCCGCCGACCAGCAAATTCCCCCGCCCGGGTCCGAGGAGACGCCTCCTGGAGTGCTCGCCCAAGGATCTGGCTGGCTGGCCCTGGACAAGCCGGCGGGGATGCCGGTGCATCCGCTGGTGGAGGGCGAGACCGGGACCCTTCTCGGGCACGTTTTTTCCCTCCATCCTGAAATTCACGGCGTGGGGGAGGGGGGGCTCCGCAGCGGGGTCGTTCACCGGCTCGATGTCGATACCTCGGGCGTCATGTTGGTGGCGACCGCCGAGCCGGCCTGGGCACGGATTCGGGCGGGTTTTCAGGAGCATCGGGTGGCCAAGCGCTACCTGGCCCTGGTGGAGGGGGAGGTGGAATGGCCCGCTGACGGTCTCGAACTTTCTCTGGCGCTTCGCGTGGCCCGCCACCGCCCCGCTCAGGTTCGTGTGGCGACCCCCGAGGAGGCGGACCGGGGACGGGCCCGGGTGATCGAGCAGACCCTGCGCTCGGTGGAAGTGTTTTCTGGAGCCAGCCTGGTCGAGGTTCGGCCGCGCACGGGTTTCCTGCACCAGATTCGGGCGAGCCTGGCGCACCTCGGCCACCCGGTGGTGGGGGATGTCCGTTACGGGGCGGAGCCGGGTCGGGGGGGAGCCGGTCGCCATATGCTCCACGCCGCAGAAATCGGTTTCGAGGAAATCGTCGCCGAGGCCACGCCGCCCCCGGATTTTCACGAAGTCCTCGAGGCTTTACGATGAAGGCGTCGCGGATGCCGAGGCAGGAGCGCGTCGAAGTTCGTGTGAGCCCGATTCACGGTCGAGGGGTCTTTGCCCGGCGTCGTGTGCGGCGGGGGGGGCCTATCGCCACCTTCGAGGGCCGCCCGACTCGGCGCGACGGGATATATGTGCTCTGGATCATCGACGAAGACGATCATGAGGTCGGGGTCGAGGGAAAAAACGAGTTGCGCTTTCTCAACCATTCCTCCGAGCCCAACGCCGAATTTATTGGCCTCGAGCTCTACGCGCTCCGCAATATTCAGCCGGGTTGCGAGGTGACGATCCACTACGGCGACGAGTGGCGGGACGTGGACTGAAAGTCCGGGAGCCGGAACGGCGCCGGGGCTAGAGGACTCGCTCGAGGATCCGCTCGGGATCGGTTTCGCCGGTCTCGTCCTGATCGTTTCGGCAACGCTCGAGGATTTCGCTGAAGCCGGGCCCCGGCTGGAGGCCTCGGGCCAATAGGTGCCGACCGAGCACGGCATCCGGCGTCGCCTGCTGCGAGACGCCCAGCGCTCGAGCCGCTTCGAGGAAGCGCTCTCCATCGGGGAATTGGCGGGTGAGCGCTGCTTCGGTGGTCCGGCCGAGTTGATCCGCCCGGGCGAGTTCGGCGAGCAGTTCCATGGAGAGCCCGGCTTCTGCCAGCTTCCGCGCCAGCCGCCGGTATCCCCGGGCCCCGGCGTCGTTGCGCGGGTAGAGGGCGGGTGCGAGGTGATGCTGGACCAGACCTGAAACCTTGCGGACGAGCTTGACCGGGGCGCGGATGCCTTCGAGGAAGCGGCGGGTCACCTCGACGCCCTGATTCTCGTGGCCGTGGGCCAGGACCCTTCCCTTTTCCCCTCGAGTGCTTTCGGGCTTTCCCAGGTCGTGGCAGAGCGCGCCGAACATCAGCGCCAGGCCGTCCTCGACGCCCTCGCGCAGGCGAGCCGCTTCGTCCACCACCATCAGGGTGTGGATCCAGACGTCGCCCTCGGGATGCCAGCGGGGATCCTGGGGAACGCCGCCCAGGGCGTCGAGTTCGGGGAAATACCGGAGTAGACCGGTCTCCTCGAGAAAGTCAAAGAGGCGGGAGGGACGCCGGGCCGAGAGCAGGCCTTTGCACAATTCATCGAAGATGCGTTCGGGGGCCACCGTCGAAAGGTCCTGGGCGGCGCATAGGGCGACCAACTCCGGGTCGGGTTCCATTTCCAATTCGGCGGCCATTCGCCCGGTCCGCAGCCCGCGCAGGGGGTCATCGCCGAAGCGTTGGGGATCGGTGGCGCGCAGTCGCCGGGCGACGAGGTCCTCGCGCCCTCCGTAGGGATCCAGGGCTTCGCCGCTGAGGGGGTCCATCGCCATGCTGTTGACCGTGAGGTCGCGCCGCCGCGCCGCTCCGGCGAAATCGAGTTCGGGGCTCTCGGCTACGGAAAAGTCGACATCGAGTCCGGACAACCGGAGGTTGGCAAAGCTGCGGCCCACCTGGTGGGGGCGACCAAATTCGGCGAGGAGTTCGGCCAGGGCCTCGAGGGTCAGGCCGAGGACCTCAACATCCCGGTCCCGGAAGGGCCGTCCGAGCAAGTCGTCGCGCACCGATCCGCCCACGATCAGCGCCCGGCCGCCGGCCTCGGCGATTCGCTCGGCGATTCGGGGAATGGTGACGTTGGAGGAGTTCGTTGGGCGCGCGCTCATGCAGGGGAGCCTGCCATATCTCCGGGCGCGGGCCATGTGCGAATGAGTGTGTAAATAGACGTGCCAAGCGTCGCGCGGATCATTCGGGTTCCGAAGGGAGCGTCGGCGCCAGCAGGACATAAACGGCCCCGCTCCCGCCGTCCCGGGGCTGGGCGGGGGCAAAGCCCAGAACCCGGCTCTCCAGCGCGGCATCGCAGAGCCAGCCGGGCAGCGCCGCCTTCAGCCGGGCCACACCTTCCGGCGAGTGGTGCCCCTTGCCGTGGACGATGAGCGCGCAGGCTTCCTCGGGCCCGGCGGCGGCGAGAAGGCCATCGATCACGCGTCGCTTGGCCGTGGCCAGGGTGTCCCGGTGCAGGTCGATGCGAACACGCTGGGGGATATCGCCCCGGCGGAGGCGGACCAGGGTGCGGTGGCGAACCGATGAGTGGCGGGCGAGCAGGGGCTCGTCGGGGTCGGGAAAATGCAGGGGAGAGGGAGCGCTGGCTCGGGCCTTCTCCTCCGCCCGTCGGCGGACCTGGCCCGGATCGTTGACATCGGGGGGAACTCGGCGCCCGGGCTCCAGGGGCTCGAGCCCGTCGATCCCCTCGGCGAGATCGGCGAACGAGTTGGACTCCTTTTTGTCGTCACCCCCCATCACGCTTGAATTTCTCCGCAAGCCTGGCGCAGTCGGCTCCGGTGGGATTCGGGGTCGGCCACGCCCAAGAGGGCGAGGGCCTTGCGGGTGGGGCCGCCATGGGGGAGGGCGGCCAGGGCTGAGGGTGTCAGCCATCGATGCTCGGCGAAGCCCTCTCGACGGACTCGGCCCGAAACGCCCAACCCCCGGAAGACGTGGAGACGAAGGCGCCGATGGCTGAAGAGGTGGCCGATTTCCCCGGCGTTCTCGAGTCCGGTGAGGCGAAGTCCGAGGGCCTGGGCGAGAGAGCGGTGGAGTCCGGCATCCGGGGCTTCTCCGGCCTCGAGTTCGCCCCCGGGCAATTCCCAGAGGCCGCCGAGGAGCCCGCCCTCCGGGCGTCGCACCGCGAGCACCCGTCCCCGACGTTCGATCCACGCCGCTACGGCTTCGACCCTTCGCACCCGGGTGCGCTTCTTCTTCAGGGGAAGCGCGGCGGGATCTCCGGCGGCCCGGCCCGCGCAATTCTTCGCCAGGGGGCAGGCCTCGCAATCGGGCGAGCGCGGCGTACAGATCGTGGCACCGAGTTCCATCAGGGCTTGGTTAAGATCGCCGGGCCGCTCTCCCACCACTATGGCCGAGGCGAGGCGCCAAAAATATTCGACCACCGAGGTCTCGCCCACGTCTTCGCGAACCGCGAGAAAACGCGCCAGCACTCGGATCACGTTGCCGTCGACCAGGGCTTCCTCGCGCCCGAACGCGATAGAGGCCAGAGCGCCCGCGGTGTAGCGCCCGATGCCCTTGAGTTCTCGCAGGGATTCGACGCGCTCGGGAAGTTCTCCGCTCCAATCGGTGACGACGCTCTGAGCCGCGCCGTGAAGATTGCGCGCTCGAGAGTAATAACCGAGCCCGGTCCAGAGCGCGTAGACCTCTTCGAGGTCGGCATCGGCGAGGCTTTCGACATCGGGGAAGCGCTCGAGGAAGCGCGTGTAGTAGGGAATGACCGTGTCCACTCGGGTCTGTTGGAGCATGGTTTCCGAGATCCAGATGGCGTAGGGATCTCGCGTGCGCCGCCAGGGAAGGTCGCGGGCGTTGCGGTCATACCAGTCGAGCAGGCGGACCCGCGCCTGGGCCAGACGTTTGAGGGGGATTTCCGCCTCCTCGTACCGCCGGCCGCGCCTTCCCTTGCCCGGATCCGCTTTTCGGGAGTTCTTTGCGGTCATGCTTGAACCATCCACTCCTCGCCCTTCGCCCCGTACCTCTCGAGTCTAGACCAGCACGGGGAGAAATTTCTCGAGATGGATTCCGTCGCTGAGCACCCGAGCGCGGACGGCGAGAATCTCCACGCCGTCCCGGGCGGCGTCGGCCAGGGCATCGGCGTAGTCGGGGTCGATTTCCTCGGCGCATTCGACCTTGGAGCAGTCGCCTCGCTGGACGACGAAGAGGAGTGCGGCCCGATCTCCCCCCCGCCGCAGGGCTGCCAGGGTTTCCAGGTGGCGCCGGCCTCGGGCGGTGACGGAATCCGGAAAGCGCGCGGTGGTGCCCGCGGCCAGGGTGACGCTCTTGACTTCGATCCAGGCCCGGCGCGGATCCTCGGGGTGATCCGAGAGCCCAAAGTCCAGCCGCGAGCCTCCCGGGGCGGGCACCTCGGGTCGAATCGACGCGTAGTCGGTAAAGGGGGGTAAGGCGCCCGCGGCCAGGGCCCGGGCGATGAGTTGATTGGCCCGAAGGGTGTGAACGCCGACCCAGATGCGCCCCACCCGAACCCTCTCCAGGGTGTGGGCCAATTTGCGCTTGGGGTTGCTGCTGGTCGAACAGCGGACCGCCGAGCCGGGCCGGTTGGTTCCGGTCATGGCGCCCGGGTTGGGGCAGTGGACGGTGAGGGTCTCACCGCTCGGGAGTTCAATGTCGGCCAGGAAACGCTTGTAGCGACGCAGCAATCGTCCCGCGATGGGGGCGTCGACCGGGAGCTTCAGCGAGTCGATGGGTTGAGTCTCGCTTCGATGTGGCTGCGCACCCACTTGGCGTCCCACCATTCGAGAGGGTTGACGTAGGTCTCGCCCACGAGCATGGCGAAGTGCAGATGGTCGCCTCCGGCGAGGCCGGTTCGCCCGGAGTAGCCGAGCACGGCGTCCTGGGTCACTTCGTCTCCCACCGAGACGTCGATACTCGAAAGGTGGGCATAGAGGGAAGCCAAGCCCAGGCCGTGGTCGAGGATGACGCAAAGACCGTAGATGCCCAGGTCATCGGCGTAGGTAACACGTCCGGCAGCGGCGGCGGTGATCGGGGCGTTGGCCGTGGAGGCCAGGTCAAAACCGTAATGCCGGGCCTGGGAGATGGACGTGTCGTCCAGGGAATAGTTGCGCAACTCGGCGAAGCGGCTCATGACCGCCGAATTGGGGAGTTGGTGAAAGGACCCCGACCAGAGGGGTTGTTGCACGGGCTCCCGGGCCAGGCTCTCGCGAATGGTCTGCTCATTGCGCGCGCGCAGATCCTCGTTGACGCTCTTGAAGGCTTCGGTGGGCGTGGTGCTAGGCAGGCCCGCGCGATCCGCCAGGGGGGCGGCTACGCGCTCGATAAAGGGCCGACCGATCTTGAGCGGGCTCTGCTGGAAATTGCGCTCCTGGATTCGCGCGGGAAAAGAGGCCGTGCCCCGGTTGCCCGCGCGATCCACGGCGACCACCCGGATCGAGGGATCTTTCGCCGCTTCCACGGGGACGGCAAAGAGCGCGACGCGTAGGTTTTCCTCGCCGCTGGGATGCGGGAAGCCCGGGTAAAAGGTGGAATCCACAAAGACTCCGTCTTGGGGAACCGCTTCACCCACGCGGTAGACCGCCGCCGCCGCCCCGCCCTGGTGCATGTAGGTCAGGCCGCTGATGACCTGGAGTCGGGGCGGCCGAGTGTCGATTTCCACGGGAATGCTGAGTTCGGTTCGGTTGCCCGCGAAGGTGTCTCGCCAGGACCAGTCGCGAACGCTGACCACCAGGGTCGCGTTGCCGTCGGCCACTCGGAGTTTCTCGAGGTCCAGATCGATTTCGAAGACCTGACGCTTGCCCTCGGGCTCGCTGCCCGCCAGGAGGGTGCCCGGGTAGCTTTCCTCGCCGAGGTTTCGCGAGCCGGCTTGATCGAGGAGGCGGGCATGAACGTTGCGCACCCCTGAATCGGGGTCATCGATTTCGATGATGAGCGGGTTCGGCCCGGGACCGAGAACGATGGATTCCGGCGCAAGGACCGCAGGGGGTGAGCCTTCGAACCGTTGGCTTACGAGGAAGCCGAGGCCAATCATGGCCCCGAGAAACCCCAAGAAAATCCAGACACCCGGCTTCATCGAAGCTCCCCCTCTTGCTTGCCGCGGGCAGTCTAACAAAAACCCTTTCGTATTGACGGCGCGACGATGCTTTCCGATGCTCGTCGGTCGAGGGAGGTTCCATGGCGAAGTTGATCCGGTTGGTACTCGTCCGGCATGGCGAGACCACAGGTGAGTCGAGTATTCGATACCACGGGGTCAACGACGTCGAGCTTTCGAAGCTTGGCCGCACCCAGGCCGAGGCCGCGCGGCTTGCCCTCGAGGGCGAAGACTTCGACGAGCTTGTCGCCAGCCCCCTCTCCCGGGCACGGGAAACGGCCCGCATCATCCTGCCCGAGCGGCGCATTCGGCTCGAGGAAGATTTTCGAGAGGTGAATTTTGGTCGCTGGGAGGGTCTGACCCGGGAGGAGATCGCCCACCGGGACCCCGAACTTCACGACGAGTGGCAGACCAACCCCCGAATATTCGGATATCCCGGGGGCGACTCACGGTCTGAATTCCTGACGCGAGTGGGGCGCGGTCTGCGCGGATTGCTCGCCGGCGGGGCGACGCGTCCGCTGGTGGTCGCGCATAAGGGCGTGATCCGAATTCTCGCTGCCGAGTTGCTGGGCGAGGAGCTTGCCGGGGGTGAGCCCGAACTGGGCGCCATCCTTCGCTTGGAGCCAAGGCCCGGCGAAGGATGGCGAATCACTCGGGACTAGTTCTCGTCGGACTCCTTCAGCGATGCGATGACGCTGAAGTCCTCAAGGGTACTGGTGTCGCCCACGACCTCCTGGCCCGAGGCGATATCCCGGAGCAGGCGCCGCATGATCTTGCCCGAGCGGGTCTTGGGCAAGGAGTTGGTGAAGCGGATATCCGCGGGCCGAGCGATGGCGCCGATCTCGTGGGAAACGTGCCCCTTGAGGACCTTGGTGAAGGCCTTTCCGGGTTTGATTCCTCCCCGAGGTGTGACAAAGGCAACCACCGCGGTTCCCGTGATTTCGTCGGGTCGGCCCACCACCGCCGCTTCGGCCACGTCTCGATGGGAGACGAGGGCGCTTTCTACCTCCATGGTTCCGATGCGGTGTCCGGAGATATTCATCACGTCGTCGATACGCCCCATGATCCAGAAATAGCCCTGGCGATCGCGGTGGGCTCCGTCGCCGGGGAAGTAAGTGTTCTTCCACTTACTCCAGTAGACATCTTTGTAGCGAGCCTTGTCGCCCCAGATGCCTCGAAGCATGCCGGGCCACGGCGCGCGAATCGCGAGCAGGCCTCCATTGGGGGGCGAGACCTCGTTGCCCTCTTCGTCGAGAATGGCGGCATCGATGCCGGGAAGGGGCAGGGTGGCGGAACCGGGCTTGGTGGACACCGCGCCGGGCAGGGACGAGATCATGATTCCACCGGTTTCGGTTTGCCACCAGGTATCGACGATGGGACATCGTTTGCCGCCGATGACATTGTGATACCAGATCCAGGCCTCGGGGTTGATGGGCTCACCCACCGAACCCAAAAGGCGTAGGGAGGAGAGGTCGTGGGCCTTGGGAAGATCATCGCCGAGGCGGATGAAGGTTCGAATCGCCGTGGGCGCGGTGTAAAGAATGGTCACACCCCATTTGGCGATGAGGGACCACCAGCGATCGGGCCCGGGATGAGTCGGCACGCCCTCGTACATGACGGTGGTGGCGCCGCAGGCCAGGGGGCCATAGACCACGTAGGAGTGGCCGGTGATCCAGCCCACGTCCGCCGTGCACCAGTAGACATCGGTGTCCTTCATGTCGAAAATGGCGCGTGTGGTCGTTGCGACGTGGGTGAGGTAGCCCCCGGTGGTGTGGAGGATCCCCTTGGGCTTGCCCGTGGTGCCGCTGGTGTAGAGGATGAAGAGCGGGTGTTCGGCGTCGAGCTTGGCCGGGGGGCAGACCACTGAGGCCTGGGCGATTTCTTCGTGGTACCAGCAATCCCGATTCTTTTTCATGGTGACTTTTTGGCCGGTTCGCTGGACGACGACCACGCTCTCCACGCTGGGAGCGCGCCGGATCGCGGCGTCCACCTGGGCCTTCAGGCCGAAGGCCTCGCCCTTTCGGAAGCCTCCGTCCGATGTCACCACGAGTTTGGCGTCGGCATCAACGATGCGATCGCGCAGGGCTTCGGCGGAGAACCCGCCGAAGACGATGCTGTGGGCGGCGCCGATCCGGGTGCAGGCCAGCATGGCCACGGCGGCCTCGGGAATCATCGGCATGTAGAGAATGACCCGGTCCTTGCGGGTCACACCCTTGCTCTTGAGCACGTTGGCGAAACGACAGACTTCCTTATGAAGCTCCGCGTAGGTAATGACGCGACTGTCGCCGGGCTCGCCTTCCCAGATAATCGCCGCTTTGTTTTTACGCCAGGCGTTTTCTCCTTCGAGATGCCGGTCGAGGCAGTTGTAGCTGACGTTGGTCTTTGCCCCGACAAACCACTTGGCGTAGGGAGGCTTCCAGTCGAGCACTTTCTTCCAGGGAGAAAACCAGCTGACGTGTTCCTTGGCCATCTTCGCCCAGAAGCGCTCGGGGCTCTTCGCCCCAAGTTTCCGATACTCGGCGACGGTCTTTTTGTTCCAGACCGCCTCACGAGAGAATTGGGGATCGGGTTTAAATGTGCGTGTTTCCTTGAGCAGGGATTCGATATCGGCCATGGCGCAAAACTCCTTCGATGGGATCGTGAAAGGGTGGCGAGTTCCAGGCGATCGATGCCTAGGGCGCGGCCCTCATCCAGGCTTCGACCTCCGCCATCTTCTTGGGAATGGCGGCGGTCAGATTTTCACTTCCTTCGCTGTGGATGGCCACGTCGTCCTCGATGCGCACGCCGATCCCGCGAAATGCTTTGGGGGCCTCTTCGTCGTTCTCCCCGATATAGAGCCCGGGTTCGACGGTGAAGACCATGCCGGTCTCGAGAGCCCTGGGCTCCGTCCCCTGGGCGTAGCGCCCGGAGTCGTGGACATCGAGGCCGAGCCAATGGCTCGTCCCGTGCATGTAATAGCGTCGGTGGGCCTCGCTCTGGATCAATTCGTCGGGGTCGCCCTCGAGCAGGCCGATGGCGAGCATGCCCTCGACGAGTTTTCGAGAGGTGAGATCGTGGAGGGCGGGTAGGGTGGTGCCGGGAAGCGCGGCCTCCATGGCGGCTTCCTGAGCGGCCAGGACCACGGCATAGATATCCGCCCCAGGGCCCTCGAAGCGCCCGCCGACGGGATAGGTCCGGGTGACATCCGAGGCGTACCCCCGGTACTCGCTCCCGGCATCGATGAGCAGGAGTTCGCCCTGGTGGAGCCTTCGGTTATTGGTCACGTAATGAAGGACCGCAGCATTGGGCCCCCCGGCTACGATGGATTCGTAGGCGGGCCCCCAACCCCCCCGCCTGCGAAAGACGCAGTCGAGGGTCGCTTCGATCTCGTATTCGTAGCGCCCGGGGGAGATCGCGCGTGCGGCCTCGGCGTGCCCCTCCCGGGTGATCTCGGCGGCGGTGCGCATCAAGTCGAGTTCGCCCTCGGATTTGAAGAGGCGCATCTCGTGGAGAATCGTCCGGGGATCGACCCATTCGTTCGGGGGGGACGCGCCCCTTCGGCTCTGTAGGCGCAGAGCGTCCTGGATTTCGATCAACTTCTGATCGATCTCGGGTCGGCGCCCCAGGGCATGGAAGAGCCGCTCGGCGCCCTCGACGAGTCCGGCGAGTTCGCCCATCAGGTTCGCCGATTCCCCGGCCTTGTCCGCTGCGTAATCCGCCACGGCGCCTTCGACTCCGGGTCGGTAACCCGTCCAGACCTCGGCGGTGGGATCCCGGGCTTGGACGAAGAGGGTGAAGGGAGGGGCGCCGGGTTTCGTCGAGAAGATGGCCGTGGCGTCTGGGTGATCAAAGCCCGTGAGATACCAGAAGTCGCTGTCCTGACGGAAGCGATAGTGCGTGTCGTTGGAACGAGCGACCAACCCGGCCCCGGGGATGATCGCGACGGCATCGGGGCCCATGGCGCTCAGCAGACGTTTTCTTCTCTCGGCAAACACGCGGCCAGTCTATCGCACCGAGTCGGGGCGGCGAAAGCCGGGTCCGGCGACTCTTGGTCCTCCCCCTGATTTTTGGGGCAGGGGGTCGCGCTCAGCGATCCGGGCTCTTCTTGCCCTTCCCGGATTCATGGTTCTTGACCCACTGGGCGAGTTCCTCGCCGAAGTTCTGCGCCAGCCACCGTTTCGGCTCGGGCAGGGCGATGATGTCCTCGCCGGTCTTGGGGTTCGCGATAGCGATGGCTTCCAGGGCGGCGTTGGGGCAGAGGACGCCGGGGTCGAGGCCGAGTTCTTTGGCTCGGGGAGCGCGCCAGGACTTGAGCGAAGCCAGCCGGCGCTCGGTTCGTCGGTCCATGCGTCGCCGGGTGGGCCCGGGGGTTTTCGGGATGGGGCCGTGGGGCTCAGCGATGCCCTTTTCGACACCCTTGAGGAGACCATCGCCCATGCGGCGCAAGATCAACTCGCTCACGCCCTTGATCCGGCCCAATTCCTCTCGGCTCCGGGGGTGCCCCTGAGAGATATCGAGGAGGGTTCGGTTGCCGAGCACCTTGAAGGGCGGTCGATCGATCTCCCGAGCCCGGGCATCGCGAACGAGAAAGAGCTCGCGCAGGATCCCGAGAGAGACCGGATCCAGGGATTTTGCTCCCTTGATTCGCAGGTAGCCCAGGACATCGAACTCCTTCTCGGGCCACACGCGCTGGATCAGGGTGGTGAACTCGTCCATGGCCCATTCGAGCCGCCCCTTTCCAATGAGCTCCTGCTCGATGGCTTCGGCCAGGGGAATCAGGTAGAGGACATCGGAAACCGCGTACTGGAGCTGCTTCGGGGTCAGGGGACGGCGAGACCAATCCGAGCGCTGTTCGTCCTTGGGAAGGTGGACACCAAAATGGTGCTCGATGAGGGCGGCTAGGCCCACGGCGGGGTAGCCGAGGAGCTGGGCGCTCACCATGGTGTCGAAAAGGTTCGCGAAGGAGAAACCGCAGTCGCGTTTGAGGACGAAGAGGTCGTATTCGGCGGCATGAAAAAGCACGCGAACGTCGGGCGATGCGAAAACAGGACCCAAGGGAGCGAGATTGGCGGGTCCACCGAGAGCCAGAGGGTCGATCAGCCAGGCATTTTCCCGGGTGGCGACTTGGACGAGGCAAGTCTTGTCGAAATAGTGGTAGAAGCTGTCGGCCTCGGTATCGAAGGCGACGATTTCTTCCCCCAGCAAATCTTTCGCCAGGGCTT
>JAQWRT010000025.1 GCA_029243605.1 Myxococcota bacterium
TCTCCTGGAATTCCAGCGCCCGCCGCCGGGCACGCATCAGGGCCACCGCCTCGGGCGAGGGCCGGCGCACAAAATCAGAGAGTTCCTCTCGGGAGAGGAAGAAGACCAGGTCGGCCTCCGGGAGCTTTGCTTCCCGCTCGAGCAAGGTCCCCAAATGGCGGTAGCCGCGCTTGAGCCGGTGGGTCGCCGCCACCAGCATCGACTTGGTGTGTTCCCGCTGACGAATGGCAAAATGGGCCCTGGGGAGCAAAAAGCGGAGGGCGCCCGTGAGCTGGCTCCAGTCGAGCTCCTCCACCGCCTTGGGTCGATAGGTTCCCGAGAGTCGCGCGGCGATACTCGCCTGCATGGTTCGAATGAGCGGAATGGGGTCGTCGCCCCAGGCCTTCTCTCGCACACAGAGTTCGCGATAGCCTCGATGTCCGTGTCTCGTCAAAAATGTTCTGAACGCCTTACCGGCCTCACCCGAAGACTCGGCCTGCAATCCCGCGAGGGCTTCTTCGGGATCCGCCCGCCTGAAGCTCTCGCCGCGCTGGGTGTCTTGGGCAATGGCATCGATGATGGCGTCGAGTTGCTCGACCATGACGGCGCTTTCCACGCCTGTCGCCCCCGCGAGTAGCCGCGCGGCCTCAGCCTGCTGGGCCCCGGGGTTGGGGCCGGGGGTCCTTCCCACGACTATTCCCTGAACCACACCCTCCATTAGGCCCGAATAAGCCGATGAGCGAAGGTGAACTTCGTCGGCCTCGAGCAGCCAGCGAAAATGCGTCTCCATCTCCTCGACCATCTCGAGGGAGTCGTCACGGTGGGGTGTCTCGAAGTGCCGAAAGCGGGATTCGAACTCACGGATCACCCGGCGCGCCTTCAGGCAATAGCGCACGAATTCCAGGGAACCCCACCAACGACGGGGCAGATTGCGTTTTTCGGAGGGCTCTTCCAACTCGGGAATTTCCCGGCCGCACATGGCCTGGGCAATGCTCTCGGCGCTTGTGATAGAAACATGACGCCCAGCCTTCGCGCCTCCCGAAAGATTGATGAACATGTGTCCGTAAAAGAGATTGATCTGGGTCCACTCTTCGGTGATTTTCGGGCGCCCCGCGTAACAGACGTGCATGTGCTGCATCCCGTTCTCGATGGCGCGGCCCTGGGTCGAAAAAGTAAGGGGGCAGACTGGTCCGGGCATCATCTCGCCCACATTGCAGCGAGTGATCACATCGGTGGCCGCGATGGGTGTGTAGCCCTCATTGAGATCAGTCCCCAGGGTGGTGATCGGCCGGGCCTGGAGCCAATGAATTTCCCCAGCGCCGTCGATGGCGAATTCCATATCCACGGGCCCGCCGAGTTCGACGGCGACTCGTCGCGCCTCCTGAGCGAGCGCGGCGAGTTGATCGTCTCCGAGCAGTGCCTGCTCCGACACGATGTCGCGCCGCACCAGCTCATTGGACGCACCCAGCACATAATGATCCGGCGTGGACTCGCCGCTCACCAATTTTTCTCCGAGCCCGGCCACCGCGTCGATCACCAGACGGTCGTGGCGGCCGGAGACGGGGTCGGCGCTGAAGAGCACCCCCGCGACAGCGGGCTCGACCATGGCCTGAACGACGACGGACATGGCGGATTCCTCGCCCTCGTTTCGCTCTCGGCTGTAGGCGACGGCGCCCGCCGCCTCGATGGAAGCCAAGCATTCGCTCACCGCGGCGGCCAGCGCCGCTTCGCCCTCGACATTGAGGAAGGTGGCGTACTGCCCGGCAAAAGAGGACTCTTCGCCATCCTCTCCCAGGGCCGAGGAACGCACCGCCACCCGGCCAGAGCCGAGCCTGCGGTAGCGCTCGAAAAGGTCAGTGGGCAGGTCTCCCGGGCTTGCCCCCACGACGACGAAGGCCTCGGGAACCTTCAACCTCAGCCCAACCAGACGGGCAAGCCCCTCCGCTTTGCCACCCACGGACTCATCCCGAATCTCGCGAATCCAAAGAACCCGGGGCGGTTGTCCGATCTCTTCCTGCACGTTGATCATATCCCCGCTCAGCACTGCCCCGAATGAGGCGCCGAGACTAATTCATCCCCGGACGCCCCGCCCCAGCCGACCCGTGCCCGGGATCGGCGCATCTAGCCGGCAAGCCCGTACTCCCGGGCAGCGGCATCGAGGGTGGCGGGGATTGCTTCGAGGGAAGGTGCCATGGCGAGCACTACGAAACGTTCGACTCCTAGGTCCTCGAAGTGAGGGAGGTCCCCTCCCCGACTCGGCTGTAGGTAGGGCGAGAGAGAAATCTCCAAGTCGTCGCGCGAGCGACCCTCGACCTCAAGCGCGGCATCGAGGCGGGACAAACACTCCTCGGCGCTCTTCAAGGTGTGGTTGAACCCGAACCAGCCGTCTCCGAGCCGGGCCACCCGGGCCAGAGCCGCATCGGACTCGCCCCCGAAGAGAATCGGCGGATGGGGTCGTTGGACGGGCTTGGGATAGAAGCGGGCCTCGGCGAGTTCGTGGAATTCCCCCGAGAAATTGGAGACCGGATCGCACCAGAGACGCTTCAAGACCTCGACATACTCGCTACAGCGCGATCCGCGCCGGGAGAAAGGGACCCCCACATTGCGGAACTCCTCCTCGAGCCAGCCGGTTCCCAACCCCAGGATCAATCGCCCGCCCGAGAGCCAGTCCAGGGTGGCCGCCTCCTTGGCGGTGTAGACCGGGTTGCGTTGAGGAAGGATGCAGATCCCCGTTGCGAGCTTGATCTCCTGGGTGGCCGCTCCCGCCCAACCCAGGGCGAGAAAGGGATCGAGCATGCCGCTCTCCCCGGTCAATCCAATGAGCTTTCCGTCGCTCGAGTAGGGATAGGCCGATTCGTATTGGTCGAAGAGCAATACGTGTTCGCCCACCCAAAGCGAATCGAACCCGCGCTCCTCGGCGCCCTGGGCAAATGCGGCGATGTACTCCGGGGTCGCGATGGGATTGATGGTGGCGAGAAAGAGGCCGACCTTCATCTCGAAATTCCTTTCCTTCCAGGGACGCGGCGACGGGATCAGCCGAGGGAAAAACGGATAAGCAAGCGATCGGGCCCGCGCAGGACCGCTCCATGCATCACCGGAGCGGATGTTAACTCGATCTCACCGAGCCTCTCCGCGAGAACGGCGAGAGCCGTGCACATTTCGGCCCGGGCCAGGTGGGAGCCGAGGCAGAAGTGATTTCCGTAGCCGAAACTCAGGTGCCCCGAAGCATCCCGGGAGGGGTCGAATCGGTCAGGCTCATCGAAGACCGAGGGGTCACGATTGGCCCCGGCAATGGCGAGCAGGACCGCGGTGTCGGGGCCGAGGGGCTCGCCCTGAAACTCGCCGCCCTGGAGGGTCATGCGGGGGAGCAAAGCCGTGGGCGGCTCCCAGCGGAGAGCCTCCTCCACCGCGCGCGCCTGGCCCGGGGAGTCGCCTTTCAGCGCCTCGAAAGCGCCTGGCTTCTCGAGAAGACCCAGCATCAAGGAGCCGAGACCGAGGTAGGTGGTGTCGGCGCCGGCGGGGAAGAGCACCCGCACGAAGGAGAAAATTTCTTCGTCGCTGAGGCGGTGGCCCTCGACCTCTTCAGACGCGAGGGCGGAAAGGAGATCCTCTCCCGGGGCCGCGCGCCGTTGCTCCAACACACCGCCGAGATACTCGGTAAAGGCCCGGGCCGAGGCCAATGCGCCCTGGGGATCCCAGGGATAGCTGATCAGGTCCATGGCCCATTGCCCCAGGCGCTCATCGTCCTCGGGCGGAATTCCCAGCAGCCTGCAAATTGCGATCAGGGGTAGACGCTTGTTGAAACTCTGCACCAGATCGGTTTCGGGATGCCCTGCGAATTCGTCGATCAGGCGATGGCAGAGGGGTTCGATCAAGTCTCCCACCACCCGGTTCACCTCGCGCAATTTAAATTTGGGCGACGCCAGGGCCCGGTTGATCCGGTGCTCCTCCCCTTCCATCCCCATGATATTGCGCCCCATCACGGGAAAGGTGTTGACCTCCTGCACGGCCCTCGCCGAGAAAAGACGCTCGTCTCGGAATGCCGCCGCCACATCCGCGTGTCGCGTCAGGATCCAAGCCCGCTTTCCGTGAAATTGCACCGGGGCCACCGGCCGCTCTTCTCTAAGTTGCGCCAACTTCTGATGGAAATCGGGCATGGCTCCCCCTTGGGGTAGGAGCGCGAAATCGGTCTCGGGAAAAAGCGGGGTTTGGGAACTCGGCATTGGCATCGTCGACCTCGGAGACTCGAGTGCGTGATCCTTGGGGCTCTTAATTGGGGCTTTTAATTGGGACCTTGTATAGGCCCCTTGTATAGGCCCCTTGTATCGGGGCTTTGGCTGGGGCCTGAGCCCCGCCCGGGCCCTTTCCATCCTCTGCCCAGGATAGGGAAAGCGGGCTCCTCTCGGGGATCCGTACCGGGCCCTGGCCATGGGGGCGGGGGCGGTGACGAGTCGGCTCCCGGCATTAGCAAATTGTCATCTCTTCTCTTCGTCCAAGGCGTTCCGTTCCGGGGCGCTCAGGGCCCTCCGCCGGGCGAATCATCATGGGGCTTGCAGCGCCGCTGCCTTGCATCTGCAAACGGCGCGCCTGCGACAATCGACCGCATTGTCGAAGTGCAGCCCTCCATTTAGTTTGGAGCTTGCGAATGCCAAAGCCGCCGCTCTTCGGCCGGCGGCGCCTTGAACAGGGAGATCAAAGTCATGTTGAAGCAAAGCCTAAGCTCGAAGGTCAGCCTGCGCGTTGGGAGGATTGCTCTCGCCCTTCAGTTCCTGCTCTTGGTGGCTTTCGTGGGAACCGCCAACGCCAACTTCGACGGCAGCTCAATGACCGTGAGTTGGGAGTTCTGGAATACGGCTAGCCCGGGTCAGGGCGGATCCCTGATCGCCGCTACCGATACCACTACACTCACCGCGAGCGACGCGAACTCCCCCGATATCAGCGGGTTCCATACGAGCACCGGGAACGATTTCGAACTCTGGGATGTCGACTTCCAGGGCGACACGATCACACTGACCTACACCAGCATCTACGCTCAGGACCACGACCACCAGTACATGTACATGATGCCCGTGGGGTTCCACATCTCGGACGCCGGGGCGGGTCTGTCTCCTTTTGCCTCGGTCTCGGTGGATACAAGCTTCGCGCCCATGAATTTCGATCCGGCCAAGGTCGCCTTCGACGACGATGATATCTGGGTGAGCCTCCAGGGCTCCATGTGTCACTACGACATGATGGGCGGGGGCATGATGCCCTGCGATAACGCCTTGAGCCCCACGGGCTACAACAACCAGATCGTCCTCAACGTCAGCAGCGTCCCGGAGCCCACGACGGCGGCCTTGCTGTTCCTGGGCTTGACCGGGCTTGGGGTTTCGGTGCGAAGGGGGCCCTCGCATAGCGCTGGCTGAAGCATGGATCATCCGGCCGCGCAATCCGGTGTGCTTTTTCCCGAGCGGATCGATTCCCATCGACCGGTTCGGGAATTTACTTTGAGCCGTCGGCCCGATTTTTCCAAGGCGCCCGGGCAAGAATACAAACCAGGAGGGTTCGACCCCTTGTTGAAGAGCGCGCCCAGCGGAATCGGCATCGCCGCCACCGCCGTGGCCCTCGTTCTCCTGAGCCTCGGCAGCACTCCCGGGCGAGCGGAGCCCACGGATGTCGCCGAAGCGACGGCTCCGGCGTCCTCCGCATTCACCCCGGCCCCAGAAGCGTTCACGTCCGAGCGGGACGCGTCCGAATCCTCGCGTCCCAGCCATAGCGGAATCGAAGTGATTAGCGTGGTCGGGCACAGCCCGGATAAAGCCGCCGAGGATTGGGTCGACATCCGCTCCCAAAATCGGCCCGAGGGTGACGGTGCGGCGGTACTTCGAGATATTCCGGGCTTTGCCCTGATCCGACAGGGGGGAATCGGCAGCGACCCCGTCTTTCGCGGGCTCGGGGGAAGCCGACTCAATGTCCTCATCGACGGCGTTCCCTACGCCGGCGCCTGCAACCACGCCATGGATCCCCCCACCGCCTACGTCAATCCGGGCGAATTCAGCGAATTGATGATCCTGCGCGGCCCCCAATCCGTCCAAAACCCGGGTTCCATCACGGGCTCGGTGGATTTCAAACGGAGCCCCGTAGAACTCGAGGAGCCCGGGGCCCAGATCTTCGCCACCGGGGCCGTGGGCAGCTATGGCCTTAAAGAATTCTCAGGGGATGTCGCCATGGGCAACTCTCAGGGCTATCTCCGCCTGAGCGGCGGGCGTGACCGCAGCCACGATTACCTCGACGGATCGGGAGTTCCTGTCTTTAGCCGCTACGACCGCTGGAATGGGCGAGCCGCCGTGGGGTGGACGCCTTCGAGCGACACCCTTCTTGAGGCCAGCGCGGAATTCAGCGACGGCCAGATGGCCAACGCCACGATTCATATGGACGCGGTCAGTCTCGATCGCCAAGCCGTCGATCTGCGTCTGGAAAAGCATAATATCGATTCCTGGCTCGAGGGCATCGAACTCCGTTTTGATTACATCACCGTTGACCACGAGATGGACGACTTTACCCTCCGAGGCTTGGAGACTCCGAGTCCCAATTTCACTGGCCCTCTGCATAACCTGATCATGGGCCAGCAATGGGACGATTACGCCGGGAGGGCGATTCTCTTTTTTGAACCCGCCGAGGGACTCAAGATCGAAACCGGAATCGATGTTCGATCCACCGAGTACCTGGCCCGGGCCGACTCCGGGAGACGATTCTATTTAGGCGGTACTCTGATCGACGACGATCCTATCGATCTCGCTTCCGTGCCCCAGAATCCGATCCTTCATTTCATCAACGCAGGGATCTATGCCGAGGCGCGCTACGCGTTTTCCGAGAGCGACCAAGTGATTGCGGGCGTCCGCTACGACCATCTCGAAACCGAGACGGGCACCATGCATGCCGCCGGCGAGACGAGTTCTACGATCTTGAGTGGTTCGAATCAGAAGCGCGGGCAGAACCTCTGGGCCGGCTTCCTCAGGTACGAGAAACGGTTTCGAGACTATCCCCTCCTCGCTGCCATTGGTATCGGGCATGCCGAACGCGGGCATGATTACTGGGAGGTCTACAGCTACGACGCCTTCACCCTGAATGCCGAGCGGAATACTGAAATCGACGCGGCGCTCTATTTCGGGGGCGAATCCTGGACCGTGAATATCAGCGCCTTCGTGAGCCAGATCGACGACTTCATCATTACCTATAACGGTATTGAGGCGCTGAATGTGACGGCTCGGCGGGCGGGGGCCGAGGCTCTTGTGTCCTACCAGATCCTGCCGGGGCTTTCGGCCAACGCCGAATTCTCGTATGTCTACGCCGACAACGTGACCTACGGAACGCCCCTGGCGCAGACGCCCCCCCTCGAAGGCGCGATCAGCCTCTTCTACCAGCGTGAGTTCTTCTCCCTTGGATTCGAAACCCGCATGGTCGCGGCCCAGGATCGGATTCATCTCGACTACGGCAACCGGCTGGGGGTCGACACCGGAACCAGCCCGGGCTTCGTGACCCTCTCCGCCGACGCCAACATCTCGCCGTGGCCCTTTTTTGAGATCGGGCTCGGCGTCGACAACCTCCTCGACCGCACCTACCACGAGCACCTGAGCCGTCGGGCGTCGCCGGTTCCGGGTTTTCCCACGAGCCTTGCAAAGATCAATGAGCCCGGTCGACAGTTCTGGATCCGCATCAGTGTCGACCTGGACCTCTAATTGGCCCATTCTCACGGAGAGAAAACAATGACTCAATCACCGATTCGCAGCCGCGACGACGACGAGGACACGTCCTGGGCCTGGGGCGCCTGGGCCCTGGTGCTTCTCGCCTGCCTGGGGCTCCTCCTCGCCTCCCCGGCCTACGCCGAGAGCGCCTGGGCGAGTTATGCCCCCAGCCTCTCGGGCTCGAGCGGGATGGCGCGAGCCCCGGGCGCCTCGCCCTTCCAGGGGGAAGAGGTCACCGCGTCCTGGGAGTATTGGACGGGCGCGAGCCCGGGAGCGGGGGGAATTCATCTTGTGACCACGGACACCGTGGTCTTCACCGCCGAGGATACCGTCGGCCCCGACTGGACCGGCTTTCATACGAGTACCGGGACGCTCTACGAGTTGTGGGATATCGACGTTTGGCAGGATGAGATCCGGCTCACCTATACCAGCGCCGCGGCGAATCAACTCCACTACGAATACATGTACTTCAGTCCGGTGGGTTTCCATTTCGAGGACACCTCGGATCAGTGGCCCGCGATTACCAACGTGACCGTGGACACCAGCATCGCCCCCTTCGGCTTCAACCCGGCCAATGTGACCTTCGACGACGACAATATCTGGGTCGATCTCGCCGGTTCCATGTGTCACCTCTCCAGCATGGGGAGCATGCCCGCTTGCCTGAACCCCCTCAGCCCCACTGGCTATGACAATGAGGTCGTCCTGATCGTGGAGACCGTGCCCGAACCCGGGCTCGGGGCTTCCCTCTTCTTCGGTGTGCTGGGGCTCTTGGGCTTTTCTCGGCGCCAACACCGTGGAGCGACCCCGGCGAGGGAATCGGCGCTTTCTCTCGCCGAGACGGGTTCCTGCGAACTATACTGACGACATGAACCCGACTCCCGCCGGCAGGCCGTCTCCGATGTTCCAGCCCGAGGGCGTGAGGCAGTTCTGGTTCGTTCGCGCTCGGGCCTTCTTCTCGGCGGGCGGCATCCTGATCGCGCTGATCGTCAAGATCTGGGGGGGCTGGGAACTTCCCATCGCTCCCATTCTTGCCCTGCTCGGCATTCCCCTGGCGAGCAATTGGCTCCTCTGGCGCCAACTCAAAGCCGGCCGACTGATCAGCGATGCCACGGTCGCCGGGGTTCTGGCCATGGATATCCTGGCGTTGACCGGCACCCTGGCCCTTTCCGGGGGAGCCTCAAATCCCTTCAGTAGCGCCTACCTTCTCTACGTCCCCATTGGCGCGCTGCTCCTGCCGCCGACCTGGATCTGGGGTGTGGTTTCCCTGGCGGTGGTCGCGTACTCGATCCTCTTCTGGTCCCCCAGCTTTTTAGAACACGCCCACCATCAGTCCATGCGGGCCCACCTGGTCGGCATGTGGGTCGCGTTCATCATCGTCGGCCCCGTGGTGGCCTACGCGGTGGAGCGCCTGCGCCGTGCCGTGACCACCGCCGAGGACGAACTCGCCGAGTCGCGACTTCAACAGGCCCGGGCCGAGAAACTCAGCGCCCTGGCCACCCTCTCCGCCGGCGCGGCTCACGAACTCTCGACGCCTCTGGGCACCATCGCCATCGCCGCTGGCGAACTCGAGCGCAAGGGACTCAATCCCGAGGTCACCGAGGACGCGCAGTTGATCCGCCGGGAAATCGATCGCTGCTCGAATATCCTCTCCCAACTCGCCGTCGACGTGGGCGCAGGGATGGGCGAGGCCGCTCAACCCCTCCGGGTGGCCGACCTCCTCGATGACCTCAACGCATCCGCTACAACCTTCAGCGTGGAAGCCGACCCCAAACTCCTCGAGGAGTTCATCCCCCTGCCCCGCCGCCTGATCCACCAAGCCCTCAGGGGTTTGCTCAAGAATGCCCGTCAGGCCTCCCACACCGGAGCCCCGGTGGTCCTCCGCGCCTCTCGAGGCCCGACCGACCTTGAACTCGAGATCGAGGACCAGGGCTCGGGCATGAGCGCCGAGATTCAGGAACGCGCGGGCGAACCCTTCTTCACCAGCAAGCCGCAGGGTGAGGGCATGGGCCTCGGCCTCTTCTTCGCGCGCTCGGTGGTCGAACAGATCGGGGGGCAAATGGAGATTCTCTCGGAGCCCGGGCGCGGAACCCGGGTTCGGGTTCGTCTTCCCTGGGTGGCGTCCGGCCGATCGGCCCTGCCCCAGGACGCGGAGTAGCCGTGGAAGAGGAAAGCGACACAACGACTGGTCCCTCGGGTGGGCCCACTGGACCCCAATCTGGGGACGAAATCTTTCTCGTCGATGACGACGAGCGCTTCGCGGGGCGCTTGGCCCGGGCCTTTGAGGACCGCGGTTTTCGCGTTCGCAAATCGCACAGTTATGCCGAAGCCGTCATCGAACTCGAGCGAGAGCCCGCGGCCTGGGCCGTAGTGGACCTTCGCCTGGGTGACCGCTCGGGTCTCGAATTGATCCAGGAATTTCTCAGGCTCTGCCCCGAGGCCCAGATCGTCATGTTGACGGGGTACGGCAGCATCACCACCGCGGTGGATGCCGGGCGCCTGGGCGCGGTGAACTACATCGCCAAGCCCGCCGACGCGGACATGGTCCTCTCCGCCTTCACGAAGAACCACCCGGGTGAGCCCGGGCTTCCCTCTCCCGAGTACACGCCCCCCTCCCTCGCCCGCACCGAGTGGGAGCACATCAATCGAGTTCTTGCGGATTGCGGGGGAAATATTTCCGAGGCGGCCAGGAAGCTCGGCCTCCACCGCCGGACCCTGCAACGCAAATTGAAGACCCTCCCCCCGGACAGCTGAGCGGGCTTCCAGGGTGGGTTTTGGCCGGGTCCTTGATCTTTTCCGGAGCCACGAAAACGCCCGCTCCAGGGAGACCCCGGAGCGGGCGTGAAGAGCAGGCTTGCCTGAAGCTTCGAGTTAGAAGATCTCGAAGAGCCCCGCAGCGCCCTGTCCGCCACCGATGCACATGGTGACCACGCCCCACTTGGCTTTGCGGCGCTGTCCTTCGAGCATCAGGTGGCCGACGCAGCGGGCCCCGGTCATGCCGAAGGGATGACCGATGGAAATCGATCCACCGTTCACATTGTATTTCTCGGGGTCGATCCCCAGGGTGTCTCGGCAATAGAGGCACTGGCTCGCGAAGGCCTCGTTGAGTTCCCAGAGGTCGATATCGTCAACTTTCAGCCCCGCGCGATCGAGCAGTCGCGGAACGGCGACCACCGGGCCGATACCCATTTCGTCGGGCTCGCAGCCCCCGACGGCGAATCCTCGGAAGGCACCGAGGGGCTCGATACCGCGACGCTTGGCCTCATCGGCCTCCATCATCACCAGGGAAGCCGCGCCATCCGAAAGTTGGGACGCGTTGCCCGCGGTGATGAAGTGCTCCTCGCCGCGAATCGGCTTGAGGCCCTGAAGACCCTCGAGGTTCGTTTGGGGACGGTTGCACTCGTCCCCGGTCACCGTGTAGGCGACTTCGGAGGTTTCTCCCGTCGCCTTGTCCTTGACGATCATGGTCGTGTCCATGGGCACGATTTCATTGTCAAAAAGACCTGCGTCCTGAGCCGCGGCGGTCCGCCGTTGGCTCTCGAGGGAGTACTCGTCCTGGTACTCACGGCTGATCTTGTAGCGGTCGGCCACGATATCCGCGGTCTCGATCATCGGCATCCACAAGCCCGGGTACTCGATGACCAATTCCTTGTCGACCTGATGAGAGAAATTGCCCCCGGCCAGGCTCAAGCTGATGGACTCGACCCCTGCACCCACGACAACGTCCTCACCGTCGACAATGATCCGCCCAGCGGCGGTGGCCACGGCATTGAGACCCGACGAGCAGTGGCGACTGACGGTGACGCCGGTGGTCGTGATCGGGCAGCCCGCCTTGAGGGCGGCGACTCGACCAATATTATTGCCCGTGGTGCCCTGGGGCGTACCGCAGCCGAGAACGACCTCGGAGACTTCGCCGGGCTCGATACCCGCCCGCTCGATGGAGTGTTTGATCGCGTGGCCGGCCATGGCGGCCCCGCCGGTATTGTTGAACCCGCCGCGATGGGACTTGGCCAGCCCGGTGCGTGCGGTGGAGACGATGACAGCTTCGCGCATGGATTGAGAACTCCTGGTCAATGGGGGCGTCGAGGATCGAGCCCAGGGAAATGGGCGTCCGCAGTCTCGGGATCGCCGTTTCGGCCTAAGTGGCGGCCAGAGCATAGGGAACTCGCGCGGCTTGGCGAGTCAGGGTTCCGAACCCCGGGGGACTCAGGGCATCGCCGCCCCGTGGAAGCTCCAGGTCCGAATGTCGTGGTTCTCCGCTGACCCCCCTGTGGCCGCCGAGAAGCCTAGGGTCGAGGGGCCAAAATGGTCGAGGTCGAGGCCCAGCAAGCTGTCGTAAAGCGCTGCGCTTCCGTTTTCGTCGAAGAGCCGGAGGCTCAGTTCGTGAGTGCCCGCGCTGTACGCCAACTCCAGGCGAAAAACGTTGGGACTCGAGCCCGGATTGGGGTCCCCGGCGAAGTCCAGAAGATCGTTGAGGTAGAGCTGGGTCCCGTCGAGAACCACGCCCAGAGACTCCGAGGTCCCCTCGGGCCCATTATCCCAGGTGTCGATGATCACCGAGAGGGCCGGGGCCGAAAGGCCGCCCGCCTGATGGCCGGGATTCGCCCCGGGGCCGTGGGCGTGGACATGGAAGGCGAGCCCGTCGGCGCCGCCGCCTGCGGGATAGGTGATTTGAAAGCGAAAGGTGGTGGCCCAGCTCTGGGAGGGATCCACCTGCCCTTGCCACCACGCCGAGCCGACCTGTCCGCCCCCATTGCTCGTCAAGCGCAGGCGATCGGGGTGGGGAGCGAAAAGTGCGTCGTGATCACTCGCCCAGAATGCGCTGCCCACCAGGGCGAGTTGCTCGGTTCCGAACTCGGCATCGAGCCGGGTGTAGTCGTGATCGATCGCCACCGAGTGCGGCACATTTTCGCTCACCAACTCGAGCAAGGTATCCGGAGCCACCACGCGTACATCCGCGGCCAGGCCATCGATGATGCCCTGGATATCGGCGAGGGAATGGCTCCAGACGCCGACGATCACCAGGGTATATCCCAGTGGGCTGGTGGGGTCCCGGGGCGCCCCGTTGACTCGGCTCAGGATGCTAGCGGGGTCCGAGTTCGCGAGGCCTTGCCACAACTTGATCCCCGGCGAGAGGACGGGCTTGGCGTTGGACCAGACGAGTTTTCCAGCGGGCTGGGAGTGATCTCCGTACTCGAGGTAGATGAGCCCCTCAATTTCGGGACGCGCGGTATAGACATCCCAGAGGTCGGTGTCGGTGAACGAGTCGAAATCAAGAATCTCGACCACGCTCAGGTCGGCCAGAGCCATCCACTCGGCGAGTTCGGCGACGTGATCCTCCAGGTCGGCCCGGGGAAAGAGACTCGGGTAGAGATACCCTCCGCCCGAGGGCCCCGCGACGAAGGCATCCCGGCCGGTTCCGCTCGCCGCGTTGTCGTAGTACCAATGCATCACCGAGGGAGCGAGTCGCACCAGGCTTGGCGGAAAGCCCCAGCCCATGTCGAAGTCTCCGCGCAGAGGGCTACCGAACCAGCGCGTGTCTGATTGCAGCGTGCCCAGCGCCCATTGGACGTTGTCCCCATCGGTCATAAGGAACGAGACATAGTGGACGTCGGGATCCGCAATGATTTGAGGCCGAGGCTTCTGGGCCTGCTGGATCACCGGGAAACCGCTGAGTGGCGAGAGGTTATGCGCGTGATCCGCCGGCAAGGTAAAGACGCCGGACTCGGAACCCGAGCGTATGAAGACATCTTCGCCCAGGCTCGGGTCCCCCCAGCCCAGGAGTACCGAGTCCTCGAGCAGCCAGTCCATCACACTTTCGCGAAAGCTCGAATTTCCATCGTAGAAAACCAGGGCCCGAGACATCACGGCGTAGTCCCGCAGCGAGTGCTCGAAGCTCTCCTTTTGCTCCACGGCGGTCAGCCAATTCAGTCGCATCCCGTGGTTGGCAAGCACCCAGGCTTCGTCCCTGGCGCGTAGATCGAGGACCCGGGTGAGGCCATGGGCGATGGCCTGGGCCTCAATCGAAATCTCCACCACCACCGCGCGTTCAAGGCCTGCCAAGGATGTGGCGGCGTTGACCGAATCGTTCCCGGTCTCGTAGAGGAGATAGCCGCTGATCTTGTCCGCGAAATGATCGACCAACCACCAGGCATCGACCACGTCGACCCGGGTCACTCCATAGTTCAGGACAAGATCCTCGAGCCAGGTCTCGTAGCCACCGGCCTCGGGGTGAATGTAGATCTGCTCATCGCTGTCCAGAGCGAGGATGCCTTGAAGTGTCGCTATCAGGACGCGCTCGGGCCCGGTCATGGCCGCCACCGGAATCGCGTAGAGGACCGTCGGCCGATGCCCCTTGCGCAAGCGCTCGAGCCGGTTGCAGCCGGCCCCCACCCCCATGATTGCGACTAGGAAAACCGCCGCGACGAGTGCCGACCCCACCCGGTGGAGACGCTTCGTGCGACTCCCCAGCGAGCCTGGGGCATGGCCGCCCCGGAGCCCCAAGCGTACTCGCATTCCCAGAACCCTTTCTCAGAGCAAATCTTGGGGAAATTATTGCACCGCGAGGGCTCGCCTGTAAAGGTCAATCCGTCCGCTCCCAGCCGGTGAAATAAGGGTCGAATTGAAGTTGGACCGGGGCCCGCCAGGCCCTCGCGAACGCCCGGCCGGGGGCGCTACCCTTGGAGTGCGGCGCACTCCGCCCCGCGTGAACTCGACCCGGAGAAAAGCCATGTCCGACGCCCTTGTCTACACGCCCGAGCAACTCCTTTCCAGCGAAGCCGCTGCCGAGCCCCTGATTGCGAACGGGGTTCGCTGCCACGGCGGCTTCGATGTCGATGGCCAATATCGCTCTCCGCGCACCCTATGCCGCGCCCCCGCTATCGAGGCATGGCAGGCCCAACTTTCCCAGGACGGGCACCCCCTGCTCGAGGTGCCGTCCCGGGCGATGCCTCCCCAATATCCCAATGCGGCCCAGGCAAAATTGCTTCTCCGGCATGGCGTGCGAGAACCCCTGGTCCGAAGTCTGACGATTATCTCTATCGTCGAGGGGTTCGGCGCCATGATTCGGGACGTCCAGGTTCCAGACCTCGGGGAAGTCCTCGTCGAACCGTTTGCGGGGACCGCGCTCGCACACCTGCAATCCGGCCTCTTCGAGGCCCATGCCCGGGACGAATCGGGTTATCGGGACGAGGGCGGCCACAAACAAATGTGGGAGGCGGCACGCGATGCGGCTCTCGAGAATCCGCACATTCCCGGCGATGTTCTCATGCGCCTCATGGGACGCCGGGGTCAGGGCGGCCGCCCAGCGCCCCTCTTCCCCGAGATCGGTCAGCCCTTGGAGCGCATGCTCGGCTTCATGGCCAACGTACTCGTCGTGGAGGTCTTCGCCGAAGAAACCTTCCGCTGGGGGATGGACATCCTTTCGGATCCCGATGTCTCGGCGGCGGCTGAAATCGCTGGGGGCATGGTCAGTCATATCCAGGCCGACGAAAAACCCCATGTCGAATACCTGCGCACCGCGCTTTCCGAAGTCTCTGCCCGAACCATCAAAACTGTGGAGGGCGGAACGCTCCCGGGCAAGCAGGTGATCGACTCCTTGATGCATCGGATTCTCGAGCAGACCACCCGAGCCCGCCCGGCCGATCAGCGGGACGATCTACGAGAGAACCTCGCCGAAAGCATGCGCACCGCCACGAACCCCAGCGCGCTGCAAGACGACTTCGATGCCCTGGAAACCCATTGGGCGCCGCCCGCACGCACGGGGTTCGAAGCCGCCGAAGACGCGGCCTAAACCCCCATGCGACTCACCCGAATTGTACGCAGTCTCCAGATCGGCTGGACCGCAGCCCGGGTCTGGGGGATGTACAAGATCCCATATTGGTTGAAGAAGCTGCGCGGACGGGAATTGTCCGAGAGCGAACTCTCAGCCATTCACGAGCGCGCCGCACAGAAAACCCTCGACTTGGCCCTGGGGCTCCGTGGCGTGATGATCAAGATGTGCCAGGCGGTGGCGACCCGCGCCGATATCTTCCCGCCGGAGATCATCGACAAACTCAAGCAATGCCACGATGCCGTCCCGCCCAAGGGCTTCGAAATCGTTCGCGAGATCGTCGAGAGCGAACTCGGAAAATCCATGGACGCCGTTTTTTCGAGTTTCGAGCCCGAGGCCATGGCCTCGGCTTCCCTTGCGCAAGTGCACCGGGCACGTCTGGTGGACGGCCGCGAGGTCGCGGTCAAGGTCCAATACCCGGACATCGAGACGATCATCCGAACCGATCTCGCCAATATGCGGAGGGTCTGTCGGGTCTACGAATTCTTTGACCCGCGCCCCCTCCCCCTGCTCCCCCTGCTTGTCGAATTGACCCGACATCTCGGCATGGAGCTCGATTTCGTCAGAGAGGCCGACTGTGCCGACCGGGTGAGGGAACTCTTCGTCGATGACCCCCAGGTGAAGATTCCCGTCATCCATCGCGAGTGGAGCACGCGGCGGGTGCTCACCATGGAACTCGTCGGAGGGATCAAGATCACTGAAAAGAGAAAGATTGAGGCCGTGGGTCTCGTTCCCGCAGAAGTCCTCCAGAACCTCATGTACATCTACGTGCGGATGATCCTAGCCGCGGGTTTCTTCCAGGCAGACCCCCACCCCGGAAATCTTTTCGTCTCCCCCAAAGGACAGATCGTCGTCCTTGATTTCGGCCTGTCCAAGGAATTGCCCGAGGGGTTCGGGCTCGGCCTCTTCGAACTCATGTTTTCGCTCATGACCTTCAACGAGTCGGCGATGGTCCGGGCCTTCGAAGAACTCGGATTTCGCTCGAAGACCGGCGACACAACGACCTTCGTCGCCATCGCCCGACGCATGGTCAACCGGAGTGATACCGGGGCCTTTGAGGGCGAACTCACCGAGGACATGACGGATGAGCTCTTCGAAGCCATCCGAGAGGACCCGGTGGCCGAAGTGCCCAGCGACTTCGTGCTCGTCGCTCGGGTCTTTTCACTGCTCTCCGGGATTGCCCATAGCCTGGGTAGCCGGGCGAATATCCTCCAGGCCATGAGCGGGGGCGGGCCAGCTCCCGGCCCTGAAAGCTAAATCCGAGGCCCCGGGGCGATCTCCAAGGGGAGTGTCCTCGGTCGTCTCAGCGGCGTACTCTAAACCCGAGCCGAATCTTTTCCGTTTGCCCGATTCCCAAGGAGAAACCCATGTCTTCATTTCTCGTTGCCTGTCTTCTCGCCATCTGGCTCGTGCCCTCAGGCGCCCTGGCCAGCGAGGAGAGGCCCGGAGGGTTCGATGACCTCGCCAGTGTGGCGGCCTTCGACGAATTGATGCAAACGGTCAACCAACTCCGCAACGCCATCCTCGAAGACGCGACCAACGACCGGGAGGCCGCCGAGGGTATGCGCTTCATTCTCCGGACCCTGGCCATGTCCCAGGATGTGACCGGAGACGGCTACCCCGCCGCGCCGCATTTTGCCCGCATGGATACCGCGCGGCGAAAGGTCGGCGGCGACAACCCGGACGGTGAGTATTACACCATGGCCTGGGAGGGAGGCCGGGACTACAAGATCACGGGGAATATCGGCACCGCCGACCATTTTTCATTCAGCGTCCTGGCCATGCAGCCTACGGGAAGGAGCAAATCCCTGGGCTACGCCAACGAGCGCACCCTGGGTGCCGATAAGAACGGGGACTACACCCTCTGGCTCACGGCGAAAAAGCCCGAAGAGCCGGGCTATTGGGTGAAGACCGGAGCCAGCGCGGGCTTTGGCTCGATTCTGGTTCGGGAATATTTCGGCGACCGCGCGACCGAACGACCCGCCACCCTCGCGGTGGAGGTCATGGGCCGGAAGCCCTCGGAGCCATTATCGCCCTCGTCGGACCCCGAAATTGCTCGATCGATCCAGATGACCCGGTTCGCTTTTCAGGGAATCGGCCTGCTGCACCGGTATGTCTCCCCGTCCCTCGACGCCACACCGAATCAGTTCAAACGGCGAAATAGCAACGATTTCGGCGCCGATATCAGCAGCCCCGACAACCTCTACCTGATCGGCACCTACGCCATCGGTCCCGACGAAGCGCTCATCGTCGAAGTCGACCCCCTCGACGTGCGTTTCTGGAATTTCGCCATCGAAAACCCCTGGCACGAGTCCGTAGACTACGCCCAGCGCACCACTTCGCTCACCCACGACGCGGTCTCCGTGGACCCCGACGGAAAAGTTCGTTTTCTGGTGACCCATCGACCCACCGAGCACCCGAACTCCCTCGAGACCGCTGGGCACAACCGGGGCTTCATGACCTTCCGTTGGGTGGGCGAGCGCGACACGCTGACGCCCCTGCCCGAGGTCACCCGGCTCCCGCTGGCCGACGCCTTGAAAAAGGCGCGTACGCAGAGCAAGGGCCAACCCGCCGCCCAGTAGGCGAGGTCTGGCCTTCAGGCCCCTTCTTTCCCCGCCCGCGCGTTAGGCGTCGGCGTCGAAACTCGACGCGGCGTAGAGCGCTACAGCGGTGATCACGATTTCGACGCCGATGAACACGGTGGCGAAGGCGGCGTCCTGAATGCCCCAGGCGAGAATCCGCATGATCGCAACGGCGCCCACCATCACGGCGGCGGCCCTCAGCCAAACCGAACTCTTCTGGTAAGCCCCGAGCAGGAGCATTGCGCCGGTGCCGAGGAAGAAGCCCCCGATATCACCGACCTGGCTACTGCGGCCCATATCGTCGAGTAATTCCATCCCCATCCCGATCGCCGCATCCACCGGTGACAGCAGAAAATTCAAGGCGTTGTAGAGGAAAATCAGTCCAAAGATCCCAAGGATGACACGAAGCGCCATAAGCCCTACCCCCATAATTGATAGCCGGGAAGATATGCTCTGACGCCACGGACCGCCATCGCGCACGGGTGGCCCTCGGTCCCCGGGTCGTGGCGAGGGAGCGTGCAGGGCGTGTCTCCCCGGACAGGCCCGGCGCCTCTGCCCCGGAACTCAGACCCGTCGCTTCAGACGCCTGGCAAAACTTGGCCCCTCGAGGAAAGCCTACGGACCTGATGCCAGAAAAAAACGCTCAGGAGGCCAAAGGGGAAGAGGAGCGCGGCCCAATGATCCCCCCAAGCTCCCCGAGCGGGCTCGGCTCGGCCGGTAAATTCCAGGCTGCCGGTGGCGCCTTCCGGGGTTTCGACGTGGACCCTTCCCCAAACCGGGCCGGCTTTGTCGATCACCGTGGAGACCGAGGAGTAGCCGGGATGCGTGCCCGGACGCGCGACCTGGGCCTTGGCGTCGTCTTCGACCGGCTTCGGACCCACAGTCAGGTGGATCATCAAATCCCGCCGAACCTGGCCCGTGCGGGTGTCCTTGGCCAGCACTCGCCACTCGCTGGGCCCCACACGAAGCGGCCAAGGAGCGGCCAGCACCGTCAGCTCGAGAGGGCTCGCAGTGCCCTGGGCCACCAGTCCCCCCAGATCGGCACGCGTGGGTTCGGCGCCGCCAAGCACGTAGCCCAAGGCCAGGAAGGTCAGCCCGAGCGCGCGTCCCCCAAGCGAAGCTCGCTTCATCCCATCATCCCCCGCATCGCCATGGGCGAAAGAAAGATGAAGGCACCGAGCCCCCACAACCCCGTGGCCAGGAGTGACCATGGCGCCGCCAAGGCCAACGCTCGACCCGGGCTCGCCGCCACTTCCCGGGACAACCGCCACAGGACCGCGATGCTCACAACCAGGCCAAACCCGAGGATGGTCAGCTGCAAATCCGCGGTCCAGCCCAGGGTGTAGGGCATTCCGATCTCGGGCCGGGAAAAAATGTTCGGGGCAAGATCGTGGAGGGCTCGCTCCAGGGCGGGCAGCGCGCTGAAGAGTCCCGTTAGAAGATGGAATCCGAGATGCGCGAGCCACATGGCGAAACCCAGGGGTACGAGTCCTGGAAGCAGAGCCCGGAGGCCGGCCAGAGCCGAGAGTCGGGAACCGCCCAGAACGCGTCCGAGCCCCGCTGCCGCCGCCGTAAAGATAAGGGGAGGTCCAAGGAGCGCGACCCCCAACACCGCGCTGGCAAAGCCGGCGGAGTGGGCCCACCCGAGACCTCCGGCGAGCCCGGCCTGGGCGTGGACAAAGGGCGCCGACATAGCCATGGCGTTCACAAAGGCTCCCCAGATGAAGAGCCCGGCCAGAACCGTGAGGTCGAGACTCCAGCCCTGGCCCCGGGCCCTGCCCCGCCCGAGAGAGGCTCCGGGTCGCACGGAAATCACCCCTACGTTGTCTCGAGGGCAAGCCCGGGCGCAGTCCATGCAGAACGTACAGTCGAGGTTGCCCGTCTTGGCGGGCAGGTAGAGGTCCGTTGGGCAGCCGGGTTCCTCGGCGTTGCCGAGCAGGCAATCCCGGGTTTTGCAGCCCGCGCAATTCGCCAGGGAGAGCGGCGCGACCTCCCTGGGCGAGAGCGTTGCCTGGACGAACTGGAATTGCCCCACCGGGCAGACGTAGCGGCAAAACGTGCCGCGAGGAAAGAACCCCTCCACTACAAAGAAAAGACCGAAGAGGCCCAGGATCCAAACCGCCGTGGCCGCGGGCCAATCCCACAGCCCCAGGACTTCGTAACTCCAAAGGTAAGCGATGAAGAGCGCCGCCGAGATCCACTTGTTCTGAAGCCGGGCGGGCCAACGGAAAGGCCGCCCGAGAAGACGCCCGGCGAGCCTGCGCGACAGGGTCAGGGGACAGATGCCGCAGAAGAAATTCCCCCAACTCAGGAGCAGGATTAGCGAGAGCGAGCGTCCGTAGGTCCAGGGCAAAACCCCGGCCAGGTTGAGCGAACTCGGCATTTCCGGTCCGAGCAGGCCGTCGAGAATCACGATCCCCGCAAGGCTGGCCAGAATCCATTGTCCGATGCGGCGTGTCCGACGCCGGGTCAACACCCGCGCCAGGGTCGACTTTGCCCTGGGAGCCGGTCGCTGGACTCGATTCCGGCCAGGGGCGAATAGTTGTCGGCGAGAGGCCGTACTCGCGAGACCCGAGAGGGTGAGCCCCACAGCCGCCGCGATCATCGCGAGGCTCCCACCGATCCACATGAAGGCTCCGGCGGTGTTCTGATCCGCGAGCGCCGGAATCAGCCAGGGATTCGCGACCTGGGCATAGAGCGGATAAAAGACCGTTCCCGAAAAGGCAAAGCCCGCGGAGAAGATCGAGTTCACCAAACCCGCACCGGCCACCAGGAGCAACCGGGTGGTGAAGGGCCGCGGCCGCCGAACCGGCCAGGGTTCGAGAATGCAATACCAGAGCAGCAGGGCCGCGGCGAGAAAACTCGCGTGCTCGAAATCATGGGCCGCGCGTGAAACCAAGGCCCACTGATAGGCGGCGGGGGCATGCCAGGCCCAGGTCACCCCGGTGAAGATTCCCAGGGCCAGCACCGGATGGGTCAGCACCGAAAGCACACGACGGAGCCGGGGGGATGCGAGCAAGGGCCCGACCCCATCCCCGAGCAAATCGCCCGGAAGCCCGCGCAGCAGGGGCACCACCGGGGCGCCGAGCCAGATCAGCGGAGGCACCACCATGATGAGCAGCCAGTGCTGCACCATATGCGCCAGGAGCAGGAGATCTGCAGTCCCATCGAGGGGCGAGCCCAGGGCCACAAAGATCAGGGCCAAACCCAAGAGGAAAACGTTGCGCCGCCAGGGCTGAAAATGTTGAGGGCTCTGCTGACGCAGTTTCCGGAACCCGCGAAGGTAGAGCCACCCGGCCGCCAGCCCGGGGAGGACGAGCAAAGGCGCGAAGGTCCACCCCGCCCCCGTCCAGAGCCACGCGTTCATGGCTTGTCGGGCTGCCCCGCGACGCCTCCAGAAGGCTGGGCCGAGTTACGCGCGGGAGCGGCATTCGCCGGATGCAGGGTCTCGAGGAAGGCCACTAGGGCGCTGACCTCGTGGGGGGCGAGATGCTTGCCGTAGGCGGGCATATTCCCCCCGCCCTGGAGGACCTGACGGACGAGTTGATCCGGCGTCAGGCGCATGGCCACTCCGGCCAGATCCGGGCCGCGCTTGCCCCCCTTCCCGTCCAGGGCGTGGCAGTTGCGGCATTGCTTGGCCTGAAGAAGGGTCGCCCCCACATGCTCCAGGGGAGAGCGGCCCTCCACGAATTGCGGCTGTACGGGTTGGCCGCTCCAGGCATCCATTTCGGGGGACCACGGCGAGAGCACGCCCTCGTAGGCGAGGGTCACCAGACTCACCCCGACGAGGACCACGAGGACCACAGCGCCGGGACGCCGGCTCGGATGCCGCTCGGCCCCGCGCGAAAGAAAGGGCACGGCAAAGAGCAGGACCACGGCCAGGGGCATCAAATAGACGATCACGAAGCCTTCGAGGTAGGGAGGCATCAGGGCGAAGGCCGCGAAAAGCGAGAGGAAGTAGAAATCCGGCCGGGGGACGGTGTGGATCAGCGAAGGGTCCGCTGGGCCGTTCGGGATCTTCGGCCCGATAAAAGCGGCGCAGAGGATGATGGCGGTCAGGATCAGGGCCGAGAAGACGAGGTCCTTCCCGCCCCCTTCGGGCATCAGGCGGATCCCACTCCGAGCCACCGTCGCCTCGTAATCCTCGGCATAGGTTTCCTTGTCCAGGGGTTTACCCGCTTCTGGGTACTCGCTGATCCCGAGCACCAAGACCAGACGGATGTGGACGACGAGCAGGCCGATCAGAAGGCCGGGGATCACAAACACGTGGAGAGCAAAGAAGCGAGACAGGGTTTCGGACCCGACGATGGGGCCCCCCTGGAGCAGATGGGTCGCGTATTCGCCGACCAAGGGCAGGCGGCCGAGGATCGAGACGATGATTTCGACGCCCCAATAGGCGTCCTGGTCGAAACGAATCGTCTGCCCGGTGAAGGCCATTCCCAGGGTGGCCAGAAAGAGACCACTCCCCACCATCCAGGTGAGCTCTCGAGGGTATTTATACGCGCCGAAGAGGAAGACCTGGATCAGGTGAATCGTCACCAGCGCGACCATGAAATTTGAGCCCCAATAGTGCAGCGCTCGGAGGTACCAACCCAGGGGCTGCACGTAGTCGAGGTACTCGATGCTCGCGTAGGCCTGGTCCGGGGCCGGCACGTAAACCAGAGCCAGACAAATCCCCGTGACCAACTGGATGATCAAGCAGAGCAGCGTCGCGCTCCCAAAAACGTACCAGGCACTCGCCGACGAAAGCGGAATCCGATGGCCGAGGGTGTGGTCGTAAAGCCGACCCAGGGCCAACCGGTCGTCGAACCACTTGCCCAATGCCCGAAGTCGATTCATGAGTACATTCCCTAGACCGCCTCGGAGAGGTTCGGGGTTTCGCCGCCCCGCACCTCGAGATGTCCGCCGCGGACCCGAAACTCGTATTGATAGAGCCCTCGCGGAGGCGGTCCCGACGCTCTGGATCCGTCTTCGTAATAGACGCCGCCGTGGCAGGGACACATAAAGAGCCCGGATTGGGGAAACCAGCGGACCGGGCAGCCCAGATGCGTGCAATTGATGGCAAAGACCTGAAAATCGCCGTCGGGTTTTCGGCGCACCCAGCACGGGACATCCGCGGTGGCCCCGTCCCAGGGCGTGGTGAAGGGGTTGCGATACGAGGCCAGGCGGGTTTGACCCGTTGGGAACGAGTCAAGATTTCCCAGGGCCACCCAGGCCTGCTGGGCCTTCCCCTTGAACATCGACGACGCGATGTATCCCAACACGGGAATGCCTACGAAAGCCGCCGCGACGGTATTCAGCACGAGCCCCAACCGAAAAAGAAAATCTCGCCGGCTCACCGGGGGGACCGCCGGCGGAAGCGCTTCGTGTTCGTGTTCTTCCATGAATTCCCTCCTGGCCCGGGGCTAGCGGCCGTCGCCCGACGGGCGGCCCTGGGCGGAGCTGGGCCTCTGGCTCCCCAGCCACGCAACGACATCACTGATTTCGCCAGCGGATATTCCGCGGCCTTGATCTGCCTGCCAGCCGGGCATCCCCAAATCCTCCCGCCCCACGATCACCGCGGTTCGGAGCGCCTGGTCGCTCACGAGACCCAAATAGGCGGGATCAACCAGACTTCCGGCCTTCTCGCCCCCGGCGCCTCCGGGCCCATGGCAGTCGGCGCAGAACGCCGCGTAGGCGACCTCGCCCCGAGCGGGGGAGCCGGGATTTTGATCCGGGGAAGCGGCCACAAGGGGCGGCGGCGTTGGAGTCGAGCCCGCGACATCGGCTCCCCAGGCTCGGATCCCCTGGGCCAGGACGCTCACCTGTTCTTCGGTCAAGTTGCCACCCCGGGCCTGGGCGAAGGGCGGCATGGGGGTGCCTCCCACTCCGTCGCCAATGATCCGCTCGAGGTAGGCGGGCTGGGCCAGGGCAGCATAATGCGGGTCACCCAGAGGCGTCGCCGGGCCGCGTCGACCTTCGGCTCCGTGGCAGCCCGAGCAGTTCGTCGCGAAGAGGGTCGTGAAATCCGTCACCTCGTCGGGCCGCTGATAGCGATCCGCGGGATCGGGTCGACCGGGGAGGGAATCGCAACCCGACGCCATCCCGAGAACCAGGGCCGCGAACATGAGGACCCGAAACATCCTGAACAGAAGCCGCCGATTCAAGTGTCGTCCTCCCGCATCTCGGCTTCGAGACCCGCGCGAGCCGCCAAGGGGTAGGACTGGAGCGTCTGAACCGGCCGACTTCGAGAGATCACCTCTCCCGCCGTCATGCCAAAAATGATCTGCAGAGTGACGAAGACGCCCCATTGAATTCGCCCTGCCGAGCCCGGATCCACCAACTCAAGGCAGACGAAACCCGCACCCGACCAGGCCAGGGGCGCGACGAGCCCGCCCCAGAGGCGAGGATGGCCGGGCAGCATGGGCAGAACCGAGGCGTAGACCAGGCCTAGCATCAAAGAGAAACTGACGTGGAGCAGCCCCGCCGCGGCGGCGATGCCCGGGTGAAAGCTCAAGCTATCCGGCGGCGGTGGCGCGCCGAAGAGCGGAAAGACCAGGGCTGCAAAACCGTTGACCAGGGGCCAAGGGCTGCCATCGGTGACCAGGCCGTAGAGAAGCGCCGCCACAACCATGGCCGCGCCCCCGGCCAGGCCGCCGCGCAAACCGCCGCTATAGGGGTGGTATTCCAGGGGAAGCCGCACCCGGTGGCCATCCTGGCCCGCGACCAAATTCCGCACCCGCTCCGGGACCGGCTTCACCGGGGGAGCGCGCTCGGCCTCGGACTGGGCCGGTTCAACAACCTTCTGCTCGTGGGGGAACATCTCGCGCCACCAGGCGACTGCGCCCCAGATCGCCAGGGCCCCGCCCGTCCAGGCAAAGAGCACGTTGGTCACCAGACTCGCCAGGAGCATGCTGAGCCCCAGAGCGAAATAGAGCGGGGCCGAGGTGCTCGCGGGAAGCTCCACCCCGGCCTCAGGCGCCAACTCGCTCTTCGTCTCCAATCCAGAATCCTTCATCCTAGACCCCCACCACATAGACGGTGGTGAGCACAACGAGCCAGACGGCGTCCACGAAATGCCAATACCAGCTCACGATCTCGACCCGTTCGGCGTGTTGGGCGGTCACCTTGCCCGCGGCGACCCCGACCCCGATGCCCGAAAGCATCATGAGCCCCAGGATCACGTGGGCCGCGTGGAAGCCCACCAGGGAATAGAAAGTGGTGCCGAAGAGGTTCGTATCAATGGCGAGCCCCTGCTGAAAGATCAACCGCGACCACTCCAGCGCGGTGGCCCCGATAAAAGACGCCCCAAGGCCCACGGTCAGGGCCAATCCCAGCCCGGCTTGCCAACGCCTTCCGGCAGCCAGGGCTCTCACCCCCCAGACCACCGTGAGGCTGCTCGACAAGAGGCAGACCGTGGCGACCAGGGGGAACTCGAGGACGTCCTGGGGTTGGGGCCCGCTGAGGCTCTTGCCCAGATAAAAGAGGTAGGCGACCACGAAAATAGAGAAGAAGGTCGACTCGCCAAAAATCAGGCAAGCCATCCCCACCCGCCCCCGATTCCACGAGGAGCCCTCCATCGGCAAGGCCTGTGCGGCGGTCATGGCCTCATCCTATTCGTGCTCCCAATCGGGATCGTGGGGGTGCTTGAGATCCCAAAGCGGGCGTCGGCTGCGAACCTCGGGCAGGGTCAGAAAATTATAAGCCGGGGGCGGGGAAGACGTCGACCACTCCAAGGTCCAGGCATTCCACGGATCCGGCCCGGCGCGCCGCGGCCTCTTGAAGGCCAGCACCACCGCTGCCAGGAAGCAGAGGACTCCAGCCATCTGGAAGACCACCCCCGCGCTGGAAATGAAATTCCAGATCGCCCAACCGCGGTCCCCGGGGTAGGTGTAGATCCGACGGGGCATGCCCAAGATCCCCTGGACGTGCATGGTGGTAAACGTCACGTGGAAGCCCACAAAGAAGAGCCAAAAATGCCAGCGCCCCAATTTCTCGCTGAGCATGAGCCCGGTCACCTTGGGGAACCAGTAATAGAGCGCGGCAAAGATCGTAAAGAGGAGTCCGCCGATCAAGACGAAATGAAAGTGGGCCACCACGAAATAGGAATCACTCAGTTGCCAGTTCAGCGGCGCCCCCGAGAGCAGAATCCCAGAGAGTCCGGCCACTAGAAACTGACCGAGAAAGCCGATGCAGAAAAGCATGGGCGTCTTCATCTGGATCTTGCCGCCGTACATGGTCGCGATCCAGTTGAAAAGCTTGATCCCGGTGGGGATGCCCACCACCATAGTAATGACCGCGAACCAGATATTGAGGCCCCGGCCCATCCCCACGGTGAACATGTGATGGGCCCAGACACCCACGGCCACAAGTCCGATGGCGATGGTGGCCGCCACCATGAACGAGTAGCCGAAAATCACCTTTCTCGAAAAGACGGGAATGATCTCCGAGGCGTAGGCAAAGCCCGGAATCATCAGGATATAGACCTCGGGATGGCCAAAGAACCAGAAGAAATGCTGCCACAGGACCGCGTCGCCCCCGGCCTGGGTGTCGAAGAAGTGGGCACCGAGAAAACGGTCGAAGAGCAGCATCACCTGAGCGGCCGTCAGGACAGGCAGCGCGAGCAGGATCAGGAAGGAAACCACCAGCATCATCCAGACGAAGAGCGGCAGGCGGCCCATGGTCATGCCCCGACAGCGCATGGTGATGGTCGTGGCGATCATATTGACCGCTCCGGAGATGCTCCCAAATCCGCTGATCATGATGCCAAGAACCCAGTAGTCCGTGGCGTTGCCCCGGGAGAACGCCCGCCCCGACAGCGGCGCATAGGCGAACCAGCCCACATCGGGTGCGGTCCCCGCTCCATAAAGGCCCATGCTCGCGAAATAACTCATATAGAGCACCAGCCCACCGAACAGGAACATCCAGAAGCCCCACGCGTTCAAACGCGGAAAGGCCATGTCCCGGGCCCCGATCATCAAGGGGATCAGGTAGTTGCCAAAACCCGTAATGATGGGCATCCCCACGAGAAAGACCATGGTGGTGCCATGCATGGTGAAGAGTCGGTTGAACTCCTGGGGTTCGAGCAATTCGTTGCCCGGCATCGCGAGTTGCGCGCGCATCAGCGCGGCTTCGACGCCTCCGATCAAGAAAAAGAGCAAACCGCTCCCGATATAGAGCAGGCCGAGTCTCTTGTGATCCACCGTGGTGACCCACTCGTGGATCGAGCCAGCAAAGGTCGCCCCGGCTCCGCCGGTGAGGCTCGGGTTTCCTGGGGTCGAGCTGGCCGACATCGAAAAGGGCTCCCTAGTCCAGGCTCGCGAGGTAGCCGGCGACCAAGCCGATCTCGCGTTCGCTGAGTTTCATCGCGGGCATGCGTGCCCCGGGCTTGATGTGGTTGGGATCCGTGATCCAGTCCACCAAATTCGCCCGATCGTTGGTCGCGGCCCCCGCCGCCAGGGTGGTCCGGCTCATCAAGTGGGTCAGGTCCGGTCCGAAACGACCAATCTCCGAGACTCCACGCACGGTATGGCAATTCACGCAGGCCGTGCGAGCAAAGAGCGCCCTCCCCTCCTCGACCCCGGGCGCAGTGCGCGCCTGGCGCTGTTGTTCCTGAGCCCAGCGCTCAAACTCATCGGGCTCGTGGACAAAAACCCGGAGCAGCATATGGGCGTGCTGGGTGCCGCAATATTCCGCGCACTGCCCGACGACCATCCCCGTCTCCTTGGGCTCGATCCACAGGACGTTCCGGCGATTGGGAATCAAGTCGGTCTTGCCCGAGAGCTGGGGCAGCCAGAAGCTGTGAATCACGTCCTGAGACTCCAGCTCAAGGAAGGCCGTCCGGTCCACGGGGAGATGCAACTCGTTGGCCGTGGTAAAGCCGTAGCCTGGGTACTCGAGTTCCCACCACCATTGGTGCCCGACAACGCGCACCGAAAGACTGCCCTCGGGCGCGGTATCGCGTTGAATAGCGACGATCCGGCCAGCCGTCACCAAGCCGAGAACCACAACGAGGAGTACGGGCACAATGGTCCATGCGAGTTCCAGTTGATCACTTCCGTAGACCTGGGGAGGTTCGAGGCCGTCATCCGCCGAGGAAGCCCGAAAGCGGATGATTGTGAAGATGAGTAGGCCCATCACAACGATAAAGATGCCAAGGCAGGTGGCGACGAGGAGAGACCCGTAATCCAGGATCATTCCCGCCGGCTCGGCCACGGGCTCAAAGAAGGCCGGGGTGCGGACCGCGGTCTCGGCAGCGGCGAGGCCGGCTGCGCCGAGCATGCCGGCCCCAAAGAGAATCAGCCCAAGCCAGAGCCGACCTCGACCGGAAGCGGACCGAAAACCCGATAGGGGAAATCTCTCCACACTCCCTTCGGCTGGGTCTTCAGCGAAAATCGTTGCTTCCTCCGGCCTGGGCGAGCCCGGCTGGCCACCCACTTCGCATGCTAGAACACATTGGCGCGAAACTCATCGCGCCACAGTTTCCAGATCTCGTGATCGCCCTTGAGCCCGAGCATCGCTTCCTTCACCTTGGAGAGCCCAAAGCCGTAGGCCTCCTGGGGAGTAATGTGCGGGGGCATACTGAGTTCCCCGGGGCTCACGATGGCGTCGATGATAAAGGGCTTGGTCGAAGCTCTCGCTTGGTCGATGGCGGGCAGAATCTCGTGGGCATGCTCGACTCGCACGCCCTCCCCGCCGCAGGCCCGGGCAAAGGCGGCGAAGTCGGGGTTCACCAGCCCCGTGGCCGCCGGGTAGGGAGGCAGCCCGGCCACCTCCATCTCCATCTTCACGAAACCAAACTCGCTGTTATTGAAGACGATCACCTTGAGGGGCCAGTCGAAGCGAACGGCGGTGACAAAATCATTCATCGACATCGCAAAGCCCCCGTCCCCGGCGAGGGTCCAGACCTCCCGCTCGGGTTCCAGCGCCGCCGCGCCCAGGGCAACGGGTAGGCCCGCACCCAAGGAGCCGTGGTTGAAGGAGCCCAGCATCCGCCGGCCTCCTCCCATGCGCATTTGTCGCGCCAACCAGATCGTGCATTCTCCCACATCCACCGCGAACAGAGCATCGGGAGCAGCCTTGTCGCTGATCGCCCGAGCGAAGAGCTGGGGATGCAGGGGTTCGTCCGTGCGCTCGAGGGAGGACTGCTCATCCATGCGAGCGAGCCATTTATCGCGCATGGAGAGCAGATGCGTCCTGAATTTCGTGGCGGGCCTCTCGTCCAGAAGCGGAGTCAGCTCTCCGAGGGTTTCTCGCACGCCGCCCACCAAGCCGAGGGTCACCGGTGCGCGGAGGCCAATGCGATCGGGCCGATGATCGACCTGGACAATCTCGATTCCGTCCGGGAGGAACTCGTCGTAGGGGAAATCCGTCCCGAGCATCACGAGCACGTCGCAGTCCTTGACCGCGTGGTAGCCCCCCGGATTGCCGATCAGGCCGGTCATTCCCACCACGCCGGCGTCGTCGTAATCGAAGACATCCTTCGCACGCAGGGTATGGACCACCGGCGCGCCGATCCGTTCGCCCAGGGCGATCACGTCATCCTTGCAATCCCGGCATCCGATCCCGCAAAACAGCGTTACGCGCTTGCCCGCATTGATGAGTTCGGCCGCGCGCTGGGTGGCCGAGGCCTCGGGAACCAGTTCGGAGCGCAGGCGCACCACGGGCCGCTTGAAATGCTCGCTGGGCACCTTCGCCCCGATCACGTCCGAGGGAATCTCGATGCGCACAATCATGCGTTCGGTCAGGGCCTTCTGAATCGCGATCTCCGCCATTCGGGGCATCTGCTCGGGGGAGTCAATGATGGCCTGGTAGCCGCAGATATCGTCGAACATCTTGGCGAGATCGATTTCCTTGTGAAAATCGCTGCCGCGCTGGGCACGGGGGACCTGGCCGGTGATGGCGACTACGGCTCCGCCTTCTTTCTTCGCGTTGTAGAGCCCATTGATGAGGTGAAGGGCTCCCGGGCCCGTGGTCCCGGCACACACGCCAATCCCGCCGCTGAGTTCGGACTGGGCGTAGGCGGCGTATCCCGCGTGTTCTTCGTGGCGCACGCCAATCCAGCGGAAGCGGTCGTCGGTCCGAATGCACTCGAGCAGGGGGTTGAGGGCATCACCGGTGACACCAAAAATATCTCGGGCCCCGGCCGAGGCGAGCACATCGAGAAGACTGCTGGAAACGTTTCCGGCCATGGCAAAGGACCCCGCTTGCTCATTTCAACGTTGCTTACTGTAGGGTAATATTACGAGGTAAACCGCAACTTTTTACCGGGAGGCCGACTGCCATGGATTTGCTCCACCGAGTCCGGGGGTGGGTCATGCCCATTCTCGTCATTCTTACCGCGTTTGCCGGGCTTCTCGGAGCCTCGGGTTGGCCTGTCTTCCACTTCTTTTTCGCTGCGGGCTTGGGCCTCCTCGCAGTGGGCTGTTACGACCTCCTGCAACGTCAGCACAGCATCCTGCGCAACTATCCCATCCTCGGGCACCTGCGCTTTCTTCTCGAGAGTGCCGGGCCGGAAATCCACCAATATTTCGTGGAGAGCAACACCAGCGGTCGGCCCTTCAACCGGGATGCTCGAGATCTCATGTATCGCCGGGCCAAGGGCGTCGAAGCCGTCAAGCCCTTTGGCACCGAACTCGATGTCTACGGCTACGGCTACGGTTTCATCAGCCACTCGGCGAAGCCTCGCCCCGCGGTCACCGACCCCGGGCGCAATCTGCGGGTCACCGTGGGGGGACCCGACTGCAAGCAGCCCTACTCGGCTTCTCTCCTTAATATCTCGGCCATGAGTTTCGGTGCGCTCAGTGCCAACGCTGTTCTCGCACTCAACACCGGGGCTCAAGAAGGCGGCTTCGCGCACAATACCGGCGAAGGCGGCCTGAGCACCCACCACCAGAAGCCCGGTGGGGATTTGGTCTGGCAAGTGGGCACGGGCTATTTCGGCTGCCGAGACGATCAGGGGAATTTCTCCCCGGAACTCTTCCGCGAGCAGTCCGCGCTCCCCCAGGTCAAGATGATCGAACTCAAGCTCTCCCAGGGCGCCAAGCCCGGGCACGGAGGGATTCTTCCCGGCGCCAAGGTTTCCGCCGAGATCGCCGCCGCCCGCAAGGTTCCCCAGGGCGAAGATTGCTTTTCGCCCCCCGGACACTCCGCCTTCTCGACCCCGACGGGCTTGCTCGATTTCATCGTCGAACTCCGGGAACTCTCCGGGGGCAAGCCCGTAGGCTTCAAGCTCTGCGTCGGTGACCCCCGGGAGTTCTACGCGATCTGCAAGGCGATGCTCGAAACCGGGATCACCCCGGATTTCATCACCGTCGATGGCGGTGAGGGGGGAACCGGCGCCGCGCCCCCCGAGTTCTCTGACCACCTGGGCTATCCCCTCCGCGAAGGCCTGCTCCTGGTCCACAACGCCCTGGTGGGCACGAACCTGCGCGATCGGATCAAGATCGCCGCCAGCGGGAAACGTTTTGCCAGCTATGAGATGGCCTCGGCCCTCGCCCTGGGCGCCGACTGGTGCAACGTGGCCCGGGGCTTCATGTTTTCCCTGGGTTGCATCCAATCCCAGCTCTGCGGTACGAACCTCTGCCCGGTGGGCGTCGCCACGCAGAAACCCCGGCTTCAGAAAGCCATCGTACCCAAGGAAAAGGGCGAGCGGGTCTTCCTCTTTCACCAGGCGACCCTCGAGGGCCTCGCCGAGACCACCGCCGCCTGCGGCCTCGACCATCCCGAGGAATTCGAACCGATTCACCTCTACGAACGCACCACGCCCCACCAGGTTCGCCGCTTCGACCAGCTCTACGATTTCCTCGAGCCCGGCGAACTCCTCGGCGAGATCATCCCCGAGTCGGTGACCCCCTTCTGGCAGAACGCCCGGGCTGACCGCTTCGAACGCTGAGGGGAAGGTCGCTCTCCTCGGCTAGAAATTCATCCGGAGCGTGGCCCCCACCTGGCGCGGCGGGCCGCGAACCCCCGCGTAGCCGCTGATGATGGGGACATCGAAGCCGATGACGAGGTACTCGGAGTTCGTCACATTGGTGGTCCACGCAGTGAGTGACCAACTATCGTCCGAGGCTTTGAGGCCCGCGCGCAGATTCAGCAGGTGGTAGCCGGGCTGAAAAAGGTTGGGGTCCAGATCCTGATCGAGGTAGAAGCTATCGCTGTACGAGTAGTCGGCCCGGGCGAAGAGGTCGATTGAGGCCGAGGGCACTGGGTATTCGTAGGCGCCGAAGGCCGAGATATTCCACTCCGGGGCGTTGTCCAGAGTCTTCCCCGAGAGATCCTGGCTGCAGTTGATCACCTGAGGGGTCAGGCCGCAGGCCAGGCCGGCGGGAATGACCTGCCCCGTATAAGGAAAGGGCCAATCTGCGGGATCGGTGTCCGCCGCGAGTTGCGCCTGATAGGGGACGGTTCCGGCTGCGGTATCGAATTCGTCGTAGCGCGCGATATTCAGCCCAACGGCCGCGCCCAATTGAAGATTTTCCACCGCGTCGGGCATGTAGACGAAGTCGCTCTCGAATCCGTAACTGAAGAGACGGCCGGCATTGCGCACGTTGATGCTTGAGCCCGTGAAAACCTGGGCTTGAAAATCATCGTAGTCCGTGAAGTAGCCCGTCATATTAAAAATGACCTGCCGCTCAAACCACATGGAGCGCAAGCCGAGCTCGTAGGTCAAGGAAGTCTCGTCGCCAAATTCAGACGACTCGCCCTGGACAGTTCGCAACTGGTTGAACCCCCCGGACTTGAACCCGTTGGCGACGCTCGCGTAGATCATGTCGCCCTCGCGAGGTTCATATTCCAGGGCAAAACGGTATTGAAAATTAGTCTTCGAAAGTTCGTCGTCCCGAGCAAACGTCGGACCGAGAATGGGCGGGGCCTCGAGCAGGGCGCACATGGACCCGGTGCACTCACTCAGGCCATTCCGGGACTTCTCTTCCCAACTCACGCGAAAACCCGCAACGAAGCCAAGCGAGTCGAGGAGGCGGAGTCTTCCCTGGCCGTAGGCGGCAGCGGTCTTGGTTTTATGGGTATTGGTGTTGATATTGAAATTGGGCGCGAAAAAAGTCAGAGTCGGCCATGGGCCGCCCGGCGGAGCGGGTGGCAAATTGCACGAGGCCGCCGGGTTGGGATTTACCGGGACTGCCGGGACATTCGGGATATTGCAGGCATAACGACCCGCTGCGACCAACCCGTCCTCCCAACCGTTCCGGTCGTCGGTTTTCATATTCATATAGAAGAAGTACAAGCCACCCTGGTACTCAAAGAAGTCCCCTCCCGGGGAAGCCAGGGTTAGTTCGCTGGAAAACTGATTGAGGTCAACGTTCTGAAAGGCGAGTACGCCATCGAATTCGCTGAAATCGCCGTCGAACTGGCTGTCCGTCGAGTACGTCCGCCAAGCGTTCAGCCAGCGAATCTCGTGATCCCCCCAATCGTAAATGGCATCGAGCGAGATGCCGCCCACCTGGACTTTATTGATGGGCTGAACGTTGGCGCCTACTTGGAAATCGAAGGGATCGGCCACGGGCAGAATGCTGCCCTGAGACCCCGCCACAAAGCCAAAAGGTACGTCCATCAGGCTGGGGCCGTTGGCCTTGTAGTCAATGATTTCGGCGACGAAGCTTCGACTGTCCTCCTCGGAGTAGTCACCGGACAGGAGCAGGGAGAAGTCGTCGGTCACATCCCAGAGCAGCTTGGCCCGCATACCCCATTTGTCGACATTGTTGACGTCTTGGCCGTCGAAGCGATTGATATCCCAGCCATCTCGCTGGCTGCTGAAGCCGGCGACCCGCAGGGCCAGTTGGTCCTCAAGGAGCGGATAGTTCGCCGATCCGCGCACCTGAAAATCGGAGTAGTTGCCGAGGACGGTCTCAACGAAGAGCGACGGCTCCGAATCAGGTCGGCGCGTAATGATGTTGATGGCCCCCGCTGCGGTGTTCTTCCCGTAGAGCGTGCCCTGTGGCCCGCGAAGAACCTCGACGCGCTCAATATCGAGCAGGTCGCCCACGCTCATGCCCGCCCGGCCTTGATAGACGCCATCGATGAAGACGCCCACGCTGGGGTCGATCCCCGCGTTGCTCCCCACGGATCCAATCCCCCGGATGCGGATGCTTGTCGATCGCGTATCCGTCACCGGAATAATCTCGAGGTTGGGGACAAAATTCTGAATTTCGTTGAAGGTCGTGATGCCCGCATCGCGCAGGGTCTCTCCGCCGAGGGCCGTCATGGAGATGGGCACGGATTGAAGGGTTTCGGCCCGCTTGCTGGCGGTGACGAGCATCTCCTCGATCCCCCCATGCGCGCGCGACTCCGCGTAGGGAGACTCGGGCGTGAGTTCATTGCCCTCGGAATCGAGGCCCGTGAGTTCGGGTTCGGGCAGGGGATCGGGGTTGTCCATGCCGATCCGGCCCGGGCTGGGCTCTTCTTCGGCGAAGGCCGACGAGGGCGCGCCCAGCGGGGGGGCCAGCAGCAATACCAGCAGTACGAGCAGTGCCCGGAGTTGAAGGGCGAAGCCCCTAGCAGGAACCCCGCTTTGAACCGACCAGCCGGTACGTTGCGCCATGATCCTACCTCCCACTCCGTTCAACGAGGCGCAAGCATAGTCAGGGACTGGGGTGCAGCGCCACGGCAATATGCCCCATGTGCGAAAACGACTAGTAGGTCCCTTCAATGCCACTTCGTCGCATTTCAGGGTTGGACTCGGCCAGCCGGCTGAGGCAGTCTGAACCATGGACTCCGAAGATCGGCTGCGATCAGCGGCCGACCGATCCGCGAAAAAAGGAGACAACTTGGCGACCCAGGCCACATTGCGACTGAATATGACCGGCCTCGCGAAGGATCCCGCCGACGAGGCCGAGCGCTACAAAACCGCGATCGAGATGGCGGTCTACGCCGAGGAGCGCGGCTTCCAGACCGTCAACCTCGAGGAGCACCACTGCGCCGAAAACGGCTGGCTCCCCGCCCCGCTCACCCTGGCCGCCATGATCATCGCCCGGACCCAGCGCGTCCGGGTCAACGTCGGCGCCCTCCTCGTGACCCTCTACGACCCGATCCGCCTGGCCGAGGACATCGCCGTCCTCGATCTCGTCAGCGGCGGGCGCTTCAGCTTCGTGGCGGGCCTGGGTTATCGACCGGTGGAGTACCACGCCACGGGCAAGGCCTGGGACGATCGCGGACGCCTCATGGACGAGTGCCTCGAAACCCTGCTCAAAGCCTGGACCGGCGAGCCCTTTGACTACCGGGGCCAGCGCATTCGCGTCACGCCCTCCCCGCTTACGCGTCCCCACCCTTTCTTTCTCGTCGGTGGGATGAGCCCGGTCGCCGCGCGCCGGGCCGCACGCTTCGGACTCCCCTTTCACCCGCCCATGGAGCGGCCCGATCTCGAGATTGTCTACAACGAGGAACTCGCCCGGCAGGATAAGCGGGGGCTCTTCATCACTCCCGGCGCGGGCAACACCATGCTGGTGGTCGACGAATCCCCGGAAGAAGCCTGGAGTGAACTCAGCCCCTATTTCTTGCGCGAACTCCAGGAGTACAGCGACTGGAAGCACGAGGGCGTGGTGCGACCCGGCGAGGAAGCCGTCCGCAACGTCGCCGACCTCCGGGAGCAGGAACGCTTTACGATTCTCGACCGAGAGCAAGCCCGGCAGCGCTTTGGCCCCGAGGGCGCGGGAAGCGCGGTGGTGCATCCCCTGGCCGGGGGCATCCCCCTCGCCCGGGCTTGGGAAATTCTGGAACGTTTCAGCGACG
>JAQWRT010000029.1 GCA_029243605.1 Myxococcota bacterium
ATCCCGGCGCTTGTCGTCTTTGTCCTGGCGATCTGGATGCGTCGCTCCATCGAGTCACTCCTTTGCGGAACCATCCTGGGGCTCGCGATCCTTCATGGACCGAATCTTCTCGGCGAGTTCACCGCTACGACGATCCGAGTGCTGACCGATGAGGACCTGGCGTGGATCATCCTCGTTTGCGGTTTCATGGGGAGCATGATCTCGCTTCAGCTGAGGGCGGGCGGTTTCGCCGGTTTCTCGGTTTTTCTCCGGCGTCGTATCCGCTCGGCTCGGGGCGCGCTCATGGGGACATGGGTCTTCGGTCTCCTGCTTTTTGTGGACGACTACATGAATTCCCTGGCAGCGGGCACTGCAATGCGTGACTTGACCGACGATCACGGCGTTCCACGCGAAAAGCTGGCCTACGTTGTGGACTCCACGGCTGCGCCGGTCAGTGTGATCATTCCATTCTCGACATGGAGCGCGTTCTTCATTGGACTCCTGGTCACCAGCGGCCTGGCGGTAGAGGGTGAGGGTTTCAGTGTCTACCTTTCGGCCGTCCCCTACATGTTCTACGCCTGGATTGCGGTTCTCATGGTGCCCGCAGTGGCCCTGGGGCTTGTGCCTTCGCTCGGGCCCATGAAAGCGGCCGACAGGCGTGTTGCGAGTGGCGGAGAAACGGTGCCCCCGGGAGCCGATCGCATGCGGGGAATCAACTCGGGTGTCGAGCCGGGGCCACAGCCCAAGCCCCGCATGTCGCTCTTCATCATCCCCATGCTTGTTCTGGTGCTCTCGACTTTTTGGTTCGACAAGGATTTCCTCCAGGGGATCTACTTCACGGTGGCCGGTCTGCTGGTTGTCCTGATCGGATTTCGAATTCTCGATTTCAACGAGGCCTTCGATACGGTTCTCGAAGGTTTTGGGAGCATGCTGGAGCCGCTGGCAGTTCTGGTTGCCGCCTATCTCTTCAAGGATGTCAACGACGCCCTCGGTTTGCCTGCTTACGTGGTGGCTGTGATCGAGCCGCTGGTGACGGCCGAGTTACTTCCGGTGACTATATTCGTGAGTATGGCGGCCGTTTCGTTCATGACAGGTTCGAGCTGGGGTGTTTTTGTTCTCGTCATGCCCATTGTGGCGACGCTGACCCAAAGCCTGGGTGCGGATCCGGCTCTCGTAATTGGCGCCACGATCTCTGCGAGCACCTTCGGCAGCCACGCTTGTTTCTATTCGGACGCTACGGTGCTGACCGCGAAGGCTACGGGCTGCACTCCTTTGCAGCACGCGCTCACGCAGTTCCCCTATGCGTTGTTGGCTGCGGGTTTGGCGGTCGTGGGTTACCTACTGTTGGCCTTTCATTAAAGCAACCGGGGTTTGATCGATTGGACATCGTTTTCAGTGAACGCCATGCTCGCCACGCTGGGCGGGGGGAACTCTACGACGGGAAGCTAGTTCCCTGCTTTGAGAAACCCGAGCGGGCGGGGCTTGTCCTCGAGCGGGTTCGGGATTCTGGGATTGGAGAGATCATCCCCCCCGTTGCCCACGGGCTTGAGCCGCTTCAGCGCGTTCACTCCCAGGACTATCTCGATTTCCTGCGGACGGTGTGGCAAGAATGGGTTGCGATTCGGGGGGATATCGATGCGCTGCCTCTCAATTGGCCTGTGCGGGGGTTTTCGCAGCGGGTTCCCGACTCCATCGATGGTCGCTTGGGCTTCTATTCGATGGACGCGGCCACTCCGATCACCGGGGGCACATGGGAAGCTGCCACGGCTGCTGCGGACTCGACCCTGACTGCACTGGCACGCGTGCAATCCGGCGAACGGGGTGCCTTCGCGCTGGTGCGCCCACCGAGGCATCATGCGGCTCGCGATGTTTTTGGCGGCTATTGCTATCTCAACAACGCGGCGATCGCCGCCCAGCGATTCGTCGACCAGGTGGGCGAGCGCGTGGCGATCCTCGACGTCGACTACCACCATGGAAACGGAACCCAGTCGATCTTCTACGATCGAGAAGATGTCCTCTTTCAGTCGCTCCACGGCGACCCGAGGCAAGAATTTCCCTATTTCCTCGGATTCGCCGACGAGCGCGGCTCTGATGCGGGCTCAGGCTTCAATCGCAACTTCCCACTGCCCTGGGGAACCCAGGCAGAAACCTGGTTTGAAGCTTTGGACGAAGCCTTGCGCGAGATAGAGGCGTACAGGCCGGGGCTGGTTGTCGTTTCCCTGGGTGTCGACACGTTCAAAGACGATCCTATCTCGCATTTCCTTCTCGACAGCGACGATTTCAGCCGATTGGGGGAGCGCATCGCGCGTTTGGGCCTGCCCGTGCTCTTCGTCCTCGAAGGGGGCTACGCCGTCGAGGAGATTGGCATCAACGTCGTCAATGTCCTCGGAGCCTATGATGCCACTCGCTGAGCACGCAGGTTGGGTCAGTCTCGTTCCCGCTCTTTCCGTGCTCGTGCTGGCGCTCATCACCCGGCGAACCTTCGAAGCTCTGCTGGGCGGGACCCTGATCGGTTGTGTCCTCACGGACGGCTTCGGTTTCTTTGATGCCTTCGCAAATTCGATGCTGAGGGTCATGCAGCACGAGACAATTGGCTGGATCGTTCTCGTCGTTGGGCTCTTCGGCTCGTTGATCGCCCTCCTCGTGCGCTCAGGGGGAACAAAGGCGTTCGGGGATGCGGTTTCGTTGCGGGTCAAGAGCGGCTCCGGCGCGCTGCTCGCGGCGTGGTTCATGGGGCTTGTGATCTTCTTGGATGACTATTTGAACGCGCTGGCCGTGGGCGGAGCGATGCAAAGGGTGACGGATCGCTACCGGGTCTCGCGTGAAAAGCTGGCCTACGTGGTCGACTCCACGGCGGCACCGATCTGCGTGCTGGTGCCATTGAGCACCTGGGCGTTCTACGTTGCGGGCCTTCTTGAAGGGGTGGGCGCTGCGCCCGTGGGCAGTGGCCTCGATGTCTATGTTGGCGCTATTCCCTTCATTCTCTATGCGTGGGTGGCCGTTTTGCTCGTTCCGTTGGTCAGCACCGGCCTCGTGCCCAATCTCGGACCCATGCGCAGGGCCGAGGCGCGGGCCGCAGGCGGAAGCCTTGCGCCGCCGGATTCGGCGTCCTTCGACGAGGTTTTCCCGGCTGAAGATATTCCTGATTCGCCGCGCGTGGTGAACTTCATTCTCCCTCTGGCGGTGTTGATCGCATCCACGTGGGTGCTGGAGGACGCGTTGAGAGGGGTCATGATCGCCGTCGCTTTTACGACCGTGAGCCTATTCGCGCAACGAGTTCTGAACCTGAAGGAAATCTCCGATGCGTTCTTCAGGGGGTTTCAGTCGATGGTCTACCCATTGGCCATCGTGGTGATGGCCTTCGGGCTTCGTCATGTCAATGAAGACCTGGGCCTTACCGAGTTCGTGATTGAGAGCCTCAGGCCATTCATGATCGGCGCTTTTCTCCCCGCAGTGATTTTCGTTGCGCTCTCTCTCATTACCTTCTCGACGGGTTCTTTTTGGGGCGTTTATGCGGTGAGCCTGCCCATTGTCGTTCCCCTGGCCTCGTCGATGGATGTGTCGATGCCTCTGGTTTTGGGGGCCGTGATTTCGGCAGGGGCTTTCGGTTCCCATGCGTGCTTTTATGGGGATGCATCGGTGCTCGCTTCTTCGAGCAGTGGTTGCAACCTGTTGGCACACGTCAAAACCCAGCTGCCCTACGCACTTTTGGCGGCGGCCATTTCGACCCTCGGTTTTCTTGCTCTGGGGATCTTCCTGTGATGCCGCAAACCCGAACGTCATAGCGGGCGCAAGTTATAGCGGGCGCAATTTCCCGGCGACGACAGGCGCCTCTCACAGCACCCGAGGAAGGGAAGCGCATTGCGCCCGCGCCTCGAGATCCCGTCGAATCTGGATCGAGGCCTCTGGCAGGAAGGCGCCGCATTGGGCTGGTCGGCCATGCTGATCCCCGAAAACTGCGACCTGGGAGCGTGACCGATCAGCCCGCCGTGGAGCTTGTGCTGCTCGCAGAGCACGGGTAACGAATCGCCCCCATGTCAGATGACAGGGACATAGATCGAGTCGAACCGTTATCCTCGGCGTCGAAAACTCAGGGACGAGGAGACAAGGTGTTACGACATCGGCAATTCGGGGCTGCAAAGGGCGGTGAGAACGGGAAGGTTTCTGCTGTCCGGGTGCCGAAAACGGCTGAACTCGTGGCCGCCCGCATTCGCCGTCAGATCGTGCGGCGGGAGTTGGAGGAAGGCGATCCGCTGATGTCAGAGGCCGAATTGATGGTCGAGTTCGGCGTCTCGCGCCCCACACTTCGCGAAGCGTTCAGAATCCTTGAGGTCGAGTCGCTCATTTCCGTTACGCGAGGGTCGCGCGGGGGGGCACGCGTTCATGCGCCCAATATCAGCGTGGTCGGTCGCTATGCGGGTCTGCTCCTGCAGCACTCGGACACAACCCTTGAGGATGTGCAGTCTGCACGCCTGGTGATCGAGCCGCCGGTGGCCCGGCGACTGGCGGAAAAGCGAGGCGCCGCTGTCGTTGAGACGCTTCGTGCTCACATCGAGCAGGAGAAGGCGTTGCAGGATGACGCTCCTGCTTTCGCCGAACTCTGTCCGCGATTCCACGAACTGCTGGTCGAACTGAGTGGGAGTCAGACGTTGACCCTCGTCGTTGGCATGCTCCACGACATCGTCGAGTCCCACGCCAAGTTGGGGCTTTTCCATCTTCAGGATCCCAAGTCGATCGCTCGTGCCATCCGATCGCACGAGAAGCTCGTTGACTTGATTGAGGCTTCAGACGCCGACGGTGCTGAGCAGCATTGGCACAAGCACATTAGTGCCGCAACGCGCTTGATGCTCAACGCCGTGGGCCGAAAGACGGTCGTCGACCTTTTCGACTGAGACCGCGGACCTCAACTCCAGCTGATGGGTCTTGCATACGGGCCGGGATCGGCAGGACCGTTGTCATGGCGCTCAGATGGGCAAATTCGCGCCGCCCTGGATGCGCGATCCCTCGTGGTCATCGGTGGACAGTTCCGCCCCCCAGGCCAGGTGGGACACCGTGAGCCTGGTCAGGCCGAGGCCTGGGAGTCGGTCCTGGTTGATCCGCAATGTGATAAATGATCGTAATCGTCTATACAATTGGGGTTGCCGCAAAATCTGAGTCCAAGGAGCTAGGAGAGCTGAAGATGTCGCGAGAACCCGCCGACAGCCCCTCTGTGTCGCGACGTACGTTCCTCGCCGGAGCAGCCGCCACTGCGACCGCGGGGGGAGTCGCGGGATTCGTTGGGGGGCAGGCGCTCGAGGAGCAGTACCGGGCCCCCGCCGGCCCGTTCTTCGACCAGCGGTCGCATTGTTACTGGATCGAATCGGCCGGCATCGAAGACACCCCGCCGCTCACTTCTCTGCAGGGTGACCAGACCGCCGACATCGTCATCGTCGGCGGCGGCTACACCGGCCTGTCCGCCGCACTGCACCTCGCCGAGCGATTCCCGGAACGCAGAATTGTGCTGCTCGAGGGGACCCGGGTCGGCTATGGCGCATCGGGCCGAAACTGTGGCCTCCTGCTCCCCTTCATCAACGGCGCTGAAGCGATTACCCACGAGCTCGTGGATGCGGACAGGGTCGACGAAGCGCGGAAGGTCTTCGACCTCACATCGGCAGGAACCGGACTCATCCAGGAGCTGGTGGAGCAGCGCGGAGTCGACTGCGAGTGGGAGCCCGTGGAAAACCTCATGGGCGCCGTTACACCTCGGCAAGAGGCGCGGCTCGAGGGTGAGCAGAGGATGTACGCGGCGCTCGGACTCGAGGCGACCTGGTTATCCGAGACCGAGCTTCGCCAGCGCGTCGATGTCGAGGGGTACCGCGGGGCCCTCACCGTTCCTACCAGCGCGATGATCAACCCCGCAAAGCTCGCGACCGGGCTGCTCCATCTGGTTCGCGCCGCGGGCGTAGAGGTCTACGAGGATTCCCCGGTCTTGGAGGTCGAACCGGGAACAACCGTCAGCGTGCGCACGCCGCGAGGAAGGGTCCGCGCGCCCATGCTCATACTCGCAACCAACGCCTACACGCACCATCTCGGATTCCTCCGGGGTCGAGTCCTGCCGATCCATTCACACAGCATTGTTACGGCTCCGCTCTCGGAGGCCCAGATCGAGGCCCTCTCCTGGAGTGGGCGCCAACCCTTCTTCGACGTTCGGTCCTTTTTTAACCTCTTCCGGCTCACGGCGGACAACCGCGTTCTGCTGAGCGGGGGAGACGGGTTTTACTACTACGCGGGCGCCGCGGTGGACCGCGAGGGGCACCCGGACTACGAGCGGCTCTCTCGCGACCTCCGAATGCTCTTTCCCGCGCTCGCCGAGGTTCCGATCACCCACCGATGGGTCGGACACGTGGGCACGACCCTCGACTTTTCGCCGACGATCGGCACCGTCGGTCCCACGGACAACATTCTCTTCGCCGGCGGCTACTCCGGTCACGGCGTGACCGTCGCGATGCTCGCTGGGCGCCTCCTGCGAGACCTGGTTGCGGGCGAGCCGCTCGACCCGGTGTACGACTTCGTCCTCAACCGCCAGCCGCCTCGTGCTCCTGGAGAGCCGCTGACGTCCGCCGGGTTCAGCCTTGCCAAACGCCTCATCCGTTGGGACGATGCGCAGTGATCGGCTCGGAGACTGAGGCTGACCCCCATGTGGACGGGGCGATGAATGCAAGCTGGCGGGCCGTGCAGGAAAAGCTCAAAATCTGATAGGCCTGAGAACGCGGCGGCGCCGACGCCCACATAATGTGAGTAACTGCCAATAAGGGAGCCCTATGTTGCTGAAGTCTCGAGTCATGGCCGTGTGGATCGGTGCAACGTTTCTTGCCATTCCCGTCACGGGGCTGGCCGCCGATCCGGATCCGGGGAGCTATCCCGCGCTCTCGACCCAGCAGATGGGCCACGTTCGCCATATGATCAATTTGGCGAACCAGCTCGATGGCGATTTTTCCTTGATGGGTGAGACCGACCCCGTCTACTACATGAGCTTCCACGCCTATCAGTTTCAGATCGCGTTCGCCGCCTACGCACTGGCCAGCGCCCACTACCACTACACGCCCGCCCACCGCGATCTCTACCAGAAGGCGTCGGCGCGGTTGATCAAGAGGATGATCTACAAAGACGTGTGGGACTACTGGGCACACACGAGCAAGTTCGACCTCACCGACCGCACCAAAACCGAGACGGGCGGAGAGGTCATGGTCTACAGATCCAAAAACGACTGGTACGGCTGGATCGATCCGAACATCAAGAAGAACATCATGTACAGCGGCCACCTCCTGCAGATGGTCGGCCTGCACGAGACGCTCTTCGACGACCAACGCTACGACGAGCCGGGCTCTCTCACATTCCGCTTCGCGCCGGTCGAGTACGGCCAGGGCCCGATCGAGATGAAATACGATCATGATCGGCTGACGAAGGTCATACACGAGCAGTTCGTGGAGGATCATTTTCGCGGGATCGAGTGTGAGCGCAACGCCGTTTATGCCGAGTGCAACCAGCATCCGATCCTCGGGCTGATGCACTACGACTTCAAGCACGGCACCGAGTTCTCGCCCGAGGTCCGGAGCAAGTTCAAGACGGTGATGGAGAAGCGGAAATACATCGACCCCGAGACCAAAACCACGATGTATTTCTTGAAAGTCAAAGAAGATGAGGTCGTCCCGGGGACCTACGCGTGGGCCGATGGCTGGAATGGCCACGCCCAGCACGCTTGGGACAAGGGGTATATCGAGAGTATCTACCCGCATCAGCAGAAGCGCTACATACCGTCGATGTTGGAAGGGCCGCCGGGAGCGGATATGGGCTGGACCGCGTCGTTCGACTTCGGCTGGTTCGTTCTTTTGGCCTCCGAAGTTGGCGATACCGAGACAGTTCAGACGATGGCCGACTATGCCGATGCCCACTTCAAGCCGACCTGGTTGGATGGGGGCTTATACTATCCGAACACCCCGGACTACCAGTACAACTTCACCCGGAACGAGATGGGATTCATCCAGAACGTCGGTCCGGTGACGGGCAATGTGCTGATCGGCTTTGCACGTATCAATCCGAAGGACGGACTCTGGGAAATCTACAATCACCCTTGGAAGAAGTCGCACTTCGCCGAGCCGTTCATCACGGACGTCGAATACCTTGAGGCGAGTGTTACCCAGGCGGTCTATGACCCAGAGAAGGACGCGCTGATCGTCACCCTGGCCCCTGGGCCCGTGAAGAGCGAAGCCACCTCTTTCACGGTCCACCAGCTCGATCCGGCGAAGACCTATTCGCTGATCAGGGACGGCCAGGCGCTGGGCGAGGTCAGCCAAAAAGGAGGCGCTGAGTTGCCCGATGCCGAGTGGCAAGGCGATGGCTCGCTTCGAATCACCACCAGTCTGGACGGGCTACGCTCCTTCGTGTTGCAGGCGAGGCCGAGTAAGCTTGCTGCCCGCTAGCGGCTGCAGCCCGAGAAAAGGCCCCCAACCGAGAGGTCGCGCGGAACGTGTGTAGAAGCGTACGGGTTCTGCTTGCGATTGCGATCGGTTTGGCTGGCGCTGCGTGCAAGGAAGGCGAGACAGGCCCGGTCGCTACCGAGGGGGTCACGCACGAAGAGGCTCGAGAGTACCTCCTCGAGCACCCGGAACTCGTCCTCGACGATCCTGAAATCGCAAAATCGATCGAACGAGCCCGCTCGAAGCGCGCCCAAGAGCGCGCGGCTTCTCATCGCGAATCCATTCTCGAAGAACGATCCGATCTCTTGAACTCGCCTCTGACGCCATCTTCAGGTGAGCCGGGCGCAGCTGTGACGATTGTCGAGTTCTACGATTATCGCTGCTCCCCGTGCATCGCCAGCCATCCAGAACTCGAGCAGGTGAGAGCGTCCGAGAAGGATGTGCGCATCGTCTACGGCCAGCTTCCGATCTTCGGCAGCCACTCGGTTATGGCCGCACGGGCGGCCATCGCGGCTCACCTGCAGGGTCGTTTCAACGCTTTTCACTCCGCCCTGATGACGGCGAGTGCTTCTCCCGGAATGGATTCGATCTACGCGACGGCAGCCGCAGTGGGTCTCGACGTCGAGAAGCTGCGAGCCGATATGCGCGACCCCGAGGTTCTTCAGTATCTGGAGGAGATGCGACTTCTCGCGGAGGCGTTGGACGTGACCGGCACGCCAGCATTCATCGTCGGAGGCGCAATCCTGCGCGGCGGGACGACGGCAGACGAACTCGGAGCCGAGATTGGCCGCCAGCGCGCTCAGAGTCGGGGAGAGGCCAGGTCTCGAGTGTCGCGAGTGGATCGTCGCCGAGGCCCGGAAGAAGCGCTTCCCCCGGATCCGATTCACAGGATCCGGCTCTCGTCCCTCTAGGGAGATCGGTCCACGCGCGGTGCCCACCGGAAGCGCATCCCCACGTCAAATCGGTAGGTCCAAGGGTCTTTGCGGTAGCTCCACGTTGCGCTTGCGGTTCCCGTTGGATCTGCGGAGGAGAACTCCACATCGCGATCTCCGAGGATATGGTAGGCGCCGCCCGAGGTCGTCAGGGCCATCAGCACCGATCCCTTGCGGAAGATGTCAGCCTCGATCTCCAGACCCGGACCGATGCTGTGGAAGAATCGCGTCTGGGAGCCGGAGACCGCATAGAGGTTCCAGCTCGGAGTGGCGGGGTCCAGGCTTGTCGCTCGATGCGTGAGTCCTGAGATCTCGATTTCCTCGACCAGATACTCAAATGAGGGCTTGATACGAATCGGACGCCAGTCGGTCTCAATGGTGAACGAGATGCCGATCCCCGCGGAGGCCTGAAATCCACTGGGTGCCGCGCGGGTCACGCTTCCCGTGCCGCGCACCAGCTCGGCGCTGCCGAACTGCGGAATCAATGGTGGGAGCTTGAACGGACCCGGAGATCCCTCTTTCGCAAGATCGCGTTCGAAGCCGACGTTCCCGGCCAGTCCTCCATGTAGAAAGAAGCGAGTTCCTCCACCCAGCGGCTTCCAGACAGGCGTCATGATCTCAAGAGAGCCACCAATCCATGGCGATACGAAATCAGCGGCACCGCTGGCGCTCTCAATCGCAGGTTCTAGTTGGCCTTCCTCCTGCAAGGTGCTTACGACGGAGCCACTCGCCGAACTCACCAGCATACCCGTGGTGATCTCGAGAGAAGGGATCCACCTTGCTGATTCGCCTTCGTCCCCGGACTCCGCAAAGGAGGAGTTGGAAACAAGAAGGAGGAGCGCTACCGCGATGCTCTTTATGATGGGTCTCATCCGATCCTGCTTCCAGTCGGATTCTTGACGAGCGGCACTCGGTCTGCGAGAGGCAACCGGCCAGGCATGAAGGCGCCTGTCCCACGATGGGCTGTGATCAGGATCCATGGGTGTTCCTTCGAGTCGGAGTATGCGAAGTCTCCATGCGGCTCAAAAAGTCGATCCGACAGGTGCAATATATTTATATAGGTAATACCATTACCGCCGCTCGTTGGCCGAACGAAGGCCGATTGCTTCCATTCGCTCGCGAACGACTCCGACCCGATGGTTGACATCCGGACTCGCATGCTAGAGCATGTCATATGACATGTAAAGAAAGATCGGTCGCTCGAACGCGATGGCTCTCGGCTCGGGCGAGACCAGGCAGAAGCAGAATCCCGGAGAGTCCCCTCTCCCAAAATGGAGACAAGAAAGACCGACTGAACCCAGAGCCACGTGGCTTGTTGTTGGTCATCACGGATTATGACGCGCTCGCTATCTCCCAGAGTCCTTCGTAGGGTCAAGGCAGTCCGTACGGGGTCACTCGACCCCTCTCGACCTGCCTGTCTGCTACTCGCTCTCCTCCTCAGTCTCGCCGTGGCCAGCGTCGCCAGCGCGCAGGATGAATTCGGCCCGGAGGTGGAGGACCCCTTGGACGTGGTCACCGATAACATCGACTCGGAGGCTACGTGGTCCGACATCGAGGAGGTTCGCGTCACCGGCCAGACCTCTTCCAATGCGCTCACCTCGGCCACCGAATCGGCCACACGCTTTGATTCCGATCTGCTCGAAGCCGTCGGTGCCAATGATCTTTCGGATTTGGCGAAATTCACGCCCAATCTCGAAATCCGAACGGCCGGCGCAACTTCGCCCACGTTCTTCATTCGAGGCGTTGGGCTCAGCGACTTCAACGCCAATGCGGGGGGCGCCATCGCGATCTACCAGGACGGTGTGGCCATGAACACACCGGCTCTACAACTGGGTCAACTATTCGACATCGGTGGCGTCGAGGTCCTGCGAGGGCCCCAGGGCACGGGTGCAGGTCGGAATGCCTCCGGTGGCGCCATCAAGGTGAACTCGGTGAAGCCCGCGGGCGACGGTCAGTCGCGTGCCTTCCTTTTGGCCTCGTACGGAAACTACAACTCCATCAATGTCGAGGGAGCCCTGGAAACGCCCATCCTCGGTGACACCCTCTCGACGCGTGTTTCCTTCCGCGTCAACAAACGCGATGGCTGGGGGACCAATGGCTGTGGCGGCGCGCCCCCCCTGGCGTATCGCGTGGAGAATGCGCCGGAGTTCGCCATGGAGACCCCTAATGTTCAGCCAGGCTTTCCTCCCTTTTGCAGTGAGCAGATGAACCTCGCCGTTCCGAATCCCGACTACATTCCAGCGAACCCCGGCCCGCCTCGGGTCCCGCCCCAGAACCTGCCGCGGAACTGGCAGCTTTCGCGCGTGCCGGGTGGGCTTCCGACAGTCGTCAATGACGTGGGGGACTGGGCGGCGCGAAGCATCTTCAGGTTGCTTCCGGAAAGCAACGAATCGGAATGGCTGCTGATCGCGCGCGGTAGCCAGATCGACCAGCAATCGACACTGGGGCAAGCGATTGGAACGAACGCATTTTTTGGGACCGGTGTAACCGCCCTAGGATATAAAGACCCAGACATCACGGCGTTGCAGAATCAACTGATCGACGAATGTAGTCGGACCCAGCCGCCGGGAACCCCGTGCCCCGAGTTGACACTACCCATTCTCCAGAATGATCTGGCACGACATCTGGACCCCCAACCTTACCGTGGCGATTACAATCGCGTAGGTCAGACCCGGCTCAACACCTGGGGTGGCTCCCTTGAGGGTATGATCCCCATCGAGGGTATGACGCTCAACAGCATCACCGCCTACGACGCCTACAATCGTTTTCGAGATCAAGACGACGACTTCACATCCGAACAGATCTTTGAAAGCGTCTCGAATGACAAGGCCTGGCAGTTCAGCCAGGAAGTCAGTCTTGAAGGCGAATGGGATGAATATCTCCTGAGCTGGGAGATCGGCGGCTACACCCTGATCGAGGAACTGGAGTCGAGCTCCACATTCTTCCAGAATACGGTTGAATCGAATCAAGCCTATCAGCAGCAACTCTACAGCTTTGCCTTCTATGCGGGCTTCAGCTGGCAGTTTTCCGAGGCCTTGACCCTTGAAGCCGGCGCTCGGTACAACTGGGAGGAGAAGGCATTCGAGTTCACGTTCATTGGCCAAGTGGCGGCCAATAACCAATCTTTCAATCAGACACAGGTCTGGCAGGCCCCAACGGGGAGCGTGAGGCTGCTCTATGAGCCATTGGAGAATCTCTCGTTCTACTGGAAATACAGCCGCGGATGGAAAGGCGGCCAGTTCAATGCCTCGTCGACCTCGTTGAACACCCGACCCGCAGAACCGGAGAGTATCGATGCCCTCGAGCTCGGGTGGAGCGGGTACTTCTGGGCGGACCGTGTGGGTGTGACCGGCTCTCTCTTCTACTACATGTACAACGATTATCAGGTCTTCGTCGTCGAAGATAGTCCGGGCTCCTTTCCCCAGGAAATCATCATCAACGCCAATGCGGCGCAGAACTACGGTGCAGAAGTCGAGGCGCGCATCTCACCGCTCCTCTACCTCGTCCCCGAAGAGATGGAGAATCTTCTGGTCACCGTGCGTTTCGGCTGGCTTAACACCGAGTTCCTGGACTTCACCCAGGATATCATTCGTACGCGAAGGGATCCTGGACGGCCCGCTAAAGCCTTCCCTGTGACCGCAGACTACAGTGGAAATCCGCTCATCAATGCACCCGAGTACAAAGTCAGCCTCGGCGTCGAATGGGAATTCTCATTGGGCGACCTTGGCTATATCACCCCTCGGTATGACGGAAGCTGGTCGGATGACGTCGTCTTCGGCCCGAATGGCGGCCGAGGATCCATTGACGCCACAGGCGAGCCCAGACTTCCCGAGCTGGCCATCGGGCAGGAGGCCTTCTGGCTCCACAACGTGAGTTTCGTATATCAACCCCCCATGCCCAATGTCGAGATCATGGGCTGGGTGCGAAACGTATCTGATGTCACCTACAAGACCTTCGCCTTCGACGGCTCCTTCTTCGCCAGCCTGACCGTGAACTGGGTCGGAGAACCCCGCACCTTCGGTGGCTCGGTGCGGCTCACCTTCTAGCGAAGAACAGAAGAGCAAGAGAACCGCGATCGAGCCGACACAGCGCCCGGCCGTCTACGGGATCTGATAACCCAGCGCGCGCAGCTGATTGAGCTGGATTTCATCGATCTCCAACGGCGCCGCCGCGTCTCCCCAGGGCGGGTCGGGGCTGTGGTCGATGTATGCACGGGTCAAGTCCCGCAAACGCTCGGCCACCTCGGGATGCTTGCTCAATACATTCTTGAGTTCGTCGGGATCTTCCGAAGCATCGAAGAGTTCCAGAATCGGCGGTTGGTTGGGGACCGTCGTATACGAAAATCGCATGTCGCCATCGGCGAGAACCACGTGGGGCGCACTCTCGCGCTGGCGCTGACCCCAATGTTGATCCAGATGTGCGATGGCGGGCCGCTCACGCTCCGGCAAGGGCTCACCACTCATCGCCGCCAGGAGTTCGGGAACGCGGGACTGCCCATCGATCCCTTCCATGGCGGGCAAGCCCAGCAGATCCAGGATCGTGGGCCAGATGTCGATGTTCTCCGTTCGCGTCGAGATCTCGATCCCCGGCTCGATTTGGAAGGGAAAACTCAGGATGAACGGAACCTCGGTGGTTTCGGGATAGACATACCGCGCGTGGCCCTCAAGACCTCGCTCACTGAACGCTTCACCGTGGTCGGATGCGAAGATGATCAGCGTGTTTTCGCGGTATCCGTTCTCGTTCAGATACTGGAGCAATTTTTCCAGCACCACGTTGGTTCGGAGAATCGCATTGTCGTAGTTGTCCTCGAATCCGGTTCCAAACTGGGCCGTCTCCTCGTCGTAGAGATATTCGTGGATATCCATGAAATGGAGGTAGAGGAACCAGCGCTCGTGCCCGTGCACCTCGAGAAACTCCGCGGTGGCATGCAGGAGATCGTCATCCGACCCGCCATGACGAACCGTCGGATTTTCACGCCGTAGGCCCGGCAAGACATTCCTGGAGAGCGGACGTTCATAGACCTCAAAACCCTGAGCGAACCCGAAATTCGGCGCCACCCAGCCATTTCGGTAGACGCCCGTAGTCCGGAAGCCGGCCTCCCGGAGAATCTCGGCGGGCAGCACGGCCGATTCAGGGAGCGCATCTTCGTAGCGGGTGATCTTCGAGCGAGCCGGGTAGAGAGAGGTCCACATCGAAGCCATGGAAGACTTCGTCCAGGATGACTGGGAGAGGTGCTTCGCAAAACGAGCCCCGCTCCCGGCCAGCGCATCGATGGTGGGGCTGGTATCCCGCTCGTAACCGTAACTACCGAGGTGATGAGCGCCGAGCGTATCCACGAGGATGAACAGCACATTCAAATCGTCGCGTTCGGCCAAGGCCTCAAGGTCCTCCGCGGAGCCAACGGGACGCGGATCTTCACCGACAAGCCTGACATCGATGAACAGGAACAGAACGCCTGCCACGGCCAGCAGAATGAAGAGCAAGGGACGTTTCAGAGATCGCTTTTTGGTCGACATAGAGCAACAGTTTATCTAAGTAATACAATTAGTCTAATTCAAGATCATAGAGTATCGTCGCAAAATGATACGCTTACCGGCCCTCGGATCAGGTGGAAACCGACCCATGACCCAGTTATCCCGCTTTGGGACCTCAGTCCTTCTACTCCTACTAATTCTATCTTTGTCCTTACTCGGCGGCTGCAGCGGATCGAGTGATGCCGACCAGGCGGCAGCGCTCCAGAAAGCCGGCCGGCTTTCTGGAGCGCTGCCGCCTGGTCGGCATCACTCGATCCGCTGCAGCCGCCGAGTAAGGACAAAGATAGAATTAGTAGGAGTAGAAGGACTGAGGTCCCAAAGCGGGATAACTGGGTCATGGGTCGGTTTCCACCTGATCCGAGGGCCGGTAAGCGTATCATTTTGCGACGATACTCTATGATCTTGAATTAGACTAATTGTATTACTTAGATAAACTGTTGCTCTATGTCGACCAAAAAGCGATCTCTGAAACGTCCCTTGCTCTTCATTCTGCTGGCCGTGGCAGGCGTTCTGTTCCTGTTCATCGATGTCAGGCTTGTCGGTGAAGATCCGCGTCCCGTTGGCTCCGCGGAGGACCTTGAGGCCTTGGCCGAACGCGACGATTTGAATGTGCTGTTCATCCTCGTGGATACGCTCGGCGCTCATCACCTCGGTAGTTACGGTTACGAGCGGGATACCAGCCCCACCATCGATGCGCTGGCCGGGAGCGGGGCTCGTTTTGCGAAGCACCTCTCCCAGTCATCCTGGACGAAGTCTTCCATGGCTTCGATGTGGACCTCTCTCTACCCGGCTCGCTCGAAGATCACCCGCTACGAAGATGCGCTCCCTGAATCGGCCGTGCTGCCCGCCGAGATTCTCCGGGAGGCCGGCTTCCGGACTACGGGCGTCTACCGAAATGGCTGGGTGGCGCCGAATTTCGGGTTCGCTCAGGGTTTTGAGGTCTATGAACGTCCGCTCTCCAGGAATGTCTTGCCGGGCCTACGGCGTGAAAATCCGACGGTTCGTCATGGCGGGTCGGATGACGATCTCCTGCATGCCACCGCGGAGTTTCTCGAGGTGCACGGGCACGAGCGCTGGTTCCTCTACCTCCATTTCATGGATATCCACGAATATCTCTACGACGAGGAGACGGCCCAGTTTGGAACCGGATTCGAGGACAACTACGACAATGCGATTCTCCGAACCAACGTGGTGCTGGAAAAATTGCTCCAGTATCTGAACGAGAACGGATACCGCGAAAACACGCTGATCATCTTCGCATCCGACCACGGTGAAGCGTTCAGTGAGCGAGGTCTTGAGGGCCACGCGCGGTATGTCTATCCCGAAACCACCGAGGTTCCGTTCATCCTGAGTTTTCCCTTCCAAATCGAGCCGGGGATCGAGATCTCGACGCGAACGGAGAACATCGACATCTGGCCCACGATCCTGGATCTGCTGGGCTTGCCCGCCATGGAAGGGATCGATGGGCAGTCCCGCGTTCCCGAACTCCTGGCGGCGATGAGTGGTGAGCCCTTGCCGGAGCGTGAGCGGCCCGCCATCGCACATCTGGATCAACATTGGGGTCAGCGCCAGCGCGAGAGTGCGCCCCACGTGGTTCTCGCCGATGGCGACATGCGATTTTCGTATACGACGGTCCCCAACCAACCGCCGATTCTGGAACTCTTCGATGCTTCGGAAGATCCCGACGAACTCAAGAATGTATTGAGCAAGCATCCCGAGGTGGCCGAGCGTTTGCGGGACTTGACCCGTGCATACATCGACCACAGCCCCGACCCGCCCTGGGGAGACGCGGCGGCGCCGTTGGAGATCGATGAAATCCAGCTCAATCAGCTGCGCGCGCTGGGTTATCAGATCCCGTAGACGGCCGGGCGCTGTGTCGGCTCGATCGCGGTTCTCTTGCTCTTCTGTTCTTCGCTAGAAGGTGAGCCGCACCGAGCCACCGAAGGTGCGGGGTTCTCCGACCCAGTTCACGGTCAGGCTGGCGAAGAAGGAGCCGTCGAAGGCGAAGGTCTTGTAGGTGACATCAGATACGTTTCGCACCCAGCCCATGATCTCGACATTGGGCATGGGGGGTTGATATACGAAACTCACGTTGTGGAGCCAGAAGGCCTCCTGCCCGATGGCCAGCTCGGGAAGTCTGGGCTCGCCTGTGGCGTCAATGGATCCTCGGCCGCCATTCGGGCCGAAGACGACGTCATCCGACCAGCTTCCGTCATACCGAGGGGTGATATAGCCAAGGTCGCCCAATGAGAATTCCCATTCGACGCCGAGGCTGACTTTGTACTCGGGTGCATTGATGAGCGGATTTCCACTGTAGTCTGCGGTCACAGGGAAGGCTTTAGCGGGCCGTCCAGGATCCCTTCGCGTACGAATGATATCCTGGGTGAAGTCCAGGAACTCGGTGTTAAGCCAGCCGAAACGCACGGTGACCAGAAGATTCTCCATCTCTTCGGGGACGAGGTAGAGGAGCGGTGAGATGCGCGCCTCGACTTCTGCACCGTAGTTCTGCGCCGCATTGGCGTTGATGATGATTTCCTGGGGAAAGGAGCCCGGACTATCTTCGACGACGAAGACCTGATAATCGTTGTACATGTAGTAGAAGAGAGAGCCGGTCACACCCACACGGTCCGCCCAGAAGTACCCGCTCCACCCGAGCTCGAGGGCATCGATACTCTCCGGTTCTGCGGGTCGGGTGTTCAACGAGGTCGACGAGGCATTGAACTGGCCGCCTTTCCATCCGCGGCTGTATTTCCAGTAGAACGAGAGATTCTCCAATGGCTCATAGAGCAGCCTCACGCTCCCCGTTGGGGCCTGCCAGACCTGTGTCTGATTGAAAGATTGGTTATTGGCCGCCACTTGGCCAATGAACGTGAACTCGAATGCCTTCTCCTCCCAGTTGTACCGAGCGCCGGCTTCAAGGGTCAAGGCCTCGGAAAACTGCCAGCTGAAGCCCGCATAGAAGGCAAAGCTGTAGAGTTGCTGCTGATAGGCTTGATTCGATTCAACCGTATTCTGGAAGAATGTGGAGCTCGACTCCAGTTCCTCGATCAGGGTGTAGCCGCCGATCTCCCAGCTCAGGAGATATTCATCCCATTCGCCTTCAAGACTGACTTCCTGGCTGAACTGCCAGGCCTTGTCATTCGAGACGCTTTCAAAGATCTGTTCGGATGTGAAGTCGTCGTCTTGATCTCGAAAACGATTGTAGGCGTCGTAGGCGGTGATGCTGTTGAGCGTCATACCCTCGATGGGGATCATACCCTCAAGGGAGCCACCCCAGGTGTTGAGCCGGGTCTGACCTACGCGATTGTAATCGCCACGGTAAGGTTGGGGGTCCAGATGTCGTGCCAGATCATTCTGGAGAATGGGTAGTGTCAACTCGGGGCACGGGGTTCCCGGCGGCTGGGTCCGACTACATTCGTCGATCAGTTGATTCTGCAACGCCGTGATGTCTGGGTCTTTATATCCTAGGGCGGTTACACCGGTCCCAAAAAATGCGTTCGTTCCAATCGCTTGCCCCAGTGTCGATTGCTGGTCGATCTGGCTACCGCGCGCGATCAGCAGCCATTCCGATTCGTTGCTTTCCGGAAGCAACCTGAAGATGCTTCGCGCCGCCCAGTCCCCCACGTCATTGACGACTGTCGGAAGCCCACCCGGCACGCGCGAAAGCTGCCAGTTCCGCGGCAGGTTCTGGGGCGGGACCCGAGGCGGGCCGGGGTTCGCTGGAATGTAGTCGGGATTCGGAACGGCGAGGTTCATCTGCTCACTGCAAAAGGGAGGAAAGCCTGGCTGAACATTAGGGGTCTCCATGGCGAACTCCGGCGCATTCTCCACGCGATACGCCAGGGGGGGCGCGCCGCCACAGCCATTGGTCCCCCAGCCATCGCGTTTGTTGACGCGGAAGGAAACACGCGTCGAGAGGGTGTCACCGAGGATGGGCGTTTCCAGGGCTCCCTCGACATTGATGGAGTTGTAGTTTCCGTACGAGGCCAAAAGGAAGGCACGCGACTGACCGTCGCCCGCGGGCTTCACCGAGTTCACCTTGATGGCGCCACCGGAGGCATTCCGACCTGCACCCGTGCCCTGGGGCCCTCGCAGGACCTCGACGCCACCGATGTCGAATAGTTGACCCAGTTGTAGAGCCGGTGTGTTCATGGCCACACCGTCCTGGTAGATCGCGATGGCGCCCCCCGCATTGGCGTTGAAGTCGCTGAGCCCAACGCCTCGAATGAAGAACGTGGGCGAAGTTGCGCCGGCCGTTCGGATTTCGAGATTGGGCGTGAATTTCGCCAAATCCGAAAGATCATTGGCACCGACGGCTTCGAGCAGATCGGAATCAAAGCGTGTGGCCGATTCGGTGGCCGAGGTGAGCGCATTGGAAGAGGTCTGGCCGGTGACGCGAACCTCCTCGATGTCGGACCACGTAGCCTCCGAGTCGATGTTATCGGTGACCACGTCCAAGGGGTCCTCCACCTCCGGGCCGAATTCATCCTGCGCGCTGGCGACGCTGGCCACGGCGAGACTGAGGAGGAGAGCGAGTAGCAGACAGGCAGGTCGAGAGGGGTCGAGTGACCCCGTACGGACTGCCTTGACCCTACGAAGGACTCTGGGAGATAGCGAGCGCGTCATAATCCGTGATGACCAACAACAAGCCACGTGGCTCTGGGTTCAGTCGGTCTTTCTTGTCTCCATTTTGGGAGAGGGGACTCTCCGGGATTCTGCTTCTGCCTGGTCTCGCCCGAGCCGAGAGCCATCGCGTTCGAGCGACCGATCTTTCTTTACATGTCATATGACATGCTCTAGCATGCGAGTCCGGATGTCAACCATCGGGTCGGAGTCGTTCGCGAGCGAATGGAAGCAATCGGCCTTCGTTCGGCCAACGAGCGGCGGTAATGGTATTACCTATATAAATATATTGCACCTGTCGGATCGACTTTTTGAGCCGCATGGAGACTTCGCATACTCCGACTCGAAGGAACACCCATGGATCCTGATCACAGCCCATCGTGGGACAGGCGCCTTCATGCCTGGCCGGTTGCCTCTCGCAGACCGAGTGCCGCTCGTCAAGAATCCGACTGGAAGCAGGATCGGATGAGACCCATCATAAAGAGCATCGCGGTAGCGCTCCTCCTTCTTGTTTCCAACTCCTCCTTTGCGGAGTCCGGGGACGAAGGCGAATCAGCAAGGTGGATCCCTTCTCTCGAGATCACCACGGGTATGCTGGTGAGTTCGGCGAGTGGCTCCGTCGTAAGCACCTTGCAGGAGGAAGGCCAACTAGAACCTGCGATTGAGAGCGCCAGCGGTGCCGCTGATTTCGTATCGCCATGGATTGGTGGCTCTCTTGAGATCATGACGCCTGTCTGGAAGCCGCTGGGTGGAGGAACTCGCTTCTTTCTACATGGAGGACTGGCCGGGAACGTCGGCTTCGAACGCGATCTTGCGAAAGAGGGATCTCCGGGTCCGTTCAAGCTCCCACCATTGATTCCGCAGTTCGGCAGCGCCGAGCTGGTGCGCGGCACGGGAAGCGTGACCCGCGCGGCACCCAGTGGATTTCAGGCCTCCGCGGGGATCGGCATCTCGTTCACCATTGAGACCGACTGGCGTCCGATTCGTATCAAGCCCTCATTTGAGTATCTGGTCGAGGAAATCGAGATCTCAGGACTCACGCATCGAGCGACAAGCCTGGACCCCGCCACTCCGAGCTGGAACCTCTATGCGGTCTCCGGCTCCCAGACGCGATTCTTCCACAGCATCGGTCCGGGTCTGGAGATCGAGGCTGACATCTTCCGCAAGGGATCGGTGCTGATGGCCCTGACGACCTCGGGCGGCGCCTACCATATCCTCGGAGATCGCGATGTGGAGTTCTCCTCCGCAGATCCAACGGGAACCGCAAGCGCAACGTGGAGCTACCGCAAAGACCCTTGGACCTACCGATTTGACGTGGGGATGCGCTTCCGGTGGGCACCGCGCGTGGACCGATCTCCCTAGAGGGACGAGAGCCGGATCCTGTGAATCGGATCCGGGGGAAGCGCTTCTTCCGGGCCTCGGCGACGATCCACTCGCGACACTCGAGACCTGGCCTCTCCCCGACTCTGAGCGCGCTGGCGGCCAATCTCGGCTCCGAGTTCGTCTGCCGTCGTCCCGCCGCGCAGGATTGCGCCTCCGACGATGAATGCTGGCGTGCCGGTCACGTCCAACGCCTCCGCGAGAAGTCGCATCTCCTCCAGATACTGAAGAACCTCGGGGTCGCGCATATCGGCTCGCAGCTTCTCGACGTCGAGACCCACTGCGGCTGCCGTCGCGTAGATCGAATCCATTCCGGGAGAAGCACTCGCCGTCATCAGGGCGGAGTGAAAAGCGTTGAAACGACCCTGCAGGTGAGCCGCGATGGCCGCCCGTGCGGCCATAACCGAGTGGCTGCCGAAGATCGGAAGCTGGCCGTAGACGATGCGCACATCCTTCTCGGACGCTCTCACCTGCTCGAGTTCTGGATGGCTGGCGATGCACGGGGAGCAGCGATAATCGTAGAACTCGACAATCGTCACAGCTGCGCCCGGCTCACCTGAAGATGGCGTCAGAGGCGAGTTCAAGAGATCGGATCGTTCTTCGAGAATGGATTCGCGATGAGAAGCCGCGCGCTCTTGGGCGCGCTTCGAGCGGGCTCGTTCGATCGATTTTGCGATTTCAGGATCGTCGAGGACGAGTTCCGGGTGCTCGAGGAGGTACTCTCGAGCCTCTTCGTGCGTGACCCCCTCGGTAGCGACCGGGCCTGTCTCGCCTTCCTTGCACGCAGCGCCAGCCAAACCGATCGCAATCGCAAGCAGAACCCGTACGCTTCTACACACGTTCCGCGCGACCTCTCGGTTGGGGGCCTTTTCTCGGGCTGCAGCCGCTAGCGGGCAGCAAGCTTACTCGGCCTCGCCTGCAACACGAAGGAGCGTAGCCCGTCCAGACTGGTGGTGATTCGAAGCGAGCCATCGCCTTGCCACTCGGCATCGGGCAACTCAGCGCCTCCTTTTTGGCTGACCTCGCCCAGCGCCTGGCCGTCCCTGATCAGCGAATAGGTCTTCGCCGGATCGAGCTGGTGGACCGTGAAAGAGGTGGCTTCGCTCTTCACGGGCCCAGGGGCCAGGGTGACGATCAGCGCGTCCTTCTCTGGGTCATAGACCGCCTGGGTAACACTCGCCTCAAGGTATTCGACGTCCGTGATGAACGGCTCGGCGAAGTGCGACTTCTTCCAAGGGTGATTGTAGATTTCCCAGAGTCCGTCCTTCGGATTGATACGTGCAAAGCCGATCAGCACATTGCCCGTCACCGGACCGACGTTCTGGATGAATCCCATCTCGTTCCGGGTGAAGTTGTACTGGTAGTCCGGGGTGTTCGGATAGTATAAGCCCCCATCCAACCAGGTCGGCTTGAAGTGGGCATCGGCATAGTCGGCCATCGTCTGAACTGTCTCGGTATCGCCAACTTCGGAGGCCAAAAGAACGAACCAGCCGAAGTCGAACGACGCGGTCCAGCCCATATCCGCTCCCGGCGGCCCTTCCAACATCGACGGTATGTAGCGCTTCTGCTGATGCGGGTAGATACTCTCGATATACCCCTTGTCCCAAGCGTGCTGGGCGTGGCCATTCCAGCCATCGGCCCACGCGTAGGTCCCCGGGACGACCTCATCTTCTTTGACTTTCAAGAAATACATCGTGGTTTTGGTCTCGGGGTCGATGTATTTCCGCTTCTCCATCACCGTCTTGAACTTGCTCCGGACCTCGGGCGAGAACTCGGTGCCGTGCTTGAAGTCGTAGTGCATCAGCCCGAGGATCGGATGCTGGTTGCACTCGGCATAAACGGCGTTGCGCTCACACTCGATCCCGCGAAAATGATCCTCCACGAACTGCTCGTGTATGACCTTCGTCAGCCGATCATGATCGTATTTCATCTCGATCGGGCCCTGGCCGTACTCGACCGGCGCGAAGCGGAATGTGAGAGAGCCCGGCTCGTCGTAGCGTTGGTCGTCGAAGAGCGTCTCGTGCAGGCCGACCATCTGCAGGAGGTGGCCGCTGTACATGATGTTCTTCTTGATGTTCGGATCGATCCAGCCGTACCAGTCGTTTTTGGATCTGTAGACCATGACCTCTCCGCCCGTCTCGGTTTTGGTGCGGTCGGTGAGGTCGAACTTGCTCGTGTGTGCCCAGTAGTCCCACACGTCTTTGTAGATCATCCTCTTGATCAACCGCGCCGACGCCTTCTGGTAGAGATCGCGGTGGGCGGGCGTGTAGTGGTAGTGGGCGCTGGCCAGTGCGTAGGCGGCGAACGCGATCTGAAACTGATAGGCGTGGAAGCTCATGTAGTAGACGGGGTCGGTCTCACCCATCAAGGAAAAATCGCCATCGAGCTGGTTCGCCAAATTGATCATATGGCGAACGTGGCCCATCTGCTGGGTCGAGAGCGCGGGATAGCTCCCCGGATCCGGATCGGCGGCCAGCCCCGTGACGGGAATGGCAAGAAACGTTGCACCGATCCACACGGCCATGACTCGAGACTTCAGCAACATAGGGCTCCCTTATTGGCAGTTACTCACATTATGTGGGCGTCGGCGCCGCCGCGTTCTCAGGCCTATCAGATTTTGAGCTTTTCCTGCACGGCCCGCCAGCTTGCATTCATCGCCCCGTCCACATGGGGGTCAGCCTCAGTCTCCGAGCCGATCACTGCGCATCGTCCCAACGGATGAGGCGTTTGGCAAGGCTGAACCCGGCGGACGTCAGCGGCTCTCCAGGAGCACGAGGCGGCTGGCGGTTGAGGACGAAGTCGTACACCGGGTCGAGCGGCTCGCCCGCAACCAGGTCTCGCAGGAGGCGCCCAGCGAGCATCGCGACGGTCACGCCGTGACCGGAGTAGCCGCCGGCGAAGAGAATGTTGTCCGTGGGACCGACGGTGCCGATCGTCGGCGAAAAGTCGAGGGTCGTGCCCACGTGTCCGACCCATCGGTGGGTGATCGGAACCTCGGCGAGCGCGGGAAAGAGCATTCGGAGGTCGCGAGAGAGCCGCTCGTAGTCCGGGTGCCCCTCGCGGTCCACCGCGGCGCCCGCGTAGTAGTAAAACCCGTCTCCCCCGCTCAGCAGAACGCGGTTGTCCGCCGTGAGCCGGAAGAGGTTAAAAAAGGACCGAACGTCGAAGAAGGGTTGGCGCCCACTCCAGGAGAGGGCCTCGATCTGGGCCTCCGAGAGCGGAGCCGTAACAATGCTGTGTGAATGGATCGGCAGGACTCGACCCCGGAGGAATCCGAGATGGTGCGTGTAGGCGTTGGTTGCGAGTATGAGCATGGGCGCGCGGACCCTTCCTCGCGGCGTGCGCACGCTGACGGTTGTTCCCGGTTCGACCTCCAAGACCGGGGAATCCTCGTAGACCTCTACGCCCGCGGCGCGAACCAGATGGAGCAGCCCGGTCGCGAGCTTTGCGGGGTTGATCATCGCGCTGGTAGGAACGGTGAGGGCCCCGCGGTACCCCTCGACATCGACGCGCTGGCGAAGCTCGGTCTCGGATAACCAGGTCGCCTCGAGTCCGAGCGCCGCGTACATCCTCTGCTCACCCTCGAGCCGCGCCTCTTGCCGAGGTGTAACGGCGCCCATGAGGTTTTCCACGGGCTCCCACTCGCAGTCGACTCCGCGCTGCTCCACCAGCTCCTGGATGAGTCCGGTTCCTGCCGATGTGAGGTCGAAGACCTTCCGCGCTTCGTCGACCCTGTCCGCATCCACGAGCTCGTGGGTAATCGCTTCAGCGCCGTTGATGAAGGGGAGCAGGAGGCCACAGTTTCGGCCCGATGCGCCATAGCCGACCCGGGTCCCCTCGAGCAGCACAATTCTGCGTTCCGGGAATCGCTCGGCGAGGTGCAGTGCGGCGGACAGGCCGGTGTAGCCGCCGCCGACGATGACGATGTCGGCGGTCTGGTCACCCTGCAGAGAAGTGAGCGGCGGGGTGTCTTCGATGCCGGCCGATTCGATCCAGTAACAATGCGACCGCTGGTCGAAGAACGGGCCGGCGGGGGCCCGGTACTGCTCCTCGAGCGCCTGCCCCCCAACGAATCCCGCGACTCCCCCCGCGGTCGCAGTGGCGGCTGCTCCGGCGAGGAACGTACGTCGCGACACAGAGGGGCTGTCGGCGGGTTCTCGCGACATCTTCAGCTCTCCTAGCTCCTTGGACTCAGATTTTGCGGCAACCCCAATTGTATAGACGATTACGATCATTTATCACATTGCGGATCAACCAGGACCGACTCCCAGGCCTCGGCCTGACCAGGCTCACGGTGTCCCACCTGGCCTGGGGGGCGGAACTGTCCACCGATGACCACGAGGGATCGCGCATCCAGGGCGGCGCGAATTTGCCCATCTGAGCGCCATGACAACGGTCCTGCCGATCCCGGCCCGTATGCAAGACCCATCAGCTGGAGTTGAGGTCCGCGGTCTCAGTCGAAAAGGTCGACGACCGTCTTTCGGCCCACGGCGTTGAGCATCAAGCGCGTTGCGGCACTAATGTGCTTGTGCCAATGCTGCTCAGCACCGTCGGCGTCTGAAGCCTCAATCAAGTCAACGAGCTTCTCGTGCGATCGGATGGCACGAGCGATCGACTTGGGATCCTGAAGATGGAAAAGCCCCAACTTGGCGTGGGACTCGACGATGTCGTGGAGCATGCCAACGACGAGGGTCAACGTCTGACTCCCACTCAGTTCGACCAGCAGTTCGTGGAATCGCGGACAGAGTTCGGCGAAAGCAGGAGCGTCATCCTGCAACGCCTTCTCCTGCTCGATGTGAGCACGAAGCGTCTCAACGACAGCGGCGCCTCGCTTTTCCGCCAGTCGCCGGGCCACCGGCGGCTCGATCACCAGGCGTGCAGACTGCACATCCTCAAGGGTTGTGTCCGAGTGCTGCAGGAGCAGACCCGCATAGCGACCGACCACGCTGATATTGGGCGCATGAACGCGTGCCCCCCCGCGCGACCCTCGCGTAACGGAAATGAGCGACTCGACCTCAAGGATTCTGAACGCTTCGCGAAGTGTGGGGCGCGAGACGCCGAACTCGACCATCAATTCGGCCTCTGACATCAGCGGATCGCCTTCCTCCAACTCCCGCCGCACGATCTGACGGCGAATGCGGGCGGCCACGAGTTCAGCCGTTTTCGGCACCCGGACAGCAGAAACCTTCCCGTTCTCACCGCCCTTTGCAGCCCCGAATTGCCGATGTCGTAACACCTTGTCTCCTCGTCCCTGAGTTTTCGACGCCGAGGATAACGGTTCGACTCGATCTATGTCCCTGTCATCTGACATGGGGGCGATTCGTTACCCGTGCTCTGCGAGCAGCACAAGCTCCACGGCGGGCTGATCGGTCACGCTCCCAGGTCGCAGTTTTCGGGGATCAGCATGGCCGACCAGCCCAATGCGGCGCCTTCCTGCCAGAGGCCTCGATCCAGATTCGACGGGATCTCGAGGCGCGGGCGCAATGCGCTTCCCTTCCTCGGGTGCTGTGAGAGGCGCCTGTCGTCGCCGGGAAATTGCGCCCGCTATAACTTGCGCCCGCTATGACGTTCGGGTTTGCGGCATCACAGGAAGATCCCCAGAGCAAGAAAACCGAGGGTCGAAATGGCCGCCGCCAAAAGTGCGTAGGGCAGCTGGGTTTTGACGTGTGCCAACAGGTTGCAACCACTGCTCGAAGAAGCGAGCACCGATGCATCCCCATAAAAGCACGCATGGGAACCGAAAGCCCCTGCCGAAATCACGGCCCCCAAAACCAGAGGCATCGACACATCCATCGACGAGGCCAGGGGAACGACAATGGGCAGGCTCACCGCATAAACGCCCCAAAAAGAACCCGTCGAGAAGGTAATGAGAGAGAGCGCAACGAAAATCACTGCGGGGAGAAAAGCGCCGATCATGAATGGCCTGAGGCTCTCAATCACGAACTCGGTAAGGCCCAGGTCTTCATTGACATGACGAAGCCCGAAGGCCATCACCACGATGGCCAATGGGTAGACCATCGACTGAAACCCCCTGAAGAACGCATCGGAGATTTCCTTCAGGTTCAGAACTCGTTGCGCGAATAGGCTCACGGTCGTAAAAGCGACGGCGATCATGACCCCTCTCAACGCGTCCTCCAGCACCCACGTGGATGCGATCAACACCGCCAGAGGGAGAATGAAGTTCACCACGCGCGGCGAATCAGGAATATCTTCAGCCGGGAAAACCTCGTCGAAGGACGCCGAATCCGGCGGCGCAAGGCTTCCGCCTGCGGCCCGCGCCTCGGCCCTGCGCATGGGTCCGAGATTGGGCACGAGGCCGGTGCTGACCAACGGAACGAGCAAAACGGCCACCCACGCATAGAGAATGAAGGGAATAGCGCCAACATAGACATCGAGGCCACTGCCCACGGGCGCAGCGCCCACCCCTTCAAGAAGGCCCGCAACGTAGAACGCCCAGGTGCTCAATGGCACCAGCACGCAGATCGGTGCCGCCGTGGAGTCGACCACGTAGGCCAGCTTTTCACGCGAGACCCGGTAGCGATCCGTCACCCTTTGCATCGCTCCGCCCACGGCCAGCGCGTTCAAATAGTCATCCAAGAAGATCACAAGCCCCATGAACCACGCCGCGAGCAGCGCGCCGGAGCCGCTCTTGACCCGCAACGAAACCGCATCCCCGAACGCCTTTGTTCCCCCTGAGCGCACGAGGAGGGCGATCAACGAGCCGAAGAGCCCAACGACGAGAACGATCCAGCCAATTGTCTCGTGCTGCATGACCCTCAGCATCGAATTTGCGAAGGCATCAAAGAAACCGAAGCCGTCCGTGAGGACACAACCGATCAGGGTCCCGCCCAGCAGAGCTTCGAAGGTTCGCCGGGTGATGAGCGCCAGCACGAGCACGGAAAGAGCGGGAACGAGACTGACCCAACCTGCGTGCTCAGCGAGTGGCATCATAGGCTCCGAGGACATTGACGACGTTGATGCCAATCTCCTCGACGGCGTAGCCCCCTTCGAGGACGAAGAGCACGGGCAGGCCCAAACGCGCGATGCGCTCCCCCAATCGGCTGAAATCGTCGCTGTCGAGAAGGAAATGCGAGATAGGATCGTCTTTGAACGTGTCGACACCCAGGGAAACGACAACCAGCCCCGGCCTGTACGCCTCTATCTCGCGCAAGGCTTCGTCCAAAGCTTCAAACCAGGTTTCTGCCTGGGTTCCCCAGGGCAGTGGGAAGTTGCGATTGAAGCCTGAGCCCGCATCAGAGCCGCGCTCGTCGGCGAATCCGAGGAAATAGGGAAATTCTTGCCTCGGGTCGCCGTGGAGCGACTGAAAGAGGACATCTTCTCGATCGTAGAAGATCGACTGGGTTCCGTTTCCATGGTGGTAGTCGACGTCGAGGATCGCCACGCGCTCGCCCACCTGGTCGACGAATCGCTGGGCGGCGATCGCCGCGTTGTTGAGATAGCAATAGCCGCCAAAAACATCGCGAGCCGCATGATGCCTCGGTGGGCGCACCAGCGCGAAGGCACCCCGTTCGCCGGATTGCACGCGTGCCAGTGCAGTCAGGGTCGAGTCCGCAGCAGCCGTGGCAGCTTCCCATGTGCCCCCGGTGATCGGAGTGGCCGCGTCCATCGAATAGAAGCCCAAGCGACCATCGATGGAGTCGGGAACCCGCTGCGAAAACCCCCGCACAGGCCAATTGAGAGGCAGCGCATCGATATCCCCCCGAATCGCAACCCATTCTTGCCACACCGTCCGCAGGAAATCGAGATAGTCCTGGGAGTGAACGCGCTGAAGCGGCTCAAGCCCGTGGGCAACGGGGGGGATGATCTCTCCAATCCCAGAATCCCGAACCCGCTCGAGGACAAGCCCCGCCCGCTCGGGTTTCTCAAAGCAGGGAACTAGCTTCCCGTCGTAGAGTTCCCCCCGCCCAGCGTGGCGAGCATGGCGTTCACTGAAAACGATGTCCAATCGATCAAACCCCGGTTGCTTTAATGAAAGGCCAACAGTAGGTAACCCACGACCGCCAAACCCGCAGCCAACAACGCATAGGGGAACTGCGTGAGCGCGTGCTGCAAAGGAGTGCAGCCCGTAGCCTTCGCGGTCAGCACCGTAGCGTCCGAATAGAAACAAGCGTGGCTGCCGAAGGTGCTCGCAGAGATCGTGGCGCCAATTACGAGAGCCGGATCCGCACCCAGGCTTTGGGTCAGCGTCGCCACAATGGGCATGACGAGAACAAAAACACCCCAGCTCGAACCTGTCATGAACGAAACGGCCGCCATACTCACGAATATAGTCACCGGAAGTAACTCGGCCGTCACCAGCGGCTCGATCACAGCCACCACGTAAGCAGGCAAACCGAGGGCGTCGTTGACATCCTTGAAGAGATAGGCGGCAACCAGAACTGCCAGCGGCTCCAGCATGCTCCCAAAACCTTCGAGAACCGTATCGAAGGCCTCGTTGAAATCGAGAATTCGAAATCCGATCAGGACAACCAGCAGACCGGCCACCGTGAAGTAGATCCCCTGGAGGAAATCCTTGTCGAACCAAAAAGTCGAGAGCACCAGAACAAGCATGGGGATGATGAAGAGCGACATGCGGGGCTTGGGCTGTGGCCCCGGCTCGACACCCGAGTTGATTCCCCGCATGCGATCGGCTCCCGGGGGCACCGTTTCTCCGCCACTCGCAACACGCCTGTCGGCCGCTTTCATGGGCCCGAGCGAAGGCACAAGCCCCAGGGCCACTGCGGGCACCATGAGAACCGCAATCCAGGCGTAGAACATGTAGGGGACGGCCGAAAGGTAGACACTGAAACCCTCACCCTCTACCGCCAGGCCGCTGGTGACCAGGAGTCCAATGAAGAACGCGCTCCATGTCGAGAATGGAATGATCACACTGACCGGCGCAGCCGTGGAGTCCACAACGTAGGCCAGCTTTTCGCGTGGAACGCCGTGATCGTCGGTCAAGTCACGCATTGCAGTGCCCGCTGCCAGGGAATTCATGTAGTCGTCCACAAAAAGCAGGAGACCGAAGACCCATGTCCCCATGAGCGCGCCCCGAGCCGAGCGGATACGACGCCGGAGAAAAACCGAGAAACCGGCGAAACCGCCCGCCCTCAGCTGAAGCGAGATCATGCTCCCCATGAAACCGCAAACGAGGATGATCCACGCCAGGTCCTCATCGGTCAGCACTCGGATCGTCGTAGCGGTGAACTCGCCGAGAAGATTCGGTCCATGAAGGATCGCGAGCCCCAGGATGGTTCCGCAAAGGAGTGACTCGATGGAGCGACGCATCCAGATCGCCAGGACAAAGACGACAAGCGCCGGGAT